>JAFTVI010000018.1 GCA_017465825.1 Clostridia bacterium
CGCTGTCCCGTAGGGAGCGACGCCCTCGTCGCTCCGAATTATCCAAATCTGCGATTTGGATAATTACAACACGTTAAATCAAATTCTTAAATATTATTATTGATAAAAATGGCACATTTTTATCAATCGGCGCGACGGGGGCGACGCGCCCTACGGAGTGCTAAATTATTGTTTATTTAATATAAAGATATTACGTCGCTAACTTTCAACATAAAGAAATAACCGCCCTGTTGAGCCCAGGACAGTTATAAAATAAAATAATATTCTTCGGTCAACCGCTTTTCGGTTACCTTTCGGCTTTATTATAGCATAATGAATATATGTTGTCAAGCGCCGATGTGCGCTTATTTTTTTATTGACAAAAAACGATGAAATTCGTATAATAATGTTGCGATAGCAATATCGCAGCTGAGAGGTTGCCGAGAATAAGGCGGTTGGTGTACATCCTCGAAAGGGGGTGATACATATGCCAATTATCATTACATTACATATATTTAAGTATACTGTAACAATAAGGATAAAACGCAACAACCGCCACTCGGACAAGTGACGGTTGTTTGAAATTATTTGAAAAAACATCTGAGCACTAACCGCTTTAAACGGTTGCCTCTTGGCTTTATTATAGCAGAATAATTATATATTGTCAAGCGCCGAGAGGTGCTTTTTTTAATGCGCAATATTTGCACAAAGCAAAAGAGAACCGCAAGCCTTCCTCATTGAGGAAGGTGGCACCGTTAGGTGACGGAAGGAAAAAACTGAAATTACAGAAGAATAGTATTTTCTTATACTCCCTCAGTCTGCTTGCGCAGCCAGCTCCCTCAAAGAAGGAGCCTTGTTATAGTTGTATATATTAATTGTACATTGTAAATTGTACATTGTACATTGTACATTATTTTTAATATGCACAAAAAAATGTCTGTAATTTTTACATCCATACATTGTAAAAAATTGAAAAATCATCTTGACAATCAGGTGTTGTGTTATTATAATAAAATATGTATCAGTATAAATATCCCTATGAGCAAAAATAGGGTGGTACTAAGGTAAAATTCGGCAGGAATCAGCGTTTTGTACGGGCAAAAAGTCAGGTCTGGGGCTTTCCGTGCGAGGGTGGATTTCAGCGGAACGGGTACCTTAATCCTTTATTCTTCTCAAGGAAGAAACTTTTAAAAGGAGGAAAATAAATTTATGTTTTCAAATCTTAAAGCAAAAAAGAGGATTACACAGTTGCTTATTGCTATTGTTGTTGTAGCTCTTACTGCAACAGGTTCCGTATTTCTTCTGAACGATTTTGTTCAGGAGGCAAAAGCTGCTGACTACACGGTTAACAGTGCAGCAGAGTGGAATTCTGCTGTTACATCAGGCAATTCAGTTGTAAATATTACTCTGGGTTCGGATATTGCTTTGAGCAGCACGCTCAGTGCAATCCCCAGCGGTGTTACCGTTAACCTTTATATGAACGGTAAGACCATTCAGTGGTATAACGTTGCATCGGGCGATAAGGCTATTATCACACTATCTTATCCCTTTGCAGATACATACTGGGGTATGATCACCAATAACGGTACTCTTAACATTACCGGTACAGGTGTTATCTCTCAGTATCAGATGCGTTATGATAATAAGAACAGTGATAATCAGGAGAACTACGGTCATAAATCTGCTGCTATCGTAAACAGCGGTACGCTTACTATCGGTTCCGGTATTACCGTTGAAAACTACGCTTGTCAGGCAAATACCGAAGGTACTAACTGGCAGGATATGTTCATTTACTCTCACGCTGTTTATAACACAGGTACAGTTAACACTTCCGGTACTATCCAGTCAGGATCGTTTGCGATGAGTGCTGTCGGCGGAAACAGCAGTAACTCCTTTGCACATGCATATTCTTACGGTATTTTCGGCGGTGTAGTTAATGTTACAGGCGGTAATATCTTTTCAGAAGCAAAGTCCGGTTTTGATGAAAACTCCGGTATTACAATCGCTAAAAAAGGTAACAAGGCATTCAATATGGCTGTAGGTGTTTATTCAAACAACGCCCTTATCTACGGTAACTCTGCTATTACCACAAATGCTGCTTCATGGCGAGATGACACAGGTGACATGAACGTCTGGAGTGACGGTTGGAATATGTCCTGGGGTGTAGGTGTCCTTTACGCAGGTACAAATTATCCCTATATCGGTGCCGATGTTAACATCAATGCTTCATTTACTCACACAGGTGATTCCAAAGTTGCTCAGACATTCCCCTCGTTAAACGGCAAAGATGCAGTAATAACATATACAAGACAATCAGGCGGTGATCCCGGTTCAGCCGGCAGACGAGCTTATGCTGTTGCAGGTATTCCCGCAAGTAACACAACTGCTATGGCAGGCTTACAGACATCAGAAGTAGGTCCTGAAACTGCATTGGGTGTTTCCGTTACAGGCAGTGCAAGCTCAACTCTTTACCGTTCAGAACTTGCTGCTTATAACGGTCTGACAGAAACTGTTAATGCACCCGGTCAGTCAGAGTCCGGTGCTAACAGCGGTGAAACAAAGAACAGCTACATCACAATGGGTGCTCCCGGCTCAAAGACCGGCGGTCAGTATATGGTTTACTACCGTTACCGTAACGCAAACGGCACTATCACAAGTGCTTCTTACGCACCCAATACAGCTATCAACTCCAAGCTTACACTTTCACCCTCAAGCGGTGTATTCACACAGGACCAGACTTCTCTTTCAGTAAGCGGCGGTGACGTTACAAACAGCTACTACTATAATTTCCTTGGTACATACTACAGAACATTCGCCGACGGTGCATACGGTACAGGTATTGACTGCTCCAACGTAGGCACAACTTCTGTTACAACAAAGGGTACGTCATTTACAGATAGCTTCAGCATGACCGCAAATAACAGCTATGTTATCTGGGTTGACTATCAGGCAAAGAATCCTACAAATGTTAAGGTTGTTGCCGCAACAAAGGGTAATGATATAAGCAAACTTACCACAAGCACAACCTTTGAAACAACATATACAGGTAAGGCACTCGTTCCCGGTACAGACTTCAACCTGGGCGTTATCGATATGATTTACGATACCGATGTTTCAACAGACGATACACAGGATAACATAGATGCAACATCCTTCTATGCTGTCAGCGGTGTCGATAACAGCAAGGTTCAGCTTACTTATTCTTACTCCACAGACGGCGGTACAACCTGGAAAGACGGTCTTCCCAAGGACGTAGGTACTTATACTATTAAAGTAGTTGTTCCTGCTGATACAGATATCAACAGAGCAGGTTCAGGTAACCGTAACGGCGGTACATTTACTATCACCGGTACTATCAAGCAGGCTACTCCCACTGTAAGCGGTGCAACAACAGCTTCCGGCACATACGGCTCAACAATGGCTGAGCTTATTGATACTGCAAAGTACACCGTTGCAGGTCAGAACGGTGAAGTTCCCACAGGTACATGGACTTACAGCGGATACACAGCAACTCAGTACCCCAACGCAGGTTCACAGACTATAATTCTTATCTGGACACCTTCCGGCGATTCTGCCGTTAACTATAAGTCAGTTCAGTATGCAGTAACTCTTACAGTAGCAAAGCGTGACGTAACTGTTGCTCCTGCTGATTCAACCGTAACATACGGTGCAAAGACTCCCACATACGTGCTCAATTACACAAATCTCGCTTCTTGCGATGATTCAAGCAAGGCACAGTGGCTTGCTGATACCACATTTGAGGTTTATTACAACGGCTCATGGCAGGCATACTCCTCAACAATGGTTCCCGGCACATATGATATGCGTATCGCAACCTTCGGCGGTGACACAACAAACAACAACTTCACCACAAGCGGTACTGCAAAGCTCACAATCAACAAGGCTCCTATTTACTACACAGCAGCCGCAACAAACAAGACATATGACGGCAAAGCCAGCGTTGACGTAGCTCTTACATACGCAGCAGGTGTTGTTAACGGCGACAGCTACTCCGCAACACTTACAACAACAGGTACTCTTGCAAATGCTAACGCAGGCGAAAACAAGGCTGTTACAGTTGTAACAAGCGGTCTTGAGTTCATCAACTCAGAAAAATATTATATTGCAATTCAGAACAATCCTACTGTTACCGTAAGCAAGGCTACTCCCACAGCAACACCTGAAAAGTACAGCTATGTTTACAATGCAGACAGAACTCTTGCAAAGATTACTCTTACAGGTGAAACAACTGTAACAGGTGTATGGAGCTGGAAGGATTCTTCAATCGTTCCCACAGTTGATGTTACAACTTACACAGCAATCTTTACTCCCACAGATACAACCAACTACAACACTATTGAAGTTCCCGTAACTATCAATATTTCAAAGGCAGAGGTTACTGTTTCAGTAGATTCAAAGACAATCGCATACGGTGATGCAACTCCTGCACTTACTCTTGTATACACAGGCTGGACCGGTTCCGATTCAGTTGACAATGTTGCTACAACAGGTACTATTGCCGCTGAAACAACATATTCAATGGGTAAGGAAGTAGGCACATATCCCATTACTATCAATGCTGTTGATTACGAAGCAGTCAACTACTCATTCAAGCTTGCAACTGATTGCACAATCACAGTTGAAAAGAAGAATGTTACAATTACTGCTCCCTCAGGTTCAGTTACTTACGGTGACGCTGACCTTGAGTTCACAGTAGATGATCTTACTGTTGCCGCTGATTCACTTTACGGCACAGACACACTTGCAACTCTTCATGCAGAGGCACAGTTCGCTGTTGTAACTGCTTACGAAAAGGGTTACGGTGTTGGTTCTTACGAAGTAACTGTTTCTGCAAACGAAACAAAGAACTACTCATTCACATTTGTTAAGGGCTACATCACAGTTAACAAGGCTGTTCTTACAGTAACTGCTGATGATATGTCAATCGACTACGGCAAGCAGGCTCCTGATTTTAAATGGACAGTCAGCGGCTACAAGTTCGATTCCGACGCTGAGCCCACAGGTAAGCCCGCACTTACATCACAGTACATCAAGGGCGACAACGCAGGCGAGTACGCAATCACTATCACAGTTGGTACTCTTGAGCATGATAATTACACATTCAAGGTTGTCGGCGGTACTCTTACTGTTAACAAGCTCACTCTTGATACAACTGATTGTTCTGTAAATGCTACTATCACTCATGACGAAGCATATTCAGAGGCAGTATTCACAGATACATCATTCAAAGATGCTAATGATGTTGAAGTAGCCGGTACATTCGCTCTTAAAAATACAACTACTGTTGCTGATTACACAACTGCTCTTGAAGATGAGGTCACAGGTGACAAGTACGTTGAGACAACAGCTATCTTTACTCCCACAGATTCAGATAACTACAACGCAGTAGAAGTTAAGGTTTATCTTTACATCAATCTCCATTCAATCACAGGCGCACCTGTTATCACAGGTACAGCTATGGATGGAAACACAATTACTGCAAGCGTTGCAGGTATGGCCCCCTCCGCAGCTGACAGCTACACATATGTATGGTATGTAGGCGGCACTCAGGCAGGCACAGGCGCAACTTACACAGTTAAGGAAACTGATATCGACAAGGCAATCTATGTTATTGCAACTGCTGATACCACAAAGGGTTACACAGGCTCTGCACAGTCTGCATCCGTAACAGCTGTTAAAAAGTTCGATCAGCTTGTAAGTGCTGATCAGCTCGACATCACAGGCGCAAACTCAACTCACACATACGACGGTTCAACACACGGCGCAACTGTTACTGTTAAGTCACAGTATGCAGGTCTTGTAGGCGATGATATTACAGTTTACTACAACGGTTCTACATCAGCTCCCTACAAGGCAGGCTCATACATCGTTACAATCGACGTAGCAGCTCCCGAAGTTTCAGGCACAGACAACAGTGGTTACTACGGCCCCGTTTCAGGTCTTCAGATTGGTACAATCACAATCGAAAAGGCAACAGTAAATGCTACGTTCACAGTTGCTGACAAGATCTACGACGGTACAAGAAAGGTTGAAAACTACAACGTTGTTACAAACGGTATGCTTGAAGAAGATGCAGTTTACCTTGATGCTTCAGCTATCTCCATCGTATTCAACAAGGCAGCTGCAGGCGAGCAGGTTATCGATATCACAGGTGTTAAGCTCTCCGGTGACGATGCTTCCAACTACACACTTGTAATTGACGAAACAAAGGCTACAATCGAACAGAGAACACTTACTGCTGTTGCATCAGGTGTAACAAGAGCATATAACGGCTCTGCAACTGTTGATGTTACATTCTCCAACATCACAGGCTATGCTTCAATCGACAGCGCTTCTACAGTATACTTTGCAAGAGCTACTGCTGTTGCTACAAGCCCCAATGCAGGTACTCAGGGACTTTCTGATATCAGATACGAGCTTGGCGGTACATCAGCAAACAACTACGTTGTTGCAATCACAAACGTAGCTACAGCACAGGTTACTATCACCAAGGCTGTTCCCGGCGTAACTCCTCCCACAGTTGACGGTCTTGTTTACAACGCAAACCGTACACTTGCAAACATCGACCTTGAAGCATATTATACAAAGGACAGCAACGGCTATTGGCAGTTTGACGATACATCAATCGTTCCCACTGTCAAGAAGACACAGTATGCTGCTACTTACATTTCAACAAACTCCAACTATGCTGACTACAACACAACTATCACAGTTAACGTTACTCCCAAGACTGTTACTCTTACAGCAGTAGATACAAAGGTATCCTACGGCAAGGCTGCAACTTATTCAGTTAAGGCTGACGGCTTCACAGGTAACGATTCACTTGCTACAATGGGTGGTACACAGCCCACATATGTATGCACATACACCATGGGTGAAAATGTCGGTACTTACAATATCAAGCTCAACCACAACCTTGACAGCAACGGCAACTATGAGTTTGTACCTGTTGACGGTACTCTTACAGTAGTTCCTGCTGACCTCTATGTTGCGGCAGCAGCTGTAGCAAAGGATTACGACGGCACAACAAACGTAGTTGTTAACTTCTCAATCGTTTCAGGTAAGTACTCAAATGATGATGTTGCTCTTTCAACAACAGCAGCAAGCGGTACAGCATCCTCTGCAAATGCAGGTACAAGAACTGTAGTTTACACAGCTCCCACTCTCATCGGTTCAAAGGCTTCCAACTACAACCTTGTTGTTACTCCCGCATCAGGTATTCTTACCGTAACAATCAACAAGCTTGATCCTGAAGGAGTTGTATTCCCCAAAAGTGCTACAATTGAATTCGGCCGTGAGCTTTCATGGGCTGAGTTCTCAGACGATGCAGCCGGTGACGGTGAATTTACGGTTGTAGGTAATGTTCCTAATGCATTGGGTTCATATCCTTACACAGTTGTATTCACTCCCTCTGATTCTGTAAACTACAATACAGTTGAAAAAGTTATGCAGCTTGAAGTTACCATCTGCACAACATCTCCTGTAATAGGTATTTCAGGCACTGCACAGTCAGGTCAGAAGCTTTCAGTAGTATTTACAGGTCTTCCCACAAAGGCTTATGATTACGTTCAGTATCAGTGGTTTAGAGTTTCTGATACACAGAGAACAGCTATCAGCGGTGCAACAGCTTCAACATACACAGCAACTGAAGAAGATGTAGGCTGCAAGCTCGTTTGCGTAACTTACTTTGAGATTAATGCTCCTTTCCAGTATAATGAAGATCTTATTGTAGAATATGGTAGCTACGAAGGACTTTGCACTGAAACAGAAGGCTCTGTTGAAGAAGAAAATCTCACTTTCTGGCAGCGTCTTATCAGGTGGATTCAGAGCATTATCGAAGCTCTTACAGGTATCACCTTTATAATGGGTGGCTAATCCACAATAAACTGAATAAAAAATTACCCGTCGGAAACGACGGGTATATTTTTGTGCAAAATTAAAAATATATAGGATAAACAATAATTTAATGTACAATGTACAATTTACAATGTACAATTAATGGATAATATATAAATTGGGTTAAAGGGCGGAGCCCTTTCCTCCAATGTACATTATACATTATACATTGTACATTGTTAATTCAAAAAATTATTGTTTATCTTCCGATTACAGCGTGCTGATTATCGGGTAATGAGGGATTTGTAAGCTCTTCGGCAAGCTCTTCAATCTGCGTAAAGACTTTTTGTATTTTTTCTTTCTGCAATGTTTTGATTTTAACCACCCTGCTTATCCGTTTGGGCAAAGATGCCACATCTTTTACGATTATGTAAACAGGGTCGTTTGTCGAGCTGCATTTTTTCAACGAGCCGTCAAATACGCACAGGTAAATATCCATAATATGTTCAACAAGGTTATCGTTTTTAATCTGCTTTACAGCCTGTTTGTTCACACCTTTACCGAATGTGAAGAAATTGATAAGTCTGCCGGCTTTTCCTACTGTCATTTTCAAAAGCCAACGTGCCGCTTTTGAAATAATACCGTAATATTTGCCGTCGTATTTCAGCTTTTCGTCAATGCCGTTGAATCGTGCAATAAATTCCTCTTTGTCGTTTGCGGCGGAGTTAAGCAATCCCATAAGCACATCCTTTGTATGCTCGGTGATGTATTCATTTGTATACTCCGTGCCGTTATAAGTGAATTTTTGCAGACGGTCAACATCAATTCTGAATTCTTCATCTGTTACGGTGAGAGTGGTGATGGGGGAGGGGTGACCGCAGAGTGAACCGACATTTATTTGTGTCATAACATTGCCGTTTTTGGCGGTGTATTGGGTTGTTCTCTGCATATGCGAATGTCCTACGATGATGAAATCAACACCCGCTTCGGCTAAAGCCTCGGCTCTTTCGTCTGCATCGCCTATCATCTGTCCGCCGTTTATAAGCCTTGAAATGTGGGGGAGCACAAGATGATGCTCCATAATTATAACCGCCTCACCGTTAGCTTTTGCATCCCTGACCTGCTTTAAAATCCATTCGAAATGCTCATCGCAGTAGCCTGCCTTGCCTTTGCCGTTTCTGTCATCATTCAGACCTATAAGACGGACTTTGCCGTCAAGCTTTACAGCGTAGGAGACAGCGCCGATTTCATTTTCGTATGTGTCGTACGCCTGATTTTCGCCGTAATCCTTGTAAAATTCACGAAGATAGGGTGCGGTTGCCGTTTCGACATCGTTATATGCCTTGTCACCAACAAAGCGTCTTGCATCGCCGTTACAGCACCAATCGTGGGTTGAATATATAACGAAAACCTTTTTCTTTTCGGAAAGCTTTTTGATTTTCTCAAGCATTTCATCGTGTGCTATTTTCTCGCCGTCGTTTGAAAGGTCGCCTGCAATAAGAACGGCATCACAGTCGCTGTTTGCAATATTTTCAAATGCGGCGTCGATTATTGCACCCGATTCGCACAGACACACCTGATCCGATGATGAACGGAGCTGATATGCTCTGCCGCCGTCGGAAAGTGATTCGGGAAAATGGTGCAAGTCCGCAACTATTTTCAATTTGTACATTTTATTCACCTGCTTAATTATATTTTGGGCATCTCTGAAAACTCAAAACACGAAATCTTGTGTGCCCTTAGTTTTTAGAGGTGCACTGTTCGCAATCCTTTCGGATAGTGATTTTTCGCTCTGCCTGAAACAACCTTTACTCCGCCTGCGGTACAGCCCTCAACGGTGATGACTGCCCATCCGTTTTCGCAGTCAACGGGAATTTCCTCGCCGTGAAGATATTGTTTCAATTCCATACTGTCTGCCGAAAGCTCAATTTTGCGTTTAAAATTGTTACCCATAGTCATAAAGAACTGATGATGCGGCTGAATATGGCTTTTTTTGATTTCACCTATCGTCACACCGCAGGAAAACGCCGTTCCCTTTTCGATTCGGAAGTCGGGCGTGAAATAAACGGGATTGCCGTTGTACATTATAACGTTGTTTTTGTCGTAGTCGGTCAGCACATCATCAAGAAAGCTGAAAATGCTCGGGTCGATTTTAATGTTTTCCTTCTTTTTTTTGACAGGGAAGTCAATATGCTCATTTTTGTTGTGAAGCACCGCCGCAAACTGACCTTCACCCTTGTTTCTGTGAGGATAAAATCTTCGCGTAAAATTGATATTTTCGCATTTGCAACCGTCAAAATGTATACCGTCACAGCTGTTGTTACGGACTTTTTCGTTTACGTGAACGAGCTCAAATTCGGGATGCTTCTGTAAAAAAGCATCAATCGTCATTTCATTTTCTTCCAATGAGAATGTACAGGTTGCATACACGATATATCCGCCGTTTTTCAGCGCAACAGCCGCATTTTCAAGGATTTCAGCCTGTCGCTCAGCGCATTTTTTTACATTTTCAAGGCTCCATTCGTCAATTGCATTTGCATCCTTGCGGAACATTCCCTCACCCGAACAGGGCGCATCAACCATAATCATATCAAAGGTATCGGGGAAAAGCCGAGCAAGCTTTTTTGTATCCATACAGGTTGTGACCGTGTTGCGAAGTCCCAGCCGTTCAACATTGCCTGTAAGAATACGGCAACGGGATGAAATAATTTCATTTGAAACGAGTATGCCGTTTTTGCCGAGCTTGTTTT
Organism: Clostridia bacterium; assembly: GCA_017465825.1. Lineage (GTDB taxonomy): Bacteria > Bacillota > Clostridia > Oscillospirales > Acutalibacteraceae > UBA1081. The sequence continues at coordinate 10,587 of JAFTVI010000018.1, forward strand.
TTATCTGCGTGCTTTTTCCGCCGGGTGCGGCACACATATCGAGCACCTTCCAATCGGGCAGAATATCAATACATTCAGCAGGTGCCATAGCCGCCGGCTCCTGCACGTAAATCATACCTGCGTGATGATAGGGATGATTGCCGATTTTGTCATAGCTGAGGTAATATCCGTTTTCAACATAGGGGATTTTTTCTGTGCCGAAAATATTTATCTTTTCAAAATCCTCAACGCAAATTTTGTCCGTATTTACACGGAATGCTCTGACAGGCTCATTGTTGAAGGAGTTTATGTAATCGTCATATTCGCCGCCGAGAAGATTTTTCATTCTTTCGGCAAATTCAATGGGTAATGCTTTCATATATTTTCTCCGTCAACGTTCATTTCGATATGGAGCATACACATACCGACTGCGGTGATTGCGGCAGTTTCCGTGCGAAGTATGCGCTTGCCCAGAGATATTCTGTGTCCGCCGATTTCTTCTGCCGAGTTGATTTCTTTTTCGTCAAATCCGCCTTCGGGGCCTATGAAAATGCCTACAGACATACCGCTTTTGATCTTTTCAAGAGCATCTTTTGTTGCCGACATTCCGCGCTCATTTTCGTAGGGAACGAGAATCAGATCAAGCTCTTTTGCTTTTTGCAAAGCCTGCTTGTAGCTCATTACCTGACCGATTTCGGGGATAATACTGCATTTGCTCTGTTTTGCCGCACTTTCGGCGATTGCTTGCCACCTTGCGGTTTTGCTTTTTTTCTTTTTGTCATCAAGCGTTACAACGCAACGGCTCATTTCTACGGGAATTATTGAGTAAACACCCAATTCAACGCATTTCTGAATTATCAGCTCCATTTTATCGCTTTTGGGAAGTCCTTGGAACAGATATATTTTAACGGGGAGCTGTGTGTTCTGATAATTTTCTTCAATTATTTTTGCCTTTACACATTCGCAGTCTATATTTTCAATTTTACACAGATGGCTCTGACCGTTGTTGCTTACAAGAAACGTATCGCCCGATTTCATTCTCAGTACATTTGCAATGTGATTATAATCCGTGCCGGTTATGTAATAGCAGTCGCCCTGTCTTAAGCTTTCATCAACGAAAAAGTTGTTCAATTTCCGTCACCTCTGTGATTATTATACCAAATATACATTTTCTTTACAATGGCTATTATTAAAATGTTGATTGTATTTGACAAAATGGAATAGATATACTATAATATACAGTGCAAAATTTTATTTTGAAAGGAGAGGTATCCTGAATGGATGACCCTGCCCCCGATAATTTTATTTCTCTTGCTGTGACTTCCGCATCAGCATTGGCTGACGGTGACGGCGAACTCGTATCAATTTTATTAAAGCTTCTGCTTCTGTTTGCGCTGATTTTCGTTAACGCATTTTTTGCAATGAGTGAAATTGCAATTATCTCTCTTAACGATACCAAAATTGAGCGTCTTGCAGAAGAGGGCGACAAAAAAGCGAAACAGATTATGCGCCTTACGGAAAATTCATCGAACTTCCTTTCGATGATTCAGATCGGTGTAACGCTTGCAGGCTTCTTGACATCTGCCGCCGCTGCCGATTCATTCGCTCCCATTCTTACAGACGCTGTTGCACCTTTGATGCCCGGCATCCCCGTAGGTATAATCGACACAGTTTCTCTTGTACTTATTACAATTGTCATTTCTTACTTCTCCCTTGTTCTCGGTGAGCTTGTTCCCAAGAAAATCGGAATGCAGAAGGCAGAAAAGATATCCTATAAAATAGTAGGCTTCCTGCTTGTTTTTATGAAAATCACAAAGCCGGTTGTAAAAGTGCTTGCATTCTCAACCAATACAATCGTGCGCCTTTTCGGCATTGACCCCTCTGCTGACGAAGAAAAGGTCACAGAAGAGGAAATTCTTATGATGGTTGACGTCGGCGAAGAAAGCGGCGTTATTGAAAATGCGCAGGCTGAAATGATAAGTAACATATTTGAGCTTGACGATATCGACGCAGGCGACATTATGACTCACCGTGTTGATATGACTGCCGTTGAGGCAGACGAGCCTGTCAGCGAGGTTATAAAGGTTGCAATCGCAGACGGCTACTCAAGAATCCCCGTTTTTGACGATGACCCCGATAACATCATCGGTATGGTATATGTAAAAGACCTTCTCGGCTATATCGGCAAGGAGATTCCTATGGATAAGTCCATAAGAGAGGTTATGCGTGAGGCATATTTTGTGCCCGAAACAAAAAAATGCGGTCAGCTCTTTACTGAGATGAGCGAAAAACATATACAGATGGCTATTGTCGTTGACGAATACGGCGGCACGGCAGGTCTTGTAACTCTTGAAGATATAATCGAATCTATCGTCGGCAATATTCAGGACGAGTATGACGATGAGGACGAAGAAATTGCAAAAATCAACGACACAACATTCACCGTTGAAGGCAATACCGATATTGACGAAGTTGACGAGCTTGTGGGCGCTGAGCTTCCTCAGGAGGATTACGATACTCTTGCAGGCTTTATTATCAGCCGTTTGGGTTATCTGCCCAAAGACGGCGATATGGATACCGTTGAATATGAAAATCTGAAATTTACCGTTCTTTCCGTTGAGGACAAGCGAATTGCAAAGGTTCGTATTGACATTACTCCCAGAGATGAAGAAATTGATGAGGAGAATGACGAGCCCGAAGAAAGACGGGGAAGAATAAGAAAAAATAAAGAAGAACAGTAAACACTAATTTACCGCAGGTAAATTAGTGTAATGAGCAGTTAGAAATGAGCAATTGAGGAAGCCCTGCGGGCTTGATTTATCTAAAATGGGTTAAAGGGCAACGCCCTTTCCATCATTGTACATTATACATTGTACATTGTTAATTAAGTAAATTATTGTTTACCTTTGGAGAAAATATGAACTTTTTTGAAAACGTTACACAGGTCACATTCGGCGGAATTGATAAGGTTTTTGATGTATCTTCCGTCTTTTGTGAATTTTCCGTAGGCGATAATGTGTCAAGCATCAAGTGGTACGGTGTGATTATCGCATTCGGATTTACTCTTGCCGTTCTTTTCGGCGGCAGAATAACCTATAAATGGAAAATGGATCTCAATAAGATGATTGATATCCTCATTTACGGCACAATCGGCGGCATTGTGGGCGCAAGATTATATTACTGCATTTTCAGCTGGGATAAGTACAAGGACAATCTTCTTGATATTTTTAAAATCTGGGAGGGCGGACTTGCTATCTACGGCGGAATCATAGGCGGCGTGCTTGCGGCGTTTATTACCTGTAAAATTATTAAACTCAATTTCTGGAATTTGCTTGATGCGGCAGGTATGAGCCTGCTTATCGGCCAGGGCATCGGCAGATGGGGCAACTATGCCAATCAGGAGGCATTTGGCGGCTTCACCAATGCAAATTGGGGTATGATGAGTGATAAGGTTATCGCTTATATCGAAAAACACAAGGCTTTTTTCGGTATTGAAAATGTGGATAACGTTGCTGAGTATGTAGCTGAAAACAATCTTTATGTGCATCCCACGTTCTTCTATGAATTTGTGTGGTGTATGGTCGGTTTTGTTCTGCTTTATGTTATATGCAAAAAGTGCCGTAAGTTCAGCGGACAGATTTTCCTGTGCTACGGTATATGGTACGGCTTGGGCAGAATGATTATTGAGGGAATGAGAACGGACAGCCTTTATATCGGCGATACAAATATCCGCGTTTCTCAGCTTCTTTCGGCGGCAATTGTTGTGGTTTGCGCCGCAATCCTGATATTTATGCTCGTAAAAACAAAGAAAAATCCCAAGCCTATTGAGGGCGTGGACTACTATATCGAGCCAAAGCCGTTTTTCAATTTCCAGAAGAAACAGGCAGAGGCACAGAAGATTGCACAGCAGGCAAATGATGAGGAGAATGGCGATGTACACAAGGATTGACGGCAAGGAAGTTTCCGCCGCAGTAAGAGAAAATATAAAAAATGAGGTTTCGGCTCTTAAAGCACAGGGTATCACTCCAGGTCTTGCGGTTATAATCGTTGGCAACGACCCTGCATCAAGAGTGTATGTCAACAACAAGAAAAAAGGCTGTGAGCAGGTGGGGATGAACTCCTTTGAGTATGCATTACCCGAGGAAACAACCACCGAGGAACTGCTTGAGCTCATTGAAAAGCTCAATAATGATGCTGATGTTCACGGTATCCTGTGTCAGCTCCCCGTGCCCGAGCATATCGACGAAGAGAAGGTTCTCAATGCAATTTCACCCGATAAGGATGTGGATGCATTCCACCCCGTAAACTGCGGCAAGGTTATGACGGGCGATTATCGCTTTGCTCCCTGCACTCCTGCCGGAATGGTTGAAATGCTCAAGCATTATAACATTGATATTGCAGGCAAGCATTGCGTGATTATCGGCAGAAGTAATATTGTAGGCAAGCCTATGGCGATGCTGATGCTCAAACATAACGCAACAGTTACTGTGTGCCATTCAAGAACACAGAATCTTGCTGAGATTGCAAAACAGGCAGATATTCTTGTTGCGGCTGTGGGCAGACCGAAGTTCGTGACTGCCGATATTGTTAAAGACGGCGCAGTTGTGCTTGATGTTGGTATCAACAGAATGGCAGACGGCAAGCTGTGCGGCGATGTTGATTTTGATGCTGTTTGCGAAAAGACATCGTATATCACACCCGTTCCCGGCGGTGTAGGACCTATGACAATTACAATGCTTCTTAAAAACACGCTCGAAGCGGCAAAATAAAATGAAAAAATCAAAATTTACGATGAAGTTGCATATCTGCTTGCGACTGTACTGCTCGCTTTTGCCGTTGCGATGATATCAACCACAGGTTTCGGCTTGTCAATGATCGTTTCGCCGGCGTACATATTAAGTCAGAAGGTGTCGTTTCTCACATTCGGACAGAGTGAATATGTAATACAGGGCATAATGTTTGTTGTGTTCTGCATATTGATGAAAAAAGTCAGACTTGTCTATTTTTCATCATTTGTATCGGGTCTGATTTACGGCGCGGTGCTTGATTTCTGGCAGATAGTCATTCCACATTTCAATCCGGATGTTACGCCTGTGGGTACACTCCCCGTTGCGTTGAGAGCAGTCTATTTTATTGTGGGAATGTTGCTGACCTCATTTACAATAGCAGTTTTGTTCAGAGTTTATCTCTATCCGCAGGTTTACGATTTCTTTGTAAAGGGCATAAGTGAGAGATTCGGCATAAGGCAAAGCAGATTCAAAACAGCCTTTGATATTTCATTTCTGATTATTTCCGTTGTTATGTCACTTGTGCTTTTCGACGGGTTTGTGGGAATCGGCGTCGGTACGCTTGTAATGGCAGTCTGCAACGGCACGCTTATAGGACTTTTCGGCAAATTCTTAGATAAATTCTTTACCTTTGAACCCCGATTCAAAAAGTTCAGTAAATATTTTGAAATTTAAAAAAAGCCCCTGTGAGGGGCTTGACAAACAAAAAAATTGAATATATAATGTAAATGTAAGGTGTCACCGATAGACGGTTGTACCCCTTATATCGTGATTAAAAGATCAACCGCCGACTTTGCAGAGATGGGCGGTTATTTCTTTTTATGGTTATAAATTTATATAATCAATTCGATAATGCTTACAATTAATACTAAAATAGCTATTAACTCTTCGTATGTAACGTAATGCATATAACCACCCCCCCCTTTCAGGGGAAGATTGCAACTGCCTACCGTTCAGGCAACACCTTACGATGTAATTATAGTTTATTCGATATTGTTTGTCAATATAAAAACGAACCGACAGGATAATCCCTGTCGGTTTTGTTGTTGTATTTTACCAATGCGCCATACCGCAGTCACAGTATTGATTTATGCCGAAAATGCGGTAAATAAACTTCGCAATCTTCCAGATAAACTGCATAAAACTGTTTTCGCTGTGGCAAATGTGTGAGCAGGATGCTGTAAAATCAGTTGCACAAAAATCACAAAAGCCATTATGGTCTGAATCGTTGTGACCTATTTCAGGTATTGTTCCTGTCAGTACAGTTTCACCACATTCAGCACATACAATATGATATTCACCGGACTGCGTGCAAGTTGCATCACGGTCAATTATTTCTACCGAATTAACGCGATGAATATAATCTATATTACTGTCTGCTACAATTATATCTTCATCATTCTTTTCTATCGGATAATCATTATCAAGATAAATTTCATCAATATCTGTTTTGAAAGAATCACCGGGGGTAAGTTCAACGTCATCAAATGCAACAGTACGAATCATTTCATCTGTTGATGAATATTCTTCTATTGTAATATCCATTGTATCGTTTGCGGTTGCAATTACTTCTATTGAATACTCACCCTCATAAATTGTAAGATATTTTTCATCACCAACAACTTCAATATCAATATCATCACAAGTCATTGTTATTTCGTTACCCTCTACACTTGCACACAGGTTGCCGTCTGTATCGTAAACATATACATCAACAGGACAATGTATTTTTACTTGTTTTGAAGGGAATGTCATTAAGGAGAAAGTGAGATGTGAATATGATTTCGCAGCTGTTTTTGAGAGAATCTTCGTCATAGTTTCACCAAAAAGCATTTCTCCTACTTTGTTTAAATCATTGCCATACCCGAGATCAAAGGCATTCTCTAACTGATCAAGAGCAATATCCTGAACGGAAGATGCAAAACTCTGCATATTTGCATATGTCAGCATTCCCAATGTATCTGCAGTCAAATTGTTTTCAGGAACATTTTTCTTACCTTTTCCACCTGTTATTTCATAACTAATATCAAAGCTAACACCTGCAAACGGATTATCTGAACCAAATGAATAAAATGTTGTCGGTAAACAGAATTCAATTTCAAGCAGTCCGTATTTTTGTGTATCAACATTTACAACAAGTGAAATGTCAGCAGTATAAGATGCTCCGAACCAATCACTGTTTATACCGGCTTTGCTCATTAATTTGTTCATTATCTTTTCTGAAATACCTGCTTTTTTATAAGTGCTTTCAGGTAAAGCACAAAGAGCAACCTTGCATTGCAGAGCATCACTTATAGCTTTTAATTCATCTTTTGTGAAAATTTCAGAAAGAAATTCATTTTGAATCACACAGGCTGTATTATTGAGCAATTTTGCGGCATTTTCAGCCTTTTTATCAATTTCAGCCTGATTTTTAATATTATTTTCTGCGGCAGTGTTTTTAAACGTAACAGTTTGGTCATCTATTGCTACTAAAGTATCACCGTTATAGGCATATGCAACGATTTTGACATCCTTTTTTGTTTCTGTTTCTCCCCATTCGTAATCATCATTTATAAAAGCATATATGTTTTCGGTATAATTAAAAACCTTACCCGCTTTTAATGTAACAGGAGAATCAAGCTCTATTTCAAGTTCCTGTGTTTTTCCCAAATCGAATAAGCCGTCTTTAAAGTACAGCATATCACCTTCTTGCACATTGATGACCAGTTTATCAAAGGTAACATCATAACCGGCAATATATTCTGTGTTAATCTTACCGTACTGGGTGCTTTTAATACTGTTGGTAATGTTTAAATTTATATTTATTTTTTCGTAATCATATTCTTTTTTAGTTGCGTCGTATGTAACATTATTAAATGTGTTAACACTTAATAATGCAGTGCTTTTTATTTGATTTTTTGAACAGGCAACTATTTTTCCGAATTTTAACTTACAAGAAATGTTTTCATTAATTGCAAATTTATCAATAGCATCGGCAAGTCCCGAAACGGATGTGTCATAATAATACCATATGCCGTCAATTGCAATTTTAGGAGTATTAGAACTTCCGGTTATTTTTCCTGTAATAATTTGCTCATTTGGCTCCCATTCGCAGATAAAACCTGCTTTGTTTGTATTCCATGTTTCATTAGTATAATTAGCATTCTGATGGCTTATCCATGCAAAAAGTTCATGATGTGGATGAGAATAGATACTGCTTGATAACCATATATACAATTGACCTTCTACTGGTTGATTTGCTTCCCAACCATTACCACCCCATTTTGAATAATCAAAGGATTCGTCCGTTATCCAAAACCACACATTACTGTTGTAGTCTATTCTGTACCCACCTGCAAGATAGAATTCTTTTGCCGGACTATCTGTAAGAAATTGCTTTTCTATAAAAGATTGTTCATCCTGTGATGTTATTGTTACTAAATGACCACCTAAATTTTCGCAATATGTCTTTGCATCAGTCCATGATTTTGATATGTTATATGCCTTATAATAATGACCGTTATACATAACAGCATCATCAGGGATTGATACGGTTGCCGCATTTGATGTTATCGCCATTGTGCTTGAGGGGATAAGCATAGCAATAATCAGCAACACCGCCAGCAATTTTTTTGATAATTTTTTCATACAATTACCTCCGTTAATAAATATTGATATCCAAATGGATATCACAGCTCGATTTTATCATACTTTTATTGTATTGTCAAGATAACCAAACGGTTATCGGAGGTAAAATTATGAGCTATTACAAAAGAATCCGTGAATTGCGTGAAGACCACGATTTAACACAGCGTGAAATTGCAAAAATGCTTGATATGCCTCAACCTCAATATTACCGTTATGAGCAGGGATTCAGAGATATTCCTACCGATATACTCATAAAGCTTGCTGATATCTACGGTACAACTACGGACTATATTCTTGAAAGAACAGACAATTCAAAGCCATTATAAACACCCGAAGCGATTGCCTCGGGTGTGATTTTTTGGTTATTGAGTAGATAAAGATTGATTTGGTGTTGTTCCGTAGGGCGCGTCGCCCCCGTCGCGCCGATTGATAAAAATGTACCATTTTTATCAATAATAATATTAAAAAAATCTGATTTAACTCGTTATAATTATCCAAATCGCAGATTTGGATAATTCGGAGCGACGAGGGCGTCGCTCCCTACAATTACAAAACAAATTCACTGCTGAATTATTATTTATTCTTTTTGTATATGAATTTTAATCCGTCGAGGATGAGGTCGGCGTCGTAGGTGATATCCATATCGCAGTATCTTATGATATCTGCGGCGATTCCGCCTGTTGCAACGACGGTTTTTACCTTTTCGCCAAGAGCGTTTTCGAGTCTTTTGCACAGTCCCTCAATCATAGCGGCTGAGCCTAAAACCGTGCCGGACTGCATACTCGTTACTGTGTTTGTGCCGATGGGACTGGGCGGTGCATCAAGTGATATTGCCGAAAGCTGTGACGCTCCTGATGACAGCGCATCCAGTGAAATCCTCACGCCGGCGGAAATCGTACAGCCTTTGTAATCTCCCTTTGAATCAATAACGCTGATTTTTGTTGCGGTGCCCATATCGAGCACAAGACAGGGGAGCTCATATTTTGAAATTGCTCCAACTGCGCCTGCCACAAGGTCAGCGCCAAGCTGTGCAGGGTTGTCGATTCTGATATTCAGCCCTGTTTTTACCCCCGGCCCGATGATAAGCGGTGTCTGCTTTGTTATGAACTCTACGGCGTTTTTGATTGTGACTGTCAGTTCGGGTACAACCGAGCTGATTATTGCGCCTTCAAACTGAGTTGTGTTTATTGAATGGAGAGTCAGAATTGAAGAAAGCTCTGCGGCGTATTGGTCGGGCATTCTTCTGCGCTCTGTTGCAAGCCTTGAAACAAAAATAAGCTCATCGTTTTTGTACAGTCCGATAGTAATATTGGTATTGCCAATGTCGACAGCTAACAGCATAATAATTCTCCTTTTAAATAAAATGCCCGTATGATCTGCTCACACGGGAATCTTTTTACTTTGATTGTTCCAGAGCTCTTGTGAGCCAAACTGAGGCGAGGTCGATAGCCTGATAAAGGCTGTATTTTTCGCCTTTTTGTACGATTTTGTCCTTAGGGTTGATGTTGGGGTCGTTGTTGAGGAGTAAAACGAAAACTCTGTTTGTAACGTTTAAGTCTTCAACCTGCTTCGTAGATAAAATCTGAAGCATAACAACATAAGGATCGCCCATATTACCGTAATAGAGCGTATTTCCGCAACGCACAAGAGGCATACCCCTGTATGTCAGGAACTTAGCGTTCTTTTTTTCTGCCATTATATTCATCCTTCCTTAAGGTAATCCTTAATGAGCGCCTGCAAAAGCTCGTAACGGTCTATTTTCATAATAATGTTTCTTGCGTTGTTGTAGGTTGTAATATATGTGGGGTCTTCCGAAATGAGATAGCCCACTATCTGGCTTACGGGATTGTAGCCTTTTTCTGCAAGTGCATCATAAACCTGCCTGAGCATTGATTTAAGCTGTAAATCCTTATCCCCTTGCAATTTAAACTGTATAGTTTTGTCTGTCATAAAGGTCACCTCTTCCTTTTGCGCCGTAACAGCCGCAAATAATAATACATAATGTATTATACAACATAAATAAAAAAATTACAACCGCTTTTTGAATATTTTTATTCCCATAGCCGTATGTTTGTGTTACAATGGTTGCAGGAGTGATAATTATGTACGTACTTACTGCTCAGAATATGAAAAAAGCGGAAGAAAAGGCAAACGAAGCAGGTCTGTCATACTTTACAATGATGGAGAGGGCAGGTAATGCCTGCGGTGATGTCATATCAGGCTTTGACAAAAATTCAAAGGTTGTTATACTTTGCGGAAAGGGCAAAAACGGCGGCGACGGGCTTGTCATCGCAGCAAGACTGTGGCAGAACGGATTCAGGAATGTGTTTGTCGTACTCGTTCACGGTGAAATTACCGACGGTCTTTGCCTTGAAATGTATGATAATATGGTTAGATATCCTGTAGTCGTTACGGACTTTAACAAAGAGAAAGAAACGGCTGAATATCATATCGGCACGGCGGATGTTGTAGTTGATGCTGTTTTCGGAATCGGTTTCAAAGGGGAGCTTGCGGACAGCTCTGCAAAGGCGGTTGCGCTTGCCAATGAGAATAAAAGTGCATACAAATACGCGGTTGATATTCCTTCGGGACTTGCGGCAGACGGCACTTATAACGGGCAGTTGTATTTTAATGCGGACGAAACGCTTTCGATGATTGCGTATAAGCCCGTGCACGTAATCAAACCTGCTGCAATATTCTGCGGTAAAACTACGGTTATTGATATCGGTATTGATGAAAAATATGTAGCTGAATTTGCGGAGAATTATACTGTTCTGACAGCTGATGAGGCTTCAGAAAATATCAGAAAGCGTATGTATAACGACCATAAAGGCACGTACGGCAAGGTGCTGACGGTCTGCGGCAGCAGAAATATGCCCGGGTGTGTGTATCTTTGCAATCAGGCGGCAGTGGAGATAGGGGCCGGTCTTGTTATAAGCGCATTTCCCGAGTGTATTTATTCTGCGGTTACGCCCAAAATGAATGAGCCTGTATTGTTGCCGCTTGAAAATAATGATGATGGTAGGATTTCACGCCTTGCCTGTAAGAAATTGGCTGATAAAATGGCAGATGCGTCTGTTATTGCGATTGGTTGCGGTCTTGGTGTTGACAGCGATACAAAACAGCTTGTCCGGTTTATTGTCGAGAGCGCGGCGTGTCCTGTAATTCTTGATGCTGATGCACTTAACTGTATAAGTAAAAATTCCGATATTCTCAAAAATGCAAAATGTGATATTCTCATCACTCCGCACCCCGGTGAAATGGCACGTCTTACAGGTGAAACCGTTGCGGAAATTGAGAAAAACCGTGTCGCCGTTGCAACGGAATTTGCAAAAGAATACGGTGTAACCGTTCTTTTAAAGGGCGCAAACACCGTTATTGCGGATAAAGACGGCAGAGTTGCTGTTAATGCAACAGGCAATCCCTCAATGGCAAGAGGAGGAAGCGGTGATGTGCTTACGGGAATTATAGCCGGTCTTGTGCCGCAGACAGAGGATGTATATTCAGCCGCTTGTACGGGCGCATATATTCACGGCGCAACAGGTGATGCGGTGGTTGAGAAATACGGAATCTTGTCTGCCACTCCGACAAGGATGGTTCAAAATATAAATTCATAATTCATAATTCATAATTAAATAAACATTTAAGATTGTTTGTAGTGATTGAATTTTAAGTATTATAATGGTTCAAAAGACGGAGCCTTTTCCACACATATTCCTTCTTCACTATTCATTCTTACTTTAAACAATAATTTAGCGATATGTTGCAGACGCAACGCGATATGTTTACAACGCGATATATTTGTCGCTTTGCTCAAATGCGATATGATATAAATCCGCGTTCCGACAGGCACATATCGTATACGAATGTATATATCGCACCGTCAGGTATATCGCAAATCCGTTTACGGATTTATATCGCTACAATAATTTATCGGCATCTGCCGATAAATTATTGTTTAGTGTGATTTAAAGCACGATGTTACTGTTGCGGGGTCGTATTCGGGGAACAGGGTTTTGTCCGACAGTATTACTGCGGGGCAGATGGTGTATCTTCCGTATCTGTCATTGATTACATCTTTTATCTTTTCGATTTTCTGCAGTTTTTCCTGATGCTTGCTGTCTGTGAAAAATGACAGCTGTACAGGCGTGTCCGCATCACAGAGCTGAGTTACACGCACCCCGACAGACCTTAAGGGCAGAGCGAAATTGTAATTTGACAATAACAGCTCCATAGCGGCTTTGCACACTTCTGAGGAAATGTCGGTAGGTGCATTCAGCTGCATCTGCCTCTCAAATGATGTCAGATCGTTACTGCGCAGATGAATCTGCACAACACTGCCCTTTAATCTGTGTTTGCGCAGTCGTCTGCACACCTGCTCACTGAGTAAATTGAATATAAGCTTTGCATCGGTTGCATTTTCCATATCCCTCGGGGTCGTGGTACTGTTGCCGATGCTTTTTATTGTTTCTGCCTGTGACAGTTTTCTGACAGGGGACATATCAAGTCCGTTTGCGTAAGAATAAAGCATTCTGCCGTTTTTGCCGAATTGGGTAACAAGAAAATTCTCCGATGTGTTGGCAAGCTCACCGATTGTTTTTACGCCGAAACGGTTAAGCTTTGCCTTTGTTGCCCTGCCTACGAATAACAACTCCTCGACGGGCAAGCCCCATACGATTTCCCTGTAATTTTCGGGTGTGATTGCCGTTACGGCGTCAGGCTTTTTGTAGTCACTGCCCAGCTTTGCAAATATTTTGTTGTACGAGACACCAACCGAAATAGTCAGATCAAATTCTTTTTTTACTCTGCGCCTGAGCTCGTTTGCAATTTTTATCCCGTCACCGAAAAGAGATATACTTCCGCTTGTGTCAAGCCAGCTTTCGTCCATTCCGAAGGGTTCGACCTGATCGGTATATTCGCTGTAAAGATTTCTCACAGCTGTGCAATATTCGTCGTAAAGCTCAAAGTTCGGCTTTACGACTTTCAACTCGGGGCATTTCTGCCGTGCGGAGAGTAACGGCTCACCTGTTTTTATCCCGAATTTTTTAGCGCAGTCGTTTTTTGCAAGGATTATACCGTGACGCATTTCTTCATCGCCGCCTACCGCAAAGGGTATCTGCCTGTATTCGGGATGTGATATTGATTCAATGCTTGCAAAGCAGTTGTTTAAATCGGCGTGAAGAATTGTACGCACAGAAAACACCTCGAACATTTGTTTGATTTGATTATAGCAAACATTTGTTCTGTTGTCAATAGGTGTCTTATAAGAAAATTCTGCAGAATTTAAAAACAGTCTGCAGAATTTTCAATTATGTTATAAACCGAAGCTTACCGACAGTGCCTGATTGATTTTTGACATTTCCGTTTCGTCAAGACAGCCCATACGCTCACGAAGCCTTGTTTTGTCAAGGGTGCGCACCTGTTCAAGCAGTACAATGGAATCCTTTGCAAGTCCGCAGTCAACGGCGTGTACGCTGATATGGGTGGGCAGTTGAGTTTTGAATTTCTTGCTTGTTATTGCCGCCGCAATTACCGTGGGACTGTGTCTGTTGCCCACATCGTTCTGAACTATAAGTACAGGTCTTATTCCGCCTTGCTCCGAGCCTATAACAGGGCTTAAATCGGCATAAAATATATCTCCTCTTTTAATATTCATTTTATTTTTCACTCTCCGTTTGTTTTATTGCCGGCAGTAGTATTTTTGCCTGTAAAAACAAACGCTATACAATAATTACAATAATTTATCGTGTAACGTTAAATTATTGTAGCGATATAAATCCGTAAACGGATTTTCGATATACCTGACGGTGCGATATATACATTTGTATACGATATGTGCCTGTCGGCACGCGGATTTATATCATATCGCATTTGAGCGTTAGCGACAAATATATCGCATTTATTTATAAATATATCGCGTTGTGTCAGCAACATATCGCTTTTGGTTGGTATTATTTTTTTGCACAAAAAAACGGAAGTACATATCGTACTTCCGTGAAATGATATTATTTTTTACCGTTAAGCTCTTCTTCTGCAAGGTTTGCAATATCTTCTTCGGAACCGTGCTCCATAATATTTCTCTTTGCACTTCTGCGCTCGAAGAGGTCTTTATACATCTGCTCGCGTCTGCTTGCGGAAAGAGGGTAGAAGAATTTGGGGATAATACCAAGACTTGATGATATAATCGGAATACCTGTGCCCAGAGCGAAAATCCACCATTTTGTTTTGTCGGTCTGTGTGCCGATCTGCTTGCCCTGAACATAGCCGATTTTGCCAATTACTATATTGTTTACCGCGCTCATAACCGCAGCCTGAAGCTTTGAAATAATGGACATCGTAACGCCTGTCATAGCCTCGGAACGGTAGCCGTTTTTCCATTCGCAGTAGTCCATAGACTCGTTACGGATCTCCTCGGGAATAACTCGTCTTAAGCCGTAAACGCACATCTCAAATATTTCTTCCAATCCCATAAGGGGAAGAATTATCGGCTTTTTCATAAAGTTGTTATTGATTGAACCTATGCCGAATACGAGCATCCACAGCATATCTGTCCAAGCGTCCTCAAAAATCCACAGCGCCTTTGTTGAAAATCTCTTTTTAAGCGGAGCAACAAAGCTGTAACTGATAAATTTTACGGGGAATGCGGGGATGCCTACGATTGTTTTCCAGGTGACGGAACCGAGAACATCTATGTAGAAGTTTGTTCTGCTCTTGCTTATGTTGAAGCCTGCGAGGAACTGAGAAAGTAAGTATATGAGCATCGGCTTGTTGTTTATGACCGACTTTATACTGTGCTTTACAGTCGGCTTTTTCAATGACTGAGATACTCGTTCTCTTGTTGTCATAAAGAAATAGAAAGCAAAGCAGGCAGATACCAACGAACAGGCAATGCCGAAGGTGGAGAACAGCACGGGGAGCTTTATTTTCAGCTTGTTATTTACAACAAGGTCGTAAAGTACGCCGAATACCTGCTTGGGTACGTCTTCGAAAATATGCGTGGTAACATTTGCAAGGGCGATAAGCCGCGATCGTTCAATTGGCTCAGGCGTAATCGTTGAAAGGAAACCTGTTTTTGAAATGGTTGTGAATGTTGTTGCTGTTTCCGTGATGATTGTCATTGCAAAGTAGAATATCCATTTTGGCAGATAATCACCGGGAGTGTTGGGGAAAAGGAACGGAATGAGCCAGTACCACATACTAAGAACGGAAAGGGGAATCTCGCCAAGCATTACATACGGTCTGAACTTACCCCAACGGGTTCTTGTTTTTTCAACTACAACACCTATGAACGTATCATTCACGGTATCCCATATTGTTGCAATGAAATCCTGAATTGCAAGAAGGTTGAAGTCGATTTTTACAACGTCATAGATATAACGCTCTTTGAAGTCGTTGATGTTAAGGCTGTTAGAGGCATCGTTGAGGACGTATGCAAGGGTCTCTTTTTTGCCCACAAAACGTCTGTTGCTCAGGGCAACCGCATCGTTACTTATGATGCTGTCTGCCGTCTGCGTTTGGTTTGCCATAGCGCAAAACCGCCTTTCTTATTTTTATCTCTTTCATTATAAGATATTTTACGGTAAAATGCAACATATTTTTATTTTAATATCTTGAAATACTGTGTAAATCGGGGTATAATTATAATGTCAAATTATATTGGAGGATGATATTATGTCCCTTATCACATTAAGAAAGAAAGAAGATTGCGGGTTTGATATGATTTCTCTCGGTGAAGTTATGTTAAGACTTGATCCCGGTGAGATGCGTGTGCGCAATGCCCGCTCCTTTCAGGTATGGGAAGGCGGAGGAGAATATAACGTAGCAAGAGGTCTTCGCCGTTGCTTCGGTATGAAAACTGCTATCGTGACTGCTCTTGCAGACAATGACGTTGGCAGACTTGTTGAGGATTTTATGCTTCAGGGCGGTGTTGATACTTCTTTTGTTAAATGGGTGCCCTATGATGGCACAGGCAGAAAGGTAAGGAACGGTCTTAATTTTACAGAGAGAGGCTACGGCATCAGAGGTGCGGCAGGTGTTTCCGACAGAGGTAACACAGCTGTTTCACAGCTTAAGCCCGGCGACATTGATTTGGATTATATTTTCGGCACATTAGGCGTAAGATGGCTTCATACAGGCGGTATTTTTGCGGCTCTTTCCGAAACGACCGCAGAGGTTACAATCGAAGCTGTAAAGGCGGCTAAAAAGTACGGCACGATCGTTTCCTATGACCTTAACTACAGACCTTCACTCTGGAGCGATATCGGCGGCAAAGCAAAGGCTCAGGAGGTCAATAAAGCTATTGTACCCTATATTGATGTTATGATCGGCAATGAGGAAGACTTTACAGCTTGCTTAGGCTTTGAAATAGAGGGTAATGACGAAAATCTCAAGGAGCTTAACCTTGACGGCTATGTAAAAATGCTCGGTGAGGTTTGTAAGGTTTATCCCAACTTCAAGGTTATTGCAACAACACTCCGTACTGTTAAAACAGCAACAGTCAATGACTGGAGTGCTATGGTTTACGCAAACGGCGAGGTTTACAAGGGACTTGAGCTTCCCGGACTTGAAATTCTTGACCGTGTAGGCGGCGGAGATTCCTTTGCATCAGGTCTTATTTACGGTCTTATGACTTACGATGATGCACAGAAAGCCGTAAATTACGGCGTTGCACACGGCGCACTTGCAATGACAACTCCCGGTGACACATCAACCGCAAGACTTAAAGAGGTTGAGGGTATTATCGGCGGCGCAGGCGCAAGAGTGCAGAGATAAATTTTACTTTAAAGGAAATTTTGTTCCCGTAAAGTAAAAGAATTATGGAGGACACTTTTTTGAGCAGCAATTTTTATGCATTTCTTTCAAGGATGAAATATATCAACCGTTGGGCGTTGATGCGCAATACCAGTGATGAAAATCTCAGTCAGCATTCTCACGAGGTTGCGGCTGTGGCATACTGTCTTTGTGTGATAGGCAACAGGCGCTACGGCAGAAATTACAATGCCGAAAGAGCGGCGCTGTTGGGACTTTACCACGATATGCCCGAAATCATCACAGGTGATCTGCCCACTCCCGTTAAATATTTCAATCCCGAAATTAAAAATGCCTACAAACAGGTGGAAAAGGCTGCTTGCGAAAGATTACTTGATACGCTTCCCCAGGATTTGAAAGATGATTTTGAATTTATGTTTTATAAACAGGAGCAAGACAACGAGCTTTGGAAAGCAGTAAAAGCGGCGGATAAAATTTCAGCGCTGATTAAATGCGTTGAGGAGAGAAAAGCAGGTAATATGGAGTTTGCCAAGGCGGAGCAATCCGCCCTGGAGGCTCTTGAATGTATGAATATGCCCGAAGTGCAGGATTTTATTACCGAGTTTCTCCCCGGATACGAATTGACACTTGATCAGCTTACATAATATTTTATCTGAAAGAGAGAATACAGGTGGAACAGAATAAGATTGTGACAAAACAGCCGTTGCTCGATGCAGACGGCAATGTTGCTAATCCCGGATATTGCGTAACGAGTAATTACATATATGACAGAAAAGCCATAAAAGCCGACCCATGGCGCATTAAGGAATGGAATTTTTATCAGATTTCCGATGACAGATATACGGTGCAGATGAATTTTTCCGATGTTTCTTATGCAGGCTTCGGTAAATTCAAAGTGTTTGACAGGCTCACGGGTGAGTGTGTTGATGCATTGGGTCTTGATTTGTTCACAAAGGGCAAGTACAATATGCCCGAATGTGATGAAGTTGACCACGAGATGCGCTGTAAGAAGAAAAACTTCGATTTCAGGATTGAGGTCGTCGGGGAAAAGCGTTATCTTAAGCTTGATGCCGAAACGAAAAAACACGGCAAGGTGGAGGCTTCATTTGAGCTGATATGCCCCAAAAAGCTTGAATATCTTATGATGGCAGTACCTTTTAAAAAGGCGAAACAGTTTTATCTCAACAAAAAAATGAACTGTATGCCTGCAAAGGGATATGTCAGATTCGGCGAAAAGGTCTGGAACTTCGATGCAAAAAAAGCCTTCGGCGTCCTTGATTGGGGCAGAGGTGTATGGCCTTACAAGTGCGATTGGTATTGGGGTAACGGTTCAACGTATCTTCCCAACGGTAAAATTTTCGGCTTTGAAATAGGCTGGGGCTTCGGCGAGATGGACAGCTTTACCGAAAACACCCTTTTCTATGACGGCAAGGCACATAAAATTGAAGAAATAACTTTGCAAAAAGATGAAAATGATATTATGAAGCCTTGGATTTTTTCATCCTCCGACGGCAGATTTGAAATGACTATGATTCCCGAATATGATAATTTCAAGGATGCAGGTCTGAAAAACATCTTCGGAATGAGCTGTCATCAGGTGCACGGCAGATGGAGCGGATATGTCATTCTCGATGACGGCACAAGGCTCGATATAAACAATATGCACGCATTTTGCGAATATTCAGATAATCGGTGGTAAATATGATACATAACGAAACTGTAGACAACATTCTTTCAAGGCGCACCATAAGAGAGTATGAGGACAGGCAGATAACTGACGAACAGCTTGAAACTCTGCTTGGGTGTGCTATGTGGGCTCCCAGCGCAAGAAACGGTCAGCCCTGCCATATAAGAGCGGTGCAGGACAAGGCACTTCTTGATGAAATGAATGCTGATTTTAAAAATCTTGTCGGTTGGGATACTCCCGCTTATACCAATTGGAATAAGAATCCTTTTTATCAGAATGCTCCAACCGTGCTTTTTATGTACGGCACGGGCGAAAACTATATGGACGGCGGCATAATGGTTGAAAATATAGCTCTTGCCGCAAAGAGTATGGGGTTGGGCAGCTGTATAATCGGCTCAATCGGCGGCTTGCTTGCGTCTGACGAAGGTAACAAGTGGAAATCAAGGCTTGATGTTCCCGAGGATTACCGTTTCCTTATTGCAATCGCGGTAGGCTACGGTGCGGAAGAGCCTGCTCCCAAGGAGCGTAAAAAGGAACAGTTCATAGTTGTGAAGTAATGGATCGGGGCAGATATCTGTTTTTGGTGTTTGTTTTTATGGGAGCGGTTGCCATAATACTGACCGTGTATGATAAATTGGCGGCAAAGGCAGGCAAACGCAGAATACCCGAAAAAACACTTATGCTCGTTGCATTTTTCGGCGGCGCTGTGGGAATGTACGGGACGATGCACCTGATTCGGCACAAAACAAAGCATAAAAAATTTATGGTCGGTTTACCGGTTATGATTTTATTGCATATTATAATAACGGTGGTAATTTTATATTTTATTTAAAGGGCGGTGTTTCTGTGAATATTATTACAATCAGCCGTGAATTCGGCAGCGGCGGCAGAGAATTGGGCAAAAGAATTGCAGATGCTCTCGGCTATGCTTATTACGACAGGGAGATTATTACTGCAATTGCTGAAAAACACGAAATGAATGAGCATTATGTTGAAAATGTGCTTGAAAACGGATTCCCGACGGCGTTTCCCATTTCATACGGCAGAACATTTTCGTTTACGGATGTAGCGGGACAGCACGCCATTGATCTGCTTTCCACGCAATGCACGCTTTTAAAGGAGCTTGCGGCAAGGGAAAATTGCGTAATCGTAGGCAGAAGTGCAAACGTTATTCTTGAGGAATACAATCCCCTTAATATTTTCGTGTATGCCGATCTTGAATCAAAAATCAAGCGTTGCCGTGAGCGTGCAAGTGAAAACGAAAGTCTTACGGACAACGAAATGAAGAAAAAATTCAAGCAGATAGATGCAGGCAGAGCAAAGCATCAGCGTTTTCTTTCCGATGCAAAATGGGGAGATAAATCAGGCTATCATATGTGCATAAACACATCGGGGCTTGTAATTAAAAATATCGCACCCGTCGTTGCAGACTTCGCAAAGCACTATTTTGAATGTATATAATATTAAAACGGAGAATCGGTGTGATTCTCCGTTTTTTGCTGTCTGTTAATTTTGAAGATAAGTATTAATTTATCGCTGCACCGTAGGGCGCGTCGCCCCCGTCGCGCCGATTGATAAAAATGTGCCATTTTTATCAATAATAATATTAAAATCCGACTCACCCGTTATAATTATCCAAATCGCAGATTTGGATAATTCGGAGCGACGAGGGCGTCGCTCCCTACAATTGCAAAACCAATTCACCGCTAAATTATTGTTTAACAACATTATCATCCTAATCTTCAATAACAACCATCCGGTGGATATCGACTTGCGGAACGCTAAATTCTGCTCTGCCGTCAATATATTCAAACGGCAACTCTTCGCCTGACAATGCAATTACTATCTTTGACGGCTTGCGGCTGCATTTTACGGAGCATTTCACGTTGTAAAGAGGAACGGTATCTTCTATTACCTCGGTTTTCTGCCCTCTTACGGTTGTGTGGGCAAAAAGAAGATGCAGAATGTTTCTGTTTTCTTTTTCCTGTCTTGTGTATGTTACCACAGCTTTGTCGGGCATATCGGCAAAAACGGTTGTGTCATCACCCATCATTCTTTCTGCGATATGGGTAAACAGTTCTTTGAAGCAAAGGTGTCCGTGTGTTGCGTAGGCTGTGAAAATATCCCAACCGATATATGCCACATTATCTTTGATTATTGCACCGGCAAAGCTTTCCTGCGGATTGTTCGGCGCGTGCATATGTGAACAGAAATGTTCAGCCGTTCTGTTGAAATAGGGATTCTGCATATATGCGGCAATTTCACTGTCTGCCGTGTCAAATCTGTAAAAGTTGCAACGCATAACGTATTCGGTTGCGCCGTTTACCGTTTCGTAGCAGGGGATAAGGTATGTAGGCTTGAGTTCATTTTCACCCTTGTATTCAGCGCCGACGTCAAGGAAGAATCTTCCGTCTTTTACCAAAGCCTCACCGCTTGCGATAATTTTTCCGCCGCATTTTGCATAGTTCTGTATTTTTGCAATCGTTTCATCGTCAAAGCCTGCAACATCAGGCAGAATCAGCATTTTATACTTTGAAAAATCCATTGTTGTGTCAATGAAATTGTAAAGATAATTGTTTTCAAGGAGCATTCTGTTTGCACCGATATCGGCTTTTGAATCTCGCTTGCCCGTAAGTGCTTCCGCGCTCAGAACTGCAATATCAGCAACATTTACCGCGCCCTCAAGCCAGGGTTCTTTTCTTTCAACAAGAGAATACGCTTTGCCTATAAGATTGTAGGTTGCCATATTCATTTCACCCAAGGGATGCATCTGGTCGCCGATTGAACAGCCTGCACCGTTTGCTATGCTTAACGATGTTTCGTAAATGAGTGCGTTGGGATGCTTGAAGCCGCCGAATTCGCCCCAGCTCTGGTGGAATTTACCCGTCATACCGAGAAATTCCGTATCTTTGAGAGTGCGCACATAAGCGGCGGAAAGAGGGAAGTGGTCATATCCCCAGCCGCCTGTAGGCAGACTTTCAAGCTCAAGATGGGTGTTGCTCTCTATAAAGCTGTAATTACCCTTCGGGATGTGTCCGCTGTTGTGAAAAATCGTGGCAGTTGAGCTGTATTTCCTTACTGCGGCGTTGGTTGCGTTTATGTATTTGTTAAGCGTCATAACAGCAAATTTATTGCGGTCGTCCTCGCTGTTGATGTCCATTCCGAGTGCTTTCATATCGGCAACACATTTTTCGCAGTAGCAGACCTTTGCTGAAACAATATCAAGGAAAATTCCGCAGGGGTTGTATTTCTGCATAACCTCCTCAATCTGTCTGCACAACAAATCAAGATAACCCGTGTTGAAGCAGAGCAGATGGAAATGGACCTCGTTCGCATATTCCTCGCAGTCCGCTTTATCCTGAGAGCGCAGGAAGTGCCATTCGGGATGCTTTACATATTCCTTTTCGTCAAAGCCTGCGGAGATATAAACGGGAGCATTGACGTCAATCTCCCTGCACGCCTCAAGCTGAGCGCCCAACAGGTCAAAATCAAGCCCGGGATGCATTTGGTTGACTTCGGTGGGATGATATGACCAGCCGTGATGACATTTTGAAAACACGGTTATGGAGTTTACGTGTCCTGCCTTTAAAGCGCTTTGAAATTGCTCCTTTGAAAAATTTTTACCTACGGGTAAAGTTCCTTTGGTGTGAAAATCAAGATGAACCTGTCTTTTTCTGAGCATATTGTCTACATCTCCTTATTGTTCGGTTATTGTGTGAAAACCCATTTTCTCGTACCATTGTGCGGTATGTGAATCGTTTGTCATAAGATAAACTTCTTTATTGAGTGACTGTGCAAGTGAAATAACCGCGTTTTCACCGTATCCCTTTTTTCTGTACTCTTTAAGGGTTGCGACGGAGGATATTACTGCCATTGTGTTGCTTTCGCCGCTTGTGAGTGCAACTGAAACACATCTGCCGTCAATAAAAACGCCTTTTCCGTGAATGAGTGAGTGACGGAGCTTGTGTGATGCATCCGTGTACCAGTCGGGGAAAAATGCAGAGGAATCCTCAGCATCTTCAAACGCAACGGGGAAAACGGATTTCAGATTTTCACTTGTAATGTCCTCTGCCGTGCCTGTTTTGCAGGATTTGTCGAATTTTAAAATATACTTGCCTTTTTCGGTAATCTCTCTTGCCCCCATAATGCCTGCGAACATCAGTATTTCTTGTGTATCAGCGGTTTCGTCTGCACAGTATGTAAAGATCCCGTCTGTTAAAGAGCACACTGCATTTATTGTGCCCGATTCATTCCTTGACAGCCAGAATAATGCTTCGTTACTGTCCGTGCCGTAGGCTTTAAGCCTTGTAAAAATTACCGCGCCCTCAATATAGCCGTTGCAGAATGTGAGGAATTCCTCTGTTTCGGCTTGTGTCAGCAGTTTAAGCATTGGCAAAATTCTCAACAAGTGCTTCAGCCAACGCTCTTGCACTCTCAATATCCCTTGTATCGCAAACGCAGGAGGGGGAGTGAAGATAACGGCAGGGTGTGTTGACTGTAATCGTTTTTATGCCGCCGCGCGATTTGTGGATAGCGCCTGCATTGTTGCCGCCTGCAATAACGGTTTTTGGCTGAATTTTTATGCCCTTTTCGCCTGCAACTCTGAATGCGGTGTCAAAAAGCTCCTTTGAGTAAAGCGTGCTTCTGTCCATAAATGAAACAGCCGCGCCGTCACCTAATTTGCATACTTTTTTATGGTCGGGTACGTCAATGATATCCGCCGCAGTTGTCGTTTCAAGCACGATTGCATAGTCGGGAGCGATGCCGTAAGCAGATGTTGCCGCACCTCGCAGACCTATTTCTTCCTGAACGGAAAAAGAGAAATAACAGTCGTATTCAAGCTCAGAATTGATCATATCAATAAGAATTGCACAGCCTACGCGGTCATCAAGAGCCTTGGCCTTGATCTTGCAATTGCCGAACTGAACAAAATCGGACACGAATACTGCCGTTTCGCCGATTTTTACTCTTTTCGCGGCTTCTTCCTTTGACGATACGCCTATGTCAATGCAGAGTGAATCTGCATCGGGGATTTTTGTCCTTTCGTCGGAGGAGAGAAGATGCACGGGTTTTACTCCGACCACGCCCACAGCTCCGTTTTCAAAAACAAACTGTCTGCCTAAAATTACTTTTGTGTCAATTCCGCCAACTGTGCCGAATTTTATTGTACCGTCGGAGTTGATATATGTGGCAATAATGCCCACCTCATCCATATGGGCGTCAAGCATTATTTTGTTTTTCGGCTCTTTTTTGCCTTTTTTGAATACAATAAGATTGCCTAAGGCATCGGTTCTGTATTCGCATTTGCCCTCTATTTTTGAAATGATGTAATCCCTTACCGCTTTTTCTCTGCCTGAGGTGGCATTGATAAGACTTAATTCCTTAATCGTTTCAAGCATTTTCACTTTCCCCCCTTTCAATGATGTATGATGCAATGATCTGCGCAACCGATTCTATATCGTCAATGTCGGCAAGCTCAGCCTGTGTGTGCATATTGCGCAGGGGGATTGATACAAGACCTGTCTTTACACCGCTTTTTGATACGGATATAACGTCAGCGTTTGTGCCTGTTGATGAGGGACAGACCTCGGTCTTGTGTTTAATGCCCTTTTTGTCTGCAATGCTCATCAGCTGAGCCGTCATTTCGTTGGAAAGAGAGGGGGATATGCAAATCATACCGCCATCGCCCAGCTTTCCGCACTGAGAATCGCTTATGCCCGGTGCGTTGCCGAAGCTTACGTCAACGGCAATAGCTTCATCGGGAGAGATTGCAAAAGCTCCTGTTTTTGCGCCCGCTTCGGTGGTTTCTTCCTGTGCTGAAAAAATGAACGTAACTTTCACTGCAGGTTTTTCTTCTTTGAGAATGTCTGCAACTCTTAAAAGTGCGGCAACACCGATTCTGTCGTCAAGGGCAGAGCCCGTTATAATGTTGTCCGTAAGACTTATAACAGGTGCATCTATCGTGATTCTGTCACCGACGGAAACTGTTTTTCTGAGAGCTTCACCGTCAAGACCGGTGTCTACATAAAGGTTGTCGAACGAGGGCGCTTTTGAGCTGTCCTCTGCTTTTGCAAGGTGAGGCGGTGTGCTTGTGATAACACCGAAAACAGGCTTTTTGCCCCATACCGTAACGGTTGCGGCACTTAAAATTCTCGGGTCGCAGCCGCCGCATTTATCTACACGCAGAAATCCCGAATCGTCAATCGCGGTAACAATAAGACCGATTCTGTCAAGGTGTGCATCAAGCATAATGTGAGTTTTTCCCTCACCGAGAGTGCCGATGATACTGCCGAGACTGTCACGGCGCACCTGAGCATACTCCGAGAGTAATTCGGCAGCCTTGCCGAGCGTCTGCTCGTTGCCTGAAACACCCTCACCCTCGGTCAGGGCGGTTATGATTTGCTTTATATCCATAAAATCTTCTCCTGTATAAAAATATATTACATTATATACCACATCACAGGAGATTTCAAGTATTATAAGTCATCTGCATCCTGTACGGGCTCTTCATCGGCTTCATCAGCCCCCGAATAACTGCCTAACACATCACTTCTGATGTTTTCGCCGTCGGTGCAGTTCCATATTTTTCTCTGCTGTGACGGGAAATGTCCGCTCTGCTTTCTGCCTTTTTTATCGTAGCTGTCCATATATAACACTCCTGTTAAAAAATTAGCTGAAATGTTGACTTTTCTGCTTGTTTGTAGTATTATAATAATGCTTATACAATATGCTCTCATTGTGCAAATTTGTTGAAATTGTATGCAAAGACGCTGATTTTGCGGCAAATATTTGTGTTTCTGCTGAAAAAACTTAAATTTTATTTTAACGATTGACAAATTTGTTAATAAGGAGTATCATTAGCATAAATAATGAAATATTTTCATTAGTGAATCTATCTTTTTTGTATGAAAGGATTGTTTTTTATGAAAAAATTTGTAGCTGTACTTATGGCGTTAGCACTTGCTTTCTCCCTCTCCGTAACATCTTTTGCAGCTGATACAGAATCAGGCGAGATTTCAGCAGCTTATGCTGATTTTGATCCCTCTATCATCACAGATATGTTCGCAGGTATGGATATGAGTGCTATCACAAACCTTCTCGGTGATATGGACATCAGTGCAATCACAAGCCTTTTCGAAGGTCTTGATGCTGATACTATCACAAATATGCTCGGTGGCGTTGACCTCGGCGGTCTTACAGATATCCTCGGCGGTCTTGATCTCGGTTCTCTTCTCGGCGGTCTTACAGGCGGCGACAGCAACGGCGATGAGGATCCCGTAGTTGACGAGACAACAACAGAAGCTCCTGCTGACGAAGAAACAGAGGCTCCCATTGGCGGCGACGATAATGG
Source organism: Clostridia bacterium (assembly GCA_017465825.1). GTDB lineage: Bacteria > Bacillota > Clostridia > Oscillospirales > Acutalibacteraceae > UBA1081. Next base: position 36,790 of record JAFTVI010000018.1, read on the forward strand.
TGAAACAGAAGCTCCTGCTGACGATAATACAACAGAGGCTCCCGAAATAACAACAAAAGCTCCTGCAGGCAACAACACAGGTAACGTTCCCCAGACAGGTGACAACGGTGTTGTAGCAGCATTCGCAGTGTGCGCAGTTGCAGCCGGTGCATTCATCGTTCTCAGCAAGAAAAAGGAAGACTGATTCCTTTCGTAAAAATGTAAATCAAGGCGGTAAACTTTAAGTTTGCCGCTTTTTTGGTATAATTTATCATTAGGTGACGGTATTTATGAATATAACTGTAAGGTGTTATAAAAAAGAGGATTTACCCGAAATGCTTGAAATATGGAATGGGGTTGTAACAGAGGGCAATGCTTTTCCGCAAGAGGAGTGTCTGACTGCGGAAACAGGAGCAGATTTTTTTGCATTGCAGACATATACAGCTGTTGCGCAGAGCCAATGCGGAAAAATATGCGGTTTGTATATTCTTCATCCTAATAATGTGGGGCGTTGCGGTCACATATGTAATGCGAGTTATGCTGTAAATCCCGAATGCAGAGGTCTTCATATCGGAGAAAAACTTGTTAATGACAGTATTAAGCAAGGTGTTCATTACGGTTTTAAAATTTTACAGTTTAACGCTGTGGTTGCATCAAATACGCGGGCAAGGCATCTGTATGAAAGACTTGGATTTGTGCAGTTGGGTACAATTCCGAGCGGCTTCCGTATGAACAACGGAGAATATGCAGATATTTGTCCTTATTACCGTTTGCTTGATAATAATGATTAGCTTGGGTGTATTCTGAATATACTGTTTTTGTGTACAATATGCACCATTTAGATAAAATATACAAAAAAGTCAGAATATTAATTTAATAATGTCAGTCTTATCTCTTGCAATATTAAAAAAAATAATGTAAAATAAAAATTCAAAATGTCTTATTATATCATTTTATGATTTGAAGATATTATCAGATTATATTTTTGTTTGGAGGAAAATATGAATTATTCACTTTCTAAAGCAAAAGCAAAACAGCTTATAGAGAATAAGCTTTCTCACGTTTTCGGTGTTACTCCCGAAAATGCATCTTATGAGCAGTATTACCGCGCGGTTGCTATGATTATCAGTGAAATGATGGGTGAGGGCAGAGCAGACTTCACAAAGAGAGCTGAAAAAGCAGGCGCAAAAAGAGTTTACTATCTTTCAATGGAATTCCTTATGGGCCGTTCATTGAGAAACAACCTTTTCAACCTTAATTTACAGAAGGTTTTTACCTCAGCGCTTAAAGATTTCGGTGTAAGCATTGATAAGCTTTATGAGTGTGAGCCCGATGCAGGTCTGGGCAACGGCGGTCTGGGCAGACTTGCGGCTTGCTATCTTGACGGTCTTGCAACACAGGAGTATCCTGCAAGAGGTTATTCGATCCTTTACGAATACGGTATTTTCAAGCAGAAGCTTGTTGACGGCTGGCAGACTGAGCTTCCCGACGCGTGGCTTCCCGGCGGTGACGTATGGCTTATGCCCAGAGAGGAAAGCACCGTAGAGGTATGCTTTGAGGGTCGTGTAGAGGAAATCTGGGACACTCATTATCATCACGTTGAGCTCAAAGACTATACAGCAATTCAGGCTGTACCCTACGATATGTTTGTAGCAGGTAAGGACGGCAAGGGTATCAGCGTACTCCGTCTCTGGACTGCAAAGGCTCCCGGTCTTGATATGGCATTGTTCAATCAGGGCGATTATATGAGAGCTATGGAAAGAAATGCTATGGCTGAGGTTATCAGCAAGGTTCTTTATCCTGCCGATAATCATCCCGAGGGCAAGAGCCTTCGTTTAAGACAGCAGTATTTCCTCGTTTCCGCATCAATTCAGGATATTATTCATCACCACCTTCGTCAGTACGGCACACTTGACAATTTTGCAGATAAGGTTGCTATTCACATCAACGATACACATCCCACTCTTGCAATTCCTGAGCTTATGAGAATTATGCTTGACGAATGCGGCTACGGCTGGGATGATGCGTGGAGCATCGTTACAAAGGCTGTTGCTTATACAAACCACACTGTTATGAAAGAAGCTCTTGAATGCTGGGGCGAGGACCTTATCAGACGTCTTATTCCCCGTGTTTATGAGATTATCAAGGAAATTGACAACCGTTTCAGAAGCTATGTATGGAATGCTACCAATGATGCTGATTATGTTGAAAGAACAGCTATCGTTTCCGGCGGTATTGTAAAAATGGCTAATATGTGCGTAGCATCCTGTCACAGCGTAAACGGTGTTTCTGCACTTCATTCACAGATTCTTAAGGATACCGTATTCAACGATTACTACAGACTTACCCCCGATAAATTCAAGAACGTTACCAACGGCATTGCTCACAGACGCTGGCTCTGTCAGGCTAACCCCGAGCTTACTGAGTATCTCTCAGGTCTTATCGGTGACGGATTTATCCTTGAAGGTGCAGAGCTTGAAAAGCTTAAGGCTTTTGCTGATGATGACAAGGTTCTCGAGGAGCTTGAAAAAATCAAAAAACTCAAAAAACAGCAGTTTGCCAAGCTTATTAAGAAAACACAGGGTATTGATATTGACCCGGATTCAATCTTTGACGTGCAGGTCAAGCGTCTGCACGAGTATAAAAGACAGCACCTCAACGCTCTCAATATTGTTGCAAAATATCTTGAAATCAAGGAAAATCCCAAGGGTGATTATATTCCTCACACCTATATTTTCGGCGCCAAGGCTGCTCCCGGCTACCACGTAGCAAAGAAGATCATCAGCTTTATCTGCGCTCTTGCAGATATGGTAAACAACGATCCCGACGTAAACAAGTATATGAAGATCGTTTATGTTGAGGATTACAACGTTACCGCCGCTGAAAGACTTATGCCCGCTGCAGATATTTCCGAGCAGATTTCTCTTGCAGGTAAAGAGGCATCCGGTACGGGTAATATGAAGCTTATGATAAACGGCGCAGTTACTCTCGGTACAATGGACGGCGCAAATGTTGAGATTTATGAGGCTGTAGGCGATGACAACATCATCATCTTCGGTATGAATACTGCTGAGGTTGATCAGATTGCAAGGAACGGCTACAATCCCTCAACCTATTACCATAACAACGCGGAGCTCCATAAGGTTATTGATTTCCTCAACAATGAGGGCATCAACGGCAAGAAGTTCCCCGAAGTTGCGGCAACTATCATTCATCACGATCCTTATATGGTTCTTGCTGATTTTGCAGATTACAGAAATGCACAGAAGAAGGCTGAAAAAATGTTCTGTGACAGAAGAAACTGGAACAAGATGTCACTTATGAATATTGCAGGCGCAGGCATTTTTGCCGCTGACAGATCAATCAACGATTACGCAAGAGATATCTGGCACACAAAATCAGCGAAGGGTGCAAAATAAACTATGAATTTCGTTCCTTATAATTCAAGAGACATAAGGCACAAATCAAAATTCGGCAGCACAGCCGCAGGGGAATCCCTGTGGCTTTGTGTGCGTATGCCACGTGAAATGGGATGTACCGCAGTATATCTTGTGGTGGGTCTCGACGGGCAGGGCAGAAATTACATAAAGCTTGATTGGAAATCCACCGATAATATAACCGAGTGGTGGGGTGTTGAGCATAGCTTTGATTCCGTTGGATTATATTTTTATCATTTTGAGTATGATACTCCTTGGGGCAGAGGCAGGATTTTTCATCATTCGCAGGGTATGGGACTGCTTTCACAGGAGGGCAGTGAATGGCAACAGACCGTTTATGCTCCCGATTTCAAAACTCCTGCAGATTTCCGCGGCGGTGTGATGTATCAGATATTCCCTGACCGCTTTTATGCGTCGGGCAAAAAGAAGAAAGACGTTCCCTCTGACAGAGTGTATCATTCCGATTTTACAGAAACTCCCGAGTGGCACGAAAATGAAAAATTCGGCAGATGGAATGCTGATTTCTTCGGCGGTGACTTAAAGGGTATAGAGATGAAGCTGCCTTATCTCAAGGAGTTGGGCGTTACCTGTATTTATCTCAATCCCATATTTGAAGCACATTCCAATCACCGTTACGATACGGCGGATTATACAAAAATCGACCCTCTTCTCGGTACGGAAAAGGATTTTACACATCTTTGCAAAGCTGCCGATGAAATGGGTATAAAGATTCTGCTTGACGGTGTTTTCAGTCACACGGGCGCAGACAGTATATACTTTAATATGTATAACAGATACGATTGCAAGGGTGCATACAATTCCCCCGATTCGCCCTATTGCAGTTGGTTTAAATTCAGACACTGGAATGACGATTACGAATCCTGGTGGGGCATAAGAAGTCTGCCCGAAACAAACGAGGATGACGAAAGCTTTTCTTCATTTATTGCAGGCGAAGGCGGCGTTGTTGAAAAGTGGATGAAGGCAGGAGCTTACGGCTTCCGTCTTGACGTTGCAGATGAACTGCCCGACAGCTTTATTGTCAAGCTCCGCTCTGCCGTAAAAAGAGTCAATTCCGACGGACTTCTTCTCGGTGAGGTCTGGGAGGATGCAAGCAATAAGATAAGTCACGGCGGCAGAAGAAAATATCTGCTGGGTGACGAGCTTGATTCCGTAATGAATTATCCGTTCCGCAGTGCAATAATCAATTTTATGAAAACTGCAAATGCAGAGGAATTTATGGATTCAGTAATGACCGTTTGCGAAAATTATCCTCCTCAGGTGCTTGACTGCCTGATGAATCACCTCGGCACACACGATACTGAGCGTATACTGAGCATTTTAGGCGGACAGGACGGCGAAGGAATAGGCAGAGAAAAGCAATCTGTTATGAAACTCGATGAAAGACAGCTTGCTGTCGCTGAAAAACTGCTTAAACAGGCGGTTTTTCTACAATATACGCTCCCCGGAGTGCCTTGTATCTATTACGGCGATGAAATGCTTGTGGAGGGACTGAAAGATCCCTTCAACAGGACATTTTTCCCTTGGAATAAGCAAAAAGGCGAGCTCTGGGAGCTTTACAGATATATGGGACAGCTGAGAAAAGAACTTTTCTGCCTTAAAAACGGAAGATTTGTGCCTGTTTCGGCGGCTATGGGATGTGTTGCATACGAGCGAGTCAGCGCAGTTGATAAAATTCTCGTTATTGCAAACAATAATCCGCATCCGATAACATATTATCTGCCTGAGCATTGGCGTTCAGCTGAGTGTATTACAGGGCAGAGTACAACATATTATTCGGTTGATATTGATGCGAATTCAGCAGTAATATTAAAGTTATAATCAACTCTGTTGCAATTTTATTGATATTGGATTATAATGTAATAAAATGAAACCGTAAAGGGGCGTTTCTGATGTCAAAAAAGATAATTTCTGCATTGCTTGTATTAACGATGTTGCTCTTGTCCGTGCCTGTTGCATCAGCGGCGGAAGATGCGGCTGTTTATAACATTTACGGCGACGGTATGCTTTTTAAGCAGAATGAGGATGCCGTTATTGCCGGTACGGCAACAAAAGGAAGTAAAATTTCTGCCGTGCTTTATAATGATAAAAACGAGGCTGTTGCAAGCGGTGAAAGTATAGCCGATGATGACGGTACGTTCGCTGTTTCATTTTCGGCACCCGCAGGCGGTTATGATGTTTACAGCATTGTGCTGAAAGTTAACGGCGCAGAGTTTGAAAGAATAGAAAATGTAGTTTTCGGCGAGCTGTGGCTTGCAAGCGGTCAGAGCAATATGCAGTATCCTCTTTCACAGGCAAAAATCGGCGTTGATATGTATGAAAATAATGAAAAGCTGAGCGAGTGGCTTCGTGTTCTGCTTGTGCCTGCTGTTACAGAATATAAAGGCTCAACCGAGCTTGTACCCTGTGAGCCTCAGAAGGATATCCCAGGCGCACAGTGGGTTACGGGTGAGGATAATGCGGTTTACAATGTAAGTGCCGTTGCATATTTCTTTGCCGCATCTCTTATGGCAGAGCTTGATATGCCGGTGGGTATAATTAATTCCTCCCTTGGCGGTTCTGTTATTTCATCCTGGATTTCCCGTGAAGCTATTGACGGTGATGAAAAAGTGAAAAATATTCTCGTTTCAGCAGGGGAGTATTATGATGCATCCGATTGGAACGAGTCCGAACGCAGTATTTTTTATGATATGACATCGAATTACAATCTGAAAATCGAACCTTTGCGTCATTTTAGCCTTTCGGGTATGATATGGTATCAGGGTGAAAGCGATGTTATATTCGGCAAAACTCCCGAACAGTATGCAAGTATGTTTGACCTGATGCAAAGGTCGTATACTGAACTGTTTGAGTATGAAAACGGTCTTTTGCCTGTTATATGCACTCAGCTTGTATCTTATCCGTATAATGAGGATAACGGCATTGACCTCGTGGATATGAATATCGGTTTTGCGCAGATGCAGAAAAATAACCCCGAATCAAGAGCTGTTGTGTCTGTGTATGACGTTCCTCTTTCGTTTATTGATATTGCCGGCTCAATTCATCCCGACAGCAAAAAGGAGATCGGCGAGCGTATGACAGATTCCGCAATGGGACTTGTATACGGTAGCGGTGATACATACACAACCGCAACCGTTAAAAGTGCAGAGATAAAAGACGGCAGAATCTACGTTTCATTCGATAATGCAGGTGACGGACTTGTATGTAACGGTGAAGTGCTCCGAGGCTTTGCCATTGCAGGTGCTGACGGCGTTTACGTGCAGGCTGATGCCGAAATCGTAAATGAGAATACAGTTGTTATATATAATGAAAAAATAACATCTCCCGTTTCTGCAAGCTATGCTTATTCGTTGGGTAATATGCGTTCAAATCTTTACGCAAGCAAAAACGGAGAGCTCTGCCTGCCGGTCAGTCCGTTTGTAACTGAAAATATTGCATCGGCTTCTTATTGGTATGAAAAACAGTGGGCGGACTGTGATGATAAAAGCATCTGGCACATCAAAGGCGATGATTATACAGTTGAATATTCCTCCTGGGAATGTGAGAATGCACAGCTTGCTTTTTCGGCTGATTCATCATTCAGCGGTGAAAACGGCCTGCATATTACAGAAACCCGGGACAGCTTTTCCGTAAGTCCCGTTCTCGGTGTGAGAAACGGCATTATGAATATAAAATTCTTCGATGAAGGCTATGATTACAGCAATTACGGCACGATCACATTCAATGTCCGCAACAACGGCGATGAGGACGTTATCTTTGACACTGCACGTATTTACGCAAATGCGGTGAGCTGGTACTCAACCGTCGGCGGAAAAACAGTTGTTCCTGCAGACGGCGAATGGTATGAAATTGAGGTTGATTTGAATAATCTCAATCTTTACGGCATAGATATCGGAATGTCATTATCAAATGAGCTGCTGAAAAATATAACTGACGTTGAGTTTGTATTCTCTGGCGAAAATGCAGATATAAGCTTTGACAACGTAAGATTTATACCCGAAAATGAAGAAGTTGAATATGACTTCTCTCTGAATATTCTCAACCTTGCAAATGTGTTCAGAATCATACCGATGTTTGTAAAAAGTTTGCTTGAATATGTTTTTGGGTAAACAATAATTTAATTTACAATTTACAATTTACAATGTACAATTAACGGATAATATATAAATCGGGTTAAAGGGCGGAGCCCTTTCCACCATTGTACATTATACATTGTACATTGTTAATTCAATAAAGTATTGTTTATATTGCAATACGAAACAAATATCACATTAAACCGAATTGTGCATATGGCAATGAAAAAAGTGCTTGACATCTTAGGTTTAATGTGATATAGTTATTATACCTCTTTAGGGGGTGATTTTTTTGTGCGCAATTTTTTTCGTTCAGAAAAGATCCCTTACATACGAGGGAGGCTACATTATTAGGAGGTGCCGTCAATGCGAGTAAAGGTTACTCTTGCTTGTACAGAATGCAAGCAGCGCAATTACAACACAATGAAGAATAAGAAGAACACACCTGACAGATTAGAGATGAATAAGTATTGCAGATTCTGCAAGAAGCACACTCTTCACAGGGAAACTAAATAATCGGATTTGATTTGATTATCCGACTATGAAAGGAGATTCTTCAAGTGGCTGATGAAAAGAAACAGGCTGAAAAAGAGGCTTTAAAGGCCCAGAAGCAGGCTGAAAAAGAAGCGCTTAAGGCTAAAAAAGAGCGAATTAAGCAGAGCAAGCCCAAAAAAGAGGGCAACATTTTCACCCGTATGCTCAATGCCATCAAGAAGTTCTTTAAGGATTTCAAGGGTACGTGCAAAAAGGTTATCTGGCCCGACAGAAAGACAGTTCTCAAGAACACACTTATCGTTTTTGTTACTGTTGTCGTTGTCGGTGCAGGCATCTGGCTCGTTGACTTTGCTTTCTCAAGAGGCATAAGAGGAGTTCAGGATGTTATTTCCAATTCTGTAAGCGAAGAAGCATCAGATGATGAAACAACAACAAATTCCGCTTTGAATGAGTTGAGTTCTTCCTTGTCTGAATCAGCAAGTGCTGAAAATGTTACAGAATAAAAAGTTTAGTGCGTGTTACGGAGGTTGGATTTAAGTGGCAGATACAAATTGGTATCCAAGTTGGTATGTAGTCCAGACAAGAACCAATTACGAGAGCAAAGTTGCAAAGAATATTGCACAGCTCGTTAAATACCGTAAGATGCAGGATGAAATTTTCGATGTTAAGATTCTTGCAGACAGCGAGGTTCAGATCAAAGTCGGCAGCGACGGAGAGTGGAAACCTATCGCAGGCGACTGGAAAAAATTCCTTCGCAAAATCAACATCGAAAGCGTTAAGATTGATGATGCTTGGGTCGAAGACGAATCAGACTGGAGCGCCCGTATAGATTCCCGTATAGAGAAGCTTAACGAGGCAGTTGCAGGCGAATCGGGTTCTGTTTTTGCGAACGAAGAGCTCAAAAAGGACAGAAACAAGTCCAAAAAGTTCAAAATAATCATTAATGAGCGTGACGATAACGGCTATACCGACGAAAAGAAGGTTGAATTCAGAATCGTTGAGAACAAAAAACTTCCGTTGTATGTTCTCGTATGCGCAAAGACCGTTGTCAACGAAGGCGAATCAAAGCTTTCCGACAACGCCTGGCAGATTATCAAAGAAGCAGGCAGCGCATATTTCGTTGGTCCCGACGGCGTTCCTTCCCGTCTGAGCGACAAGGATATTGAACGCTACGGCATTGATAAGCCCGCTGTTAAGCTTGACTTCAATGTGGGCGATACAGTCAGCATTCTTCCCCCTTCAAACTTCGAAGGTCATATGGGTATTGTTGAGTCTGTTGATGCTGAAAACAGCATTGTCAAGGTTTCACTTCTTACAATGATCGGCGTTACCGTAGAAATCGGAACTCACGAAGTTACTCTTGCGTAATCAATCACAATTAATTTATTTTGGTAATGTGCGGCTATGCCCGCTTGTTATAGGGTAACTTACGTTATCCTGTGGGAGGAGAGATAAACTCACTCCGCCACTACCACATTTTATTTGGAGGTGCAGTTATGGCACAGAAAGTTACAGGCTATATTAAGCTTCAGATCCCCGCCGGCAAAGCAACACCGGCTCCCCCCGTTGGCCCTGCTCTCGGTCAGCACGGTGTCAACATTATGGCATTCACAAAGGAATTCAATGAGCGTACAAAGAATGATATGGGTCTTATCATCCCCGTAGTTATTACTGTTTACGCAGACCGTTCCTTCTCATTCATCACAAAGACTCCCCCTGCAGCAGTTCTTATCAAGAAGGCTTGCGGTATCGAGAGTGGTTCAGGTGTCCCCAACAAGACAAAGGTAGCTACTATCACAACCGAGCAGATAAGAAAAATCGCAGAGCAGAAGATGCCCGACCTTAACGCAGCAAGCGTAGAAACCGCTATGAGTATGATAGCAGGTACAGCTCGCAGCATGGGTGTCGTAGTTGCTGACTAAGCGGAGGTAACAGAGAATGAAACACGGTAAGAAATATGTTGACAGCGTAAAGCTTGTCGATTCAGCAAAACTTTATGATCCCAATGAAGCACTTGATCTTGCTTGCAAGACTGCTAAGGCTAAGTTCGACGAAACTGTTGAAGTTCACGTTCGTCTTGGTGTTGACTCACGTCACGCAGATCAGCAGGTCAGAGGCGCAGTTGTTCTTCCTAACGGAACAGGTAAAAACGTAAGAGTTGCAGTTTTCGCAAAGGGCGCAGAGGCAGATGCAGCAGTAGCAGCAGGTGCTGAAGTTGTCGGTGCAGAAGACCTTGTTGCAAGAATTCAGGGCGAAGGCTTTATGGATTTCGACGTAGCAATCGCAGCTCCCAATATGATGGGTCTTGTAGGTCGTCTTGGTAAGGTTCTCGGTCCTCGCGGTCTTATGCCCAGCCCCAAGGCAGGTACAGTTACTCCTGACGTAGCTAAGGCTGTTGCAGAAGCTAAGGCAGGTAAGATTGAGTACCGTCTTGACAAAACAAACATCATCCACTGCCCCATCGGCAAGGCATCCTTCGGTGCAGAGAAGCTCGGCGAGAACTTCGCTACACTTCTTGAGGCTATTGTTAAGGCAAAGCCCGCAGCTGCTAAGGGTCAGTACATCCGTTCCTGTGTTGTTGCTTCAACAATGGGTCCCGGCGTACGCGTTAACCCCAACAAGGTTGTTGCTACAGCTGCTACAGAGGAATAATTAATTAAGGTGTTGACACAAAGGTAAAATTGTGTTAATATATACAAGCTGTTCTAAAGACAGCAGGTACGGTTTGTCCGTGTAAGCTATGCGCCTGCCGAGGAATGGGATACGATTTAGAAATTGTGTGCCTTTCTGTGTCTTTATGCAGGAAGGCATTTTTCCTTATTTGAACAGCACTAAAATATTTTAGGCAGGTGAAACAGAGTGCCAAGTGCTAAGGTTTTAGAGCAGAAAAAACAGCAGGTTGCTGAACTTTCCGAGAAGCTTAACAGTGCGGTTGCAGGTGTTATCGTTGATTACAAGGGTACATCAGTTGCAGACGATACCGTACTTCGTGCAACTCTCAGAAACGCAGGTGTAGATTACGCTGTTGTAAAGAACACACTTCTTACTCTCGCTATTAAGGGTACCGCGCTTGAAGGACTTACATCAGTTCTCGAAGGTACAACAGCTCTCGCAGTAAGTAAGGACGATTGTGTTGCTTCTGCAAAAATTCTCTCAGAGTTCGCAAGCAAGCACGATAATTTCTCCATTAAGGGCGGTTTCCTTGAGGGTGAAGTTATCTCTCTTGACAAAATTGACAGTCTTGCAAAACTTCCTTCACGCGAAGTTCTTCTTGCTACTGTCGCAGCTGCATTCCAGGCTCCTATGGCATCCTTCGCAAGAGCTATCAATGCTATTGTTGAAAAGGACGGCGAAGCAGCACCCGCAGCTGAAGAAGCTGCAGAAGCTCCCGCAGAGGAAGCACCCGCAGCAGAATAATTAAGCTGCAAACAAATTTAAAAATTATCTAATTTATTCGGAGGTTATTTAAAATGGCATCAGAGAAGATTACAAAAATCGTTGATGAAGTTGCTGAACTCTCAGTTCTTGAGCTTTCAGAACTTGTTAAAGAAGTAGAAGAAAGATTCGGCGTATCAGCTGCAGCTCCCGTAGCAGTAGCAGTAGCAGCAGGCCCCGCAGAAGCAGCAGAAGAGAAGACAGAGTTTGACGTTGTTCTCGCTGGTTTCGATGCAGCAGCAAAGATCAAGGTTATCAAGGTTGTTCGTGAGATCACAGGTCTTGGCCTTGGCGAAGCAAAGGCAGCTGTTGAAGGCGCTCCCAAGACTCTTAAGGAAGCAGTTTCCAAGGACGAAGCTGAAGAACTCAAGAAGCAGCTTGAAGAAGCAGGCGCAAAGGTTGAGCTTAAGTAATTCTTACTTAAATAAAATTGTCCCATCTGTTTTGCAGATGGGATTTTTTTTGTTATGTTATTTGTTATCGGAGATATTTTTTATGTGATTTTTTAACACCATATTAATGTATTGTGACAGGGATCGGTCATCATTTTCTGCTGCTTCACGGGCTTTTTCAAGCACATCACTGTCAATTGTTATACTGATTTTTTCTTTCAAAGGTTTCATACAATCACCGTAATTATTATAACAAAAATAGGAGATAGTATTGACAAATACTACAAAGTAGGATAAAATAGGATAAAAACAATTAATTTTATGCATTTCGTGCAGGATTTTATGTCGTTCGTGCAAAAAATATTGAAATATAGTTTTTGCGATACTAAAATTAAGCCAAAATTTATCCAAGGAGGAAAAATTATGACAAAAAAACTTTTAAGTATTCTTCTGGCTGTTATAATGACGTTTTCAATAATGCCGATAGCAGTATTTTCAGAAGATGACATCACTTTTTATCTTACCTATGAGGTCAACAACGGTGCAGTAACAATCACAGGTTGTGATACATCAATCAGCGGTGATATTGTAATTCCCGATACAATCGAAGGCTATCCGGTTACGGTTATCGGTGATTCTGCATTCAAACTTTGTACAGCACTCACAAGTGTGATAATTCCTGACAATGTAACAACAATCGGATATCAAGCTTTTTATGGCTGTTCTTCTCTTGAAAATATAACCTTGCCTGATAGTCTCACATCAATCGGTGGTTACGCTTTGTCTTATACTGCTATAAAAACTATTAAGCTTCCCGACAGTATAACATCAATCGGTTGCCAGACTTTTCGTTGTTGCTATTCGCTCGAAGAAGTGATTCTGCCAAAAAACTTAAAAGAGTGCGAAGGCCCGTTTATGGATTGTGTTTCTCTTTCATTCGACGGTATAATTTTACCTGACGGTATAGAGGTTATTCCTGCAACTCTGTATACCAGATTGCAAGTGTCATTAAAATCGGTAACATTGCCGGAAAGCGTTAAAACAATTGAAGCACAAGCATTTGAAAGTTGTGCTCTTTTAGAGAGTGTTAATCTTTCAGAAAATGTAGAATATATTGGTGCAAATGCATTTGCGGATTGTTGGGTTTTAAATGATATTACACTTTATAATAAGAATGTTGTCCTTGAAGAAAAGTCAATCGGCTACAGTTATATTTTTGTAAATGGGGATAAAGAAGAATTTAGTTTTGCATTAACGGAAGCATGGAATTATGCGTTGTCAGAAAACCCCGATGAAGAAAAACTTAATGAACTGTATGCAAAAGTTGATTCAATGATTACTGAATATACAGAACTCCAGCCTGACCCGAATTTTACAATATACGGCTACAAGGGAAGTACAGCAGAAACATATGCAAACGAAAACAATCTTAAGTTTGTTGCACTTTGCGAGCATAACTATGTTGATACCGTAATCACTCCTGCAACGTATTCACAGGCAGGTGAAGGCGGCGAGGTTTGCGAGCATTGCGGTGATGTGCTCAGCACCTATGAAATCCCGATGCTTGAAATTGAAGATTCCGAAGAAATGGAAGATGCTGACACAGGCGTATCTGTAATATTCCCCGACAGTGCATTTGAAAATGCAGATGTTGAAATTGAAGTAACACCCGTTACGGACGGTGATGCATATGCACTTGTAGGCGAGAAGCACGGACGCGACAAGGTAACAATGTTTGATATCAATGTTCTTGTTGACGGTGAAAAGGTTCAGCCTGAGGGTAAAATCCTTGTAAAAATTCCCGTTCCCAAGGGATATGACCACACAAAGTGTGTTGTATATTATGTTTCGGATGACGGAACAATAGAAAGATTGAAAACTTTCCGCAACAAAGACGGTTACATTTATTTTGAAACCGACCATTTCAGCTACTACGCTGTTGTTGAAGAAAC
>JAFTVI010000019.1 GCA_017465825.1 Clostridia bacterium
AAACTCGTAAAGGTCTGTGGTCGGAGCCTTTCTGAAACCGTCGGGCGGTAGGAGGTGAAACCGATCCACAGTATCCATTACAGTATAGCATACAGTCCTTGGAGAGGGACTCTAATAACTACTACTTTATTATACGAGGATGTGCGCTTTTGTCTCAGAATGTATTTCCCACAAAGAACAATTTAATAAATGCGAAAAAGTCACTGAAGCTTGCGAAGGTCGGCTATGACTTAATGGACAGAAAACGCAGTATCCTTGTGCGTGAGATTATGTCGTTGACTCAGGAAGCCGAAGCAGTTCAGGCACAGATCGGTGAAAAATACGCAGCCGCATATACTGCACTCAGCCGCGCACATATAGAAATGGGCGACTGTGAAGAGGCGGCACAATGTATTCCCGTTGACAACTCGTTGAAGATTTCAACACGCAGTGTTATGGGCATTGAATTACCCACCGTTACTGCCGAGCCGACAAAGCTTATTCCCTATTACGCATTCTCAACTACCTGCGCATCTCTTGATGACGCTTACGAGAAATTCAACGACGTAAAACAGCTCACAATAAGACTTGCGGAAATTGAAAATTCAGTCTGCAGACTTGCAACCGCCATAAAGAAAACAACAAAGCGGTCAAACGCATTGGGCAATATTATGATTCCTAAGTTTGAAAATACAATAAATTATATATCAAACGCTCTTGATGAAAAAGAGAGAGAAGAATTTTCAAGGCTGAAAGTAATTAAATCCACAAAAGAATAGCAAAAACTCCTGCGTGAAGAGTACCTTCATACAGGAGTTTTTTTCACAAGAAAAAACAGGAGACCGAGGCCTCCTGTAAAAATTAAATATTAAAGAGTGTTAACCTCGAAACCGTAAGTTTCTTCAAAACCTGCTGCAAAAGCCTTGAAAAGATCTACAACTGACTTGAACCATGCGATAAGCTTAGCTAAAAGTTCCATTATTTGCACCTCACTTAAATAAAATTTAAAACTGAATTTTTAAATAAATTATTCTGCGTCTGTTTCTGATTCGCTTACGATACCCATAAGCTCGTTGAACTTAGCGATGAGCTTCTTAAAGAAGCTGACGATCCACTGGAACATTGCATTGATTGTTGCTGCTGACATCAGTAGTGCACCTCTCTTTTTTTATAATCGCGGTTGGTAATTTTTTACCTTGCAATCATATTTTAACATTTTGTAAACATTAAATCAACACTTCCGGCGATTGTTTAAGCAATGTTTGCGAGTTTGCAATATTTATGACAACTTTCGTTTTTGGAAAATTCAGCACATCGTTTTTTTATGGATTAAGTTAAGATTTGGTGCAAATTGTGAACAAACTATGAATTTATGCAAAACAATTATGTTTTGAATATCAAATTATAATGCACAGCAAACCGCTGCAACCCTCGTTTATAATTCGTTCAAGGGTCTGCTGTAATTTCATTCTTGCCTCTGTGGGCATATGGTAAAGCTTGTTTTTAAGTCCTTCATTCACCAGGTCATCAAGAGATTTGCCGAATATATTGGACTGCCATATCTTACCCGGACTTTCCTGAAATTCATTAAGCAGATATTTTACAAGGTCCTCGGACTGACTTTCCGACCCCACAATGGGTGCAACCTCTGTATTGATGGTGGCTTTCATCATATGGATAGAGGGCGCAGAGGCTTTCAGCCTTACTCCGTACTTACCGCCCTGCTTCATAATTTCGGGTTCTTCAAGGGTAAGCTCATCAATATTGGGCATTACAATGCCGTAGCCTGTGGCTTCAACCTCATCAAGGGCAGAGCGGATTCGTTTATACTTCTGTGCAATCTGAGACATTTCGGTGAGAGTATTGATAAGCTGATTTTCATTTTTGACTTCAACTCCGCTGACCTCGGACACAATTTCATAAAATACGGAGTTTGTAATATCAGCGCAGATATCAGCCTTACCGTCACCAAGACTTACGGAATTGACTCTGACCTGAGTTATGTAGTCCTCATCGGCAAGACTGTTGCACATATCATTAACGTTTCTGATGCATTTCAAGGTCTGTGCCTGATTTCTGACAGCGATCATAAGGCTTTTTTTGATTTTATGGTCGTTTGAAAGCGACTTCATCCAGGACGGCACGTGAACAGACACCTGTCTTACGGGAAATTCCATAAGTACCTGTCGGAGAATCTCCCTTATTTCCTCCTCGGTGATATCAAGGCAGTTCACAGGCAGAACGGGTACGGAATACTTTGCGCTGAGAGTTTCGCTCATCTCTGCCGCCGTAGGTGAATCGGGATACATACAGTTAAGCAACACGATGAACGGTTTGTTGATTTCTTTTAACTCCTCAATAACACGCTCCTCTGCTTCCTCATATTCGTAGCGCGGAATGTCGCTTATACTGCCGTCTGTGGTAACCACAAGACCTATTGTTGAGTGCTCGCTGATGACCTTCTGCGTGCCTATTTCAGCCGCCATATTGAAGGGAATTTCCTCATCAAACCAAGGGGTTTTTACCATTCTGGGAGATTCGCCCTCAATGTACCCCAATGAACTGGGCACGATATAGCCCACACAGTCCACCATACGCACACGGAAGTTCACATTACTGCCAAGCTCAACCTTTGCCGCCTGTTCGGGAATAAATTTCGGCTCAGTAGTCATAATGGTGCGTCCTGCGGCAGACTGCGGAAGCTCATCAACCGCCCGCTCCTTTACAAAATCACCGTCAATATTGGGCAGAACGATAGTTTCCATAAATTTTTTGATAAAAGTGGATTTGCCTGTTCTTACAGGGCCTACAACGCCGATGTAAATATCGCCCTGAGTGCGCTTTTTTATATCTTCATAAATACGGGTATTATCCATTTTGCATACCTCCTGTTATTCCAATTCAAACACAAGCATACGGTCAGCGGAAAGCACGTCTTCCTCAATACCGTTTGCAGATTTGATAAAATCAACACAGCTTCCCTGCTCTTTTGCGATATCCCAGAGTCTTTCGCCCTTTGATGCAAAGTAAACTGTGATTACGCCGTCGGCATTGCTTCTGTCCTTTTCCTTGCCCTGCTCGACTGATGTGATAACATCGCAATTCTTAGCAACATTAACAAAGCCGTCGATGTGTAGCTCGGTGCTGACGGTTGCCTCGCCGTTTGAATTTACAGCGCAGTTGACTGCATTTACACTTACATTCGGAACAAAGTCGCAATCGGCAACATTCTCACCGAACTGCTTTGTGTACTCAAAATCAACAATTCTTTCAAAGAACAGCTTTTCATTGTCACTCGTCACCACCACAATGCCGTAGTGGATGTTACCCTTGAGCTGAATGTTATTTGTCTGGGCATTTACGGTGTATCTGATTTTTCTTACTGCCGCATCTGCTATGCTCTGCCCTCTGCAGGAGCTGAAATCCATTTTTGCAGTAACAGCATAATTCTCATTCACGCGGAGAATATCGGTGATGCATCTGATACTGCTCTGACGGCAGATAAGCTCACAGGACGGTGAATATGCCTCTGCCACGGCATTTACGGATGCCTTTCTGTATGCGTCAATATCTGCGCTGACGATAACCGCAACCTCAAGCTGTCTGCCCGACTGAGGCGTATCGGGTGAAAGGCGCACATCCACGCTTCTTATGCCGGGACTTACACAGCAACGGCTGTCCTCGTCAATGCCTTCCATATCCGCAATCTGGTTTACGGGCACATTTACCCTTTCTGTTACAAAGTTGCCGTCATCGGTAAGAAGTACCACGTCAGCGGCAACTGAGCCTTTTATCATAAGCTTGTTTTTGATATTACGAACTTCATTTATAACGGGCATTACTGAGCATCTGTAAACTTTTTTGATTTTGGCGCCGTCTGACAAATCATTTGAATTTGACAGGGAAAAGCATTTTGACATACTGCCCGCAAGAAAATATCCCTCAGCTTTACATTCAAGGGTGTGATAAGGCTGTTTTCCGTCTGCCGTTATCATTTCACAATCGGTAACGGAGGTTACGCAGATTTTAAGACCTACACTGCCCCTTATTTCCGCTCTGCGCTGATTGACCGCACGGCAGGTTATCTGGTCGGAAACGGCTGTTACATTGATAATATCCGTATCCGCACCGTCGGAAACATCAATACTTCTGTTAAAAGGACAGTTTGCTTCAAAGCTGTCCGTTTTGCCTGCGGAATCAACATAAAGCACCCGTACGCACACGCTGCCGTCGATTATTGCCTTATCCCCCGTAACAGCCGCCGAAAACACGTTTGTTGTAACCGCACTGCCTAAAATCTTCACAATATCGCCGTAGTAATCTGCAAGACTTACATCATTTTCCACGATTTGCTCGATATTCACGCAAAGCTTTTCTTTTTTGACTAAAACTTTTTCTGTCTGCATCTGAGCATCCATCTGACCTACTCCTTTTTTTGCTTTTATTGAATCTATATTCATCATACAGGACAAATATGCTGACATATAATTATTTGAGGAGTGATGATTTATGAAATGCTCGGTAAGCAGTCTTTGTGACAAGGATATTATCTCAATGTGCGACGGTACGAAGATAGGTACTGTGGGCGATGTGGAGTTCGATACGGAAAGCGGATGCATAACTGCACTGATAATCTGCGGCAAGCAGGGACTTTTCGGTATGATGGGAAAAACTGAGGATATACGGATTGACTGGTGCGATATTGAGGTTATCGGCGACGATACAATACTTATCAAATGCGACGATAAGAACGGATGTAATAAGCAAAAAGCCCATAAGGTAAAATAAAAAAAGGATGCCGACGGCATCCTTTTTTCATTAAACAATCATTTTGCGTACCGTAGGGCGCGTCGCCCTCTACAATTACAAAACAAATCCACTGATAAATTATTGTTTTCTGTATTTCACAACAATTCCGACCAAGACTGCAACAAAAATTACAAACGCAACGACAGCGCCGAAAATTGCTTTTTTCATATTTTCGTTTTCAAAGACCGATTCCTGTGCGTTTTCACTTGCGGCTTCTGCAAAATTGAGCTTGAGAGTATCTCTCTTTACCGTTACTTCCTTAGAATCGGGATCCATATTACAGCTGTCGGCAGTTGCAATAAATACGGTTTCAAGAGCTGCTTCATCAATCACTTTAAATGTAAATGTGGCAATAACCGCACTGCCATCCTCTTCACAGCCTTCCTCGGACATATAATACATATTGATGTACTGAATACTGATTTTGTCAGCCTCTGTTGTACCTATTTCAACAAAAGAATTTCCGTCGGGCTTGTTTGCCTCGTAGTCCGTAAGCTCCACAACAGCGGAATCATATTTCAGTCTGAAATCCGCACTCTCCGTACCGGCGAAGTCAAGCACTCTGTACTCAACTGTAATTTCCTGCTCTTTTTCATTGTAAGCGGCTGAAAGCTTAAGCTGAGGTGTTTCCCAGGCAAAAGCGGTGATGCAGGTAACCGAAAGCATTACAATGCAAATAACCAAAGAAACAATTTTTTTCATTTCAAACAACCTTTCATACAAAATAGAATTGTGTATCCCACGCGGGAATATAGGGATTATGCCTTATATATACCTTATAATCATTACGTATCGACATAACCTTTAAAGGCAGTGAGAAAATATCCTCACTTCTGTGATAACAGGAAATGAGCATTTTCGGCTTACAGCGTTTTATGGTTTCACTTGCGCCTTCAATAGCCTTAAGTTCAAAGCCCTCAATGTCAAATTTGATGTAAGACACATCATTGTTGCCGAGAATTGAATCAACGGTTTCACATTTTACGGACACGCCCTTGCTGTCCTCAGTTCCGTTCCTTCCGCCGTGCGCAGAAAACGCGATTTCGCCCGTGTTGTCACAGATACAGCAATTCAAACATTCAATATTTTCAATTTCCGATGTATTCCTGATAAGCTTTGCAAAATTCTTCACATCAGGCTCTGCTGCGTAGATTTTTTTATAATCATCAACAAATTGCAGAAACTGATGCACGGTATCCCCGTTAAATGCCCCCAGGTCCATATAAATCTCATTATTATTAAGCTTCAAGATATTTTCATAAGCCTCGCTGACTGGTGTTTCGCAGTCGAAAAGTAAATCTATATTGCCTGTAAGCTTGAAATTTACAACATTATCAAAGACTTTTACCGATTGCTCATCAGCAAGCATATTACGGACAGCGGCAATTTCATTCCTATGCTTTTCATAAAAACTGCGGTTGAAGATATTGTCACCGAACACGGGTACATCCACGCTGTAAAGCTCCTGCTCCTTTGCAACTCTTACAAAATTCTCAATAACCTCACTTCTTGATGAGCCGAATGCAAGCAGTACAAGAAAATGGCCGAACCGTTCTTTTGCATCATCATAGCTCAGAACGGGAAAACCTCTGAACGTGCGGTTTCTTACAAAGCCGTCACCTGCAAAAACTTCGTCAATTGATATTTGGAGCCGTTCAAGCTCGTCAAGGATTTTGTCAGCTCCGTTACCCGTTCCGTAAAGAAGAATCGGTTTGTCTGTTTCCTTTGCTATTTCCCAGACTGTTTTCATCATTCAAGAATATTTGACGTGATGTACTCAATACCCCAATCGGCAAGCTGTTCGCCTGCAACAGGATCATCACAGGTCCAGCAGTTGACCTTAATGCCTGCATTATGAAGTTCTTTCATATTATCTTCGGTAAGAGATGTATACTTTATATCAAGGTCAAGACTGTTTGTTGTAAGAATGTTGATAAGGTCATCCGTATAATCATCAACAAGATACTGCGCCGGCTGATTTGGATATTTTTTACGCAGAACAACAAGATTTTCAAGGCAGAATGAAATAAATGTAACATTATCAAGATAATCCATATCCTTGATGATATCAACGATTTCATATATTTCTTCTTCTGCGAAGGCGTTTTTCAGCTCAAGCACAGCAACCTTTTCGTACTTTTTGCAAATTGAAATATACTCCTGCAGAGTGGGTATTCTTATATCACTCCTGCCCTTTTTGCCGTCAATATCGATAAGCAACAGATTACGCAGACAGTCGAACGTAGTCTTCTCCACTTCCATATTATCAATGGCAACTCTGCCTGTGGTATCGTCGTGAAAAACAACATACCTGCCGTCGAGAGTTTTATGCACATCGGTTTCAATGCCGTAGTAGCTTCTGTTACCCGCCGCAACGAAAGCCGCATTTGTATTCTCCTTTTCGAGACCGCTTAAGCCTCTGTGGGCAACAACCAGAGTTGATTTTTTATTGAATTTTACGGTGTTCATATTTATTCCTCCCCTGTTATACTGCTTTGAGTATATCACTTACCGGCTAAAAGTTCAACAATAAATTCATAAATGTGTTGCAAATCAAGACCGATTGTGGTAATATTATTTTGATTAAATGTAAGAAAGGGTGCTTATATGGAAATTGCACAGCAGCTTTATAAAGACTTTACCGACGAACAAAAAGCAAAGCTTCACGAAATTCAGGGTATTGAACTCAGAATTCTGCGTGAAGTGGACAGAATCTGCGAAAAATACGGTCTGCATTATTCATTAAGCGGCGGCACTCTTCTGGGCGCAATACGTCATAAGGATTTTATTCCTTGGGATGACGATATTGACATCGACCTTAAAAGAGACGATTTCAACAAGCTTTTAAGCGTTCTCCCCACTGAATTGGGCGAAGAATTTGAATTTATAAATTACAACGAATACGGTGAATACTTCTGTGATTTCATTCCGCGAATTTATTACAGAAACAGCAAAGCGGTAAACTCCTTCAGCACAGACGGCGGCAAAAACAACTTTGCAAACGACTCAAGAATGAACAGAATCTTCATTGAGCTTTACTGTCTGCACGATACCACCAAGGAAAGCGTAAAGTCACAGATTTTCAGGGTTAAAACCATTTACGGACTTGCAATGGGACACAGACTTATCCCCACAGACAGCTCAAACTACTCATTTGTGCAGAAAATGCAGGTTAAGGTGCTTACAACGCTGGGCAAAACAATGTCTATGAAGAAAATCTACAAAATGTACGAGGACTGTGTAAACAAAATTCCCACAGGCAGCGGCGATATGTACTTCAAGCCGAGTGTACCGCTCCCCGTACAGCACAGAAATGTTTTTCCCAAGGACTTTTTTGCATCCTACACAAAAGTACCCATCCGTGACGATATGGCAATGGCTCCCAAAGAGTACATCAAGGTGCTTGAATATCTTTACACAAACTGGCAGGACCTTCCCGCTGAAAAGCACAGACATCCCGGTCATTTTGAACTTTTAAAAACAGAAATATTTTAAATTAAAGGTGATTTCAATGAATATTATTATAATTATGTCAGGCGGCGTCGGCAACCGTTTCGGCGCAGACAGACCCAAGCAGTACTGCCATCTTAACGGCAGACCCGTTATTGATTATGTTGTTGATGCGGCAAAAGGCTCAAAGGTAGCAGATAAGGTTATCGTTGTTATGGATCCCTCCTGCATTGATTACTCCGACTATCTCAAAAATTCAGGCTTTGACTTTGCTCCCAACGGCAAAGAGCGTCTTGATTCACTCAAGAGCGCATTTGACCACATTCAGGCAAATTATCCCGAATGCGAGAGCATTATCATCCTTGATGCGGTTGGCCCCTTCGTTACAAGCGAGCTTATTGACGATTATCTCACCAAAACCAAGGAATATGACGCAGTTATCACCTGTCAGAAGATAACTGGCGCACTCGGCAACTACGATTACGACCCTCTTGACCGTGAACAGTATTATATGACACAGTCACCCGAGGCATTCCGCTTCAAGACTCTCATTCCTCACTTCACAACCACATTCCCCAGTCAGGAGCTTGCCTGGCAGATGCCCAAAGAAACAACAAAGTATCTCAACTTCAATTTCAAAAACAATCTCAAGCTGACATACGACTTCGAGCTTAAATACGCAGAGTATGTTATGAACGAGAAAAATAAATAATCGGAAGACTTTTAAATGTTAAAAAACAGAAAAACTGTATTCACAATAGCGTCCGATCTGATTTTCAGCGTCGCAGGGCTTATGCTGATGAACGGTATGCTTCAGCTGCTCATAAATCCGACGCTTAATAATTGGCTCGGAGAAAATGCATTCGGTAACTACCAGTCAATAATCGCAGTCGTATCTATTATGGGTACGACTTTCGGTGTTGCCGCCAACTACTCCAGAATGGTGCGTGCCAGGGATAAAAAGGACACAAACGGAGATTACAATATATTCCTTGCAATAATTTCCGTAGCCTGCATTGCCGTTTCGGCAGGTACTCTTTTAGTATACAAATCCTTCAACATTGCCCATTTTATTCTTCTTACCGTTCTGATGATTGTTACCGTTCTTCGGTATTACGGCGATGTGAATTACCGTATCAAGCTTAATTACAAAGGTTTTTTTGTTTATTACGCAATCATCACAGCGGGCTATTGTCTGGGATTGCTTGTATTCAAGTACATATCCGAGCAGTGGATGCTTACATTCATTCTCGGCGAGCTTGCCGCTGTTATATTTGTAGCTCTTCACGGCGATATTTTTAAAGGAAAAAATCTGCTTGTCCGTTCACCTGAATTTAAAGATTCAATGAAATCGGTGGGCATTCTCTCTGCAACAAATATCCTTTCTTCAATCGCTCAGCAGTCCGATAAAATTATTCTTCGTCTTGCTATGAGCGGAGAAGCTGTTACAACATTCTATGTTTCAACACTTATGGGAAAGGTCGTATCTCTGCTCACAACCCCTCTCAACGGCGTACTTATAGGTTATCTTACAAAATACGACGGAAAATTCACAAAAAAAATGTTTTCTGTTTTTGCACTTGTACTTTTAGGTATCGGCATTATTGCTCTTTTTGCTTGCTACATCGCATCTGTGATATTCGTAAAATTCTTATATCCCGATGTGTTTGAAGATGCAAAACAATATTTCTTCCTTGCAAATGCAGGACAGGTTTTCTACTTTATCGCAAACTGTCTTATGACCGTTATTTTAAGAGTTGCAAGCGAAAAATATCAGATGTACATCAACATTATATATATCATCATCTATGCCGTAACGGTAATCCCCTTAACCATTTCAATGGGTATCCGGGGAATCACAATCGCATTGCTTATAACCAACGCCGCAAAATTTATAATGACAGCCATTGTAGGCTTTGCAAAAACAGATTCTAAAGCAAAAATTAAGGATTAAATATGAAATTTCTTATTGCATCGGACATTCACGGCTCTGCATATTATTGCAGAATGCTCGTTGAAGCATTTAAAAATGAACAGGCTGACAGACTTTTATTGCTGGGTGATATTCTTTATCACGGACCGAGAAATGACCTGCCGAAGGAGTATGCCCCCAAAGAGGTTATAGCAATTCTCAATGAGCTGAAAGATAAAATTTTCTGTGTAAGAGGCAATTGCGACACAGAGGTTGACCAGATGGTGCTCGACTTCCCCGTGCTCGCCGATTACAGCGTAATACCCTGGGGCAATAAGCTGATTTATGCCACTCACGGACATAAATTCAACGAAACTACCCAACCCCATCTTGCAAGCGGAGATATTCTCCTCTGCGGACATACTCACATACCGAAAATCGCAGATTGCGGTAACTTTGTGTATCTCAACTCCGGCTCTGTTTCAATCCCGAAAGAAAACAGTCCGCACAGCTATGTTGTGCTTGAAAACAACACCTTTGTGTGGAAAAATCTCGAAACAGGAGAAATATACAAAACCTATGAGTTTTAAAGGATAAAACACTTGACAAAAGCACGCAAAAGTGTTATTATACTAACGCTTGATATTCAAGCTTGCGGAACAGCTTAATTGCCCGCCTCGGTTTCTCTCGCCGTGTAAAATTTGGAGAGATTTTTTATTTGCGGATTAAGCGAAACGCTCCGCCTCGGCAGTCCTCACCGTGTAAAATTCAGAGGACAACTTAATATGCGGATGTGGCGGAATTGGCAGACGCGCTAGATTCAGGTTCTAGTCGGGGCAACTCGGTGCAGGTTCAAGTCCTGTTATCCGCACCATAGTGAGTATTCATAACACAAGTGAATACTCACTTTTCTTTTTTTACATTTCCTCATAGTTAATATTGTTATGTATCGAGCAGGTTTTGAGCCTGCTCTTTTTTGTTATGCCGTGAGGTATTCTACGGCTACGCCTTGTCTTGCTTCGAGGACTATATTTTCCTCTTTGATGGGATTTTCAATTACTCCGACGAAGCGATAATGAATGATAATTTTCTGTGTTTTGTTTTTGCCCTTACCCTCAATGGAATGAACCTCAATTTTCTCGATTAGCTCATTCAAGAGTGCAGGTGTAAGTGTTTCCATCTGCATAAACTTACGGACCGCAAAAGTAAACTGTTCTTTGCTTGTACGAAGATTTTCGATTTCTGAAAGCTCTTCTTGGTACTGCCTGATTTTTACCTTCAGTTCATCACGCTCTGCTTCATACTTCTGTGATAGCTGCATAAAGCTTTCTTCATTAACAATTCCGTTGATGTGCTTTTCAAAGAGTTTTTCATACATTACGGCAACCTCTTTAGTTCTTGCAACAGATTTATCAATGCTGCTTTCAAGAAACTTCTGCTGATTGAGTATGCTTTTGTTTGTCTTTGCTTCAAGAATATCTGCAAAGGCTTCTTCGTCTTCAATGAGAAAACTTGCAAGACTTCTAAGTTCAAGCATAACAATCTGCTCCAAAGAATCAGCTCTGACATAGTGTGTGCCCTCGCATGTGCCTCTGCGACCTTTGTAATTGGAACACATAAAA
>JAFTVI010000020.1 GCA_017465825.1 Clostridia bacterium
AGTGCTTATCCCTATGGCATATTGGCAAAGTAAAGGCTTGAACCGTGGCGGTAAGAAAACTCAGCCGAATCCGTACAAGTGGTGCAAGACCACTATTCAGAAAATACTCTGTCAACAGGAATACTGCGGTGATGTTATCAATTTTAAAACCTATTCAAAAAACTTCAAGAACAAAACCCGTATTGATAATCCTGTAGAGAATTGGAAAATCTTCAAGGATGTTCACGAGCCTATCATTGACAGAGATACTTGGGAAACGGTACAGAAGCACACAGCACAGACAAAACGCAGAGCACCAAAGAAGGAAAATGCAAGAAAGCATATCTTCAGCGGTCTTATTCGTTGTGCAGATTGCGGAAGTAATATGAGTTATCATACAAATACTGTCAACAAGAATATTCATTATTTCAGTTGCAGTAATTATGTAAAAGATACCCGTGGTACCTGTCAGACCCGACACTATATCCGTGCAGATGCACTTGAACAGATAGTTGTATTTGAACTGAAACGCCTTGCGATAATGCTTCAAAAGGATGAGGAACTTCTAATAGATATTCTTGAAAAGAAGACCAATAAGGATTTCTATGATGAGAAGAAGCACCTTGAGGAGCAGTTGCAGAAAGCAATAGTCCGTCAACAGTCGGTTGCTTCTCTTTACGAAAAGCTGTATGAGGACAATGCCACAGGAAAGGTTACGGATGAATGGTTTACCCATATGTCTCACAAATATGAGGTTGAAAGAGCTGAACTGAAAGTCAGGATATTTAACCTGAGAGAAAAGGTTGCAAATATGCAGACGGTTCAGCACAGCAAAAATATGTTTATCGGTGCGATACGAAAGTTTCTTGATATGGATACAATCACAGCACCACTTGTTCACGAGCTCATTGACCACATTGATGTGTATGAGGCAGAGGGCAAGGGTAAAAACAAGACACAAAGAGTTGAGATTCACTATAAGTTTGTAGGTTATCTTGAAATACCTGAGAACGACGAGCCTTGCTTCACAGCAGATACCCGTCAGGGAGTAGCAATTGGTTATATTGCGAAACCTACAGAAAAGTCAGCATAACAAAAAAGTCGCACTCCGAAAGGAATGCGACGATACATAAAAACTATTAAATTATATACAAAACTCTATTTTAAGCAAAAAAATTGAGTATTCACAGGTCAAATCCCTTATGAATACTCAATATGGTGCGAGAGACGGGACTTGAACCCGTACGGGATTACCACACGCCCCTCAAACGTGCGCGTCTGCCGATTCCGCCACTCTCGCATATCTGTTCTGTTCGGAACGTTTAGAATTATAGCAAACAAAAATACATTTGTCAATACCTTTTTATGATTTTTTTAACTTTTTTATTAATATTTTTATCAACTATGATTTTGCTATTGTATCAGGCGTTAAAATATTATACAATATATAAAAAATGAAAAGGACTTGTTAAAATGAAAAAAATTATTTCACTTCTTCTCTGTCTGTGCTTTGCGCTCACTCCGGTTTGCGCTTATGCGGCTCAGTTCCCCGACGAAACGCTGATTATGATGGGAGATGTGAACTGCGATGGTGAAATCACCGCGTCCGACGCACGTACGGCATTAAGGATCTCTGCAGATCTTGAGGAACAGAGCGACCTTGATATGCTCAGCATTGACACCGACGCAAACGGCGAAATTACCGCCGCTGATGCAAGAAACATACTGAGAAAATCCGCATCCCTCAGCGAATTCTCTGCAGGCTTCGACGGTGCAGGCGTTGCAAACGCTCTAAAAGCACTCAGAAACGGTAGGTATACAATCTATGCCGAAACGGAAGAAATGGACTTCACAATGGTTATAGATGGTGAAAACATCTACCTTGAAACATCGGATTTCAGCTTCTCTCTTACGGGTGACAACAACAGCACCCAGACCTGGACTGCTCTGGGCGTAATGTATCTTGAGGATGAATTCTACATCACATTTAATCTTGACGGCAAAAAATGCGCCTGGTTATTCTCCGAAGCCGCAATCAAAATGCTTGAAAACTCCGGTGACGGCTCTTTCAATGTTGATGAAATTTTTGAGATAGCAAATGTTATATCAGCCCTTGTTCCTGAGGAATTTGACGCTCCCGAAAAAACAGAAAAAGACGGCGAAGCAATGTACTGCTACAAATCTGCAGACAATAATTCAGTATTCTACGTTGATGCAATGGGTCGTCTTAAACAGATTATGGATTACAGCGACGGCAACAAGCTTATTGCCGAAATATCCATTGACGAATTCTCTGCCGATGTTTCATCCGCATATTTTGACCTTAGCAGATTTGACGAGATCCAGATGATGTAATCTCAGATTACTGCCGAGCAGATGACAGTTAACAATGAACCTGCCAGCGCAGAGGCAACAACGACTATTGCAGTTTTCAGTTTGCCTCTGCTGTCTTTTTGCTTGCTTTTAGGCGGCGCGCCCGCCGAGGTTACAAGTGTCTGCGCACGCTCTCTCAGCTTGCCGTCGGTCAGTCCGTAATACTTGGGATTCACAAAAAACAGCGCTCTTTCAAAATATTCGCTGCCTGTGTCGGCAACTTCAACCACCTGCCGGTTAACACCTTTTAACATATAAACACACCTTAACTTAAAATTCTATGATATATTTTTAGATTCTGATGAAATTTTATGCACGCCTGCTTAATTTATATATGGACAAATGTTACAAAACCGCTGAAAACCAAAAATTACGCAAGCTTTTTATACTTATTGTATAACTCTTTTGAGCATAAAAATTGTTCAAAACTCTGTTCAAAATGTCGATAACTCCCTGTAAATATGGGTTTTTTAAGTCGATTTTTTGATTTTTTATATGTTCAAAACTATTTTTGAGGAATTATTTGTATACAGAGCGTTTTACGGGTTTTACAGGTTTATACTATTTGGACTAAAATAATAACAAAATTTTTCACTATAATTTGTAACTATTTCACAAGAATGTATTTTTCTAAAACAGAAATTTAATTTTACGGAGAAAAACGATAAAAATGTTTGTTAAAAATGCTGAAAATTATATTGAGGTATCCGACTTCGGTTCAATTAATCTTGACATCACTCTTGACTGCGGTCAGGCATTCCGTTGGCACAAGGACAGGGACAACCTATGGCACGGCGTTGTAAAAGGAATTGAAACTGCCGTTGAATGTGTTGATGATACGCTCCGTTTTTACTATATCACGGAAAAGCAGTTCTATGATGTATTTTTTGACTATTTTGATTTAGGCAGAGATTACACGTCCATTTTAAACTCCTTCAAAAATGACAAGTACCTTGCCGAGGCTGTTGAAATGTACGGCACGATAAGAATACTCAATCAGGAGCCCTGGGAAGCTCTTTGCTCATTCATATTTTCCGCCTGCAACAATATTCCGAGAATCAAAGGCATAATTGAGCGTTTCTGCCTGAGCTTCGGCGAGCCTACCGCAAGCTCCTACGGCTTTCCATCTGCACAGAAAACCGCATCACTCACACTTGAAGATCTGGACGTGCTTCGTTGCGGATACAGAGCACCCTACATTCTGTCTGCGGCAAAAATGGTTGCCGAGGGTGAAATTGACCTTGAAAAATTAAAATCGGTCACCATTGAAGAATGTGAAAAAGAGCTGACAAAAATACACGGAGTAGGCAAAAAGGTTGCAGACTGCACCACCCTTTTCGGTTTGGGACACATTGAAGCCTTCCCCGTTGACCGACATATCAGGCGCATATGCGAAAATCTTTATCCCGAAGGCTTACCCGAATGTACAAAAGGCGCAGAAGGAATTGCACAGCAATATATGTTTCACCTGCAGAGAACAGGGCACATCGCAGGAATCAACGATTAACCATTGATTCCTGACCGATTTTTCTTACCGTAACCTTTGCCTGAACATCGTATGAAAATTCAGACAACGCATTTTCATAGTCCGTTGCAAGCTGATTGTACACTTCCGGATATTTCAGCAAAAGATGCCTGAAAAAGCGGAAAATATCACACTTTTCCTCTTTGAGCTGTCTGTGCAGCAGTTGAGTTGTGCACGATTCTATATAATCCTGCGTCTGCAGGCAAATACGGTTGACTGTTTCATCGTCAATATTAAGAAAATCCACGTTACCGTATTCAAGAATGTCCACAGCACATTTTATCTCAATACTGAAATGCGGTTTATTATCCCTGAGCTCCGTTTTTACATCGGTAGAGGACGAAATTATATCAAGACCGATTGCAACCCCGTCGGCAGACATACTCATCGTGCCCAGCTCAACGTCATCCGTTATAAACTTGTACATCATCGTTTCCATATCGGAAAGATGATTTTTTTTGCCGTTTTTCATATAGCAATAAGTGCCCGTTACCTTTACCGCTTCGCCGTCAGCATTTCTGTCCTTTACAATTTCAAGCAGGGGCAGAGTAAAGCTTGTTGTCTTTTCCATTGAAAGATTCACCACGTTATAAAGCTCCGTATCCACAGCCGCAGAGTTTTCATTTCCCTCGCGGATGGAATTCTCAATCAGCTTTGCAGGAATCTCACCGCCGTTCTGAATCATCATAACATCTGCCGCCGAGCCTGTTGCCGCCGCTACGGTAACATCCGCCCTTGCAGTATATTCCCTTACAAAAAAGTCAAGCGCCCGGGTAATATTATCACCGTTTAAAGAGCTGCCTATCACGATTATTCTGTTCTGCGAGTAAAGAGGATATCTGCCGGTGTTTTCCCACAAAGAGTTGAGCGCCGACGCTACGGTTTTGCCTGTTACGGTGTAATTCACAACAGGAGCAGATTGACCGCCCTCTTCACCGGATTTTGATGCTTCAAGCACCTGCACGGTAAGGATATATTCCTTGCTCTCGCTGTCATAGTCAATGCCCACGCCTTCAATGATAAGGCGGTTTTTTATCTCCTTATCGGCAGTAGCATCACAGGATGAAAAGACAAAAGGAATCAATAAAAGAAGCAATATAAGATTAAGCTTTTTCATTTCTCTTCTCCTTAATTTTTTCTGCCGCCATAACTGCAAGGGGCATAACGACTATTGTAAAAGTAAACATTATCACCGTCAAAGGTGAGGATACTACCTCTGAAAACCTGAGAATACTGACTGAAATAACGGCGGCGCCTGCAAACACGGCAACTGCCGACGCGGAAATATAAACGAGCTTTCGTTTCTTATTTAGAATTGATGACAAAAGCAGGTTGCAGATATAAAAAATCATTGACATCTTAACTCCTGCGCAGATAAGCCATATGCAGGAGATTATTGCATCAAGCCTTTCCACAAAACCGAACTTTGCAAGAACGGACAGTGAATACATATTGAACAGCTGATTTTCACCGAATCCACCCAGCACTCCGCTCACCATAAGCTCCGTTACAATAACAACTGCCGACAGCGCAAATATCCAGTTGTACATATGCTTTTTGCTGTGATTTTTCACATCAGGCAAAAGCAGCAGAACAGCCCCAAGCTCTCCCGTCCTTGCACAGAAATAATACGCCGAATCGAACATATCGGGAATTTCGGACGTATACACCGGTGTAAAATTGAGAACATCAAACTTATTTATCAGCGTTGCAAACACAAACACCAATGCTCCCAGCACGGGTATAAGATAAATCACAGCCGACCTGCCTATTGATTCAATTCCTCTGTAAGCGCCGTAAGCCGCCGCAAAAAGCATAGCCGCCACAAACACAAGCACTCCCGTTTCGGGAAAGAGCAACGAGCCTATCATAAGCTCAAATCGGGATGCGGTAACAATACCCGTATATACGATACTCACAAGATAAACCGCCGCTATACACTTTTCAAGGACAGGCGATATACAGGAGGCTCGCGTAAGAATAGAGGGGGTGCCGTCCTTGCGGATAAAGAGCATTGTGGGGATTGACGCCACCAACAGGAACACACAGGCAACTGCAACAGCTATAACCTCATCCGTTGACGACAGGCTTTTCCGCACGCCCGAAACATAGCTCACAAGTGCAAAAACTCTGCTTAAAAAAAGGATGGAATAAAATTGAAAAGAAGTAATCTTAGCTGTTTTCTGCATCAATATCACTTCCTTTAAGCTTATGAATCTGAGCAAACCGCTTGCCCACGCTTTTCCATCCTGCAAAAAATACGCTGTCCCGTGAAGCATAAAAATCAAAGGGTGAAAAAGGTGCAGTAAAAGGCACACCGAAGGAGCTTACGGAACAAAGGTCTGCAATCACAAGTGAAAAGCCGAGCATTATACCGTAAAGTCCCATAATACCGCCGACTATAATAAATATCAGTCTTAACACCGATGATGGCTGATGAAGTGACGGAGTTACCGCCGAGGCAATGGCGGTTATGGCAATTACGATAAGCATAGGTGCGCTTATAAGTCCTGCAGAAACTGCCGCGTCACCGATAACGAGTGCTCCCACAATACTTACCGTATGACCCACTGCTTTAGGCATACGCAAGCCTGCCTCTCTTACGATTTCATATATCAGATGTATAACCACACACTCAACCACAAGTGGAAAGGGTGTATTTTTAAGTGACGATACGATTTCAAAAATGACCTCTGAGGGGAAAATCTCCTGATGAAAGGTTCCTACCGCCACAAATGTGCCGGGCAGAAAGGATGCAATAAAAAAGCATACGATTTTTAAGATTCTTGAAATTACGGCATAGTACGGTCTTGAAAGATAATCGTCAAGCGAATGAAAATTTTCAATAAAAAGATAGGGCATCAGCAACGCTGTGGGTGAGCCGTCAACAATAAGTCCCACACGCCCTTCGGCAAGCTTTGCACAGAACACATCAGGACGCTCGGTATATCCCACGGAAGAGAAAAATGACATCCTTTTATTTTCAAGGAAAGGAATAAGCGCACCTGAGCCCGCTACGATATCAAGCTTAGCCTTTTGCAATCTGCCTTTGACGTCATTGACGATCTCGGGGGAAGCTCTTTTTGCGTGGTAGCACACACATACGGTGGTGTTGCTCTCCTTGCCCACCGTGACAGTTTCAAAACGTACGTATGGATTTTTGAATCTGCGCCGTACAAGTGTTACGTTATCCTTGTACATATCAACAAAGCCTTCGTGCGAACCCATTTCCTGCTGCTCGGAGGCGGGCGGTTCAATGCCTTTTTTCGGATACCCCTGCACGCTGAAAGCAAGACATCTGTCAACGCCGTCAACGAACAGCAGCAGACAGCCCGAAATCAGAAAATTCACCGCATCCGCTGTCAGCAAGGCTTCTTTTGTATCACATTCACCGATTCTGAGCTGACGGATGTGCTCGTACACCGACACAGGGCGCACATCCGCCGTTTTTGTTTCGCAGACAGGATGAATAACCGCCTGTGAAACCAACAGATTATCGTACATTCCGTCAAGGGCAACGAATGCGATTTTATTGCCGCAAACCTCGCTCGGCTTTATAACCAGATCAAAGCTTTCACCGAAAAGCTCATAAAGCATAACCGTATTATCCTGAAGATTTTTGCTTATTCCGTCGGGTATCTTATCATCAATACTGTCCTCAACCGGTTGGGAAAGCGCGATTTTTGATTTTTTCCACTTACCAAAAAAATTTTTCATTCTTTTCACCGATATTGTTATACCCCTATAGTTGCCGAATATTCCCATAAAAACAGGAAATACTTTTAACGGTGATTTTTATGCTTATAACGTTGGCAAGAAGTGTAATTCTGTATCTGCTTCTGATTTTTACCGTAAGACTTATGGGAAAACGACAAATCGGTCAGCTTCAACCCGGTGAACTTGTAATAACCATACTCATTTCCGAAATTGCCGTAATTCCTATGCAGGACAACGACCTGCCTATGGCACACTCCGTTCTTGCACTGCTCCTGCTTGCGGCGTTTGAAATAATTATGTCAGCCGTAGCTCTGAAAAGCTCAAAAATAAGACGGTTGCTCCAGGGCAATTCCGTTATAATAATAAAAGACGGCGTTTTAGACCAGAAGCAGCTGAAAAAACTGAGGTACACAATAGACGATCTGCTCGAAGCATTAAGGCAGAAAAATGTGTTTGACATTTCAGAGGTTCAGTACGCCATAGCTGAAACAGACGGCACGTTAAGCATACTGCTCAAGCCTGAAAAAAGAACCGTTACTATAGAAAACGCAAAGCTTAAGCCCACAGACGATGCATTCAAAAGCGTGCTTGTTGCCGACGGAGAAATTCTTAACGCTGAGCTTGAAAGCATCGGTATGACGAAAACCCAACTGAAAGCAATGCTGAACGGCAAAGGCTTGTCCGTGAAAAACATTCTTCTGCTGGAAACGGACAAAAACGGCAACACCAACATAATAGAAAAGGAAAAAAACTGATGAAAAGACTGATATGTGCAATTGCCATAATTGCAATCAGCTGTACGGCTTCAATTCTGGGCAGCAGTTATGTAAACACCACTCTTGATGAAATTACCTTTATTGCAGAAAATGAGCTTGACAAGCTTACCGAGGTCTGGCACCAAAAAAGAGAAATGCTGTCCGTTCTGCTCAAAAACAGCGACATAGACAGCATTGAAGAACAGATATACGGCGAATGTGACACGGCAGAGCTCACAGCCGTCATAAAAAGCATCAAGGACGGCGAAAAATTCACTATAGGAAATATTTTCTGACATTGACAGATTTCTTTTTATAGTTTATAATAATTAAGAATAACTTTTTGGGAGGAAGAAAAATGAAAAAGGCAAGTGGCGTTAAAAAACTGCTTTCAGTTATTCTCTCGGCAATTCTTATTCTGAGCATCTGCTCCGTATGTGCATCTGCAGAGGGGTACTCATTCACCTATTACTATGCAGACGACACAATGACAGACGTATATATATCGGAATTCACAGGTGATGTGCCCGACGACGGTTATGTTATTATTCCCGATACGATCAACGGACACAGCGTTACCGGTATAAGGGCAAATGTTTTTGCTGACGCTGACGGAATTGCGGGTGTTGTAATTCCTTACTCCATAGCCTACATTGATGCTGATGCTTTTGCAGGCTGCGGCAATATTGCCATACTTTATCCCGACCAGTATGAGGACTACAAAAATTCCTTCGACTCCGAGGACTGGTACGAAAATACCGCACAGGATTACATAATAAACGGCACTACACTTATCGGTTACAGAGGTAATGACAGCGTTGTCACCATTCCCGAAGGCTGTACTGCCATTGCAGACGGTGTTTTCAAAAACAAAAAAGACATCACTACCGTTTACTTACAGAGCAACATCACCCATATCGGTGCAAGTGCATTTGAAAACTGCAAGAATCTTACAGAGATTATAACCGAAAAGGGTATGGGAACAATTGAAATCGGTGCAAACGCTTTCAGAAATACTCCCTGGCTCAGCGATTATGACAGCACTTATGTAATTCTCGGCACAACTCTTGTAAAATACAAGGGCGAGGAATTGAATATTTCAATTCCCAACGTACTCACGGCAGTTGCTGACGGCGCATTTTATGACTGTAATGCAGAGTCAATCAGAATTCCCGTAACAATTAAATTGTTCGGCGGTGACGAATGCTTCAGCCTTTCTGCAAAAGAAGAAGATTATCCCGACATTCTTGTTTACGAGGGCACTGCCGCAGAAGAATACTGTGAGAATAATAACATAAAATATGAGTATGAATCACTTCCCGGTGACGTTGATCGCGACGGCGATATTACAGCCGCCGATGCAAGATATGTACTTCGCGTTTCCGCAAGCCTTGAAAACCCTGATTTTGCCGCAAAGATAGCAGAATTTGCAGATATTTCGGGCGACAATCAGATTACAGCCGCCGATGCAAGGCGTATACTCAGAATCTCTGCACAGCTGGACAGCTATTCAACAGAAGATTTACTCACAATGCCCAGAAGTGACTATGAGATTCTGCTTGCCGCATCAAATGCCGTATCGTACGCAAATGCTTACAACTGCGGCTACACAAAATTTGCATATCAGCAGATTACCGAGTCCGATATGAACATAAGAACGGCAAGAAATCTTATTATGTTTGAGGACGAGCTTACAAGCGCAGAAAATGCGGCAACCGTCGTTTACAAAAGAAACACCGACGATGCAAGAAACAATTTCTTTGATATAACACTTATCAATTCAGACAAAATCGAATACTGCACGAGTGTAATTGATGATGAGTACTACACATTGACAATCACGCTCAAGGATGAGGCGGCGCAGATCGACACTCCCTCATACACACAGCAGATGTTCCCCGTTGAAACTGCAACACACTATGCAGATGTACTCAGCAAAAAGAACTGGGTTGACAAATTTAACTGGAATATGACCTACACAAACTGCACTCTCGAAATGAAAGTTGAGATAGCAACGGGCAGAATCTCTCAGGCAATACTGACAATGAATTACGATTTTGAAATGAGCGGTCAGACGGGTAACACAGACATAACAAACAAAGACGGCACAAGGCCCATTGCCCACGCAACAAGAACAGACGTTATAAGATACACAAATTTCGTATATTATAATTGATAAATCAAATATAAAGGCAGCAGAATTAAATCTGCTGTCTTTGTTAGTTATTTAAGCAATAATTTATCGCTGTTTTGTAGGGCGCGTCGCCCCGTCGCGCCGATTGATAAAAATGTACCATTTTTATCAATAATAATATTAAAATCTGACTTAACCCGTTATAATTATCCAAATCGCAGATTTGGATAATTCGGAGCGACGAGGGCGTCGCTCCCTACAATTACAAAAACAAATTCACTGCTAAATTATTGTTTTTCTCCCTTCATTACATTATAATTACAAATAGTTTATTTGTATTGCATTTTTCTTTGATTAAATTGACAATTGAACATCGATTGTCTGTGTGATATACTATCAATAATCTTTCAATACGGAGGAATCCCAATGTACAGTAATTTTAACAACACCGCAGATTTTGTTGCAACATTCGATAAAGAAGTTGCAGATGCGATGAACCTTGAACTTAAAAGACAGAGAGATAACATTGAGCTTATCGCATCCGAAAATATAGTTTCCCCCGCAGTTATGGCGGCTATGGGCAGCTGTCTTACCAACAAATATGCTGAGGGCTACAGCGCAAAGAGATACTACGGCGGTTGCGAATATGTTGATATAGTGGAAAATATTGCAAATCAGAGAGCTATGGAGCTTTTCGGTGCAGAATATTCAAACGTTCAGCCTCACTCAGGCACACAGGCAAATATCGCCACTTACTTTGCACTTCTCAATCACGGTGACACCATTCTCGGTATGAGCCTTGCCCACGGCGGACATCTTTCACACGGCTCACCCGTTAATATGTCGGGTAAATATTTCAATTTCGTTTCCTACGGCGTAAATGATGACGGCTTTATTGATTACGATGAGCTTGAAAAAATTGCAAAAGAAGCTCAGCCCAAAATGATTGTTGCAGGTGCATCAGCATATCCCAGAGCTATTGACTTTGAACGCATCGGTGCAATCGCAAAGTCCGTTGGCGCAATATTTATGGTTGATATGGCTCACATCGCAGGTCTTATTGCCGCAGGCGAGCATCTTTCACCCGTACCCTATGCAGATATCGTAACATCCACAACTCACAAAACACTCAGAGGTCCCAGAGGCGGTCTTATCCTTGCAAAAGAGGATTTCGGCAAGGCTCTCAACAAGGGTATTTTCCCCGGCTGTCAGGGTGGTCCTCTTATGCACACAATCGCCGCAAAGGCAGTGTGCTTCGGTGAAGCTATGACTGATGAATTCAAGACATATCAGCACAACGTTGTACTCAACGCAAAGGCTCTTGCAAACGGACTTATGTCAAGAGGTGTCAACCTTGTCTCAGGCGGCACAGACAACCACCTTATGCTCTGCGACCTTCGTTCAACAGGCATTACAGGCAAAGAGCTTGAGCACAGGCTTGACGAGGTGCATATCACAGCCAACAAGAATGCAATCCCCAACGACCCCGAAAAGCCCTTCGTTACAAGCGGCGTAAGACTCGGCACTCCTGCAGTTACAACAAGAGGCTTCAACACCGACGATATGGATAAGGTTGCAGAATGTATCGCTCTTGCCGCTACGGATTTCGAGAACAAAAAGGACTATATCGCTGCAGAAGTCGATAAACTCGTAAAAGCACATCCGCTTTATGAATAACAATATAACCAAGGCTGAGTTTTACTCAGTCTTTTTTTAATTGGAGATGCTACTGTTGTAACAAGTGCCTGTAGGTTGAATTTTGTTGTATGGTTGTGTTATAATTATCTTTAATAAATATGAAAATTAGGAGTAGTGTCTATGCTTTGTCCGACTATTCAAACTGATAGACTAATAATTCGCAGATATAAAGAATCGGATATTGATATGCAGTATCAGTTTTTGCAGGATGAGAGATTACATAAATATATTTCTCCTCCAAAATTAAGCAGAGAAGAAGAACTTGAAGTTATAAAAAAGTGGATAGCAGAATCAGATACCAGCAACTATGAGCGTTGGGTAATTGCGTTAAAAAACACAGACGAGCCAATTGGCAATATTTCAGTTAATGGGATAGACAGGAGAAATAATTATTGCAATGTCGGATATGTAATCTTATTTGATTATCAGGGAATGGGATATGCAACGGAGGCATTAAAGGCAGTATCCGATTATCTGTTAAAAGACAGAAATTACCATTTGGTGGAATGTTCTTGCAATGAATTAAATATTGCATCTTCAAGAGTTATGCATAAAGCAGGTTTTGTGAAAGACGGATATATAAAAAACAGAAGAAAAAATCTTGATGGTAGTTATTCGGGAGTTGAATATTATAGTAAGGGTGTTTAATTGTGATCAGTAAAACGAAAAACGAAAAGAACTACATTCAATGGATCAGAAAAAAAGTCGGTCACGAAAAAATAATATTAGTTCACGCCGGCGGTTGTATATTCAACGAACAAGGTGAAGTGCTGTTGCAACGGCGTGGCGATTGTAATATGTGGGGATTTCCCGGCGGTGCTCTTGAATTGGGAGAAACACCCGAAATGGCAGCCGTAAGAGAAGTAAAAGAAGAAACCGGTTTGGATGTTGAGGTTGGCAAACTTATTGGTGTATATACAGACTATGACGCAATCTGTCCTAATGGTGACAAGTATCAAAGTGTCTGCATTGCCTATGAACTTTCTGTTATCGGCGGAGAACTGTATTGCGACAATAATGAAACACTTGAACTCAAATATTTTCCGTTGAACAACACTCCAAAACTGTTTTGTAAACAACACGAAGAATTGTTGGAAGATATAAAATGATTTGTTAATTAAGGGTGTAAAATATGAGTAAACTTATTGCAAAAGAATATAAGTGTTTTGAGGATATAAAAAATATTCGTGATGACGGAACTGAATTTTGGTATGCAAGAGATTTAGCTCTTGTTCTCGATTATATAAAATGGGAAAATTTTCACAAGGTTATAAAGAGAGCTATGATAGCTTGTGAAAACAGTGGTCACAATGTTTCTTGTGATTTTCCTGAGGTCAGGAAAATCGTCTCGGCAGGAGCAACTTCAAAACCTGTGATTGATTATGAACTTACACGTTATGCCTGCTACCTTATTGTTCAGAACGGTGATCCGAGAAAAGAAGTAATTGCTCTCGGATAAACATATTTTGCTATTCAAACTTACAGACAAGAAGTTGCTGACAGATTCAATCAGCTTGATGAGGATAGCAGACGCTTGGTTGTAAGAGGTGATATAAAGCAATGGAATCAGCTTCTTGCAGAAACAGCCAGAAATGCAGTGGTAATAACAAACGAAGAATTTGCAGTTTTTCAAAACGCAGGATATATGGGTCTGTATGGCGGTTTGACGGTTGATGATATTCATCAAAAGAAAGGTCTTGCAGTTGGTCAAAAAATCCTTGATTATATGGGTAGCACAGAATTAATTGCAAACCTTTTTAGAATTTCTCAAACGGAAGAAAAACTCCGTAAAGATAATGTTAATGATGCACACACTGCAACGGCAGTTCATCATATGGTAGGCAAGGAAGTACGAAAGGCAATTGAAGAAATCGGCGGCACAATGCCTGAAGATTTGCCAACTCCCGAAAAAAGTATTGCACAAATTGAAAAAGAACAAATGGCACGATTAAAGCAAAAAGCTAAAACCGGACAACTTATGCTTGATGAGTAATAGTAGATTAAAAACTCTTTTGTGAAAAGCCGTATCATAAACAGGCACTTGCTATTATTGTAACAAGCGCCTGTTATAATATTGAATAATTTTGTGGGGAGTGGTATAATACATTTATAAATCTTGAATGTGATGTGATATATTGTGAATTATATAATTGAAAAGATTAACATAAATAATTATTCCTTATTTGATGATATGGTATTTTGGAGAGAAAACGGAATTGAACGTGAACCTTCTCAAACAGCAGTTGCTGAACAGATAAAGACTGAATTATCAAACCCTGACCTTTATGTTTATGCTGTTAAAGTAGAGGGGAGATATGTCGGTTGGATTTCCTGTGTTTACATTGCAAAAGTCGGCAGGTGGAACGGACACGGACACATATATGTTGACGAATTATGGGTTGAGCCCTCTTTTCGTGGTAACGGTTTTGCAAAAGCTTTGCTTAAAAAAGCTGATGAATTAAAAATTGAACTTAATGCAACGGGCATCCGATTGTACGTTAATGTCAATAATCCGATAGCTAAAAAGTTGTATGAAACCTGTGGCTATATTGAAGACGGTCAGGCATATTTTATGGAGAAATAAAAATGAAAACATTATATCTGATTGGCGGCACAATGGGTGTAGGTAAAACTGCCGTAAGTCAACAACTGAAAAAGGATTTACCGAACAGTGTTTTTCTTGACGGTGATTGGTGTTGGGATTCGAATCCCTTTCAGGTAACCGAAGAAACAAAGGCTATGGTAACGGATAACATTTGTTATTTGCTCAATAGTTTTTTAAGTTGCTCTGCTTACGAAAACATTATTTTCTGTTGGGTAATGCACGAGCAATCTATAATTGATTCTATTGTCGAAAGGTTAAATGCCGATAACTGTAATATAAAATGCATTTCACTTATGACTGATGAATCTACTCTTCGTAACAGATTGAAATCAGATATTAACGCCGGCATCCGCAAAGAAGATGTTATCAGTCGAAGTGTTGCAAGAATTTCAAAATATCAGCTTTTGGATACGATAAAAATTGATACAGTAAATAAAACCATTCAACAAGTTGCAGATGAAATCGCAAAGTTATGATTTTAATTAAAATTTTGGGGTGATGTGCTATGATCAGATTGGCTGAAGAAAAAGACTTTTTACAATTGGCAGAAATGAAATGGGAACACTCTGCCGAAGATGATGTTACCTACGGCGAAACAAATATTGTCGGTGTAGATAAACAGGCTTTTATAGATGAATACATAACATTTCTGAAAAATGATTCTACTTACACAATTTTTGTTTTAGAGCAAGACGGCATTATAATTTCGGCAATGTATGTTGCAATCATTGATAAAGTACCAAAACCTAAAGTAAACAAATCATATATTGCATATCTCACCAATGTTCATACAATGCAGGAATACAGAAATAAGGGTTATGGCACGGAATTACTTTCATATATCAAAAACTTCTTGAAAGAAAAAGGCTGTGAATTAATCTTTGTATGGCCAAGCGATAATTCTATTGACTGGTATTCAAGAAATGATTTCAAAGCAGAAAATGATATAATGGAGTGCGAACTGTAATACAATAAATAATCTGCTGCCCTCACATTTGTGGGGGCAGTTGTCAATTTTATATGAGTTATTCTTCTGTCAGTGGCAGTTCGGTCATTCGCAGTTTTGCTGAGCCGTAGGGGTAGAGGAGTATTTCCTCTGCTTCGCTGACGGGCTTTCTTGATTCGGGGATTTTGGCGCAGACGGTTTCATAGCCGTCCTCAAGTCCCCAGTTGATTTTTTTTACGGTTGTCGTAATTGTCACCGCGGGTTTTTCCGAGGAGAAGGGAATATCGCTTACCTCATTTCTCTGCACCTTAAGCTCCGTGCCGCAATATGCGTAGTTCCAATCGGATGCGGGGATGTACTCATAATCGCAGTAGGGGAATCTGCGCTCCACACCGTCTTTTTCGTACTCGTACATCTTCTTTTCATACTTAATGGGAACGGAAAATACAAGCGAACCGCATTTTACCGTGTTCAAGTCATAGGGTCTTTTTTCGTAACAGGGAGTTATCTCAAAATCCATATTGATTTCAAGCTTATCGGTTATATCAAAGGAGAGTTCGGTTGAAGTAACTGCTTTGCCGTTTACCTTAAGATTCTTTGCAAATGAGGGAATACGTATTCTGAATGTGAACGGCTTTTTCGCTTCAACAGTGTATTTAAAGCTGTTTCTGAACGGGTATTCTGTTTCGATTTTTATGTATTTACCGTCCGTTTCAAGCACTGACGGCACAGGTACAACATTTATCACCGTATCGTCATTATGCATAAATGCAGAAAGTGCAAACTTGGGCCAAGCCTGATTGAAATTCGCCGTGCAACAGCCGAAATTGGGCTCTAATCCGAACAGATGCGATTCCTCGCTGTTTGTGCGGAATATGGGCTTGCCGGGGAACCGCTGACAGGCAATCTGATTGCTCAGCTGATCATACTGATGTGTCCACATATCGTCGCTGAGCGTTGCGGGAAGTGCGTTGAACGCAAGCAATTCGAGCCTTTCCGCCCACTTTGCATCACCCGTGTAAGCGTATAAAAGCTCATAAGAATACATCTGCTCTGCAACGGCGCAAAGCTCTGTGCCCTGAATGGGGCTCAATCCTGAAAGGCATTCATCACCTGTGAATAAGCCGACGGGAGTTCCGTTGTATTTATAAAGAATTTCGTGCAGTTTTTCAGCGTTGTCGGTGTATTCCTCGTTCAGAATATCACAGGAAACAGCCTCACTCTTGAGCATCATCCCCATATTTACAATGTGAGTGTCAAATCTCCAACGGTTAAGAGGGCGTTTCCAGAGCGGTACAGCCTTGTTGTAGTCAAGACCTTGTTCTTTGAGAATTTTTGCAAGGTCAACGAGCCAATTCTCACCGCAGCGTTCATATATAAAATTGATTGCAATAAAGCCTTCAAACCACCTTGCATTGCCCCAGTCAAAGAGCCTGATCTCGCCGCTTTTGAGCATTTCATAGTAATTTTTCAGTACGGAGTAAATCACTTCGGGGATTTTTTCGTCCTTAGAGCATTGATAATACACTGTGAGAGTTTTTGTGATAAGAAGAACTGCCCAGGTGTCGTAGGTTTTTCTTTCTTCGTCCTTGCAGGGGCAAATCCATCCGTCATCTTTTTGGAATGAAATGATTGCATCAATATATTTTTTCGCTCTTGATATCATATCTTCATTTTCAAGCAGATATGCAAGGGGAATAAATCCGTCAAGCCAGTAGGGTACACGCTCCCAGCCCTATTTGTTGCCACCTATCCAGGCGCTGTCTTTAATGTCGGGCCATATCCTGTCAAGATTGCCGCTTAAACCCTCCGCCTGAATTTCAAGCTGTTTTTTCAGCCAGCCTGCAGGCTTTATTTCATCGGTTGTATAAAAATTCCACTTGTTCATAAATAAGCCTCCTTTGAGTCTGACTGTATTTTAACATAACGCAGTATGAAAACACAATAGGGCACGTCTTAAAAATCAATGCCGGCTTTTGCATCTAAAATTTTTAATGATTCATATTAACACATTTTTAACAAATCTCTTGATTAATTTTAACATTTGGTATAATATGTAAGTAACAAGCCAATACGGAGTGTGATTAGTATGAAAAAAATGAAGAAAATTGTATGTCTTGTTCTTGCGGTTATGATGATGCTGTCATCTTCCGTCATTTTCTCGTATGCGGAAGAAACAAAGTCGGAATACGTTGCGGATTATGATACGGAAACACCCGTTATCATCGTTCACGGTATGAGCCAGAACAATACGTATATGCTTGATGAAAACGGCGAGTGGGCAAAGGACTCAAACGGTGATTATATTACCGGCTGGCCGCTTGAAATTGACATTACGGCACTTCTTAAAAATGCACTCGTGCCTCTTGTGAA
Source organism: Clostridia bacterium (assembly GCA_017465825.1). Classification (GTDB taxonomy): domain Bacteria; phylum Bacillota; class Clostridia; order Oscillospirales; family Acutalibacteraceae; genus UBA1081. Next base: position 18,106 of record JAFTVI010000020.1, read on the forward strand.
GTCCGTTATCGCAAAAGAGGACTGCGGTCTTTCCGATGCTCTTTATCAGTCCGCTTACGATGCACTTTACGTTATTCATAAGGATACCGAGGGTAACTATATCAATGATGTTGAAGTTCCCTGCTATGAGTGCCCTATGAGCGAGCTGCCCGCAGAAGTAAAGGCGGAGTATTATTCATTCCTGCCCATTCAGGAGCTGGGTGAAATAGTGGGCGAAGATAACGTTTATTATTTCGGTTACGACTCAATAGGCGATATAAAAACAGAAACAGAAAAGCTCCACCATTACATTCACGATGTGGTTCTGCCCCAGACAGGTGCAACACAGGTAAAAATCTGTCCTATCAGCCTTGGTGGCACAATTGCAGTGAATTATCTTGAAAACTATCCCGAGGATTACGATATTATAAGCCGTATGGTTTTTGTTGTGCCTGCAATTGACGGCTCAGATATTATAGGTGATCTTCTTACAAACAACCTGAGCGTGTATGATGACAGCGTTCTTTATAACGACCTGCTCGTAACACTTCTCGGTGAAACTCCCACAGCATATCTGCTTAATATCGTGCTTCGCATTCTCCCCTCGGATGTGCTCAAGCAGGCGCTCAAGGGACTTGTTGAGGGCGTTGTGGATACTGCCGTACGCAGGTCCACTATGATATGGGCACTTTGTCCTACAGATTATTACGAGGAAGCAAGAGCAATATGGCTTGAAGATGAGGAATATGCGAAAATTGCCGAAACAGCAGATGCATATATGAAGGCAAGGGCAAATTTTGAAGAAAACCTTTTTGAGCTTATGGAAAACGGCACCGCTGTTTATGACGTGGCTTGCTACGATGTACCGCTTTTCCCCCTTTGCAAGGATTACAAAACAACAAATGCTGACAGAGTTATTCACGCGGCATCACCTGCAATGGGCGCAACCTTTGCAGACCTTGGCACAACTCTCGGCGATGATTATGTAGCGGCAGGCACTTACTGCAGTAACCCCGAGCATAACCACCTTTCTCCCGACGGCGTTGTTGATGCAACAACAGGACTTCTGCCCTGCACAACCTGGTATTTCAAAGGTCAGGCACACGAGATGCTGCCCGATAACGACGTGGCACTCAAGCTTGCAATCCGAGTTATGACTGATAATAATATCGTTGATGTATACAGCAATCCCGAAGCTTTTCCGCAGTTCAACAACGGCAGACTTGTCAGAAATGCAAGACTGAATATTGAAGCCTGGGAAGAGGCTGATAAATCCCGCATAAGCGCAGAAAAAATCAACGCAGTTGAAATTGCAGTTGCAGATGTTGAGGTACTTCTCGATGAAACAGTAGTTGACCCCGTTGCCTGGACAACTGCGGAAGACGCTCTTGAAACCGCTCTTGTTAATGCCGGAGTGATAGAGGACACCTCTCCTTCAGTTATAGAAGAATTTTTGATAAAAGTTCTGAAGGCTGTCAATCAGGCTGTTAACAAGGCTTACGGAGCAGACTGAAAAACGGGCTTCCTGAGTTTCACATACGTGTGTGAATTGCAATAAAATCGTTAAAATGTGAACGAAATATTAAAGATATGTTTAATCTTATAACACATTGTTACAACATTTATGTGCTTTAATATATACACGATGAGGATTTTATCCCATTAATATTAATTGAAAGGATTGTGTGTACCATGTTCGCTAATACAATTAACGCTATCAAGGGCTACATTGAAGCTTTCATCGCTTTTGTTGCATCTCTTCTCAGAATGCTCGGTATGGATGAAATGGCTTCTCAGGTTGAGGAATTCAGCATCTAATCATTGTTTGAAGGACGGGCACTGCGGTGTCCGTCTTTTTCACATTTTTGCCTAATTATGAACAAAATGTTAAAGATATGTTTAATCTTATAACACACGGTTGCAACATTTATATGGTTTAATACAATTAAGATAAATACTATCTTATTAATTTAATGAAAGGATTGTGCGTTATGGCTATTTTTGACGAAATTCTTGCTTATGTTCAGGCTCTTATCGATTTTATTAAGGGACTTCTTGGTCTTCTTCCTACAGATGACGCAACAGAGGCATAATTTAAAAAATCTTTTTATACGGGTATCTTCGGATGCCCGTATTTTTTTACTTTATAGGAAACTACGTTACCTATAAAGTAAAAAAGATTATATGTCCCTCCGAACGCCCGCTACGCGTGCTCGGAGATGGACTAACCGAAAACGGTTGCCGCGATACGGCGAAAGCCGTTTTCTTGACAATAATTTTGCGATATGTTGCTGACGCAACGCGATATATTTATAAATAAATGCGATATATTTGTCGCTAACGCTCAAATGCGATATGATATAAATCCGCGTGCCGACAGGCACATATCGTATACGAATGTATATATCGCACCGTCAGGTATATCGAAAATCCGTTTACGGATTTATATCGCTACAATAATTTATCGCCATACGATAAATTATTGTTCGCCGGGCCGTCAATAAGTTTTCCGTTTTTGCTGAATCTTGAGCCGTGGCAGGAACAATCCCAGGTGTGTTCATCCTTGTTCCATTTTAATTTGCAGCCCAAATGGGGACAGCGCTTGCCGAAGGGAGATAACAGTCCCACAGCAGATTCAAAGGCATTTGATATAAGCTTTGGTGTGAGCATATTTCTTGAGGGATTGTACAGCTTTGCAAATTTATTCGCTTTGCCTTCAAGCATATCCGCAATAACGGTTGCGGCAACCATAGCGGAGGTCATTCCCCATTTGTTGAAGCCTGTTGCAACAAAGCAGTTGTCCGTTCCTTTTGAATATAGCCCGATATAGGGCACGCCGTCAAGAGTTATGCAGTCCTGTGTTGCCCAACTGTCAATTTCCTGTGCATTCGGAAAATATTTTTCTTTGGCTCTGCGTAAAAAATCCCAATTGCCGCCGTTTTTACCTGTACGGTGCGAGCCGCCGCCGAGCAGAAGTACATCGCCGTAATTCCGCAGGGATAAGCCGTCTTTGCTCTCGTCAATGTACATTCCGTTAACATCGGGAGCGTTTTTCAGGGCAATAACATAGCTCCTGTCCTGATACATCTTCATCGGGTACAGTCCGTGCTTGTTGAATATGGGAAAATGCGTTGCAACGACGATATTTTTTGCAATAATTTCCCCGCCGTCCGTTGTGATATACGAGCCTTTGTATTCCTTTACTCTTGTATGCTCGTAAATCTGCAGTTCCCCCGCAATATTATATAGAAATTTCAGAGGATTGAACTGCGCCTGCTCTTTAAAGCCAATTGCACATTCAATGTCAAAGGGCAGGGGCAGGGAAGTTGATTTTATGGCATTGTACCCTAAAGCATCAAGTGCCTTGAATTCGTCATCAATGGCTTTTTTGTTATTGAGAGTGTACACATAGCTGTCTTTGATTTCAAAATCACAGTCGATATTCTGACAAAGGGTTGTGTATTTTTTTACAGCATCAAGGTTTGCATCAAGATATAATTTTGCTTTGTCAGTGCCGAAGTGCGTTATCAGCTTGTGATATATAAGTGAATGTTGCGCGGTAATTTTAGCGGTGGTGTTGTGTGTTACGCCGCCGCAGACGGTATCTCTTTCTGCGATTACGCAGTCAATACCTTTTGATTGCAATTCATAAGCGCATAAAATTCCCGTAATACCGCCGCCGATAATCAGAACGTCTGTTTTTATCGGGGAGCTTTGAGGCTCCCTTTTAATTTTTGTCGCATTTTCTGCCCATATTGACATAATATCACCGTTTATAGTATGTGCAGAAATCAATTCACCATAAGAGTGAAATTATATCAATTTATGAGTAGTTGAAGATGAATAATAAATTTAATATAATGTTATCAGAAGGTACCTTTAGTTTAAAAACGGAGATGATAATATGAAACTTAAAATCGGCGAAAATATAAAACATTTAAGAAAAGCGAGAGATATTACGCAGGAGGAACTGGCTGAAATGCTGGGTGTTTCCTGCCAGTCTGTTTCAAGATGGGAGTCGGGCATCTGCTATCCCGATATGGAATTACTGCCAACCGTTGCAAAAATTTTCAGCACATCTGTTGATACTCTGCTCGGCATTGATGACATCACAGAAAAAGAAAACGTTGACAAATATCTTGAACGCTTTCAGCTTGCAATAAGCAAGGGCGAAATTGACGAGTGCATTGCAATAGCACGGGAGGGTGTTAAGGAATATCCCAACAGCTATGTGCTCCTCGATAAGCTGATGTATGCATTGTTTGTTTCGGGTGATAGTGACGGCAACATCCCTGAATGGAAAGAGAATATGGAAAAATACGATGCCGAAATCACGGCGTTGGGCGAGAGAATAATGAAATACTGCCCCGACCAGACGATTCGCCTTGCCGCAACAGCAAGACTCGCATTTAACCATTGTGAACAGGGCAGAAAGGAAATCGGCAGACAGATTTACGAAACCTTGCCTTCAATGGAGGATTGCCGTGAAAAACAAATATGGTGGGCATTGAAAAAGGAGGAAAAGCTCCCGTTTTTGCAGAAAGCAATAATGGAAAGCTACGAGTCCTTGAACAGTTTTATATGGCTTCTGGCTGATGCGGATGTTGTGGATGTGGAAACAGAGCTTATTGCCATAAAAAAGCTGTTTGAGCTGGAGAAGCTTATTCTTGACGGCAACCGCCCGAATAACAATTGGGGGTCGGCGTGGCTTGATTTTGATATTGCCAAGAGATACGCACTTTTAGGCGATCTGGATAATGCGTATAAGCATCTGCATATTGCGGTTGAGAACGCAAAGGCTTTTGATAACCGCCCCGACGAGCAGAAATACAGCGCGGTTCTTGTAGGTGAAATAACAGAGAAGAAAACCGATTTTGAAACCGCAGATACAAGAAGTCTTTGCGAAATAATGAGGGATAAATGGCTCCCCCACGATGAATTTGATGCAATCAGAGATTCAGATGAATTCAAGGAGATTATAAATATGCTTGGGTAAACAATAATTTATCGGCAGATGCCGATAAATTATTGTAGCGATATAAATCCGTAAACGGATTTGCGATATACCTGACGGTGCGATATATACATTCGTATACGATATGTGCCTGTCGGCACGCGGATTTATATCATATCGCA
>JAFTVI010000021.1 GCA_017465825.1 Clostridia bacterium
CCCCGTCGCGCCGATTGATAAAAATGTGCCATTTTTATCAATAATAATATTTAAAAATTTGATTTGACCTGTTGTAATAACCCAAATCGCAGATTTGGATTATTCGGAGCGACGAGGGCGTCGCTCCCTACGATTATCAAATACATTCACTGATAAATTATTGTTTATCAATCTTCAAAAAAATCGGACTGCTTATGCAGTCCGTTAATTTAATTTATCGAGCATACTTTCTATATCGGTAAAATGAATGGGGATTATACCAAGCTCGGGCAGATGCTCAAGATTTTTTATGTTATCGTCAATCATATAAATCTTATCGTAATTTTTATTGAATTGAGCAACGCAATATTTATAGATTTCGGGGTCAGGCTTTGACATCTTTATGTTGCAGGAAATGACTATTTTATCAAACAGGGGAGCGAGGGAGTTCTCTTCAAAAATTCTTTCCACAAAGCCGAGGGGAGCGTTTGAAAGTAATGCAATATCCGCATTTTCTCCCAATTTTTTTATTACGGGAATCATATCTTCATTAAGGTGAATAAGTCCTTCCCATTCTTCAATTATTGAATTTTTGTCCATATCCAGCGCTTTTGAAATTTCTTCAAAAATCTGTTCGTAGGGTATCAATCCCAGATCGGCAGGCACAAAGATTTTTTCTTTAACTTCCGCTGCTTTTTCTTCGGGCAGGTATTTGTTGAAGAATATGGGTGCAATCTCATCGAATATTACGCCGAAGCAGTCAAAAATTATAAGTCTTTTACTCATAGCTTTCACCCTTTTCACGAAGTGTTTTTATAGGTACACTTCTGTCTGCCGCCTTGAATACGTAACTGCCTGCGACAATCACATCTGCGCCGTTTTTGACCACCTGTGTGATTGTGTTGCCGTCAATTCCGCCGTCAACCTGAATGTGGGTGTCAAGCCCTCTTCGGTTGATTTCTTCCCTGATTTCCTTTACCTTCGGCATCATATCAGCCATAAATGACTGACCGCCGAAACCGGGCTCAACAGTCATAACAAGTACCATATAAAGCCTGTCGATGTACGGAAAAACAGCCTCTGCAGGGGTGGCGGGCTTTAATGAAATTGCAGGCTTACAGCCACAGCTGATGATTTTGTTTACGGTTGCATCAATGTCCTTTGCCGCTTCGATGTGGAATGTGATTATATCTGCTCCCGCCGCCGCAAAATCCTCGATATATCTTACGGGTTCTTCAATCATAAGATGCACGTCAAAGGGGAGTGCGGTCTTGCTTTTCAGACATTTTATAACGGGTGCACCCAATGTGAGATTGGGCACGAACATACCGTCCATAACGTCTATATGAACAAGGTCAGCACCTGCATTTTCTATTGATTTTACTTCATCCGCAAGGCGTGAAAAATCGCTTGCAAGAATTGACGGGGAAATCAGCATATCAAAAACCCTTTCGGTCAAATAATTATGAAAATATATTAACATAAAACAAAAAACAGGTCAAGGATTATATAATTCAAAAAAAAGCGAGCCGTTTCCGACCCGCTGATTGAGTGTTAAATTGTAAGTGGTTCAAGATTAGCAGATGCTCTGAGGATTGCTCTTGCGTCTGCGGCTGTAATCTTACTGTCAAAAGTAGCGTCTGCCGCAGAAATAACTGCATCTGTTGCTGTTTCCAGACCGGCGGCAATTCTTAAAGCTATTCTTGCGTCTGTAGCTGTTACATCGCCGTCACAGTTTGTGTCACCGAGGACAACAAGTGTATATTCAAGAACTGTGCGTTCTGTAAACATAATTGTTGTTGTACTGCGGAGAATATCGCCGGTTCTGAATGTTTCCTGTCTGCCGAGAACGTAACCGTTTTCGTCAACAATTGATGTATCAAGGAAATTGTCAACTTCAAGTGCATCAACAACTGTGCATACCTTTGTGCCTGCATATGCGGGACTTACCAGCTTCTTTGTCATATTAAGACTGTAATCAACATCATTACCGATGATATCACCGTCTTCAAGGTCGTTAAGACGCCATACCTGTGCGCCGTAGAAGGGGTTTGCCGTGCCGATGTAAAGTCCGTCGTCTGTTGCGGCGAAGGTTCTGAAACCGTAGTTGTATTCATCATTGAAGCCGTTGATCGTGATGCATTCAAATGTTTCCATATCTTCGGTTACGTAAAGGTCAGCGCCTGCTACGTTGTTAACCATATATTCGCCCATTTCCATATACATTGAAAGACCTTCCATATCAAATACATCCATTACGGTGTCAAGAATTGATGATGCTTCCTCTGCCTCTTCGGAGTCTTCAAGATTATCGATTGTTTCATCGGCATTTTCGAGTGCTTCTGCAATATCCTCTGCCTCACCTGATTCTACAGCCTCTTCAAGGTCTGCTACTGCTTCCTGTGCGTCATTGTCTTTGATTGCAGCTATAAGCAATGAAAGATCATCAATCATATCAACAACATCGTTCATATCTATTGATGCGAGGAAACCGTCTGTTATCTGAGTGATGTATTTGTACATTGTTTCGGCATCAAATGTTCCGATGTACAGCTTACCGTTATATTCCTGGAAACGCCAGATATATTCGTTTGCCGTACCTTCCATAAGCTTGTTGAATTCGGTTCCTTCCGTAATATTATCGTTTTCATCAACCTCATAGAGCTTCTGCGGATGTGTCAGTGAGTTGTACATAGGTGTAAGAAGGTCAGAAAGTGTAACGCCTGTTGCTTCGCCCTCTACAAGGGGAACGATCTTGCGGATAAATGCTGAGAGAGCCTGTGTTGCATAGTCGAATGTGCCAAGGTAGAGCTTTCCGTTGTAAACTACGGGAGTTGCAGAGCTTGCAACAGCGCCGTTAAGGGGATAGCCTTCTTCAGCTTCAGCCATACCGGGGTGGTATTCGCTGTTTTTGCCGATAACCTCTGTCCATACCCAACCGTATTCGTTAGCGTTTTCGTTTGTGGGGTCTTCATAGCCCTTGAACATAACGAAACCGTTTGATGTTGCAATAATTGAGTAAAGATAACCGTTGTAGGATACGATATCCCACATATTGCCGCCTTCGCCCTTGTAGATTGTGTCCTCAGCGTAGTCGATGAAGTCTTTGTAATCGGCAACTCTGTTCCATTCTTCGCCTTCCATACGGATAATAGCCATCTTTGTGTATTCGGAGCCGTCTTCTTTTACATTGTCCGTGATTCTTGTGTCAAAGCCTGCAAAGAAAAGCTCGTCATTGTAAATTGCACTTGAACGGAATGATGCACCTGCGCCGCCTGAGAATGCAACAGTTACATTGTCGTCCTTGTCAACTTTGAGAATTCTTGTTGTAACAGCGCCCATTGTGCCGTAGTAAAGGTCACCCTTGTATTCAATAACATTACGGTATGCCGCATCAAGATATACGTCGTACTGCTCAAGATAAGGGGGCTGATAGATAATTTCTGTTTCAGCTGTTTCTGGGTTGAGCTTTATGATCATAGCCTGTCTTTCATCCTTGTTGAAGGCAGGAAGCTCACCGCGTGTAAAAATTGCCTCAATGGCATTTATTGATTCTGTGCTCAGCCCTGTACCGAAGGTTGAGAGCGCAACGTTAAGGAAATTTCTGTTAACACCTATGTAGAGGTAGCCGTCTCTGTATGCGGTTGACCAGGCATAGCTGTTGATTCGGTTTGCATCCTCACCGTAGAGAAGTCCGTCAGCTTCACCGCTGCCGGTAGTGGGATTCGTTATTTTTGTGATTTTGTAGCTATCGGAGTAGTAGATGTTTGTTGCCTCTGAATCGTCTGCCATTGCAACGGGCAGTGCAGCCGACATCAGCATTACAACCGACATTACGATTGCAATAATCTTTCTTGACAGTTTCATTTTGTTATTACATCCTTTCATTTGGAAAAATATTAACATTTTCCATTTATTATTTGCAAAATAACACAAAAGTGTTAAATAAATATTAACACATTGTGAATTGTGCGACAAAGTATGTAATTTTGTAAGCTTTACTAAATTGTAATTGTAATTTTTGTAACAATACACAAAAAGCGTAAAATGTTAATGCATATCTGAGTGAATAGTTGCTTTTCATCCTTGACAACAGCGTGTAAAAAAGGTATTATTAATATGTATATTTATAATTAAAAATTATGGGAAGAGATAACAGGAAAGGGAAGATAAAAATGAAATTTAAAAAGCTGCTTGCAGTTTTGCTGACAGCTGTTCTGCTTATGGGAATGCTGTCAATGGGTATTTGCTCATATGCGGTGCTTATGGTTGAAACGCAGTTTACCTACGATTCGGTAAATTTATCCTGGCTGAAAGACCTTATAGTCAAGGAGGATATGTCCTCCATTGATTCACTGGCATTTCAGCAAACGGAGTTAGAGCCTGTTTCAACCTATCCTTACAGGCACACAGCCGCATCATTCAGTGAAGAGGTTGCATATTATCAGGTGCTTTACACTCTTGATGAGGGAATGGCAGACGTTGCATATCTTTATATTCTGCAGATTGTAGAATCGCTTGCGGCATCAAGTGCATCATCCTCGTTTTCGGATGAATATATCCGATCATATCTTGAAAGCTTAGGTGTTGTTTATCCGTCGGGAGATGCAGAAAACAGCAGTGAAACTCTCATTGTTGCAAGAGCGCTGTTTTCGGTGCTTTCCGCAGATGAAACCTACACGATAAAAAGGGGCACGGGACTTTACGAGGCTTTTACATCGTACATTTCCGTAATTGTGGGTGTAGATATGAGCTACATTCTCAAGTTCGACAGTGACGGTAAGCTTACTGGACTCGAGGAATATGTTCTTTCCGCTTGCCGTTATATGCTTTACAATATGGGTTACGATGTAAACAGCAGTACCTCCGATGAGGAGATTTACAGGCTTATTGCCATAATGACGATAAAATCGCAGGGGATTTCAATTGACACCAACAACGCAACCTTTGATGAAATAAAAGTCAAATATCTCTGCGCTATGTTGTGTGAAATTTACGGCGTTTCTATAAATGTTGCGGATTTTGAAGAGGCAGTAAACGAAAATAAGCTTGCGTTTTATATGCTTCAGCTCATAGGTAAGCAGAACGGCGTTGCAGTAAAGTCTTCCGTCACTTACGAGGAAGCGTTTGATATTGTAAGCAAGAATACCGATTACTTTGATCTTGAAGCAGGCGAATTTTACGCAGATATTTTTGAATACAATGTTCGCCTTAAATACATAAGGGATAAAATCTGGTTCTATCCGCAGACGCTGGGTACAACAAGCGAATCCGAAGGTACAACCGTAAATGTTAAAATAAACGGTAAGGATGTACAGGAGAATTATTATGTGGATGTTGCACTTGATTCTTCTCTTGAAAAGGAGACCGTCAATATAACTGTCGAATATACCGACAAAAGCGGTACAATATCCTCAACATACGCTATAAATGTTTATCAGGGTAATGAAGCCTATGTACCGGCGGGCTCAACCATATCGGGTGCCCTTTCGGGAGTTACCGATATAGTTACCGAGCTTCTCAATGAGGTTGGTCTTGATTCATCAATTGCCAATATTGTAAAAAACATACCCTTTGAGTTGCCGGAACGTATTTTCAGTATTTCATCGTTGCTGTTGCCAAGCTTTGATACAGGCTCGTTAGGCTCATCATTCCTGAGCGCACTCTTCGGCTATTCATCATCGGACGATTCAAATGTTGAAACAGACCAGCTGGGCGGTGTAGCGGGACTTGATTCCTTCAATTCATCGGGAGATTCAACCCAGAGTATGGATTTTACGGGTAATCTGGGAAATATCGGTAATATCGGCAATATTTCAAATATTCAGATAAGCACCCCCGGTATGGAAACCACAACCAATTCTGCAAATGAAGTAGTTATCGGTGATAATCAGCAGATCGACACTCCTTTGAAAAATGATGACAGCGGTAATTGGCTTTCGGAACTTTTCGGTGATGCGCCCACAGTTATCATTCTTGTTGTAGTGCTTGTACTTACCTTTGCGGTATGTCTTATACTTTTCCTCAATATTTTAAAGGGCAGGGAAGCAGGTAAAGGCAAGGACAGAAGATCTGATTAAGAATTTAAATATTAAACGGATTTCAATCTAATTTCAATGCTCGTGTTTAAAATTGATATTACACCGCAGCTGTTGAAATTTCTGAGCCGTTTTTGCGTAAGGAGAAAATGAAAATGGCAAACGAAAAAATTATGATAGTTGACGATGACATTAACATTTGTGAGCTTTTAAGACTTTATCTTGAAAAGGAAAACTATTACACAATTATCGTTAACGACGGACTTGAAGCTATCAGCACATTTTCAGAGTATAAGCCTGACCTTGTGCTTCTTGATATTATGCTTCCCGGTCTTGACGGCTGGCAGGTGTGCAGAAAAATCCGCAATATGTCAAACACGCCGATAATTATGCTTTCTGCAAAAGGCGAAACCTTTGATAAGGTTCTCGGTCTGGAGCTTGGTGCGGATGATTATATCGTAAAGCCTTTTGAATCAAAAGAGGTGCTTGCACGAATCAAGGCGGTTCTCCGCAGAACGGTAACCTCTGCGGCAGAGCAGGTTAATGAAGTCGAGTATGAAAACCTTGTTGTAAACCTTACCAATTACGAGCTTAAGGTAAAGGGCGTGCAGATTGATACTCCTCCCAAAGAGCTTGAGCTTCTGTTCCACCTTGCAAGCAATCCCAACAGAGTTTTTACAAGAGATCAGCTTCTTGATGAAGTATGGGGATTTGACTATTACGGCGATTCAAGAACCGTTGACGTTCATATCAAAAGACTCCGTGAAAAGCTTGAGGGTGTTTCCGATAAGTGGGAGCTGAGAACTGTGTGGAGTGTCGGCTATAAGTTTGACACAAAGGAATAAGTCTGAATGTCAAGATCTGTTAAACCAAAAAAACGTGTCAGAGGCAGTCTGTTTGCCAATTATATGGCAATGTTCCTGTCAGTTGAAATAGTAAGCCTTCTTGCATTCGGCGTCATTCTGGCATACTTCGTTTCCAATTCACAAAAAGATATTCAGAAAACAGCACTTTATAACTATACGGAAAAAGTTGCCGAGTCATATATGACGATGCTTGATTCGGCGGACAGCACCGGTGCATATTCGGATAATTTGTGTTATACGCTTTCGAGTATGTCTGCAGCAGCAGATGCCGATATGTTTATAGTTGATTCAACGGGCAAGGTTATATACTGCCGTCATATGATAGGCTCAGACGGCGGTGTGGCAGAATATCCTGTCTGTATTCACAGAATACTTAAAATACCCCTTGAAATATGTATCGGAATTATAACCGACGGAATGATGGCGACAGAGGGCAGTCTTGGCGGGCTGTACGATGAAAATACTTTTATTTCAGCCTGTGTGGTAGATGAGGATATTATTTTTGCAGTGCAGCCGTATGAAAATGCCTTGCGCCCCGTAATTTATAAATTTGTTCAGATTTATATAATGGCGGCATTTGTGCTGATTCTCGTTTCAAGTCTTATTATATATATAGTAACATATAATATAACAAGACCGTTGCTGGATATATCAGAGGCTACAAAATATTATGCCAAGGGTGATTTTTCTTATAAAATCAAGCCTTACAGCCGTAATACGGTAAAAGAGTTCGGTGAGCTTTCTGAAGCGATAAATCTTATGGCGGAAAGTCTTGAAAGTCTTGAGGCTTCCCGAAGCAATTTTGTTGCAAACGTTTCTCACGAGCTGAAAACTCCTATGACTACTATCGGAGGCTTTGTTGACGGCATCCTTGACGGCACGATAGAACGCAAAGATCAGTCACATTATCTTAAAATCGTATCAGGTGAAGTAAAAAGGCTTTCCCGTCTTGTTGTGTCAATGCTTAATATGTCGAAAATTGAAGCAGGGGAGCTGAGAATTGAGCCTGTAAAATTTAACCTTACCGAGCAGATTACGGGAATTTTTATATCCTTTGTGCAGAAAATAGAAGAAAAGGATATAGACGTTGTCGGTCTGGATTATCTGCGTCCCACATATATTGAGGCAGACCCCGATATGCTCAGTCAGGTATTTTATAACCTTATTGACAATGCGGTCAAGTTTACCAATCACGGCGGAGAAATCACCGTTGCTATGGAAAATCGTGACAACGAAGTTGTTGTTAACATCAAAAATACGGGTGAATGTATTAACGCTGAAGATATCGACCATATTTTTGAAAGATTTTACAAAGTGGATAAATCCAGAAGTATGGATGCCAAAAGTGCCGGCTTGGGTTTGTTTATAGTTAAAAATATAGTGGGGCTTCATAACGGCGATATAAGCGTAAAAACTGTTGATGATAAGTATACGCAGTTTACAGTAACATTAAAATCAAAGCTTATCGGCATTTGATTTTTTTTAATATAATCAGGAGGAAACTAAAATGGATGATGGAATTTTCAATAAAAACGACGGTGACGTAAACGGCGAACCGTCTGTTGTTGAGAATGAGCAGGAGGAAAATACCGTTCAGAATGAGAATACGGCATACGAGCCGACAGAACAGTATACAGCGCCTGACAATAATTCATATCAGAGTGACAACAATACCGGCAATTCTTACGGCGCGTACGGCAATCAGTACGGTTATAACCAGAATAACAATCCCTACGGTCAGAATCAGTACAGTCAGTACGGATATAATCCGCAGGGGCAGTACGGTCAGTATCATTACGAAGCGCCCAATAACAGCGGAAAGCCGCCTAAAAAGGGTAATAAGGGTATGAAAGTCTTTATCGGCATTGTTGCTGCTGTTGTAATTCTCTGCATTGTTCTTATAGTTGCTCTTTTTGCAGGCACTTCAGCCGATATTGATACTACGGGTGATTCATCTGTTGTCGGTCAGGAGAATTCCGAAAATAAGGTTGACAGCTCAGATGTAGGCGATCTTGTTGTCAGCGACAGCTCACTTGAAGCAGGTGAAGCGGCTGTTGTAGCAGAAATTTCACAGAAATACAATGTAGGTATTCTTGTTTATCAGGACGATGCTCTTTATACGGAAGGCTCAGGTGTAACCGTGCTTGAGGACGAGAGCTCAAAGTATACTTATGTTGTAACCTGTGCTCACGTTGTAAATCACAGTAATGCAGCTCTTTCCGTGCTTATGTCGGACGGAACGGAATATCCCGCAGACCTTGTAGGTTATGATACACGGACAGATATAGCAGTTGTCCGCATTGAAGCATCGGGACTGCCTAAAGCCGAATTTGCAAATTCCGACGAGCTTATTGTTGGGCAGACTGTTTATGCTGTAGGTAATCCCGGCGGCTCGGAGTTCTTCGGCTCCGTTTCAAACGGTATTATTTCCGCCATCGACAGACCTATCAGCTCCTCAACAGGCTATGAGATGGAGTGTATTCAGCATACTGCGGCAATCAACCCCGGTAACTCAGGCGGTGCTCTTGTTAACGGCGAGGGCAAGGTTATAGGCATTAACTCAATGAAGATCGCTTCAACCGAATATGAGGGAATGGGCTTTGCAGTACCTTCTTCAGTTGTTGTTGAAGTGTTCAATTCAATTATTGAAAACGGATATGTTGCAGGCAGAGCAAAGCTTGGAATTACCTATACCACACCTTCCGGCTACAGCCAGACCTATGCTATGTATGTTCAGGTCAAGGGACTTCCCTCAGGCACTATCGTTATTGCAGGTATCGCTGAAGACAGCGACCTTGCAGGCAAGGATGTTCAGGTCGGCGATATGATAACACAGGTCAACGGTAAGGATATGACTGACAGCGGTATGCTTTCCGATATGATTGAGGAAATGTCCGTCGGTGATACACTTACTCTCACAATCGTAAGAGTTAATACAAGAGACTGGTCACAGACTGAACAGAATGTAACCGTTACCCTCGTTGAGGACAGAGGTACTACCGTTGTTACACCCGATGAAGGTTCAAACGATAATTCAAATTCAAATCCCTACGGTTCTGAATATGACGATCTGTACGAATATTTCAAAGAATATTTCGGTAATAACGGCGGCTACGGTTACGGATACGGATATTAATTAACATTTGAAGGAATGCAGAATATTTCTGTATTCCTTTTTTTGTGCTTGAAAAACATTTGCATATTGTATATAATGAAAAAAGAGAGATTTTTTTGGAGATGGGAAAATGAATATCAGGAAACTTGTAAATACGGCTCTTTGTAAGCCGGAAAAAGGCGATAAAATTGAATATTTCAATATGAAAGGCAGAGTTTCGGCTAATGTGCTTGTAACATCACAGCAGAATATGCCTACCTGTTCTTATACATATGAAGCAGATGTAACAAAATTTATTGATGAAATCAACAAATTAAAACAGAATTGCAATTACAAGCTTTCATTCAATACTGTTATGATGCGAGTTCTTGTTGAATGTCTGAAAGTAGCGCCCCGACTCAATGCACACATTCAGTATAATCATTTTACGGCTTGCGGCAAGCTTATTGTCAAAGAGCATATCAATGTGGCAATGCCCGTTGTAATGAAGAGCGGTGAAACCTTTACGGTAAATGTTACCGAAACTGAAAACAAGAGCCTTAAAGAGCTTTCTGAGCAGATTGCACAGCTGATTGATAAGGTGGAGAATACGGATGTTGACCGCTCTCTGTTTGATTTGCTGACCCTTCGTATGTTCGGCAGAATTTTTATGGGCAAGATTGCGTCTACAGTATCACAGATTGTAACAGCATATGCAGGTAAATACAAGGTAGTTGCTCTCAATACCGCGTTTAAGCCTCATAAGGCTAATGATTTAACCATTGATGAACTGAATGAGGGTACAGTCTGCCTTACAAACTGGGGCTCACTTGCAAAAGGGGAGTGCTTCAACGGGCACGTTCCTTATTCTCCTCTCTTGCATCCTCAGGTGTTCCTTATGTCTTTGGGGAATATTCAGGAGCAGAATTATGTTTTCAGAAATGAAAAAGGTGAAATTGATATGGGAACAAAAAAGGTTCTGCCTATCACACTTCTGTTCGACCACAGAATAGGCGGCTTTGCGGATATTGCGCCCTTTATTTTAAAGCTCGATGAGATATTTTCCAATCCCGAAATTATCAATGAATGGTAAATTCGGTGTTGTAATCTGTAAATATTTATGATAAAATAACAGCTGTAAACTAAATCCTTACAGGATTTTCGGAGGTATTCATATGGCAGATAACATTCTTGATCGTTTTAAATCAAACACTGAGGAACAGTCGGTTGACGCTTCTAAAAAAGTCAAGGTCGGTATTATCGGTACAGGCTGGATAGCTGAAGCACACGTTAACAGCTACAAAAACTGTCCCGATGTAGAGATTGTAGCTCTTGCAGACATCGTTCCCGGTAAGGCAGCAAAGTTTGCAGAGGATAACGGTCTTGCTGACGTGCGCATTTACAACAGCGACCGTGAGCTTATTGATAACGAACCCGATATCGACGCAGTAAGTGTTTGTACATATAACAGACAGCACGCTCCCTGTACAATTTATGCTCTTGAGCACGGTGTAAACGTTCTTCTTGAAAAGCCTATGTGCGTTACTACAGAAGAAGCTGTTGACATCTGCAGAGCAGAGAAGAAGAGCGGCAAGCTTCTCTCAATCGGCTTCCAGCCCAGATTTGATGAGAATATGAAAATGGTTAAAAAGGTCGTTGAGTCAGGCGAGCTCGGTCAGATTTATTACATCCAGACAGGCGGCGGAAGAAGAAAGGGTATCCCCACACCCTACGGCACATCCTTTATTGAGGACGAAACAGCAGGTATCGGTGCTCTTGCAGATATCGGTTGCTATTCACTTGATATGGTGCTTAATGCAATCGGCTATCCCAAGCCCCTCACAGTTTCAGGTTATATGTCCGATTTCTTCGGCAAAGACCCTGCAACATATCCTGCACACCCCGAGTATGCAGAGAAGTTCAGCGTTGACGACTTCGGCGCAGGCTTCATCCGTCTTGAAGGAGGCATCATTCTCGATTTCAGAATTGCGTGGGATATGCATCTTGACACTCCCGGTGATACAATCATTATGGGTACAAAGGGCAGTCTTCGTATTCCTTCAACAGAATGCTGGAACGGTTCAATCGGCGGTCCTCTCAAGATTTATCACAATGTTGCAGGTATGAGCGTTGAAACCGAAATCCCCGAAAAGGACAATAACGGAGATAACTTCGATAAGAAAATCCGTTCCTTTATTGATGCAGTTAAATATGGCGGCGAATCACCCGTACCTTCAAGCCAGATTATTTACAATCAGGCGATCATTGACGGTATTGTCCGCTCAGCAAGAGAGGGTAAGGAAGTTACAATCGACATTCCCGAAATTTAATTGTTTTATAAAAATCATCACCCGTTTGATTCAGCATCAGACGGGTGAATTATTATATCATTTGTTAGCAGAGTGATTGCAAGCATCAATGTAGTTTCTAATAATTTTTTCAAGAAGTATCAGCTGTGTATGATCAAGTTCATCAAGCAATTTTGTGATATTATTTCTGTCTATATCTGTACATTTTCCCATAAGCAAGTAATCAGCACTAATATCCATGGCATTTGAAATTTTAACTATACTTTCGGCACGGATATTTTTTATTCCTCTTTCTACACAAGCAAAAAACTGCTGTGAAAGATCTGCTTTTTCTGCTGCTTGCTCTTGTGTCAATCCTAATTCTTTGCGTCGTTGAGCTATTCTCGCACCAATATCTTTTGCTAATTGATTATCCTTTTCAGACATAATATCACATCCTGCTTGTATTATTGACTATGATGATATTTTATTATGCCGATAAATAAAATACTATTGCCTAACGTGGTATTTACATATATCAACAGCAATATTTATTATTGACTTTTGTGGTAATTTATGCTATTGTTGATATAAGAGCTCTGTATATAAAAATATAAAGGATGACTTTCTATGAAAAAGATTTTAGTAATTATTTTAGCATTGGCAACGATTTTATCATTTTCAGCCTGTTACGATGATGGTGGACGCAACGCTCAAATTGAGAATGATAATGTTGATGATTCAGTTGATGATGAAACACCAAAGCAGAATACAAGCGTAATAAGAGCAAGCGGGACGGATCAAGGCGTTAATTGGGTATTCTACGAGGATGGCGAATTGGTAATCAGCGGTTGGAGTGAAATGGGTAATGGTAATGTTAACGCAAGTTCGTATGATTGGCATGATTTTTGCGATTACATAACAAAAGTTACAATTACTGAAGGTGTCATGAATATTTCTGATTCAGCATTTGAAGGTTGTATAAATCTTGAAAGTGTCTATATGGCTGATACTGTAACTGAAATTGGTGATAGTGCATTTAGTGGATGTGAAAAATTATCGATCATAAAATTATCAAACAACTTGACATTTATGGGTAGATCTGCGTTTCAAGGGTGTAACAGTATTCGTGATATAAAATTCCCTGTTGGAATAGAGGATATTTGTGGCTTTGATTATTGTAGCGGATTAACAAGTGTAACAATTCCTTCAGGGGTAACAGACATAGGAGTAAGTGCGTTTTATAATTGTATAAATCTCTCAGAAATATATATACCTGAAACAGTGGAGAACATATATAAAAATGCATTCGATAATTGTACAAATTTAACAGATATATATTATGAGGGTGATGAAACTGCATGGCTTGCCGTAAGAGGATATTACACCGGTATTCAGTCAAATGGTTTTGAATGTATTGGTGATTTTTTACCTGACACTATAACCGTACATTATAATTCAACCATGCCATAGTTAAAAATAATATTGATTTATGTTTATAAAAAATGGCATAATACACTTCGTATGCTCTATCATTGACGGTATTGTCCGCTCTGCAAGAGAGGGTAAGGAAGTTACAATCGACATTCCCGAAATCTGATAAGATAAAAATAATAACTTGCATAGAGGCTTAATCTGTGCAAGTTTTTTTGCTGAATATATACGCTTATAAACAATAATATATCGGCGAATAGATTTCCGTATCGTAGGGAGCGACGCCCTCGTCGCTCCGAATTATCCAAATCTATGATTTGGATAATTATAACAGGTCAAATCAAATTTTTAAATATTATTATTGATAAAAATGGCACATTTTTATCAATCGGCGCGACGAGGGCGACGCGCCCTACGAAAACTGATAAATTATTGTTTAATTGAATATATACTTGTAAAACAGTTGAATATGGTGTATAATAAAGTTAATTTAAGTTTAGGAGATATTATAATGAAACACTATTCATCAATTATCATAGGTCATATTACTATGGACAGGAATGTTGATCATTTAGGCAATGAAATGCGTCTTGCAGGCGGCGCGGTTATTTATTCATCCGCATCTGCATATGCTCTCGGTCACAATGTTCTTGCACTTACCAAGGTTGCAAAAAAAGACCAGGAACGCCTTTCTGCTTTTACCGTGCCCAAAGAAAATCTTATTTGCATTGACTGTGAAAGCTCGAGTGATATGTACAATCAGTATTTTACTGCCGATAAGGAGAGAAGAAAGTGTGTTTGCCTGAGCGTAGGCACACCCTTTGAGGCAGAGGATATTCCCGAGGATGTTTCTGCTGATATTTTCCACTTTGCAGGACTTGTTTACGGTGATTTCAGCAACGACCTTATAAAAGCCGCATCGAAAAAAGGTAAGGTTGCTGTTGATGTACAGACCTGTCTGCGTCACGTTGATGTTGAAAACGGCGGAACGATGTATTTTGAGGATTGGAAAGATAAAAAAGAGATGATTCCTTATATCCACTTCCTCAAGACAGATGCCGCAGAGGCTGAAATCCTTACAGGACTTACGGACAGATACGAAGCCGCAAAGGTGCTTCATTCCTGGGGTGCAAAAGAGGTTGTAATTACCCATAATACAGAGGTTATTGCATACGACGGAAAAGAGTTCTGCTCATGTCCTATCAAGTCAAGAAACCTGAGCGGCAGAACGGGCAGAGGAGATACAACCTTTGCAGCATATATAAATGAAAGACTTACCCACACAATGGCAGATGCACTTCTCTACGCAACGGCTACAGTTTCTCTCAAAATGGAAACTCCCGGACCTTTTAAGGGCACGAGAGCAGACGTTGAAGCTTATATTGACGAATTCTACAAGTAATTTAAAAATCCCTTGGTGCAGTTGAACTGACCAAGGGGTTTTATTTTTATCTTTCAAACTTATCGTTTGAATAATTGTAGCCTGCGGTATCAACAACCTCTTGCAGAAGAGTATCAAAAACACAGATGTTTATGCCTTCGGCAACAACCGTTTTGTCCGACTTGTTGATAAATACCTTGTTTGCGTAATATGTTTCGGTATCAATTACCTCGCCGTTAATATCAGTAATTGCTTTTTGCTTTTCTTCACTGCAGAAATATACAGTATGATTACTGCCCAGCTTTATGGATTTTGAATAGTCCGGATTTCTCATATCATTATTCCAGATAAGCTCACCGCCGTCAAATATCCATACTCCGCCGTTTTTGTAATCATCAATTGATAATGCGGAGAAAAACTTACTTGCAGTATTTTTAGCATCTGATGAAAGCTCATCATAATTACTGCAGGTGCTTGTTACAATGATTTTATATCTGTCAGTATTAAATGCAGATAAATACGTTCCGAGCGAGGGCAGTGAACTGAGAGTTGTATTTTCAAGCTGTGCATAATACACCTTTGCATCATCATCCCAGGAAGAGTATTTTTCATCACCGCGCTTGTCGGTGATGTTATATTCTTTTGAAAGAATATCGGCAAAAAATCTTGTAAGCTTTGTGTTACCCTTGTGATTGAGATGCTGTTTGTTAGCGAAATCCGTGCTGTAGTCAAGTGCAAGCTCGTCTTTGTATTCACGCATAAAGTTATAGAACGGAACTCCGTATTCCTCTGCGATATTTGCGGCAGTATTGATATATTTGATGTTGAAGCTGTCGGCGGCAAAGGGGATTGCGGTAATAATAATCGGGATGTTGTTTGCCTGAGCAAGCTCGATTATCATTCTGTAATACTTTTCGCCCTTTTCGGGGATTGTGCCTAATTCTTCAAGATTTGTGTAATCCTTGTCTTCAATTGCAGTGGTGTTAAAATAGCAGTAAAAGCCTTTATGGTTTTTATACCTTGCCTCATTGCCCTGATATTGATAGAAATCACTTTTTACCACATCTGAATATCTTGAATGGTACTGCAACCAGCTGAAAAAGAACTGATATCCGTATTTCTCCATATCAAAGCTTGCTTTGATTGCATCTATTCTTGTCTGTGACCATTTAAGTCCGTAAGTGTTTTGTATTCCCGTGCCTGTGTCGCTGTATTCATCCGAAATATACAGCATATATGTGTCAAGAATTATAACCTTTGGAGTCTGAGTTTTGAGAGCTTCTTCAAGATAATAATAGGTATTCCAGATAGGCTGTGCCGGATTACACAGGTTGAATCCCGCAATTCCGTATTCTTTCCAGAGAACAGCTGTGTTAATGCCTTCATATGTGTGGCTTGAACCTAAAGCAAGTACATCAACAGTGTTGTCTTCAAGTTCATAAAAGGTTTTTAATCTGTAAATATTTTCAAAATATTTGTAACTCAGCGCATAATTTGCAACTGAAAAAATGCATACAAATGCAAGAAGAAAGGATATTACTTTTAAAAATTTTTTCAACATAATATTCACCGTTTGTTAAAACTGGAAATAGATAAATTCCTGCGCGTCAAAATTATAACCGTATGCGCCGAAAATAAGAACAGCGATAATCAGCACCATAATTATAAGTCCGCGAACCCAGAAATTCTGGTTATCGGCAATATTCTCAAAGCGGATATTCTTTGTGTATTTGAGCAGATCCACAAGTATCATTATAACGAGCGAAATGATAAGGATGTTCATTTCCTGTCTTTCAAGACCGATTGAATATATCGCTCCGGATGTGATTGCCCAAGGGTTGAGCTGTGTAAACAGTCTGGCGATGTAGTCAACCGCTATATAAACAGTGTCCGCCCTGAAGAATACCCAGGCAAGGCAGGTGAGTGCAAAGGTGGTTAAAACCTTGACTGCCTTGTATGAAAGTGCATCTGTTTTTACATTGAGCTTTTTTTCAAGCTTTGATTTTACAGGCTTTGTGACATCACCTATAATCTGATATGCACCGTGCAAAGCACCCCATATGACATACGTCCAGTTTGCGCCGTGCCACAGTCCGCTTACAAGGAAAACAATCATAGTGTTGATGTATTTTCTGGTTTTTCCCTTTCTGTTTCCGCCAAGTGGGATGTAAAGATAATCTTTAAACCAGGTGGAAAGGGAAATATGCCATCTTCGCCAGAATTCTTTTATCGACATAGCAAAATAGGGCGTGTCAAAGTTATCCATAAGCTCAAATCCCATTATCTGCGCCGCGCCTACTGCTATAGTCGAATAGCTTGCGAAATCACAGTAGATCTGTACGGCAAAGAGAACGATGGCTGTTAAAAGCTCAAAGGATTCATATGCGTAATATTGATTAAATACGGTGTTTACTACCGTTGCGGCTCTGTCTGCAATAACGACCTTGAGGAAAAATCCCCACATCATTATCATAAAGCCTTTTACGATTCTTTCGTAATTCCAGAGCTTGATTTTGTCGGTATTTTTAATCTGACTGAGCAGTTTTCCCGAACGCTCAATAGGTCCTGCAACCAATTGGGGAAAGAATGACACAAAAAGTGCGTATTTGAACAAATTGTATTCCGCTTTGACATCCTGTCTGTATACGTCAATAACATATCCCAACGCCTGAAACGTGTAGAATGAAATGCCCACAGGCAACAGTAAATCAAACTTGTTTTCAATAATTGATATGCCGAATGTGTCAAGAACTGTATTAATGTTGTCAATGGCAAAATCAAGATACTTAAACATAAACAGTATTGCAAGGTTTACTCCCAACGCGATACCTAATGTTGCTTTCTTCAAAATCTGCCATGATTTGCCTTCTTCCGTTACCGCCTGCTGTATTATAATGGAGCACAGGTATGTTACAACTGTTGAAAACGCCATAAGAATCGCATAAGAGGGATTCCAGCTCATATAGAAATAGTAGCTGGCTATGAGAAGCCATATATAGCGCAATTTCTTAGGTATTATAAAGTAAACCAGAAGAACAACCGGAAAAAATATCAGGAAATGTATAGAATTGAATTGCATAAGCATAGTCCTTTTTACTGAAATAATTTAAGTTTATTATATTATATGAAAAAGGAAAAATCAACAGAAAAAAGGGAAACGGTACATTTTTTTGTACCGCTTCCGTAATTATTATTCTGTATATTATCTTACTGAACCGTAAAGGTCGTAGATTGCACCGTAAACATCGGATGCTGCATTTGCGCCGATTGATGTAAGCCCCCAGCTGTCTGCAAGTGCGAAGTCAGCTTCCATTCTGAAGTAAACGAAATCGTTGTCGGGCATAATGTAGCCGAGAGCATCGTTCATAAGGTCGAATACAAGGATATCTTCGCCTTCTTCTGCCATAACATCGTATGCACAGTCAAGTGAGAAGTCAGCCATATTTTCGCCGCCTACGATGAGTTCAGCATATGTTTCACCGGGGCAAAGGATAACCTTGAGGTTTTCACCGAGCTCCATATAACCGATTTCTGTAGAAGCTGTAACGTTGCCGTCAGCATCTTCGTACATTACGTTGTTAGCAAGTGAAAGCTTACCGAATGCTTTGTAAACGCCGTTTTTAACGTCAACAGTCATAGCCTTGAGCTTGATATTGAGGATGGGAGCAACTTTTTCTGTTGTAACTGCTTCCCAGCCTTCGTACCAGATTGTGCAGTTGTCGGTTGCAAGAGCTTCTTCTGTGTAGTCGTTTGTGTAAACAACGCCTGCTGCGTATGCAGCTGCGATTTCTTCTTCTGTCATACCTGTAGCAACGGCGATAAGGATGTTACCTACTTCGTGACCGTAACGGATTGTAGCTTCAACTCTGTCAAGGTCAAGTCCGTCGCCTGACTTGCCGTTTTCTTCTGTGTATGTACCGACGGCGCCTTCAATGAACATATAGTTATAGCCGGCTTTGTTGAGTGTTTCTTCTGTGTAGTATACAAAGTCAGATGTGATGAGCTGTGTGCCGTAGCCGATGCATTCGGGATGTACGCCGAAGTTGGAGATAACCGTGCTTGCATCACCGTTGTCGGGATTGAAGATAAGGCAATACATATCGTCAAGCATAATTTCGGGATCTGTACGGTCGCGTACATAATCTGAAATGTCTGTCTTAGCGTATTCGAGTGTACCTGTTGTCATTTCAGCAACAGCCTCTTTTACACAAGCTGCTGTCTGTGCCTGAATTGTAGCAAGAAGGTCTGTGTCAACGGGATCGCAAAGGTCATCACTGCCTGTGATAGCTGCGATAAGATTCTTGATAACGTGACCGAATGTATCTGTGTAGATACCCTGTGTGTCGATACCGCTGTGAACGTGAGTTGCTGAAACGTTGATGCTTGTGAATTCAACATCGGGGAGAGCTTCTGCAACAGCAGCTCTGATGTTTCTTACATCGTCGTTTGCAAGACCGAGACAGTCAACAACTGCAAAAACTGTGATGCCTCTGCCGCTGCCGTCGTCAAGAGCAATAACTCTTACCTTAAGGTCGTCAATGCACTCGGAAAGCTGGAGGTTGATGTCGTAACCGCCCTTGTAATACTTGCCTGTGCTGAAATCAGCAGGAAGAATTGAAGCGTCTGCATAACCGAGCTTCCACTGTGCGCCTTCTGCGGGCTCATCAATGAATTCTTCTGTGCCTGCGTAGAAGTTGTCGTCTGCGTAGGCTGCATAAGCAGAGGGATCTTCAACCTTAACAGTTGCGGGAAGAACGCCTGAAACGAAGTTGAGAAGAGCGTCAACAGCCTTGTTGAGACCGGTTGTAATAACCTGAGCAACAGATGCCATTACTGCATTCTCTTCGTCTGCTGTTGTTGAAGCTGCAGAAACGCCTACTACTGTTGAAAACAGCATTGTAGCGCACATTACAACTGCAACGATAGCCTTGAATGTTTTTTTCATAAATAATCACTGCCTTTTTTGTTGGACATCTCTAAAAAACTCAATGCACAAAATCCTGCGTACTCTTTTTGCGTCATATCGCCCAAAAATACTCGTTAATACACAAAGTATTGCCTGTGTTTTTTGAACAATCTGACGCAAAAACTTCTACGCAACCTTTGTACCTTGAGTTTTCAGAGATGCCCGAATAGTAATTTTACTCAGGGAGATTATACCATTGTTTTTACAAAATTGCAATAGTTAAAATATATTTTATATAAGTTAAAGCTCCCGAAAAACGGGAGCTTTAACTTATACCATTAATTCGCTTATAAGATTGCTGAATTCTGCGGGGTCTTCAATTGAAAGTCCGCCGATAAGTCTTGCCTGCATATAGAGCAGCTTTGCATACTTTGCAAGCGTTTCATCATCAAGAGTTTTCAGTTTCTCTGCGATAGCGTGATTTGCATTGATTTCGAGTACGGTTTCAGCCTTGATTGAGTCTGCATTGGGCATAGCGTTGAGCACTTTTTCCATTTCTGTTGAAAGCATACCCTCGCTTGTAAGGCAGGCAGGATGATTCTTGAGTGAATTTGTAAAACGCACACCCGTTACACTTTCACCTATAGCATCGCTCATCTTGCCGAGCATATCTTTTGCATCTTCATTGGCTTTTTTGATAGCTTCCTTTTCTTCGTCGGTGTCAAGGTCAAGCTTATCTGCACAGACGTTTACAAAGCTCTTGTCCTCGTAATTCATAAGCATCTGGATTGCAAATTCGTCAACATTATCGGTGAAATAGAGAATTTCATAGCCCTTTGACTTAACAGCCTCAACCTGAGGAAGCATATCAATTTTAGCCTTTGTTTCACCGCAGGCATAGTAGATAACTTTCTGACCGTCCTGCATTCTGTCCACATACTCGTTAAGAGTCGTGTACTTATCCTCGTGGGAAGAAATGAACATTATAAGGTCCTGCAGAGTTTCTTTGTTTACGCCGTAACCCTCGTAAAGACCGTATTTGAGCTGAACGCCGAATGCCTTGAAGAATTCTTCGTAGGTTTCTCTGTCTTTTCTGAGCATCGTTGTAAGCTCGGACTTGATTTTCTTTTCAATCGTTTTTGCAATAAGCTTGAGCTGATAATCCTGCTGTAATACTTCACGGGAAATATTGAGAGAGAGGTCGGCACTGTCAACAAGACCTTTTACAAAGCTGAAATAATCAGGAAGCAGGTCGGGGCACTTATCCATAATCAGTACGCCGTTTGAGTAAAGCTGAAGACCTTTTTCAAAGCTCTTTGAATAATAATCATAGGGAGCTTTTTTTGGAATAAAGAGAAGTGCATCGTAGGTTGTCTGACCTTCGACTTTTGAATGAATAACCTTTGCAGGCTTTTCGTAATCGTAGAATTTGTCCTTGTAGAATGATTCGTATTCCTCAGACTGAATCTCACTTTTGTTCTTTCTCCACAGGGGAATCATACTGTTGAGAGTTTTTACTTCGGAGTAATTTTCAAATTCGTTTTCACTGCCCTCAACAGGTCTTGTGAGCTGAACCTCCATTGTGATAGGATAGCGGATGTAATCCGAATATTTTTTTATTATTGAAGAAATGCGGTATGTTTCAAGGTAGTCGGAATACTTGTTTTCTTCCGTATCTTCCTTTAGATACATTGTGATAACAGTACCGGCTTCGGCTTTTTCTGCCTTTTCGATTGTGTAGCCCTCTGCCCCCTCGCTTGTCCAGAGATTTGCTTCATCACTGCCGAATGCACGGCTGAGAACGGTAACTTTATCGCTTACCATAAATGATGAGTAGAAGCCGACACCGAACTGACCAATGATTTCGACATCGCTCTTTTCTTCCATATTGTTTTTGAAGTCAAGTGAGCCGCTTTTTGCGATAGTGCCGAGATTGTTTTCCAGCTCTTCAGCGGTCATACCGCAGCCGTTATCGGCAACGGTAACGGTTCTGTTTTCTTTATCGAGAGCAATTGTAATCTTGAAATCATCCTTGCTGATGCCTACCGAATCGTCGGTAAGAGAGCGGAAATACAGCTTGTCTATTGCGTCGCTTGCGTTTGATATAATTTCACGCAGAAAAATTTCCTTGTGTGTGTAGATGGAGTTGATCATCATATCAAGCAATTTTTTTGATTCTGCTTTGAATTGCTTTTTTTTCATTATATTTCACCTTGCAAAAAAATATTAGCACTCTCGTGTTGCGAGTGCTAATATTAGTATACTCCGATTTTTTTGTTTGTCAACACTTTTTAAGAAAAAATTTCCCGCATATTTACAAAATATGAAAAATGTGTATTATTTTGATTTGGGTTTTGTAAACAGTGATACAACAAGACCCGAAAGTAACGCCGCCATAACACCTGCTGAACAGGCGGTAAGAGGACCTGTCAGCGCGCCGAGAAGTCCCTGCTCGTCAACAGCCTTTTTCGTGCCCTCAACAAGAGTGTGACCGAAGCCTGTCAGCGGTACAGTTGCACCTGCACTTGCAAATTCCTTGATAGGCTCATACAGCCCGAATGCAGAGAGAATAACACCTGCAACAACAAATCCTACGAGTATTCTGCCGGGAGTAAGCTTGGTGTTGTCTATAAGCAGCTGTCCCACAACGCATATAAGTCCGCCTACTATAAAAGCTTTCAGAAATATCATAAATTATCCACCTCGTGTATATTTTTACCCTGCAATATATAAAAAATTCAGCGTTGACATCAGTATAATTTGTTGATATAATTATTCTGTGATTTTATTATGAAAAAATTTATTTCTGTTATTTTATTTTTATCTGTTTTGGCATTTTCTCTGTCATCCTGTTCGGTGCAGGATAAAAGCGTCATAACCGTCAACGATACAACAGACGTTGATGCGGCTGTGTTTACATATTTTCTCAACGATGCTTACTATTCGGATAAAGGCTATACCGAATCTGAATGTATAGACATTGCCACATCGGAAAGTCTTAAGTATATTGCAGTCAACACACGTTTTGCGCAGACTGCAGGCAGTCTTACGCTTGATGAAAAGGCGGATGTTTCGCAGGAGGTTAACGCGCTCTGGCGTATTTACGGCGATTATCTTACGGAAATCGGCGTAACTAAAGACGCATATTTCAAAATCAAGCAGTATGAATACTGTAAAGAAAATCTCCGTTTCTCCCTTTACGACACCAACGGAACACAGCCTATAAATGAGGCGTATATTCAGCAGTATTTCACAACCAATTATGTGGGCATAAAATATTTTTATCAGGAGCTTTATACGGTAAAAAGTGCTGATGAAATTGCGGCTATGTCCGATTATGACAGAAAGATTTACGAATCTTCAAAGCAGTCTGCCCAGTCAAGATATGAGTATATCAGCTCTCTTGCAAACTACGTGAACAGCTCGGTTTACACAATGAATGAGGCATTTATGGCGGCAACGGGTGAGATTTATGCCGACGTAAGCGTTTCCGCAACGGTTATAGATAAACAGAGCTCGTCATTTTCAGCTGAATTTATTGATGCAGTCACAATGCAGTCAGTGGGCAGTGCATTTATCATAACAAACTCTGACAGAAGCTATATATATCTTATTGAAAGAATA
Organism: Clostridia bacterium; assembly: GCA_017465825.1. Lineage (GTDB taxonomy): Bacteria > Bacillota > Clostridia > Oscillospirales > Acutalibacteraceae > UBA1081. The sequence goes on from JAFTVI010000021.1 coordinate 23,611, forward strand.
GATCTGCTTGATACAAAGTACGATTTCTATTCACAATACCGTGATATATGTCTTAAAGCCGTATCGGAAAGCTATTTCAATAATGAAATCAATTCCTGGGTGCAGTCGTATACGGCAGTACGTCATCTGTCGGTTGCGGAAAAATGTCTGACTGATATAAAAAAGGTTGACCGCAGTAAATATGTGGGCACTGACGGATATGAATTCAACAGTTTTCAGTTAAAAAGGTGATACATTTATGAAAAAACAGGTTCTTGCATTCGACTTCGGCGCCTCAAGCGGCAGAGCGATCTTAGGCGTTTTTGACGGTGAAAAAATCACTCTTGAAGAGATTCACCGTTTCAGTAACGATCCCGTAAAGGTCGGAAACACATTCTATTGGGACGTTTTAAGACTTTTCTTTGAAATCAAGCAGGGTATACTCAAAGCAAAGCAGAAGGGCGGCTTTGACAGTATCGGTATCGACACCTGGGGTGTTGATTTCGGTCTTATTGATGAAAAAGGCTATCTTCTTGAAAACCCCGTTCACTACCGCGACGAAAGAAACGTAGGTATGATTGAAGAATCCGAAAAATATATGTCCAAGGATGAAATGTATGACCGTACTGGAATTCAGTTTATGGATTTCAACACGGTTTTTCAGCTCCTTTCATTAAAAAAGAACAGACCCGAGCTGCTGGAAAGAGCAGATAAGCTCCTGTTTATGCCCGATCTGCTTGCATATATGCTCACGGGTGAAAAGGTTGCGGAATACTCAATTGCGACAACCTCACAGATGGTTAATATTAAGACACAGAACTGGGATAAGGATATTCTCAAAGCTCTCGGTATTCCCGAAAAAATCCTTTGCGATATCGTTCCTGCAGGCTCTGTATCGGGTATGCTCCGTCCTGAGCTTTGTGAGGAATTGGGTGTTGAGAGCGTTCCCGTAATTTCAGTATGCGGTCACGATACACAGAGTGCAATCACGGCAATTCCCAGCAAAAATAAGGATTTTGCATTTATCAGCAGCGGCACGTGGAGTCTTTTCGGCACAGAGCTTGATGCTCCCGTTGTTAATGCAAAAGCAAAACAGCTTAACGTTACAAACGAGGGCGGCTACGGCTATACTACCGCATTCCTTAAAAATATCTGCGGACTGTGGCTCATTCAGGAGAGCAGAAGACAGTGGATAAGAGAGGGCAAGGAGTATTCCTATGCCGAGCTTGAAAAAGAAGCTCTCAAAGCAGAGCCTTTCAGATGCTTTATTGACCCGGATGCTCCAGATTTTGTTGCTATGGGTGATATGCCCGGGAGAGTCCGTGAATTCTGCAGAAAAACAGGACAGTATGTTCCCGAAACTGTGGGCGAAATAATGAGATGTATCTACGAAAGCCTCGCTATGAAATATAAGTACGTGCTTGCGGGCATTGAGGATTGCACGGATAAAAAATTTGACGTTATTCACGTTGCAGGCGGCGGTACTAAGGATACATTCCTTTGCTCAATGACAGCCTCTTCCTGTAACAGAACTGTTTACGCAGGACCTATCGAGGCAACGGTTTTAGGTAATATAGCAGTTCAGTTTATGGCTGACGGCGCAATCAAAGATATAGCAGAAGCAAGAAATATCATCGCAAACGGCGAAAACCTCACAGTCTACGAACCCGTTGATGCGGATAAGTGGGAAAAGGCATATGCTGAGTTTGTAAAAATTTTAAAATAAGCCTTTATAACAATGAGCAATGAGTAAGTGTAGCAATGAGTAATTGTTGAAAGGGCTCTGCCCTTTAACCCGATTTTATAATTTGCGAAAATACATTGCGCTTTAATCCGAGGTAAGCTATGTCTGAAAATGTTGTTCAGTTTAAAAGTAAAAGATTTGCAATACGTATTGTCAGATTATATGTCTTTTTAAAGAAAGAAAAACGAGAGTTTACAATGTCGCAACAATTATTGCGTTGCGGAACAAGTATCGGTGCGAACATTGCTGAAGCCGAATTTGCAGTAAGCAAAAAAGATTTTCATTCTAAAATGCATATTGCATTGAAAGAATGTGCTGAAACAAAATATTGGCTTGAAATTTTATTCGAAACAGAATATCTTACAGAACGTCAATTCAAATCATTAATGAGTGATTGTAATGAATTGCTACGTTTGCTGATTGCAATAACCAAAAATACAAAAATATGTGATGAGTAATAATAAATGGGTCAAAGGGCAAAGCCCTTTCCACCATTGCTCACTGCTCATTGCTAATTGCTAACTAAATAAATTGTGCATTATGCATTCTGCATTCTGCATTTAAGAAAGGTTGATACAAATGGCAGAAAAAAGATTTGCAGGCGAATATCCCGTAATCGGTATCCGTCCTGTTATCGACGCAAGAAAAGGACCTCTTGATGTAAGAGGCTCTCTCGAAGATCAGACTATGGGAATGGCTAAAGCTGCGGCAGAGCTTTTCAGAAACAATCTGAAATACTCCAACGGCGAGCCTGTTAAGGTTGTTATTTCCGACTGCACAATCGGCAGAGCAGGCGAAACAGCAAAATGTGCAGCACAGTTCAAGAAAGAGGGTGTAGACATCACTCTTTCCGTTACTCCCTGCTGGTGCTACGGCAGTGAAACAATGGATATGGATCCTAACACTATCAAGGGTGTATGGGGCTTTAACGGCACGGAGCGTCCCGGCGCTGTTTACCTTGCAGCAGTTCTTGCTTCTCACGCACAGAAGGGACTTCCCGCATTCGGTATCTACGGTCACGAGGTTCAGAATCTTGATGAATCCGCTCAGATTCCCGATGACGTTAAAGAAAAGCTCCTTCGTTTCGGCAGAGCGGCAGTTGCAGTTGCTACAATGAGAGGTAAGTCATATCTGCAGATCGGTTCTGTATGTATGGGTATCGGCGGCTCTATCATTGACCCCTCATTTATTGAAAGCTATCTCGGTATGAGAGTTGAGTCTGTTGACGAGGTTGAAGTTATCAGACGAATGACAGAAGGCATCTACGATGAAGAAGAGTATCAGAAGGCTCTTGCCTGGACAAAGGCTAACTGCAAGGAAGGTTGGGACAAGAATCCCGATTTCGTAAAGAAGTCAGACGAAGAGAAGGCAGAGTCCTGGGAATTCGTTGTCAAGATGATGTGTATCATCAAAGACCTTATGAGCGGCAATAAAAAGCTTGAGGAGAAGTTTTCCGAGGAGCAGATCGGTCACAATGCTATCGCGGCAGGCTTCCAGGGTCAGCGTCAGTGGACAGACTTCTATCCCAACTGCGATTTCCCCGAGGCAATGCTCAATACGTCCTTCGACTGGAACGGCGCAAGAGAACCCTACATCCTTGCAACAGAAAACGATACACTCAACGGTCTCGGTATGCTTTTCTTGAAGCTCCTTACAAACAGAGCACAGATTTTTGCTGACGTACGTACATATTGGTCAGGCTCAGCAGTCAAGAGAGCAACAGGCTATGATATCGAAGGTAAAGCAAAGGATTGCGACGGCTTTATTCACCTTATCAATTCCGGTGCGGCTTGTCTTGATGCCTGCGGTGAGGCAAAGGACGAAAACGGCAATGCTGTTATGAAGGAATGGTGGGATGTTACACAGGCAGACCAGAAAGCTATTCTTGAAGCAACAGACTGGTGTGCAGCTGATAACGGCTACTTCAGAGGCGGCGGATTCTCCTCACACTTCGTAACAAAGGCTGAAATGCCAGTTACAATGATTCGTCTTAACCTTGTTAAAGGTCTCGGTCCTGTTCTTCAGCTTGCAGAAGGCTGGACAGTAGCACTTCCCGACGACGTTACAAAGACTCTCTGGGACAGAACTGACCCCACCTGGCCCTGCACCTGGTTTGCTCCCAGATGCGACGGTAAGGAAGGCAGTCCCTTCAAGACCGCTTACGACGTAATGAATAACTGGGGTGCTAACCACGGCGCAATTTCCTACGGCCACGTAGGTGCAGACCTTATCACAATGTGCTCAATGCTCAGAATTCCCGTATGTATGCACAACGTTCCCGAAGATAAGATCTTCCGTCCTGCATCATGGAATGCATTCGGTATGGATAAGGAAGGCGCAGATTACAGAGCTTGTCAGGCTTACGGCCCTCTTTACAATAAATATTGATTCAATTTTTCCGCACTTGAAAAAGTGCGGATTTTTTCAATTCCCAATGCGTAATTATTTTGCAGGAATTGACTTGAACCGCCGTAGGGGCGACGCCCCCGTCGCTCCGCAAATAATTGCAGAAGACCAACAACGTATAATTTGTGCAACATAAATAAAAATTTTTCTGTATATTTGTATGGTATAAAATGTCAAAATAATATTGACAAATTGCAGTTCTGTATTGTATAATTTATACATAAAAATATGTTAATTTTTTAACGGAAGAGGGTTGCAAAGTTGGGCAGAATGTCATATAATCTTCTGACAGACAGACAGACAG
>JAFTVI010000022.1 GCA_017465825.1 Clostridia bacterium
GAGCGACGCCCTCGTCGCTCCGAATAATCCAAATCTGCGATTTGGGTTATTACAACAGGTCAAATCAAATTTTTAAATATTATTATTGATAAAAATGGCACATTTTTATCAATCGGCGCGACGGGGGCGACGCGCCCTACGAAACACCGCTAAATTATTGTTTATCTTCATTCAGCCGAGAGAGATACACATTTGCCTCCACGCCGTCGATATACACCGCGACGGGGCTGACTTTTCCCTCATATACGTAGGCTTCAAGGTAAGCTCTGTTATACATTTCATGGATCAGTTCATCCCACCAATCCTCTTCACCTGTTTTTTCAAAGAAATATACATATTCAAGATTTTCGAATTCTTCTGTTTTTATTGCTTCAACGGGGAAATCAAATTCATCTTTGTCAGAGCTTTCTATATAAATACTCCCCTCAGGTTTCGTATCGGTCAGCAAAAGCTCGGCATAGCCAATGCTGTCTGCCTGAACATCTGCAAACTGCATTGCCCAATCGTCATAGGTTTCAATATTTATGTCAAGTTTGCCTTTTCTGTAATACATATCCTTGATTTTAAATTTGCACAGCTCACCGTTTTCCACAATAGTGTTGTGTTCGGCATTTTTATAAATTATCATCCCTGCCGGAACACATAATTGGAGAACGATTACAAGTATAAGTACAATCAATCCTGATTTTTTACGCATATTATACCGCCCTCCTCTTTTCGCTCGGGTTTCATTTTTCTTGCAAGAAGGAAATTAACAGTAAACATTATAACGCCGAATACCAACAGCAGAATTCCTGCGGTAAGCATACCTATTTCAATAAGGCTTGCAATCATATATGCTATAAGCACCGCAGTTGTGACAAGTCCTAAATTCAGCGGTGCAAACTTGCCCGACAGTGCACCGTGTGTAATCAGCGTTACAGCCATTCCCAAAGCACTTATAAGCATAAGAATATACACAATTACACTGTCCTCAAACCCACACGAACATATCACTTCAACAACGAAACAAAGTGCGGCAAATGAACAATAAACGATTTTAAGGGTATTCTTTTTCAGCGATTTTTTACCGATAATCAAAGCTGATGCAAGCAATACAACACCAAAGACTGCAAAAATAAATGTTACAGCATCAAATTCTTCAGATGAATAAGCGCCGATGCTTGCGGCAGACAGTATAACAGTTACAACAGATGTTACCGTACAGCCGGCAATACCGATAATTTTAAAGGGTGATATATACGAATCGTGTTTATCTGCAATATAAAGTGCAAGGAAAAATGCAAGGGACGCAAACAATGTTTCGTGGATTTCAGTAAAAACAATTCCGTTTATAAACACAACCGCATAAGCCGCTATAACTGATATCCAGCGTGAAAATATATGCCGTACATCGTCTGTCTTTTTGCGGTTGATGATTACATATACTAGTCCTGCAACAAAAAACAGCAACATTGCTATCGGCGCTATCCATTTGTATTGATTTTCAAATAAGTACATACAGTACACAAATGTGGATACGTAATAAACGGCAAGGGGCGTTACTGCATCAAGCACATAAATTACAGGCAGGAACATCAACGCATCAATCAGTAAGCAGTTTGAGAAGCCACCGTTTACATCAAAAACGCTATTCACAAGGGCAACCGTTGCCGCAATACCTGCACACCACAGAACAGACGCACCCTCACGCCAGGCTATGCTGTCCCTGTGCTTAATATATGTATAAACTGCCGCCGCCTGACCTGCAAGTATAGGCACAAATGCAAGTATATACTTTAAAATATCGGGGAACTTTTCCCATCCCGTAACAAAAATAAGGATAAGCCCCACAGCGACGAGAACTGATGCAATTACAGCAAAAATAACAGTCAGCATACGCTTGGTGTTCTGCTTTTTCTCTTCTTCATTTTTAAATCTTTTTTCGCCGTATATTATTTCTTCAACATCAACACCAAGCACTTCGGATATTTTTACAAGCATTTCAATATCGGGCTGTGTTCTGCCGTTCTCCCAGCCGGAAACAGTCTGCCGTGTAACAAACAGCTTTTCGGCAAGAGCTTCCTGTGTGAGATTTTTTGATGTTCTGATCTTTTTCAGATTTTTTGAAACTTTGGTCATAGGAAACACCTCCTGATAATATATAAACACATTTGTAACTAAAAGTCACGCAATTATTAAAAAATAATACGGCAACAATTTGTTGCACCTCGCAGTTAAGCCAAATCATACAGTTCACTATGCATATTCCGTGACATATTGACAATGATATAATCGTACATATTAATGCATTGGAAGATTTTTTATGTATAAATGCTTGATTTTGCCGAGGTATAGTGATAAACTAATAGTGCCAATCAAAAACGAATATAATAAGATACAGCTGGCTCGTATTTTTTACTTTTGTAAAAAATGCAGGCTCAATACTTGCTTGGTTGTATCTTATATCAGTAGGTTTTTGATTGGCGTCAGTGAGCTGTGCGTTTTTAGTGCGTAGCTTGCTGCGCACTTTTTTTACTTTATAGGAAACTGCGTTACCTATAAAGTAAAAAAGATTATATGTCCCTCCGAACGCCCGCTACGCGTGCTCGGAGATGGACTAACCGAAAACGGTCGCCGCGATACGGCGAAAGCCGTTTTCTTGTTTCCGGAGGAAAAACATATGAAAAAGAATATTGACGAATATGTCTTCGAGGCATTGAATGAATACGAAGAAAATCTATTGGCAAATCCTGAAACCATACAAAACAGTGAACTTATTTGCAAGCTCGATGACGGTGAAGCTGCTTTTCTTGAATTGCTTGATGATGAACAGATAGCTGCATACACAAAATATGCAAGGATTCTTTTTGAGTATAAATATGCAATAAAAGAAGAATACTTTTCTGCCGGTTTTATTAAGGGGCTCAACACAAAAAAGAGTCAAATCAAGATATAGAGCATTGATACGACATATAATAAACGTCAAATACAAAACAACCGCCGCAAATGCCGACTGCTGATAAGGAAGTATTTGTTTCTCGAACAGTTCTTACGAAACTGCGAAGCACTTTAAAATGCGAAATAATCGTGCAAGAAAAGGCGAAAAACACCGATAATGCTGACGCATATCGGTGTTTTTTCAACGCATTATTGTGCGGTTAGTTCACATTTTAAAGAAATACTTCCTTATCCGCAGTCGGCACAATGCGACGGTTAAAATTTTACTCTTTTTTGGCTTTTTCTATAACCTTTTTATAGGGCATTAACATACCCTCGTTCATCATATTTGCGCCCATTTTTGCTTTGATTTTTTCGTTATTTGCAAGCGCTCCCACAAGGTACATCGCCGCAATAATGCCTTTTTTATTCTGGGGAAAATCGTACTGACCGTGTGATTTGAAGAATTTATGGTCTGCTCTCATAAGTCCCTGCATCTGATAGATAAGGTCTCTGAAAATCTTCATACCGCCAACGCCGAGGAAATCAGCAGGCATAACAAGGCTGTTTTCAAGTGCATAGGTAAGCGTTTTTGCAAGGCGGTCAAGCTGTTCATCGGTGTTATTTTCGTTGGTTGCAACGCCTGCAAGGAAATTTCCGCCAACCTGACTTCTGCCCTCAACAACCATTCTAAGATTTTCCTCTGCGGCATATTTGCCGTTTACGATATATCCGACAGGCTTACCCATTGTAACCGTTCTGTGTCCGTTGCAGAACTGTCTGTCATCATACATCTTAAAACGTGAGCCCATTGAATGGTCTCTGATTGTAAATGCGTAAACGGTTGCATCACAGGACTGAATCTCGGTACGCAGATATTCGTCAAAGCCGTCTTTATAAACACATTTGCCCTCAGCGGCACATTTAAAGCAACCAAGACAGCCGCCTTTTAAGGGATATTCTCTTATATTTACAATTTTGCACTTTGCAGGAAATACCGCAACAAAGCGGTCAATCATAGCCTTGAGCTGTGTATCGTCATCCGTAAGATCGGTAACGACAACAACGTTTTTATTAAGAGTTTTTGCTGTATTTTCAGCAATTGCGGGTGCAACAGGTGTGTAATCAGTGTTTACGGGAGCAGTGTCTTCGATATAATTATTCTCAATACTCCAGAGTACATAATTGAAGAAACCCACAGCCTCGCTCTGACCTTTTTCAGTGGTCAGGTCATCCATATCGGCTGAAAGACCTTTTATGTATTTGAGTCCCATATCGGCACAGTTCTGCTGAATAAACTTATGCGCCGTAACATCGTAAAAATGCTTTGAGGTGCTTATCTGTGTAGCAAATTTTGATGATAAATCAATATTTGCAGTCTTCATCAGCTCAACAAATCTGTGAAGCTGACAGGGTACAAGAAATGTGTAAACGGGATATGAAAAAATCAGCAGATCAGCGTTATTTATCTTCTCCGCCGCCTCGGAAAAATCCTTTTCGTATTTTCTTATATACTGCCCTGCGTGAAGCACATCAAAATTTACATCGGGAAATTTAATTGCAAGATAGTTGCTTGTCTGCAACGTTACGCTGTAATCGCCCTTGGGACTGCCGTTTATAACAAGTACATTCATATTTATACCGCCTTTCTATGATTATTATAGCATAGTAAAAGGCATTTTTCAATCAGAACATATACATATAAATTGAGTAAAAGTGAAACATACTGCCCAAAAGGACAAAAACGTGAAATACGGCGTGCAGACAGGGTGTTTTTCTGCCCAGTCCGCAAAGCACGGCGCCAATTAGATAACAGGCACAGCCGGCAAGAATTTCACCGAATGCAACAGTATTTATACTGTCAAAAACAGGAATCACGCTCGTCAGCATAAGTGCGCCCGAGCCTATGTAAACAGCCATTGTAACGGCTTTGAGCTTTTCAAAAAAGAACAGCTTTGAAAAAATACCGAATGATGTGCAAAGCCACGCCAAAACAAGCACAGATATACCGATCATACTGTTTATTTCATACAGAGTTAACAACGCACAGGGAGTTGCCGTGCCGGCAATAAGAATTGGTACAGTACAGTGGTCGGCAAGTCTTGCTTTGCGTTTTCTTTCTCCGTTGGGCAAGCCGTGGTACACAGAGGACATTGTATAAACTGCAATGAGTGCAACGCCGTAAATAATGGCAGACAGCATATATCTTGCACCCTCTGCCCTTGCAACAAGCATTATCAGCGCCACGAAACCGAAAACTGCGCCCACTATATGTGTCAGGCAATTCCAGAAATCAACCCTCTTTGAGTATTCAATCAACTCAACATCTTTTCCTATCATTTACATCTCTCCTCACATATGGTTATTCTACCACATCGTACCGAAAAAATAAATACTCCTAATTATGGAATATATCAAGTTGACATTGTTTTCTACATTTGCTATACTTTTACCGGTGATAGAAAATGAAAATTATAAGCACGATACTTGCATTCATTTTAGGCTTTTTTACTTATCCGATAAGCTTTTTGCCCTTTGTACAGGATACGGATTTTGACATCAAGCTCAGCGAACCTGTAGATAAAAGCTTTTATGTTGAGGGGACAGATGTGTCGTTTGATGCCGAAACAACCGATGATTACGGCATTATTCTCAATAATACTGTAACGCTTGAAATAAATAAGAATGAATATCCCTGGTTCAACTATTACGGTATTGCATACTCTGCGGATGCATACATCAAGGGGGAAATCTGCTACCGTGCAGGAGTAAAAAAGGTTACGGAGGAGTTTTTCCTTGAGCCGAGTGAAGATGTGACTCAGTTTCATTCATTCATCAACAACGCCTTAAAAGGAACAAAGGCTATTACCCTGATCAGTCTGTCGTTTACACCCCTTAACGCTGAAAATGCAACGATTTACATTCACGGCATCAGTCTTTTCAACAGAAACATTCCCGACAAGCAGATATATATTGAAAATGACAGCCTTAAAATCGGCGTTGATCTGCTTTGGGGCGGTGCGTTGAGCTACTTTGAAGACCTTGATTCAAACGTTCAAGTTGTTGAGGTTGACGGCAATATTTACGTGGATTCCAATGCGGCAGAGAGATACAACACAAAGTCCGTTAACGATAATGTAAACCTTATCAACAGAAACGACACGGGCAGACTTGTTCAGCAATCATACTATGGGACGGTTGATGATGAGAACTATCAGCCGGCTGTGTATATGGATAATACCTGGCATTACAACCCCGTTCAGGGCGGCAATCAGTACAATGATAACAGCAAAATCGTTGATGTAAAAATTGAAGAAAACCTTATTTATATTAAATGTCAGCCCCTTGACTGGGCAAAGGAGAAGGAACACATCACGCCCTCCTATATGGAAGCATATTACACAATTGACGGTAAAATGCTTGATGTTTCCTGCAGATTTGTGGATTTCTCAGGCTATGAAGAAACGGTAAGAACACAGGAGTTGCCTGCATTCTACTGCGTTGAGCCTTTGAACAACTTCGTTTACTGTGACAACGGCGAGCTTAAATATGTAAATAACCTGATTTTCTGGCCCGATGCAGGTTATCCCAATTATGTATCTACCGAAAACTGGGCGGCATTCACAGGCGAATCTGAGGACAGCTTCGGAATCGGACTTTATGTGCCTGATGAAGGTGCAACAAGCTTCCTTACCGGTGTTTATGCAAGAGGAGAAACAACAAACCACTCTCCTGCCGACGACTCACCGACATCATATATAGCAGTTGTAAAAGATATGGTATTCAAAAGCTATACACCCTTTGAATATGATTTTTATATAACCACAGGCGATGTAACGGAAATAAGAAATACGTTCAACACGATAAAGCAATAAATAATCCCCCTCGGTTGAGGGGGATTTTAATAAAATAATTCATCGCATCGTAGGGAGCGACGCCCTCGTCGCTACGAATTATCCAAATCTACGATTTGGATAATTATAACGGGTTAAATCAGATTTTTTAATTATTATTGATAAAAATGGCACATTTTTATCAATCGGCGCGACGGGGGGGGCGACGCGCCCTACGAAAACCGCTAATTTTTTGTTTAAAGCACCTTTGCCAAGAAGCTTTTAAGTCTTTCACTCTTAGGTGCATCAAAGATTTCGTCGGGAGTGCCTTCCTCGATGATAACGCCGCCGTCCATAAAGATTACTCTGTCCGCAACCTCACGGGCAAATCCCATTTCGTGCGTAACAACGACCATCGTCATACCCTCCGCGGCAAGAGATTTCATAACATCAAGAACTTCGCCTACCATTTCGGGGTCAAGGGCTGATGTAGGCTCGTCAAAAAGCATTACTTCGGGTTCCATACACAATGCACGGACGATTGCAACTCTCTGTTTTTGACCGCCTGAAAGCTGTGAGGGATATGCGTCTGCTCTGTCCTCAAGACCTACTCTTTTAAGCAGTCTTCTTGCTTTTTCCTCTGCCTCCGCTTTGCTCTTTTTAAGCAGCTGTGTGGGGGCGATTATCATATTCCTAAGGATATTCATATTTGCAAAAAGGTTAAAATGCTGGAATACCATCCCCATTTTCTGACGATGCAGGTTGATATTAACCTTTTTATCGGTAATATCAGTACCGTTGAAAAGAATCGTGCCGTCGGTGGGCAATTCAAGCAGATTGAGAGAGCGCAGGAACGTTGATTTACCGCTGCCCGACGGGCCAATAACAACCACAACCTCGCCTCTTTTTATTTTTGCATCAATACCGTCAAGAGCCTTAACTTCACCGCCGTTGTAGTGTTTTTTCAGCCCTTTGACTTCAATAATATTATCGCTCACTGCGGCGAAGCCTCCTTTCGATAGACGTAAAAATCTTTGTAAGCACAATTACCGTTACAAGGTAAATTGCGGCAACTGCAAGAAGGGGCATAAAAGCCTCAAAGGTGATACCTCTGATACGGTCACCAGCCTTGGTAAGATCCATAATACCGACATAACCGGCAACAGATGTTTCTTTAAGAAGTGCAATAACTTCGTTGAGAAGTGTGGGAAGTGAAGACTTGACCGCCTGAGGAATTATAATATGAATCATAGTCTGCACATAGTTAAAGCCGAGAGAACGACCTGCCTCAAACTGACCGTTATCAACGGACATAATACCGCCACGGAAAATCTCCGCAACATAAGCGGCAGAGTTACAGCCGAAGGCTACAACTGCGATAAGTACATCGTTTGACTGCGTTTTAAGGAATACAAAATACCACAGCATAAGCTGAACGACAACGGGGACACCGCGAATAACAGTTATGTAAATTTTGCTTAAACCGTTGAAAAATTTAAGAAATACGTAGCCGATGCCGCCTTTGAGTTTAAGTGATTCCTCATTTTTATCGTATGAAGAACGGACTGCCGCAAGAATGATACCGAGAACAAGACCTAAAATGATTGAAAATGCCGTGATAAGCAATGATTTACCGAAGCCTTCAGCAAGCCATAACCATCTGTCATCTTCAATAAAGCATCTTATGAATGTATCTTTAAGTTCTGCAAACCATACATATAAAGCTTCCAAGATTATGCTCCTTTGCTAAAAAAATTAAAGGGACGGAATTGCTCCCGCCCCTGAACCGAACAAAATTATTCAGCGGAAATGTACTTTGCAACAATTTTGTCAATTGTGCCGTCTGCCTTAAGATCAGCAAGAGCGTTGTTAACTGCATCAAGAAGCTTTGAGTTTTCTTTTGCGATACAGATAGCGTAATCTTCAACTGCCCACTCTGCATCAAGAATCTTAAGACCGCTGTTTGCTGCTACGAAAGACTTTGCAGGTTCGTTATCAATGATAACTGCGTCTACCTTACCTGCGATAAGAGCCTGAACAGCATCAGCACCTGTCTTGTAACGGATAACGTTGTCCTCGCCGTAGCCACCTTTTTCTACTGTGTCGGAAGCATAGATATCACCTGTTGTATCCTGCTGAACACCGTACTTCATTGAGCCGTCAGCCTTGAGGTCATCAAGAGAAGTGATAGCTGAATCTTCAGCAACGATAACAACCTGAATGCCTGTTGCATAGGAAGTTGAGAAGTTAACGCTCTCAAGTCTTTCATCAGTAACAGTCATACCTGCCATACCCATATCGAACTTGCCTGTCTGAACGCCGCCAACGATTGAACCAAACTCAATATCCTTGATTTCAAGCTTCATATTGAGCTTCTTTGCAATCTCGCCTGCGATTTCAACGTCGATACCTGCAAATTCACCGCCCTCAACATACTCATAGGGAGGGAATGCTGCGTTTGTTGCCATAACAAGAACGCCTTCTGTTGCAGTCATACTGCCGGACGTTGCTGTTAAGCTTACATCTTCATCAGTTGATGTTTCTTCATTGTTGTTTGTTGTGTTGTCCGTACAGCCTGCAAGCATACATACTGAAAAGAGCATTGCAACTGCCATTAAAACGGAAATTACTTTTTTCATTACGGATTATCTCCTTTATAAATTTTTACTAACAAAGTATATCACATAATAATACCGAATTCAACTGAATTTTTGCATATAAATAAGGAGATTTTATGTATATATACCTGTCATTTTTAATAAATATGCAATCATTTTAAAAACTTGCTGTATCCGTTGCCGTACTGAACGCATCTTGAAACACGGCTCAAGGTTGCGGAGGAAATGTCCGTTTCATCAATAACCTGATTGTAGGTTTTGCCCTCGATAAGCAGTTTTGCCGCCTTGACACGCTGTGCCATCTGTTCAATTTCTTTAATTGTACACAGATCCGCAAACAAATCCCTGCAATCCTCTGCTGACTGCATTGATGCAATAAGCTCGTACAGCTCATTGAGCATCTGTTCATTATTTTTACTGCACATAATTACAAATTCTCCAAGGACTTACTGAAAAATGCCTTTGTCTTTTCAGATTTGGGATGATTGAAAATCTCATCGGGAGTGCCCATTTCTTCAATAATACCGTCTGCCATAAAGATTATTTTATCCGACACTTCTTTGGCAAAGCCCATTTCGTGAGTAACAACAATCATTGTGCTGTCGCCGTTTTTAAGGCCTTTGATTACTTTAAGCACCTCACCGGTAAGCTCGGGGTCAAGAGCCGAAGTAGGCTCATCAAAGCAAAGAATATCGGGATTCAAAGCTAATGCCCTTGCAATAGCAACTCTCTGCTGCTGACCGCCCGAAAGCTCACAGGGATAGTTTTCGATTTTATCGGAAAGTCCCACTCTTTCAATGAGCCTTCTTGCATCAGCCTCAATTTCTTCATCAGTGCCTTTTTTCAACAGTTTGGGCGCCAACGTTATGTTTTTCAGAACATTGTACTGGGGAAACAGATTGAAATTCTGAAAAACAAGACCGAAATGAAGCCTGTTTTCTCTCAGCTTTTTATCGTTTACCGCAACACCGTCATACAAGACCTCACCGTTAACGATAATCTGACCTTTTTCTGCAAACTCAAGAAAATTAAGGCAACGCAGAAGTGTTGTTTTTCCGCCGCCGGAAGAACCGATAACGGAAAGCACCTCGCCCTTTTCAAGAGTAAAGCTTACATCCTTTAAAACATCAACTTTTCCGAAGCTTTTGGATATATTACGAACTTCAAGTAAAGACATAAAACACCCTCCTACACTTTAAAATAGCTGAGCTTCTTTTCGATTTTGCCGAAAAGGATTGTAAGCACGCCGTTGAATACAAGATAATAAATTGCCGTAAAGAACAGGGGCCATATCTGACCTGAAATACCTCTTGAGCCTGTAAGGAATGCCTCACCTGCCCAGATAAGCTCCTGCATTGCAATAATACGGGCAAGAGACGTGTCCTTTACAAGAGTAATAATTTCATTTGACATCGGCGGAACGATTCTTTTAACCATCTGCAACAGCGTAACCTTGAAAAATATCTGTGTTTTGGAAAGACCGAGCACCTTACCTGCCTCCTGCTGACCTACGGGTACGCCCTGTATGCCGCCTCGGTATATCTCGGAAAAATAACAGGCATAGTTGATAATAAACGCTACTGCAGAGGCAACGAATCTGCCGTCAAGACCACTGCCCCAGATGTTGTTATCAAAAACGATTCCGGGGAAATAGTAAATTATTAAAAGCTGTATCATCAAAGGTGAACCTCTGACGATCCACACAACCGTTTTAATCAGTCCGCTTAAAGGTTTAAACTTGGACATTGAACCGAATGAAAGTATAAGACCAAGCGGTAATGCTCCCAGAAGAGTTATTACAAACAGTTTTAATGTCTGCAAAAAGCCTTCATTCAGGGCATCAAAAACTATCGGAAGCTGTTCTAAAAAATCACTCATTAGCATAAATTCCTTTTGATTTATTTTATCAGCCGCAACAATATATCACGCTGAAAACAGAGGGTGCCGGACCCGACACTCTCTGTTCTGATAGATTATTTGATAATAAATTACTGCTCAATAAGAGCTGCCTGAACACCGTATGTTTCAGCAATCTTCTGCATTGAACCGTCTGCATAAGAAGCCTTGAAGAAATCGTTGAGCTTGTCAACAAGGTCTGAACCTTTTCTGAAACCAACGCCGTATTCTTCGCTGTTAAGCTTTACTGTGTATGTAAGGTCTTCAAAGCCTGTGCCTTCGCCAACCATAGCAGCTGCCATAAGTGAGTCGATGATAGCTGCATCACTTGTGCCTGCCTTTACTTCTGAAAGAGCAGTTGCCTGATCCTTAACCTCTGTATATTTGAAGTTGTTTGCTGCAGCCATATCCTTACCTGCAGAGCCTGTTTCAACTGCAAAATTAAGCTCTTTGCAATCGTCAGCAGTAACGTACTTTGAAGCATCCTCAGCCTTAACGATAACAACCTGTGCATTGTTGCAGTATGCGTTTGAGCAGGACATTGCTGACTTTACTTCATCGGTAAGTGTCATACCGTTCCATACAACGTCGATGTTTTTGCCGTCAAGCTCCATAACCTTATTCTTCCAGTTGATTTCAACAAACTGAACTTCAACACCGAGAGATTTTGCAAAAGCAGTTGCCATATCAGCATCAAAGCCAACCCAGTTGCCGTTTTCATCTTCATAATCCATAGGTGCAAAGTCTGTGATACCAACAACAAGAGTGCCCTTGCTCTTTACATACTCAAGGTCGGATGCTGTTGCAACAGATGAATCCTCGAGTGCTTCGTTTGTTGATGATTCTTCGTCAACCTTTGTGTCTGTACAGCCTGCAAATGCAAATACAAGCAGAGCTGCCATAAGTAATGCGATAATTTTTTTCATAAGTAGTTTTCTCCTTTCGATAGTGCTTCGTGCACTGTCAACGCAATTCATTATACTTTATCAAACTAAAGTTGTAAAGTGTTTTTTGTATAATTTTTCATTTTCAGCAATAGAAACAAAGAAAATTTGATTAATCAATCATTATTGTATATAAATAACAACAAAAATGTGTATATTTACGCATTTAAAGCACAGACTACAGAACAAGGAGTGATAATTTTGGCATCACAGGATAAAGAATATGAAATAATGACGAAAAAGGCATCACCTGCCTCACCGAGAATAAAAAATACTGCATTTGCGTTTCTTTTCGGCGGAACGATATGTACTATAGGAGAATGCTTCAAAAGCCTTTACACATATCTCGGTCTTAACACGGAAACTGTTGCGGCGCTTGTGTCAATTTCGCTTATCGTTATTGCCGCAATACTCACAGGCATAGGCGTATTTGATAAAATTGCAAAATACGCAGGCGCAGGCACACTCGTCCCCATTACGGGATTTTCCAATGCGGTGGTTTCCTCTGCTCTCGAATACACAACTGACGGCAAAATCTACGGCACGGGCGCAAAGATGTTTACAATCGCAGGTCCGGTTATCGTTTACGGCTGCGGCGCCGCAAGCCTTTACGGACTTATATATTATTGCTTTTTGTAAACTGCATAAAAATCCGAAGTCACACGACCTCGGATTTTATTAATTAATTTGTGTATTATCGGTAAGCTCAAGTATGTAATCAGCGGAAACATTATAGTATTTACAAAGCTCTTTAAGCAAATCAATGGGCAATGAACGCTTTCCCGATTCATAAAGCTGATACTGCGGTCTTGTGATTTTTAAATAATCCGCGATTTCCTGCTGAATTTTATCGTTATCTTCCCTGAGTTCCCTTATTCTGTTATACTTCGGCATACAAGTATCACAACCTTAATACATTATGATTGTTGTTACTGATAATTATCTCATTGATTTTAACAGGGCAACACTCAGGCATCCCGAGCAAAGTCCCAAGCTTATTTATTACTTTGTTTGTTCTAATGCACGATTAATCAGTTCTACTAATCGCTCACTGAGTATCGCCATAGACTCTATATGAACCTTATTATCGGCAACAAAAAGTGTCATTGAATCCTGATTTCGTCTTAATCCTTGAATATCAGAAAAAGAATATGTATATGTTTTGCCAAACATAGTGGTATATGTAAACTGTTCATCTGAAATAATATGGATACACTGATTTCGCCAACAAAGCATAGCCAGAACACCAAGAACAAAACCGAGAACAGAAAAAACGAGCACCAATACTGTGAAATTAAAAACGGCATAAACGGCACAGGCAATCCCTAATGCTAAAAAAACAAGCGACATTGCAATAAGTCGATCCGGTAAATACATATCCGCACGGAATCCGTCGTCATTATTCTTCATACCAAGCAGTTTTTCCATAATTTTTACTAATATTCTTAATTTCATAACCTTACTCCTTTTAATTTACGATGTCTATATTAAACATTAAAATTACGGTATTCAATTTTTACCACAGTAAACGGTTTCTCATCCGCGATTTGCTGTTGAGTATTACAAACCTATGCATTATTATTTTTCTGCTTTTTAATATACAAAAGCAAAATTGTGCCGAGCAAGGGGAACAATGCGGCTAAAAGCATACCGACCTTCATTCCCAGCTGTTCGGGAGATAATGACAACGTTTCACTGAGGCTTATTGCGCCGCTGTTTGCCGATACTGTATCAACAACTATTCCCATAAGCTGCGGAGCAACGGATGCGCCGAAGTCACCGCCTGCCGCCATTAACGCATATGCCACAACACCGGGATTGGGAATTTTTTCTTCCATAAGAATCAATGTGCCTGGCCAGAGCATTGACGTGCAGCAGCCTGTAAGCACACAGGCAACAAATGAAAATATTACGTTTCCCGAAAGTCCTGCCGTAAGATAGCATACGACAGAGCCGACCATTCCGAAAAGCAATGCATTTGTGATATTTTTGCCGTATTTTGCATAGAGCGATCTGCCAAGGCCGAGGAATACAGCAAACAGTGCCATACCGAATATATCGCCGACAGTTTTGGGAATCTGCAAGGCGTTTTCCATATAGCTGGACACCCAGTTTGACATTGTGTTTTCTGCCGCACTGCCGAGGAATATGCACATTACACACAGCAGAAGTGTTTTATTCCTGCTCTTATCCCCTTTTGATGCGGCATTGCCTGACACATTCATAGGCGGAATGGGTGAGGTTGCAAAAAGGTATGATGCAATAAGCGGAAGAACAGCAAAGAACAACGTAAGATACATCCAATTTTCGGTTTTGAATATATTTAAAAATATTGTGCTGATAACAACAACGCTCACTACGCCCCAGGCATACAGGGAATGAAGAAGGCTCATATCCTTATCGGGATGCTCTGAGGGAATAGCCGCAATTACGGGACTTAAAAGCACCTCGCACAAGCCTGCGGCAACGGAGAATACAACAGTACCGACCACAAGTCCTGAATAAGCATACTCAGGGAAAAGGTTAGGCACAATTGAATAAATAAACAGACCTGCGGAAGTAAGCAGGGGCATAATTTTAACGGTTTTCGCTATATTGAAAATCTTCGGGAAGAAGCTGAAAATCAGGTCAACAGTAAGCTGTGTACAGAAGTTTACAAGCACCAGCGTGCCCAGAAGTGTGTATGAAATACCGTACATCTCCTGAAATGTCATAAACAGAAGCGGCGGCAGACAGAACACCGAGGACATAGACAGATATGAATAATAACAAGCGTATTTTGTTCTTTTGTAATTAGGATTTTGCTTTAACATAATTCACTCCGGATGATTTTTTTAATAAGTATACACTATAAAAACACAAAATTCAAGTCGGACATTTCTGCCCGACTTAAAACTTATTACTTTACATAATCTTCAATCATTTCGTAGTATTCGCCTACGAGGAATGAACCTGTGTGCTTACCTACGGAGAGAACTTCGTCTGCGATTTCTTCGCCGATGATGTGTCCCATAAATGCAAAGTTGTTATCTGTAAGAACATAGCCGATTTCGTCGTTTGCAAGGCTTACGCAGTAAACCTTAACACCGTCAACTGAATCGTGAAGGCTGTCGTACTGCCATTCTGTGCCGTCCCAGGTAACGTTACCTGTGATGTCGTTGCCCCAGAATGTTTCGGGATAGAATTCTGCAGGGAACAGTGCAAGACCTACCTTGTTGCCGAATTCAACGTAACCCATTTCTGTTGCCATACAGCAATCGCCGTTTGCATCAACAAAGCATCTGTTGTTTACAAGACGGATTTCACAAGCAAGTGTAAGAATGCTGTTTTCGGGGTAAACGAACAACTCTCTGTGTGTAACATTGAGTACGGGAGCAAGCTCCTCGTATTCAGCATTAATAATATATGCACCGAAAGCTTCACCGAGGTACTTTGCCTCTGCGCCCATATCTTCCCACTCTGTCATACCTGTTGTATCAACCTCAATATCTCTTGAAAGCTGACCGAGTGCGCCTGCAACCATAACAACATTGCCGTTTGTCTGTGCTTTGATATAATTATCAAGAGCGTAAATATAGTCTGAGCTTACAAGACCGTTGCTTGCTGAGAATGATGTGGGATGGCAGGAAATATCTGCAATATATGTTTCCTCACCTGATTCGGAAACAAACTTAAAGCAAGCAGTTTCGGGAATATCCTCTTTTGCAATAAGATCGCGCTTATCGTGAATGATTTCCGAACAGTCAACTGATGCAAAGGAAAGCGTACCTGCTTCCATATCTGCAATAGCTGCCTTTACAGCCTCAACAGACTGAGAAATGAAATATGATTTGAAGTAGTCAGCTGCCTCAAAGCCTGAGAGAGATTCCTCTTTGCCCATAGCATTATAGAAGAAGTTGCCTAAAAGCTTATCAAAGAAGCCTGTGCTTACGCCCTGAGTATCAAGAGCTGAATGTGAATGTGTTGCGCAGATGTTTACGCTTGCAACATCAATGCCCTGTTCTTCACAGTATTCAACAACAGCCATACGGATTGCACGTGCATCTGTAGATGTTACGCCGAGAGCATCAATAGAGCCGATAACTACAGCACCTTCGCCGCTGTTATCATCAATAACAACAACACGGATTCTCTGGTCGTCATAAACGCCCTTTGCCATTTTGTTGTTAAGGTCACGACCGAGATTGTATTCACCTGAATCAACATCCTCGGGAACGATACTTACGCTTGCATAACCCAATGACCAGTGGTTATCCTCCCCTGCCTCGGTCTGATATATTTCGTGACCGGGAAGGAAGCCGATTTCGTCACTGTCGTAATCGCTGAGATTCATCCAACTGGGAGGATTGGGATAAATCTTGCAGATTGCACTTACAAGACCTTCAACGATATTGTTGAGTGCATTGTAAAAGCCTTTTGAAATTGAATCGCCTACGGATGCGAATGAGATTTCTGTTGTTTCTGCGGCAAATGACACGGCAGATGTACAGGAAAACATCATCATAACGCAAAGAACGATTGCAACTATACGTTTATAATTCTTTTTCACGGTAATTACCTCCTGAATGGGATATATTTGATTATATAACATAATTTTACAGATGTCAACGATAAAAATGAATAAGTAGCAATTAGTAATGAGCAATGGTGGAAAGGGCGTTGCCCTTTAACCCATTTATACAAATCAAGCCCGCAGGGATTCCTCAATTGCTCATTTCTCACTGCTCATTGCTCATTACAATTATCTTATCAATCTCTGCATAATTCTTCATTCGCTGAAGGGTGCGTTTTGCATCGAGGTAGGGTTTTGCGGCTCTGTAATACAACGAATTATCGTTTGTAGCCTTTTTAATCTGAGCCTGAATTTCCTTTTTGCGTTTCTGCAGATTCCTGATACTCTGATTATAAACGGAAAAATCCTCTTTACGTTCATTTGCGGCTTTTTTTGCTTTGAGAGCATCGTGAAGAGCCTGTTCGGTTTCATCCTCCTGTTTAAAGAGCACGTCAAACACGGATGCATCAAATTCGGTAACGCCGTCGGGGAAATACTTTGCCTTTGTTTTACGGGAAGTTTTAATATCTCTTAAAAGTGCAAAGAAATCACTTCTTGCCTGCTTTTCGGCGGCTGTATTTTTCGGCATAGACTTAATATAATTCTTTGAAAAAATTTCCGAATCGTAACTTCCGTTAATACCTGCGGTAAGAATTTTTTCAGCGGCGGCAATTTCAAGTCTGCCGTAGTCGGTTGAATATCTGTTAAGCTCTGCCATAACAAATGCGGCAATCTCGATTTTTTCGTTTTCTTCTTTCTGTGCTTTATAATTCTGCTTTGCAGCACGCACAGCATCTTTATTCTTGCTCTTTTTGGCAACTCTTACAGCGTTTCTGTCGGGAGTCTGCGGCTCTTTTTCTGCGTAGATTCTCGCTTCTCTTATGATTGTCATTGTTTCATTGAGCTTTTCGTTATCAACATTGCCGTTATTGTAATCCTCAAACAATGCCCTGATTTTAAGCACGCTTACAACGCTTTTCTGATTGGTTTCGGTAAAATTGTAGAAGAAATACGGCAGAACGTTCATAACTGCACCGATAATTGATGCCACTATCAGAACCGAACTGATGCTTACAAAATAATCGTGATTATACAGCACATCATAAACGTTGGAGGCGCTGTAACCCAACGAAACGGCAGTTGCCTCATTAAGACCTGCCTTTGAATAAATCATAGGCAGAACTGAGCCTGTTGCAACGGAAATGATATTGCCGATAAGTCCAACTGCGGCAAACATACCGTCAATTCGCTCACCCGAAATATACTGCTGATAATCCCTTATATCCGCATTTACACAGGGCGTAAGGAAGTGACCCAATGAGGATATGAACTGATTTATAAATGTACAGATAAGCAATATCCATATAATATGTGCGGAGCCTGTCATTCTTACAACGGGGAGCATACAGGCTATCAGCCCGACATTGAGAATATTGGTAAAGATAAGAATTTTCTTTTTGCCGTATTTTCTTATTGCAAAGGGAGCTACGATATTGGGCCAGAATGATGCGTTACCTGCGATTGCGGTTATAATTGAATATTGAGCGGCAGAGCAAGCCTTCTGATAGCTGTACATCCAGCCCATTATACTGCCGAACGCACTCTCAAGGAAGCCGAGCCAGCCTGCAAGAGAGATTATCCAGAAATATTTATTTCTTGCGACAGCTCTTAATGCATCTGAAAATCTGACAGTAATAACGTGAGTTTTCGCCTGAACGATTTTTTCCTCAGTATTCACATATACAACAACGGAAATAAGGAATCCGACAAAAATCATTGCAGGAAAAAGTGTTCGGTAAATTCTTAAATCATACAGAGTTTCGTCGCCTGTAATCCATTTTGCAACAATAGGCAGAAAGATACCTGCAATTGAGGGAGAAAGATTTTCAACAATGCATCTTACGGAAAGAACATCCGAGCGTTCAATGCTGTTTGGCGAAAGCACGTTTATAAGGCTGTCATATGCATCAAGATAAAAATTATAGAAAAACTGAAAGCCTATGTTAAACAGCAACACAGTAATGCATTTTACAACAAGTGACATATTTTCATAGGGCATCATTATAAAACCGATACCTAAAATAACGCTGGGAATGCCCATAGTTATTATATAAGGGCGGTACTTACCCTTCATACTGCGTGTGTTATCTATAAGATTTGCACGCAGAGCAGTAAGAGGAACGCTCGTAATAAGGCTGATGATGTAAATTATGTAAATTGCTTCGGGAGTAATGCCGATAGTATTGCCCAGCAGAGTATTGCCTGTGGAGATTATCATCTGCGATATGCAATACACAACAAACCTTACACCTATACCGCCGCCTGAGAGAGATACTATTTCCTTTAAGCTCATATATCTGCCCTCTGCAGGAGTTTTCCAGTTGTTTTTTAGCATTGAGAGCAGATTCAAGGCTTTATTTTTTATATTCAATGCACTTACCTCTTTTTATATATAATTGTATTAACCGATTCGGGAGTTATATGCGTTTTGCCCGATTCAAAGGGATATTCAACAAGGTCGTTGTTATTATCCGTAACAATGATTTCTGCATTTTCGCAATCGGGAATTGAAACGGTTTTAACTTTATCCGTATCATTTATTGCAATAACGATAATGCTTTCTCCGCTGTCAAAAGCAAGGAGCTTGATTTCATTATCATCGGAAGAAACATCTACACGCTTTGAGCCGTAAGGAATGTATTTTGAGAAATTACCCGTTGCGTAATAGCGTTTTGTCATTTCGTAGGTTTTATCATTGAGATTTATGTAAATAAGTCCGTCACAGTAATCCACTTCCGAAACTGCAATCCAATGCTGCCAGGATGTTACATTGAGAATTGATATATCATCATAAATCACGTTTGCCATAACAAGTGCGGATTTCATAGTTTTATCCCTGCCGCCCTGCATATGACACCATTCGCTCATTTTAACGGGCAGATCGGGATAATGCTTATCAAGCCATTTTCTGTAGCGGCGCAGAAATCCGTGTCTGTCATCCATAAATTTTACGGGCAGAGGAATGGGAAATTTAAGAAAATATGAATGTACATCAACTGAATCAATCCTGTTGCGGACACTTTCATACTTCATAAGCGCTCTTGTATAGCTCTTGTTAAACCAGCGTATGTCACCCGATTCAACACCGGACAGCTTAACACCACTGAGCGTTGGTCTTTTCTGCATTTCATCGGCAAAGCATTTCATTACCTTTGCCGCGCTCCAAGGGCTGTAATGACAGCCCTCCTGACCGCCTGTCCATATCCATATCGGCTCATTTATGGGAGATAGATATTTAACCGGCAGCCCCTCTGATACAAAATGCTCGGTTACATCAAGGCAATAGTCTGCAAAAGCCTTGTAATTCTTTTGTGCAAGATTATCACGCATTATCTGCGTTTTTTTGAGATGCGACCAGCCGTTTTTGGTAAGTCTTTCTATGGGAGAATTGACAAAAAGTATAATTTCATCTGCGCCGTCCTTTGCCGCCCGATTCATCATATAGGCAGCGTTTTCATCACGGCGGAAATCGTACTTTCCTTCCCCTGCGTCAAAGCTTTCCGTGCGCCTCATACGCATAGGAATATCTCCGTTACCCGAATGTGCAGAGCCTGCGCCGATATTGTAGCGGTAAGTGCGGAGTCCTATACCGTAATCTTTATCATAAAGAAGTCGGGATATTTCATCACGGACTGCAATTCCGCTTTTCGGGTCGGTATGCGTCCAGCCGCCTACCTCCTGCGCCCACCAGGCACCGCTTGCACCAAAGCCTTCAAAAACAGAATATATTTTATCTGTATTGATTTTAATATTCATAAAATTCACCTTGTAAATTCACAAATTCTATTTAATTTTACCATATACATATAATTAAAACAAGTTATTTTTTTGATTTATGTATGACATAAGGGCAAAAACATCCCATTAAAAAATAATAAACATATTTTTGAATGTATATCAATCATTTTCAAAAATTATGTGTTATAATAATTTCGGTTTGATGAATGTCAAACCATACATAACTCCATTTGTTGTTACACAAAACGGGAAAATCCGAAGTCATACGACCTCGGATTTTTCTGGTTTATTACTTAAAGTATTTTACCGCTGATGTGAACATACCGATATTGAAATCGCCGTCAACATTCTTATAAAGTCCGTTGCCGATACGCTCGGAGTGTCCCATTTTGCCGAGAACTCTGCCGTCGGGTGAAGTGATACCCTCGATTGCACATACGGAATTATTGGGATTGAAGTGGATATCCGTTGTAGGATTGCCGGCAAGGTCAACATACTGTGTTGCGATCTGTCCGTTTGCCGCAAGCTCCTTTACAAGGTCATCAGAGCAGAGGAATCTGCCCTCGCCGTGTGAAATGGGCACATTGTAAACATCGCCAACATTTGTATCCATAAGCCAGGGGGACTTATTGGATGCAATTCTTGTGCGCACAATACGGGACTGATGTCTGCCGATTGTGTTGTATGTAAGAGTAGGACAGGATGCATCTGTGTCGATTATCTCGCCGTAGGGCACAAGACCTAACTTGATAAGAGCCTGGAATCCGTTACAGATACCTGCCATAAGACCGTCACGGTTTTTGAGAAGCTCGTGTACCTGCTCCTTGACAGCCGCGTTACGGAAGAATGCAGTAATGAATTTACCTGAACCGTCGGGTTCGTCACCGCCTGAGAATCCGCCGGGGATAAAGATGATCTGTGAATCCTTGACCTTGTTCGCGAACGCATCGACAGATTCTGCAATAGCCTGTGCGGAAAGGTTCTTTATAACGAAGATTTCGGGGTCTGCGCCTGCTGTCATAAGAGCTTTTGCTGTGTCAAACTCGCAGTTTGTGCCGGGGAATACGGGAATAAGCACCTTCGGTTTTGCTGTTTTGATTGCGGGAGCAACCCTTGTTTCGGCATTGTATGAGAATACAGGAATTTCCTTATCATCCTGCTTTATGTTGCAGGAATAGATAGGCTCGAGCTTATTTTCGTAAATATCGAGAAGTGAGGAAAGCTCAATTTCTGTATTTGCGTACTTGATTGTTTCTTCAAGGGTTGTATGACCGAGAAGATTGCCGATTTCATCCTCAGTATTGAGTTCAAGGATGAATGCGCCGTAGTTATAACCGAAAATTTCATCAAGCTCAACTGCGTCGTTATACTCAAAGCCGATACCGTTACCGAAGCACATCTTCATAACAGCCTCTGCAATACCGCCATAGGTGGGAGTGTAGCAAGCCTCAACTATACCCTTCTGCATATAGCCGTAAACTTCATCAAAGAGTGCCTTTTCGGATGCGGCAACGGGAAGTCCGTTTTCGTCACATTCGGGCTTGAGCATTACAACCTTATGACCTGCGCCCTTGAATTCGGGTGAAACGACCTCGTTTACATTGCCTGTTGTAACAGCGAATGAAACAAGTGTGGGGGGCACGTCGATATCCTCAAAAGTACCGCTCATTGAGTCTTTACCGCCGATAGATGCTGTTTCGTAATCCATCTGTGCCTTGAATGCGCCTAAAAGTGCCGCAAGAGGTTTACCCCAGCGTGCAGGGCTCTTTTCGGGCTTTTCAAAATATTCCTGGAATGTGAGATATACGTCCTCGAACTTTGCACCTGTTGCAACAAGCTTGGCAATGGACTCAACTACTGCAAGGTATGCGCCGTGATAAGGACTTTTTTCCATAATGAATGGGTTATAGCCCCAAGCCATATATGAGCAGGTGTCGGTATGCTGTTTCTCAACGGAAACCTTATTTACCATAGCCTGAATGGGAGTGAGCTGATTTTTGCCGCCGAAGGGCATAAGAACTGTGCCTGCGCCGATTGTGGAGTCGAAACGCTCGGAAAGACCTCTCTTTGAGCAGACGTTAAGGTCGCCTGCAAGCTCTTTGTAAGCTGTTTCAAAATCGGAAACTGTGCGCTTGTCGTACGACTTGCACTTTTCTGGCATAATGTCGATATGCTTCTGTGCGCCGTTTGAGTTGAGGAACTCTCTTGAAAGATCAACTATAACCTTGCCGTTCCAGGTCATTGTAAGACGGGGTTCAGCCTTGACACGGGCAACAACAGTTGCCTCAAGGTTTTCGCTGTTTGCGATTTCAACGAATCTGTCAACGTCTTTAGCCTCAACAACAACAGCCATTCTCTCCTGTGATTCGCTGATTGCAAGCTCTGTGCCGTCAAGACCTTCGTACTTTTTGGGAACAGCGTTAAGGTCAATATCAAGACCGTCTGCAAGCTCACCGATAGCAACGGAAACACCGCCTGCGCCGAAGTCGTTACAACGCTTGATAAGTCTTGAAGCCTCTGCATTTCGGAAAAGACGCTGGAGCTTTCTCTCCTCGGGAGCGTTACCTTTCTGTACCTCTGCACCGCAGGTTTCAAGGGATTCGAGAGTGTGGGATTTTGATGAACCTGTTGCACCGCCGCAGCCGTCACGGCCTGTTCTGCCGCCCAAAAGGATTACGATATCGCCTGGGTCGGGACATTCACGGCGTACATTTTCAGCAGGAGCCGCTGCAATAACAGCACCGATTTCCATACGCTTTGCAACATAGCCGCTGTGGTAGATTTCGTCTACCTGGCCTGTTGCAAGACCTATCTGATTGCCGTAGGATGAATAGCCTGCCGCCGCAGTTGTAACGATCTTTCTCTGAGGGAGCTTGCCCTTGATTGTATCTTTAACGGGTACAAGGGGATCGCCTGCGCCAGTAACACGCATAGCCGCATATACATAGGAACGTCCTGAAAGGGGGTCACGTATCGCGCCGCCGATACAGGTTGCCGCACCGCCGAAGGGTTCGATTTCTGTGGGATGGTTGTGAGTTTCGTTTTTGAAAAGAAGGAGCCAATCCTGCTCTTCACCCTCAACATTGACCTTGATTTTAACGGTACAAGCGTTGATTTCTTCGGATTCGTCAATTTTAGGAAGCTTGCCCTTTGCCTTGAGATATCTTGTGCCGACTGTGGCGATATCCATAAGATTAACGGGCTTTGTTCTGCCGATTTCGTGTCTTGCGGCAATATATTCATCATAAGCCTTCTGCAAAACGGGTTCTTCAAACTTAACGCTGTCGATTGTGGTTAAGAATGTTGTATGACGGCAATGATCTGACCAGTATGTGTCGATCATTCTGATTTCTGTTATAGTGGGAGTTTTATTTTCGGACTTAAAGTAATCCTGACAGAATTTGATATCGTCAGCATCCATTGCAAGAGCATAAGTCTTTACAAACTCTGCAAGACCTTTTTCATCAAGGTCGTTAAAGCCGTCAAGAACGGCAACGCTGTCGGGAACTGTGTACTCCGCTTTGAGAGTGTCGAAGGTAGCCATCGTTGCCTCGCGGCTCTCAACAGGGTTGATAACGTACTTTTTAACAGCATCAACATCTGCCTCGGACATATCGCCCTTCATAACATAAACTCTTGCGGTTCTTACAAGGGGTCTTTCGCCCTGTGAAATGATCTGGATGCACTGTGCAGCAGAGTCTGCTCTCTGGTCAAACTGACCGGGGAGGTACTCAACGGCAAATACGATATCACCCTCGTCAGCCTTAAGTTCATCTGTTACGATGTCAAGCTGAGGCTCGGAGAAAACAGTCTTAACGGAATAATCAAACAATTCCTTATCAATATTTTCAACATCGTAACGGTTGAGAAGTCTTAATTCTTTAAGAGATGAAATGCCTAAAAGTGAAACGATATCACTTTTAAGAGAGTGAGCCTCGTGTGCAAGCTCTTCTTTCTTTTCTACAAATATTCTGTATACCATTAGTTGTCACCTGCTTTCAAAGCTTTTGCGCCTATATCGCGGCGGTAGAATGAGTTGCCGAAATGCACCTTTTCTACTGCTTTATATGATTTATCAATTGCATCTTTAAGTGTTGCGGCTGTGGATGTTACACCTAATACTCTGCCGCCGTTTGTAAGAAGCTTGCCGTTTTCTGCCTTTGCGCCTGCTACGAAAACTTCGCCGTCGATATCATCATCAACAGTGATTTCATAGCCTTTTTCGTACTTCACGGGATAACCCTCTGATGCCATAATTACACAGCAGGCGTTTTCATCCTTGAATTTTACATCAATTTCGGAAAGTCTTTCGTCTGCAACAGCCTCCATAACTGTGTAGAGGTCTGTATCAAGAAGAGGGAGAACGACCTGTGTTTCAGGGTCACCGAAACGGCAGTTATACTCAATAACCTTTGTGCCGTCAGGAGTTATCATAAGCCCGAAGTAAAGACAGCCCTTGAAGGTTCTGCCCTCGGCATTCATAGCGTTCATTGTGGGAATGAAGATTTTTTCCATACATTCCTTTGCTACGGCATCCGTATAGTAGGGGTTGGGAGCAACCGTACCCATACCGCCCGTGTTAAGACCCTCGTCATTGTCCTTTGCGCGCTTGTGATCCATTGAAGAAACCATAGGAACAACGGTTTTTCCGTCTGTGAATGACAGAACGGAAACCTCGGGGCCTGTAAGGAATTCTTCAATAACGATATTACTTCCGCTTTCGCCGAAAACCTTATCCTCCATCATTTCCTTAACGGCTTTTTTTGCATCATCGCGGGTCTGTGCGATAATTACGCCTTTGCCCAGTGCAAGACCGTCAGCCTTGATAACAGTTGGAATGGGAGCTGTTTCAAGGTATTCGAGAGCCTTGTCCATATCGGAAAATACTTCGTATTGAGCTGTGGGAATACCGTATTTTTTCATAAGGTTCTTTGAAAAGACCTTACTGCCCTCGATAATTGCAGCATTTTTCTCAGGACCGAAGCATTTTATGCCGATTTCGTTAAGAGCATCAACGCAACCCAGCACAAGGGGATCATCGGGAGCAACGACAGCAAAATCAATGGCGTTATTCTTTGCAAAATCAACGATTGCCGCAATATCAGTTGCACCGATATTGACACACTCGGCATCAGCGGCAATACCGCCGTTACCGGGGAGTGCGTAGATTTTATCAATTGATCTGTTTTCTTTTAATTTTTTTATAATGGCGTGCTCTCTTCCGCCACCGCCTACAACTAAAATTGTCATATATTTGTACCTTTCAATAACAAATTAATGGTGGAAAAGTCGCATACCTGTAAAGCACATTGCAATGCCGTACTTGTTACAGGTTTCGATAACCTGATCGTCCCTAATTGAGCCGCCGGGCTCTGCTATGTAGGAAACGCCGCTTCTTCTTGCTCTTTCGATATTGTCACCGAAGGGGAAGAATGCATCCGAGCCGAGAGAAACGCCCGTGATCGAGTCAAGATATGCTCTCTTTTCAGCCTTTGTGAACTCTGCGGGCTGTTCGGTAAAGTAAAGCTGCCAGTTACCCTCTGCAAGTACGTCCTCGCTGTCGTCGGAGATGTAAACATCAATGCAGTTATCTCTGTCGGGTCTGCCGAGCTCGGGTTTAAAGGGAAGATTGAGCACCTTTTCGTGCTGACGGAGATGCCAGTTGTCAGCCTTCTGACCTGCAAGTCTTGTGCAATGAATTCTTGACTGCTGACCAGCACCTACACCGATAGCCTGTCCCTGATATGCATAGCAGACGGAGTTTGACTGTGTATACTTAAGAGTGATAAGAGAAATTATAAGATCTCTCTTTGCCTCTTCGGGGATTTCCTTGTTCTCTGTAACGACCTTTGTAAGAAGCTCATTATCAATTTTAAAGTTGTTTCTGCCCTGTTCGAATGTAATGCCGTAGACCTGCTTTACTTCCTGCTCCATAGGCACATAATCAGCGTCAATCTTTACGATATTATAGTTACCCTTTCTCTTTGACTTGAGAATTTCAAGTGCTTCGGGCTCATAGCCGGGAGCAATAACGCCGTCGGAAACCTCACGCTTGATAAGAAGAGCTGTTGTAACATCACAAACATCGGAAAGTGCTATCCAGTCACCGAATGAGGACATTCTGTCAGTTCCTCTTGCTCTTGCATAAGCACAGGCGAGGGGTGATTCGTCAAGACCTTCAATATCGTCAACAAAGCAAGCCTTTTTGAGCGCGTCGGAAAGAGGTGTGCCTACTGCCGCAGATGTGGGGCTTACGTGCTTGAAAGATGTTGCACAGGGCATTCCTGTTGCAGCCTTAAGCTCCTTGACAAGCTGCCAGGAGTTGAATGCATCAAGGAAATTGATATAACCGGGGCGTCCGCAGAGAATTTCGATAGGAAGCTCACTGCCGTCGCTCATATAAATTTTTGCAGGCTTCTGATTGGGGTTACAGCCGTATTTAAGTTCAAATTCTTTCACAATAATACCCTCCGATTACACGTTCTTGTTAACTATTCTTGTTTCTGTTTCGCCTGAATCAATGTCGATATATCTTACGAAAAGAGAAACCTTGTTATCCTCGTTAAGATTTGTCCAGATAAGGTCTGTAAGCTCGTCGATGCCAACGTCGGGCAGCTCAAGAGTTTTGGGCTCACCCTCAAAGGAAGGAAGAGGATTGCCGTCGCAGTTGTATGTGTGAATAAACTTTGCTCTGCCGCATACGGGGTTTGAGTATGCATAAGTGAATCTCTCACAGGAGGAATCGTCACCCTCTGCGCTCTTGAGAATTGACATTGCAAAGTTCATACCGTCATTTTCACGGCGGATGATACCTGAAATTCTGGGAGTGAAGTTAGGCTTGTCGTCCTCAAACTCTCTTGTGCGAAGTGCCTGTTCAAATGTCATCTGCTTATCCATAAGCTCGTAGATTGTATCTGTCTGGTCGCCGTTGGTAACGATCGTCTTGTTACCGAGAACTCTTACGGGATAATAGATGATAAGATGAGGGTCTGTCATTTTTGACTCGTCAAACGCCTTTGTGCGCATAGCCTCACCCTCGGCAACGAACACGCGGTTGCGGCTGTTTTCACTTCTGCCCATAATGAAATATGCGGTTACAGCCTTTTTGCCGTCGGCACTTTTGCCTATAATAATACCTCTGCCGTGATAAGCAAGAGAATTAAGTTCATTTGCAATAGTAGAAACTTTCATATCAGTTCTCCTTAATATAAACTTTGTTATCTTTAACTTCTAATTTATCCTCACAGAACAGCTTGACTGCTTCGGGAAGAATTTTCCATTCAGCCTGTTCCATAATTCTTTTCTGGAGTGTTTCGGGAGTGTCATCCTGCATTACTTCCACAGCTTTCTGCAGAATAATGGGTCCTGCATCACATTCGGGAGTTACAAAATGCACCGTTGCCCCCGAAACCTTAACACCTTTTTCCAGTGCGGCTTCGTGAACGTGAAGTCCGTAGTAGCCTTTTCCGCAGAATGAGGGAATAAGGGCGGGATGAATATTGATAATCGCATTGGGATAAGCCTCGTATACCTGCCCGTCGATAATGGTAAGAAAGCCTGCAAGCACAACAAGGTCGATATCTGCATTCTTAAGGGTATCAACAAGAGCCTTTGAGTATGCGGCGATGTCGGCATAGTCCTTTCTGCACAGAACGACGGAGTCAATACCGTTGTTCGCGGCTCTTTCGAGAGCATACACTCCGGGCTTTGATGCCACGACAAGTGTTATCTTACTGCCGCCGAACATACCGCTTTTCTGCGAATCAATAAGGCTCTGAAGATTTGTTCCGCCGCCGGACACGAGGACTGCAATTTTCTTATCAGACAATTACTACACCCTCTTCGGATTTGATAACTTCGCCGATGATATAAGCATCCTCGCCGTTTGCCTTAAGAACATCAAGTGCCTTGTCTGCATCTTCCTTGGCAACGATAACGCTCATACCTACGCCCATATTGTATGTGTTGAACATATCTCTTTCGGGGATATTGCCTGTTTTTGCAATAAGGTCAAAGATGGGAAGGATTCTGATTGATGCTTTATCAATCTTTGCGCCTAAGCCTTCGGGAATAGTTCTCGGAATATTCTCATAGAAGCCGCCGCCTGTGATGTGTGATACACCCTTGACTGTAACTTCGTCAAAGAGAGCGAGCATAGGCTTTACATAAATTTTAGTGGGGGTGAGAAGTGTTTCCCCGATTGACTTGCCGCCGAGCTCCTCACGGGGAGTTTTGATGTCTGCATTTTCAACGTCGAAAACCTTTCTTACAAGTGAGAAACCGTTTGAATGAACACCGCTTGAGGGAAGAGCAATGATAACGTCACCCTCGGTGATTGACTTGTTGTTTACAACCTTGTCCTTATCAACAACGCCAACGGAGAAGCCTGCAAGGTCATATTCGTCTACGGGATAGAAACCGGGCATTTCTGCTGTTTCGCCGCCGATAAGAGCCGCACCTGACTGAACACAGCCTTCAGCAACACCTGAAACGATGTCTGCAATTCTTTCGGGAACGTTCTTGCCGCAAGCGATATAGTCAAGGAAGAAAAGGGGCTTTGCGCCGCAGCAGATAATATCGTTAACACACATAGCAACGCAGTCAATGCCGACTGTATCGTGCTTGTCCATAATAAATGCAAGCTTGAGCTTTGTGCCGACGCCGTCCGTGCCGCTGACAAGAACAGGCTTGCTGATGCCTGTAAGGTCAAGCTCGAAAAGACCGCCGAAACCGCCGATATCGGACATTGAACCTTTTGTCATTGTTCTTGCGATGTGCTGTTTCATAAGCTCAACAGCCTTGTAGCCGGCAGTAATATCTACGCCTGCTTCTTTGTAACTTTCACTGAAACTTTTCATTATGTGTATCCTCCTGTACAGGGATTTTTTATTATATAAAAATGCGAAAAGGGGGCAAAGCGTACCTTGTCCCTGTTTCCGTCAATTATATTTTTCTTCAATAGCCTTGTTTTTTGCAAGCACTTTTTCACTGCCTGCTTTTCTTGCGTCATTAAGCTTGTGAGCAAGGTCTTTATCTTCAATAGCGAGCATCTGGATTGCAAGAAGAGCCGCATTAGCCGCGCCGTTGACAGCAACTGTAGCAACGGGAATACCTGTTGGCATCATAACGGTTGAAAGAAGCGCATCCATACCGTCAAGATACTTAGCCGCAACGGGAATACCGATAACGGGAAGTGTTGTATTTGCGGCAATTGCGCCTGCAAGATGCGCCGCCATACCTGCAGCGGCAATTATTGCGCCGAAGCCGTTGGCTCTTGCATTTTCGGAAAATTCTTTTGCCTCGACAGGTGTTCTGTGAGCAGAATAAACGTGAACCTCAAAAGGTACACCGTACTCCTTAAGAGTATCAACAGCTTTTTCAACAACGGGCAGATCGCTGTCACTGCCCATAATGATTGCAACTTTTTTCATAAAAAACCTCTTTTCTGACAAAAAAGGGCAGTCCTGTACTGTAGGACTGCCCAGACGGTCGGCTAAACATTATTTCTGCTCCCTGCGGTCAATTCCGCTTATCCGTCAGTCACAGAAATCCACAATGCGATTATATCATCTGAGGGACATAAAAGTCAATATTATATAAAATAAAAAATAAATGTAAAACAGCCGCAATTTGGTTACAATGCATAATACTTACAGAAAATCCTTACCTCTGAGATACTGCCACGCCGCAATATATTTTATTGCAGAAGAATGTACCGGACTTACAATATCGTAATAATGTCTGTCATCAATAATTACAACTGCATCAGGTGATGAGGTCCATACTTTTTTAACATCACACATCCGCATTTCAACGGTTTCGTTTTCGCTTAAGATTATGCGGAATTTATCGTTGAACAGCTGTAATGTTGCATTCTTCGAAACAAGGGTTTTGCTGTCTTTACGGACGGATGAAACACTCATACCCGATTCTTCAAAAATAACCTCACCGCTTTTAGCAGAAAGCACCTTATCTTTCCATATTTCTCTCTGCCATTTATCCCAATCAAGCACGTTATCAAAAACAACGTTACTCTCATTATGGAAAAAAGCATCGTTGCCGTACTCTACGGTATAACCGCAATTTCCGCACTTAAGGGAATCACCCTTACTGTGAAGATGACCTACGGTTTTGCAATCGGGACAAATATAGAGAATTCGCTCTAAATATTCAGCCATATTCTCACCCGTGTAAACAACGGGGTTTCTGCGCTGTTCATCGAATGCATTTACGTAAGTATCACGGCGGATAATTTCATTGACTTCGTCAACTGTCATTCCGGCAAGCTCCTGAGCTGAATATTCATTTACAACACCGCACCTGAGTGTGCCTTTTTTCTTTTTCTCAGACCATCTTGCAGATAAAAGATAGCCGTTATCAAAACGGAATGTAACAAGCGCAACGCCCGAGTCCTTGACCATTTTGCCTGTGTTCGGAGAAATAAATCCTGTTTCGCCGTTAAAGCTTGTATTGCCTTCTGCAAAAAGTGCAACGGGCACACCTGCCTTGAGTGAGCCGAGAATGTCGTTTATGAGAACATCGGGAGCTTTATCGCGGCGTTTTACGATTATTCCGCACAATGCCTTTAAAACAAAGCCAAGGAATCCCATTCTTGTAACGTGGTCACTTGCTACAAATCGGACATATCTGTTTTTTAAAGCAAGTACAATATAAGCAGGATCAATTGAACTTGTATGATTGGATATAAGTATAAAAGTTTTGTGTTTTGGCGAATGGTACTTCGGCTTTAAATTGAAAATCTGCCTCAACGGCAAATGCAGAATTAAAGCAAGCGTTTCAATAAATATCTTATTGAAAATATATCCCTTTCGCATATGTTTTGTTTCTTTGTTCATTTTTCTCTCCCGTAAACAATAATTTAATGTACAATGTACAATTTACAATGTACAATTAACGGACAATATATAAATCGGGTTAAAGGGCGAAGCCCTTTCCTCCATTGTACATTATACATTGTACATTGTTAATTAGATAAATTATTGTTTATTTAACTGTTCAATTATATAATCTCCGACCTTTTGTGCGGATGTGCCGTCGGTTACGGTATGAATCATATTTTTAACCTTTGCACGTTCTTCTTTCGCGGAATCAGTACCGTTATTTATTTCACCGATAAAAGAAATAAGGTCATCTGTGGAATTTATATACACACCTTTAAGGATAACAAGGGGATTTTTATACACAAAGCCTCGTTTGGCGATATATTCGTCAATATCACCGATCGTAAGACCTATTGGTTTATCCGTTAAAAGATAATCGTAATAAACAGATGAATAGTCGGTTATCATCGCATCACATCTGCCCAGAAGCTCATAGAGCTGAACATCTTTTTCCTTAAGTGACGCATCGTTTATAATAAAGAAGTTTGAAAGTCCTTTTTCCGTAATTGCCGACAGATCCTGAGCAGGATGAGGCTTTAAAACAACAAGGCAGTTGAGCGCTTTAAGGTAAGTATTTACTTTTTGCATATCCTCGGCAGTTTCAATTGCGGGAATGCCCGTGCCCCTGTTTTCCATTTCAAACTCTTGTGCAACCTTATTTTTTACGTTGTCTTTTCTCTGACGGTACGTAGGCAACCAGAAAATCACCTTATCAAACTTCTCAAAACCGAATTTTTCAAGAGAATCATTGGTTTTATTAAGATAATCATTCCTCGGGAAACCGCAGAAAATCATTTTATCCTTATCAACTCTTGCATCGGAGCTGTAATTATCCGCAAAAAACTCCGATACGCAAAGAGCCGCAGTACAACGGTTTTTGATGCAATAAGTGCCGTTTGAAGCCTTAAGCGGCATACCGTGCTGAAGCCAGAGGGAAATTCTGTCCTTGCCGTAAACGCCCAGGAACTGATTGCTGTATACAAGCGCCTTTGCAGTTGCCACATAATACATATACTTAAATTTTTCGAATACTGATTTTGTATGTTTGAGGTTATTTATGAAAGATACGTTTTTATCCTTTATATCAGTATACGCAGATGCATCGTTGCTCAGCCACACGAACTCATATTTTTCATTGATACCTTTTTCGAGAAGATATTTATATACGGGATATGTGTTGCAGGTAAGCTCGGGATGACTTTCAAAAATGATTCTGTCCTTTGTGGGAAGAAGAGAAAAACACTTAAATACAAGCTCAAACAGTTCATCCTTGATCGCCTCTGCTGTGCCGAGATTTTCATTTTTCACCTTAAAATCTATATATTTTTCATATATCCAAGGACAATGAACGATTACAGAGGAAATGAGCATTACTTTCTTTTCAAATGCAGTAAAATTTTTACATTGTGATGCATATTTATAGAAAAATTTAATAGCAGAAAGAATTCTGTCCTTTGTATTTCCGTAATAGAATCCGTACTTTATGCATCTTGTAAAAGTGACGATAGAACAATCAAGCATCATCAACGCGGTGCGGTTTGCCTGGTCATAAAGTCCCTTTTCATTAAGGAAATTAATTCTGCCGATAAATGCATCCTCACGGTCAAGATTTTTCACACTGAACTGAGCACCTGTGATGCTGTCCCGTCTTTTTAAATAGTTATATGTCCGCTCTTTTATTGTTGCAATTTTTTTGCATTTTGTTACAACTTTATGTATAACTGCTTCATCTTCGTGAATTTTTCCGACAGGATACTGGATATCGCTAAAAATAAAAGCCTTGTAAAGTTTATTCCAAGCTGTACAATAAAAATTAGCAGTTTGTTCAGTAAGTTTCTTTAAATAATCAACAGGTAACAAAAGCTCATCTTTCACAGGAGATAAACAATTTAATTCATCAATCGCGTCATCATTTTCATCAATATAGCAAACATTACCGGAAACCATATCAACATCATTTTCAATCATAGCATTATAGAGCAGTTTGAGCGTTTCAGGTGTAATACTATCATCGCTATCCATAAAAAAAATGTATTCACCGCCCGCATATTTCATACCTGTATTTCTTGCAGCAGATAAACCTTGATTTTGTTCTTTATGGACTGTTTTAAAACGTGAATCTGACAAAGACCATTCTTCACAAATTTTACCACTTGAATCAGTTGAACAGTCATTAACCATAATAACTTCAAAATCGGTATATGTTTGAGCTTTAATACTCTCAAGAGCTTTTTCAAGATATATTTCCACATTATACACAGGGACAATAACGCTTATCATAATATTACCTCGCTAATAAATATAAAAATATTATACAATAAAGCACAAAAAAAGTCCATAGCAGATAAACAATAATTTAGCGGAGCTAAATTATTGTAATGATGGATGCCTGACGGCAAATGATGGTTTGCTACGCAAAATGATATATGACCTGCGGTCAAATGATATATTTGCCTTTCGGCAAATATTGTGGAAGGGCTTTGCCCTTACCCATTATAATTCAAGCCGCTTTGCTGCTTCCTCAATAATTTGCCTATGGCAAATTATATCGCATTTGCGTAGCAAATATATCGAATCCGCCATTGGCGGATATATCGCATTTTTCCGCAGGAAAAATATATCATTACAATAATTTATCGCACAGCGATAAATTATTGTTTATAAAGATCCGGCTGCATCAGATTGACACAGCCGGAAATTAATTTAATCTATATTACTTGAAGTAAACATTGAATGAACAAGTGCGTGAATCCACACTACAAGTGAACCTACAACCGGAATATCCGAGAAACTCTTGAAGAAATCACAGAAGAAGCATTCGTTACTGCCTGTGTAGCCGTCACCGATATAAACCTCGCCTGCTACGTAGCTGTCAATATCCGCCTGTGTATTGAAAGGAACATCGTCAAGTGTTGCATTGGGGAGATATGTTTTTGCAACATCGTAAAGTCTTGCTTCAACGAATGTACCGCTGTTTGTCTGCATAACTTCGCCCCATTTGTAAGCGATAGTTTCATAGCTGTCATTTTCAAGATCAACAATATACTTACCCGATGTACTGCCGTATGCAAACCAATCTGTCCAGGCTGCCCAGCTGTTATAGCCTTTGTACGTCCAGAGAGTCCAGATAACGTCATTTGAATCATAAGCATTGATTGCGAAGTCAAGTGTTACCGACTCCCCTACGGGATGGAATTCACCCGCATACATAGGCACATCATAGTAGCAAGCCCAGCCGTTGGCAATTCTCGTTGTATAATCGGCTTCTGCATCGTCATACTGATGATACTGATAAACAACATTCTTCCAGCCGTACTCGTCAGGGTCAGGGAGCTTATCCATACTCCAGGTACCGATCATTGTTATAACTCTGTCAGGATCTTCTGCTCTGATTACATCGTAACAGTCATCATAAAATTCCCAATAATAGGAATAT
Organism: Clostridia bacterium; assembly: GCA_017465825.1. Lineage (GTDB taxonomy): Bacteria > Bacillota > Clostridia > Oscillospirales > Acutalibacteraceae > UBA1081. The sequence goes on from JAFTVI010000022.1 coordinate 34,898, forward strand.
ACTCTCTGTGTAAGAGGAACATTACACATCGGCTCGTTGAGAAGGTCAAACATAGCAATTGCCGGATCGCCTGCAAAACGCTCTGCAATAACTCTCCAAAGTTCCACAGCCTGTGCGCGATACCATTCACCCTTTGCATTCTGATCAAAGAAATGATAACTGTCGTTCAAACCTGCGTGATCAGTATCACCCTGACAACCGTTTGCACCGTGAAGGTCAAGGATTGCATAAAGACCGTACTTACGGCACATTTCAACTGCCCATTCAAGCCTTGAAATATCTATTTCACCGTTTTCATCAAGAATCCAGGTGCCGTTGTCATCAGACTGGAAGTTTCTGTACCAGAAAGGAATTCTTACACAGTTGAAGCCCATATCTGCAATATTCTTGAAGTCAGCCTCAACAATCCAGTTATCCTGATAAATATTTATCAGCTCATAGCAACCTTCAAGTCCGAAACGTTCGGTAAGTGTTCTGTATGTAACAAGATCACCCATACTGCCATTATCAACAGGGCAGAACCAGTCTTCCATAATAAGCCAGCCGCCCAGATTAAGACCGCGAAGGAATACGTCTTCACCTTTAGCATTTACAAGCTTATAGCTCTCTGTGTGAAGTGCGTCATCTGCGTGGATAGCCACATTATCATCCGTTTCTGCAAAAACGGACACTGCAAGCACCGATGTTACAGATAATACAGCGATAATTACCGAAAGGAATAATGATAAGATTTTTTTCAAAATTGCCGCCTCCTGAAATTTTTTACAAGTTGATTATATACTAAATTTTTCCGATTGTCTATATTTTTAATAAAAAAAGTGTGCTGTACAAAACAACACACTTTAAAAACTAATCAGAATTCTATTTTGGATGCGATATATGCCTCGAGCTCGTCAATGGGAAGTCTTACCTGTTCCATTGTATCTCTGTCACGGACTGTTACGCAGCCGTCGGTTTCGCTGTCGAAGTCGTATGTGATGCAGAAAGGAGTACCGATTTCGTCCTCACGGCGGTATCTCTTGCCGATTGAGCCTGTTTCGTCAAAGTCAACCATAAACTTCTTATTGAGCTTTTCGTAAACCTCCATAGCCTTGTCGGAAAGCTTCTTTGAAAGGGGAAGAACAGCAGCCTTATAGGGAGCAACAACGGGACTCAAGTGAAGAACTACACGGACATCGTTCTTCTCAGCGTCGATAACTTCTTCATCGTATGCCTCGCAAAGAAGAGCAAGAACTGTTCTGTCAAGACCGTATGTGGACTCAATGATAAAGGGAATGAACTTCTCGTTTGTTTCGGGATCGAGATAATCCATTTTCTGACCGCTGTATTCCTGATGTCTTGTAAGGTCGAAGTTGGTTCTGTTGTGAGTGCCGTTGATTTCGCCCCAGCCGAAGGGGAAAAGGAACTCGATATCACAAGCCGCTTTTGCATAATGCGCAAGCTTTTCGTGGTCGTGGAAACGCAGATGCTCTGCAGGAATACCAAGATCCTTATAATACTCCATACCGTAGTTTTTGAAATACTCGTACAGATCTGTATCCGTGCCTTCCTTACAGAAAGTCTGGAACTCCATCTGTTCAAACTCAATTGTTCTGAATGTGAAGTTACCGGGAGTGATCTCATTTCTGAAAGCCTTACCGATCTGACCGATGCTGAAAGGAAGCTTTGCTCTCATTGAACGCTGAACGTTAAGATAGTTTACATACTCGCCCTGTGCGTTTTCGGGACGGAGATAGATAACGCTCTTGCTGTTGTTTGTAACGCCCCTGAAGGTCTGGAACATAAGGTTAAATTCTCTTATGTCGGTAAAATTATGCTTGCCGCAGTTGGGACAGGGAATTGAATGGTCCTTGATATACTGGAACATCTCTTCCTTTGTCATACCGTCAGCGTGTGCATTCTCGTCAAAATCGTCAATAAGGTTGTCTGCTCTGTGACGCATCTTGCACTCTTTACAGTCAAGAAGAGGGTCGGAGAATGATGCTACGTGACCGCTTGCTTCCCATACTCTGGGGTGCATAAGGATATCAGCATCAACCTCATAGCTGTTCTTTCTCTCCTGAATAAATCTCTTTCTCCAGGTGTCTTTTACATTATTTTTAAGTCTTGCGCCGAGAGGGCCGTAGTCCCACGTATTGGCAAGACCGCCGTAGATATCGCTGCCTGCGAATATAAAACCTCTGCTCTTGCAAAGGGCAACAATTTTTTCCATAGTTTTTTCGGTATTGTTCATTTTTATAACCTCCGATTTAATTCAGCATATAATTTTAAAGCAAAAAAATCCAAATGTCAAGATAATTATACAATAATATATGAGTTAACAAAAAAATTCTGAATAAAAACTCATAATATGTAAATTTTTCCTTGACACAGCGTAATAAATTGTGATAGACTTTCAATTACTGTTAACAGAAAACTATTTTTTTGAAAGGAGATGGACAGAATGATGAACAAAGCACATAATGCCGGGAATATTTTGTCCGTTTCAGAATAACAGTAACGGATAATATTGCAGTCCCGGCATTGTGTCGGGACTTTTTAATTTTGAGAGGTTATGCTAATGAAAAAAGAAAAAAAAGACCGTTTCGGCGTATTGAGAAATTCCTTATACGCCGCAAAAATCATAACGAAGGCATCCCCTGTTATGCTGCCGGGGTATACGCTTTCAATTTTCGGATATTTCTTCTTTGACAGGTATCTGAAAAATGTCATTTTCCTTGACAAAATGCTGGGAGTTATCACCGACGGCGGCACCTTTGAAACATTTATGAAAACTCTTATAATTTTCTGTATTGTAGGTATCGGTGCACAGTTCCTTGACTGCTTCGGTGATTATCTTTCCGCATCGGAAAACAAAAAGGTTTATAAGCTTTTAAACGAGCAGATTTTCAGAAAAGCCTGCAGCGTTGACGTCGAATGCTACGAAAACCCCAAATTCTACGACAATTACAAGCGTGCAACGGATGTTATCAACAACGATATGACGCTTGAGTTTTCCTGGTGTCTTAGCAATATGGTTGCATTTATTGTTGTCGGCGGCAGTCTTGCCTCGTACATATGCTCCGTTGACCCTAAAATTCTTTTCTTCCTTATCGGTATGGTTCCCTATGTTCTGCTGGAGTCCTTCAGGAACAAGCTCGAATACAAAAAGGATAAGGAAATGACACCCAACAACCGTAAAAAGGACTACGTTCAGCGAGTTGTATTCTTAAAGGATTTTTCAAAGGATATGCGCACCTCGGGCATATACAACGTTATGAAAACACGCTTTGAAAGAGCCGTTACAAGAAACTGTGAAATCATAAAAAACTACGGCTGGAAAACTGCAATCATTGATGTTTTCGGCGGCTTTTTCAGCGAGATTCTTCCCATTGCAGGCACACTTATTTACGGTGTTTACGGCTTTATCAACGGCACGGTTTCCGTAGCACAGTTCGCTGTTCTCATAAGTGCAATAACAAGCCTTAAAGCTATGATTGAAAACATCGGCAGGGATCTGTCGGAAATTCAGAGAGTTTCTCTTTATTTCGGCAATTTAAGGACCTTCTTTGACTACAAAAACAGGCAGACAAACGGCTCTAAAAAAGCAGAAGAACTCAAATCGGTTGAATTCCGTAACGTAACGTTTACGTATCCAGGAGCAAAAAAGCCTTCACTTAAAAACGTATCACTCAGGGTTGATGCAAAAGAAACCATTGCAATCGTAGGCAAAAACGGCGCAGGCAAGTCCACGTTCGTAAAGCTTCTGCTTCGTTTTTACGACCCCGATGAGGGTGAAATCTTCTACAACGGCGTAAACATAAAAGAATACGATATGGAATCTCTCCGCAAGCGTGTGGGTACTGTTTTTCAGAATTACAAGGTGTTTGCACTGTCCGTTAACGAAAACGTGCTTTGCCGTGAATGTGAAAATGACGATGACAGAGCGCACGCTGAATATGCACTTAAGAAAAGCGGTGTATTCGGTAAGATCAGCACACTTGAGAACGGTGCAGATACGGTTCTGACCCGTGAATTTGACGACAAGGGTGCAGGTCTTTCGGGCGGCGAACAGCAGAAGGTTGCGGCGGCAAGAATGTTTGCACATCCCTTTGATTTAGCCGTGCTTGACGAGCCCTCATCTGCACTTGATCCCATTGCCGAGTACAGGATGTATGAAAGTCTTATTGACGAAACAAAAAACAAAATGGTTATATACATTTCACACAGGCTTTCAAGCGCCGTGCTGTCGGACAGAATTTATGTATTTGAAAACGGCACGGTTGCCGAATACGGCAGTCACGCTCAGCTGATGGAAAAGAACGGCGTATATGCAGAGATGTTCACAATGCAGGCATCAAACTACAAAGACGGGGAGGAAGAAGCTGATGTTTAAGAAAAAAGAAAAAGGTCAGCACGGCGTTATCAGTAACGTTTTCTTCCTTTTGAAAATAATGTTTCAAATTTCTCCGGGACTCGTTATCGGTGAAATTTTAACAGACATTATCACCACACTTCCCGACAAGCTCATATCCGTTATCGGTATCAAGTATGTTATTGACCAGATCGGCAAGCCAGACGGCGTACGCAACATCTTTATTGCCCTTGGCATAATGGTCGGTGTAATTATATTTGAAAACATTGTAAATGCCCTGTTCTTTGAGCTTTTTGCACACAGAGCAAGGGAAAAGATGTACTTGGGTATTCATTCAAAGCTTTATGAAAAGGCAATTTCTCTTGACCTTGCAAGCTATGACGATTCTTCATTTTACAGCGATTTCATACTTGCGATAGAAACATCGTCCGAAAATATCCGCAACATTCTCAATCTTGTAAGAGGATATGTGTCACAGATCATTGCTTTTATTTCAATAGGAACGATTATGTTCACCATTGATCCCGTATGCCTTGTGATAATTCTGTTTTTTGTTATCACATTCCTGCCCATAGGCAAGCATACAGGCAATCTGCAGATGCAACGCCGTGAAGCGATGAATGAAAAATACAGAAAAGCAAACTATTTCTCACGACTTTTCTATCTGCCCGAATTTGCAGGGGAAATGCGTATGCACTCTATCACGGGCATTTTCTTCAGGCGTTTCCGTGAAAGTGCAGACGACATTACAAAAACACAGCGCAAATATGTAGGCAAAATCGACGGCTGGTTCTTCGTACAGGCGGTTGTTGTTCAGATAATAGGCTTTATGCTCGTACTTACCGCATACATAGGATATCAGACGCTTGAAGTGGGGGCGCTCACGGCAAGCGACTTTGTTTCAACATTCAACGGCGCAGCGTCAATCAGCTCTTCGGTGCTTTTCCTTACAGTTTATTCACTGCGTAATTTTACCGAGCGTTCAAAGATGATTGAAAAGTACAGAACGTTCCTGTCAACGGATTTTAAAATCAAGGACGGCGGACATATTGCGCAGAACGGTGAGGCAAAAGATATTGAAATCAAAAACATAAGCTTTACTTATCCCGGCAACGACTCCCCTACCCTTAAAAATATCAGTATGACAATTCATCCCGGTGAGAAAATCGCACTTGTAGGCTACAACGGCGCAGGCAAAACAACGCTTACCAATCTGTTGCTCCGTCTTTATGATGTAACAGAGGGTGAAATCGTAATTGACGGCAGAGACATAAGGGAAGAAACCGTTACATCACACCGTGACCGCTTTGCCGCAGTATTTCAGGATTTCAAGATTTTCGGCGCAACCGTAGGCGAAAATGTGGCTCTTCAGGTGGATTACGATAAGGACAGAGTGCTTGAGGCACTGTCCCACGCAGGCTTCAGAAAAGAACTGCCCAAGGGCACGGAAACGATACTTCTCAGAGAATTCAGCGACGACGGATTATCACTCTCCGGCGGTGAGGAGCAAAAGGTGGCAATCGCGAGAGCGTTCTATAAAAAATGCCCCTATATCATACTTGATGAACCCAGTGCAAACCTTGACCCCGTTTCCGAATACGAGCTTAATCAGTCTATGATGGAGGCGGCAAAGGACAAGACGGTTATTTTTATTTCACACAGACTTTCAACAACACGCCACGCAGACAGAATATTTATGATGGAAAACGGCGAAATAGTGGAAAGAGGCTCACACGAGGAGCTGATGAAATTAAACGGCAAGTATGCGTATATGTTTAATTTGCAGGCGGAAAAATATAAACAATAATTTATCATTGAGCGATAAATTATTGTTTAAGTAATAGGTAAGAAGTAATAGGGAATAAGTGTTGAAGGGGCTTTGCCCCTTACCCCGATATAATGGTTTAAAAGGCGAAGCCTTTTCCACACTTATTCATTCTTCACTATTCCTTCTTACTTCAAACAATAATTTAGCTTCGCTAAATTATTGTTAAGGCAGAGGATTACTCCCCTGCCTTTTGTTTTTATTTTTCTTTTTTGAGTTGTTTTACAAGCTGATTGCCGTAGACTGCCGCGCCCGTTACAAGCACGCCCTGTATTGCGGATGTTATGTTCCAGCCGCCCAGAGCCATAGCACCTACAACACCTACAGGCAGCAAAATAACGGGTATCCATTTATCGGGAATCTTTTCGATATTCTTGATTATCTGTCCTATGACAATAAGCACGGGAATAAGTATAAGAGCGTTTTCCGTTATGTAAGTAAGAATTTCCATATTTTCACCACCTTTCAGACAATAATCCAGCGAAGCTGAATTATTGTTTAAATTAGCAATGAGCAGTGAGCAATGAGCAATTGTTGAAGGGCTTCGCCCTTACCCATTATAATGGTTCAAAAGGCGGAGCCTTTTCCACACTTATTCCTTCTTCACTATTACTTCTTACTTCAAACAATAATTTAGCGGAGCTAAATTATTGTTTACCTGTGTGCCGACACATTAAGATGCTTTTCAAGCTTTTCTTTGGCTTTGGGGACGGTATGATTTGCACCGAGCTGTTCAAGTCCGTCAAGACAGGCCTGCAAAGCGTAGCAGATAAGAGTATTTTCCTCTTTCATTGCCCTGATTTCCTCATTCTGCTTATTCTGCTTGAGATACCAGCGGTAACAGGCAAAAATCACACCGAAAACTATCGAAACAGCGGAGATAAGCTCTGCAACAGTTGTAAAAAATTCAATATTCAGTTCCATTTACTCTATCCCTGCCGAATCCCTTAAAATATGTCTTGCATCAGCGGCTGTTATGTTGCCGTCACCGTCAACATCGGCAAGTATAATTTCATCATTTGTAAGCTTTTCCGTACCGGCTGACGCTCTGAGAACCTTTCTCGCATCTGCGGCAGTGACCTTTCCGTCACCGTCCGCGTCACCTTCAACAAAGCTTGTGTAGCAGTAATTAAGGTCAAAGTTGCCCTCAAAGCCGTTGAACTTACCTGTTTTTGAATACTGCCAGATGTCGTACTTCCCATTATATGTACACTGTTTATTATATTGTGCAATCCATTTGGGATATTCACCGTACCAGCTGTCGGTAAGATATGTATCGTACCAATACTTATTCGCATAAGTGCCGTAACGATAACCGGCGGCTGTTATTCTTTCGCAAAAAACTTTTGCTATTTCAAGAATTTTATCCTTACCGAGAGCCGAAATTCTTGATTCCTCAAGGTCAAGAAAAACAGGATAATCCGGATTATGTCCCTCGAGCAGTCTTAATACGTGCTTTGCTTCGTTTTTCGCTTTGTCAACGGTGGTTGCATAACTGTAAAGATACACGCCGTAGGGAATTTTTTTCTCCTCGCAGGCGTTCACGTTTGCAAGCCACTGCGCATCGTCCTGATTAGCGTAGTTACCGCCGTAGCCGCAACGGATGATTACAAAATCAACGTTGTTTTTCATCTTGTCCCAGTCAATTCTGCCGTTTGAATAAGAAACATCTATTCCCTTTGCAATTATATTCTTCTGCATATCAATCATCTCCTTCGGCAACCTTGTTGCCATACAATGCAAGAAGTTTTTCATTTATACTGCTTTCCGCCTCAGAATATTCTGCCTGTGTTATCTCCTCACAATTCTCTGAAACAGGAATTTCTGTTTCTCTTGCTTCATATATTTTTCCGTTATTTCTTTTATAGTATTTCATTATGCGTATGCCTCCCAGCTCCAGTTTCCCGCTCTTATAACCATTGTACTGTCCTCACTGTAATAATAAACTTCATTCATACTGTTGTCTGCAATTTTAAACATACTGACAACAGAAAATCTGCCGTAAGAGTTACTTGATATGTAATTTGTGAATGATTTTCCGTTTCCGCCGCTGCAAAAATCATCAAAATAGTTTACTGATGAAATGACTGTGTTTACAGATGTGTCCACAGCGCCTGTTACCGTTGAAGCCGCATAGTTATACTGTCTTAAAATGAACAGCTTCGGCACAAATCCCACATCAATTGTCAGTTGGCTTTCATCATAAGACGCCTGACTGCCGCTGATATCCTCGCTTAGTATCAGAGTGCCGCTTTTGTATAATGATAAGCCGGCAATATTAACTTTTGCCTGTGCATATTCCGTTACGTCAAAGGTTCCGCTTTCCGTTATTTCAACTTCACCCGACGGCAGGACATAACCGTTTTTCACTTTACTTATGGCTTCATCCAGCTGTGCACCGTTGTGCGACATACAGTATTCACTCATTTTTCAACACCTCTTTTATAAAACTGTCAATTTCCTCGCCCGAAAAAACACTTGTATAGCTGTCATCAAAGCCTGTACCGAGCCTTTGTGCGTAAACATACTCCCCGTTGCTGTCAACGAGCATCTGTGATGAATTGGTATACAAAGCGCAGACATCGTTCCATATGCCGTCGGTATTCCTTATATACACGCTTATTCTGTATTCCCCGTCAGCATCAAGCTCGGAGGATTCAACGTCACAGCTGAAAGAAGTAAGTGCAGAATCAGCGTAAGCAACACCGTTTTCGCAGAAATAACCGTCTGCAACGTCATCGCTGAGCAGATCATAGCCGACACCCCGCATATAAGGCTCATTGACTTTTGTTGCACGCACCTCAAAAGCATCAAATCCGTTTTCTTCCGTAACCGTTATGTTTGCCTTGAAGCTTCCGCTTATTCTGCTTCTGTCGATTGAAACAAACATACTAAATACTCCAATTTCCGTCATATTCGTGGGCAAAGATTTTTATTACCTTGATTCCGTCACCGGGTGAAGCGGTTTCAAGGTCTGCACCTTTTATATTTACCAGATACGATGCGTTTGCATTTGCACCGGAAAGGCTCAGACCTCCTATACCGCCCGTAACGTCTTCACCGTCCGCATCCATAACAGATGAACCGCCCTCAATGGGAATAAGCACGTTGGCAGGGTCATCGTACAGCGCGTTTATATCCTCAACGACCATAACCCTTACATCATCGCAGTCACGGTCAACGGTAAACGTGATGACTGATTTATTACGGGGGAACATTCTGTTTGCAATGGTATCGGTTGAAGCTGCGGGGATTTTTGAAATACGGACTCTTGTAATATTAGCAATATTTACGGTGGGATTTTCTGTATATACGGTAATCGAATCGAAAACGGTTACGGACTCGTTCCACACATCATCACGTAGTCTGACATAAACCGTAACGGTATTATCAACAACAAGATAGTGATTGATGGTTACTGATTTTTCACTGCTGTAATCCTCCCACTGAGCCTCTTCCTCGGTAATATCCATAGCGTCGCACCAGATCTTCATCTGATAATTCGTTGTATCGCTGTCAGAGCATCCGATTGCAAGACTTATCTGTGTGTCGGAAGTGCGCTCCTCATCACCGTTTATACATACGCTTACTCCCTGAGGGCCTGTGGTATCAAGGGTTACGTTAACATAACTTGACATTTTTCATCACCTTTCAGTTTCATTCGCATCTGCTGTCTGCAGATCAATATAGCAATACGCTTTATTTCTTTTGTTTCTGTCGTATAATACTTCCCCGTCAGCTGAAATCACCTGACTTATTTCAAGGGGATAGTATCTTGTAAAATTATGTACAAGCATAAGTCCTCCCATCAGATTTCATCCCTGATAAAAAACAGGAAACATTCCTTTCGCTCTTCTGCCGTAAGTGCGCTATATTCATCCCTCGTGCCGAACCACCAGTTGGGAAAATCAAGCTCCTTTACCGTATTATCATCAAAAGTGATAATAAGCTTGCTGTTGGTCTGTCTTATGTTTCTTATACCGATACCGCGCGGACCTTGCGGATACGTATACGCATTCACCTCAGGAACGGTAATGCCTGCATTGAGAATATCAGCATTCATCGTACAGCCTCCTTAACACCAAAAGCTGATTGAGCGCTCTGTGACGCTCGTCAAGAGCAGGCAGAATAACTCTTGTGTCCCCGTCCTCTGTCCTGACTCCCAATTCAAATACATATGAGCCTTCGTCAAGATTAAGGTAAATCTCAAAATCCGCATCGGAATTATGAAAATGTAACACCGATTGCCCCGGATTCTCCTCATTTGTTACAGAAAGAAAATACTCCTCGCCCTCTGCGAGCTGATACACCTCTCCGTTCTCGGTATGATTCAGATGAAAACGCAGAGGGTCGCCCTGTGTTATAACCAATCTGTTAAGTATCATATCAACACGCCTCCGTTAACTGTTCTTCATTGTCACAATCATCGTAATAATGCCTGAGTGTTTCGGCAACGATCCGCATATCACGAATCTCCTCATAAACCACGGCAAGCTTTTTTGAAAGCAGTCTGAACCTGTCCTTGTCACCTTCAAGAGCCGCCTTTTTGCGCTGTGCTCTTATATCGGGAATACAGCCCGAGAGCAGTTCGATTGATTGCTCGTATTCCTTTGCCATTTCATCGAATTTTGTATTCACTTCATCAGCTCCTTTCCGTCAGTATTCCTGACGATTTTAAATCCGAAATTTTCCGGCAGCTTGTCCTCACTGCCGATGACGCTGTTGTACAGCACCACATATTTAAGACTTGCGTATATTTTTTTCTGTGCTCTTTTAAGACTTTTCCGCACAGAATCATCGCTGACGCCCGAACTTGCGGCAATACGGGAGATTTTTTCTCCCGAAAACCAATAACGCTGAACAACGGTACGCTCCGTTTCCGTAAGCTCGTTATTGATTACCGCCGCAAGCACGTCCGATACTGCCAACATACCTGCTTCATAAAGACAGGCGGCACATTCGCAGTCAATGGGACGGTAGTCATCGTTTTTTGCATCGGGAAGCCTGAAATCACCGTAAGAAACAAGATCCAAATTATCATCTCCTTGAAATTCTTTCCGGAAAGCGGGAAGCCGTTTGCTGTCCGGATAAAAAAGTGAACAAATGTTCTCACCACAAACGAGTATAGAAACATTTGTTCATCTTGTCAAGAAATTTTAAAAATTTTTGACAATAAGTCCCCTTTATGATACAATAAACGATACCGCGCGTATGCGCACGATACCGTCGGCATAAGCCGGCATTGGAGCATCGGTTGATTTAAAAATATAAACAAATATGCAAAAATGTTGCTTTTGTTAATATTCAGTTGATTTTTACTGCTATAATTAAAGTAGTATATTAAATTAAAATATATCTCTGAAACCAAGGGGTTGAAATATATGATAAATTCGCTGGCGACGAAAATTACAAAAAATCCTAAAAAAGTAGTAATCATAGCTCTGTTGCTTCTGATTCCGTCGTTGATAGGAATGATATTTACACCAATCAACTACGACATTCTTTCCTATCTTCCCGAGGAACTGGATTCCGTAGAAGGACTTAACATTCTCGACGAGGATTTCAACGAAGCTACAATGGCGATTATCGTAGTGCAGGGAATGAGTCCCAATGATATTTACGAAGCTGAGGACAGCATCGCGGAAATTGAAAACGTAAATAAGGTCTTATGGATGGGTTCGCTGTCCGATTCGCCCATTCCCCTTTCAATGCTTCCCGAAGCCGTATCGTCAATGCTGTATAATGAAGATAAAGACAGCACGCTGATGATGGTGCAGTTCAAACAGACAGACTCATCAAACGATACTCTTGAGGCAATTTCACAGATAAAAAAGATTCTTAATAAGCAATGTCTTGTCAGCGGTACGGCGGCGATGTCCGAAGACATGAAAGAAATGCTTTTCTCCGAAATGCCGCTTTATATAGTTGTTGCGGTAGGTCTTGCAACAGTTATACTGATGTTCACGATGAACTCCTTTGCGCTGAATGTAATCATCCTTGTTTCATTGGGTATGGCTGTACTTTACAATATGGGTACGAACTTCATATTCGGCGAAATCTCATTTATAACACAGTCAATTGCCGCCATACTCCAGCTTGCCGTTACCATTGACTATTCGGTATTCCTTATAGACAGATACACAGAGGAAAAGCCCCGCTACAAAAAGCGTGAGGATGCGATGAAAAAAGCTATCACAAGCACGTTTTCATCACTTTCGGGAAGCTCACTGACAACAATTTTCGGCTTCCTTGCACTGTGCTTTATGAGGCTCACTCTCGGCTTTGACATCGGTATCGTTATGGCAAAGGGTGTTATTTTCGGCGTTGTTACTGTTGTTGTGGTTCTGCCGGCAATAATGCTGCTGTGCGAAAAAGCAATTGACAAAACCAAGCACAAGAGCCTCGTTCCATCATTCAACAGACTTAACAAGTTCACAATAAAGTTCAGACCTGTGCTTGCAATAATATGTATACTGATCATAATTCCTTCCTGGTACGGTCAGAACAAGGTTGAAAAATACTACAATCTTCTTGAATCAATGCCCGATTCAATGGGCTCTGTTGCCGCTATGGACGTTCTTAAAGAAGACTTCAATATGGCAAGCTCCCACTTTGTTATTACAAAGGATTCTATGGACGACAACGACAATCTTGAAATGATTGAAAAAATACAGAATGTTGACGGCGTATCGGGCGCACTGAGCTTAAAATCCATACTCGGCACATCAATTTCTGCTGATATTCTGCCCGAATCGCTCATATCAATGCTGCAGACAAACGGTCATCAGCTTGTAATGATAACATCTGTATACGCCGCATCAACGGACGAATGTAACGCACAGATTGATGAAATAAATGCAATTATAAAATCCTACGACAACGATGCAATGCTTACGGGTGAAGCGGCTATGTACAAAGACCTTATTGCTGTTACCGATGAGGACTTTATAACAACAAGCATACTTTCAATGGCGGCAATATTCATAATTATTGCAATTCTGTTCAAGTCGATTTCAATACCCTTTATTCTTGTTCTTTCAATTGAGCTTGCAATATGGATAAACATTGCAATATCCTTCTTCTCAGGTGAGGTCATATGCTTCATCACACCCACTATCATATCCTGTGTACAGCTTGGTGCAACCGTTGACTATGCAATTCTGCTGACAACCCGATACAGAGAAGAAATCAGAAAGGGCATAAACAAAAAAGACGCTATGCTCACAGCGGCAAACGAGTCGCAGAAATCAATTTTCCAGAGTGCAATGGTATTCTTCGCCGCAACCTTCGGCGTATATCTTGCCTGCGACATTGACCTTATCAAATCAATGTGTATTATGCTTGCAAGAGGTTCAATAATCAGCGCGCTGGTAATCATTCTGTTCCTCACACCTATTCTCGTTATCTGCGAGGGCTTTATAAACAAAACCACTATCGGTTGGCGTAAGGAAAAGCCCCGTGTTCAGAAGGTTTATATTGAAGTTGAGGAGGAAGATGACTCCTCCGAAGCTCAGGTTGAACATGAAGAACGCAGAGAGAGCAGCCGCAAAGCAAAACAGCGAGCTAAATTCAACAAAAAGATTAAAGATCAGCTCAACGGCGTAACGCTTGTTCCCGCTGATGAGGTTGTAAAGGACATTAACGCTCTTTACAGGACTGAGGAAGAGGAAGAAATCATTGAACACCCCGTTCAGATAACGATACTGAACGACAATCCGGCAAATACAACCGATAATGCTTTTACGGCTGTAAATAAGCAGTCCGGGCCGAAAATAACTCCACGCACAAGAATTGCGTCAACCGCAAGCACAAAAAGAAAAGATTCTGACAACGGAGATGATACACAAGTATGAAAAAACAGGCTATATTCAAAAGAATAACGGCAATTTTCTCGAGCCTGATTATGCTGTTTATGACTTCCTGCTCCACCGAAACACAAAACGGCGAAACGGCAACAGGTGACGACGAAACCGTAGTATACGGCGAATACTTTGAAACCTCACAGAACGTTTCAAAAACAGAAACCGTTTATGCAAACCTTAATTCCTACGGTGCACCCGACAAAATAACCGTTTCCGACTGGCTTCACGCTGACAGAAGCGAGATTTATGTTGCAGACACCACAACGCTCAAGGATTTTACCGTTACAAGAGGTTATGCATCTTCAACCGAAAACAACGGCAACGTAACCTGGCAGATGGCATCCTCGGATGTATACTACGAGGGCACGACTGACGCAACTCTGCCCATAGGTGTGGACATAAAATACTATCTTGACGGCGCAGAGATAAGCGAAGAGGACCTTGCAGGCAAAAGCGGCGAGTTCAGGATGGATGTCACTATGACAAACAGAGTGACCTCACAGGTTGAAATCAACGGGCAGACAGTTACTATGTACGCTCCTTTCATAGCGGCAGGCGGTATGATTCTCCCCTATGAAAACTTCTCAAACATTGAGGTTACGGGCGGTATGTCAATCGGTGCAGGCACATACGAAATGGTCGTGCTTGCAGGTGCTCCCGGAGCAGAATCGAGTCTTAACCTTTCAGGTCTTGACATCTCGGGCTTTGAAAATCTCTCGCTTGAAGAGAGCTTTACAATCACTGCTACCGTTACAAATTTCAGTATGGGTGACGGATATTTCATTTTCGCTCCCCTCTCCTCTGTAAATCTTGATATTGCACTTCCCGAAACTCTCGGCGACGTACAGGACGTACTCACACAGCTGCAGGATTTTACACAGCTTATGAATCAGATAGACCCCAACAGCGTTCTGCAGAAGTTCATCACAGACGGTGAATCCCTCAACGAAATGATGGATATAATGGATAAATCCCTCACCGTTTACAGCGAAAACAAAAAAATGCTCAACGCGATGACTGAGCTGCTTACAAAGGAAAACATTGAAACCCTTTCTGCATTCCTTGAATCTCTCAACGGCTCAGATATGGAAAGTCTGGTTGGCGTGCTTTCAAACGTATCATCACTGCAGGGCACTATCGACTCTCTGCTGCAGCTTTCAACGGGACTTGAGGACGTTATGCCCATTCTTGAGGCATTCTCCGCCGCTCTTGAAGACCCCGAGGTAGCCGCATCAATGGAAAAGCTCCCCCAGACACTTGCAACGCTTGAGGAGCTTATGGCTTGGCTTAACGAAAACGAGGAAATGCTCGATATTATGGTTGAGCTTATGGCAACCGAGGATATGCAGCTGATGATGAGCACATTCGATGCTATCCTTTCCGAAAACGGTGAGGACATCAGCAATCTTGATCTGTCAGCTCTTTCCGGCTCGGCAGAGGATCTTGTACTGCGTATGAGAGCGTGGATGAGTATTGATTACAGCATTTACACATCTGCTCCCGATTATATGACAACAAGCTGTACATTTATCTGCAAAACTCCCCCTATAGGATGATGAACAAATGAAAAAAATCGCATTAATTTTACTTTCCGCTCTCCTCATACTTTCTCTTACAGCCTGTGCAAAAACAGCAGAGGAAGAAACAACCGAGGAGCAGACACCCGTACAGACAACGGAAACAACCACCTCAAACGAGATCACAGGTCTGCTTTACGCCGTTATTGAAGGCTCCGACACAAAAACGAACGAGTTTATGTGCACGGGCGGCACAATCACTCCCGAACGTATCGCCGCAGGCTTTACAGGCTGGACGGGAATAAAATTCAGCCTTACATCCGTAACGGACGAAACGACAAAAACCATTACTGTCAACTGGAACGACACTTCCGCAATGGTAACGAAAGACCTTACGGCAAACGATGGCTTTGAATTCGATTCATACGAAGAAATGAAAGCATTTATGGAACAAAGCCTTACAGAAACCATTGTTAAAAATATCGGGGGATATACGGTTGTTTTTGAGTAATGTACAATTTACAATGTACAATGTACAATTTTCAACAGAATTTCAGGGACGGTACAAATTGCCGTCCCTTATTCTTGTAATAAATCATTTTCCACTTGCAAAATGCTGAAGAATATGGTAAAGTAAATGTGCGACACAAATTGAATAAATCCATTATGGCAGAATACACTTTTGTTAAAAAGTGCATTCTCTTATTAACTTCTGTTATAATGGGTTAAATTTGTGTCGCAACAAATGGGATTGCATTTTTTGTGCGTCTCATTTGAGGCGCATTTTTTATTTTTCGGGAGAGAATTACTTATGGAAAAAAATCTTAATGACTACATCAATGACGCATTGAAGGATTATGAAGATGATAAAAATTCAGGGGATTTTCCCTTCACAGAAGAACAGATAAAGCTGCAAAATGAATATCACGAATATCAGCATAAATTGTTTGAAATGCTTGACCCGCAACAAAAGGAAGTTTTTAAGAATTACTATGTCTGTATAAGGAAAATGGAACACGCACTCAAAGACGAATACTTCACGCTGGGATTCTTTCTGGGATTCATCGGCGTAAAAGAATTCGGGAACATATTTGACTGAGCTGATATGATTTGATATATCGTAGGGAGCGACGCCCTCGTCGCTCCGATTGATAAAAATGTACCATTTTTATCAATCATAATATTTAAAAACCTGATTCAACCCGTTATAATAATCCAAATCGAAGATTTGGATTATTCGGAGCGACGAGGGCGTCGCTCCCTACAATTACAAACAAATTATTATTGTTTATCTATCAAATTTTCTCTTGACTATTCAGGCGGAATATTATATAATATTACCGTTAATATTGATATACTGTGACGAGCAGAATTCAGTCCCAAGTTTACAGAGAGCAGTCGGTTGGTGTAAGGCTGTAATGTAAGATTGATGTGCCGGCTCCGAGTATGGCTGTGATGAGCAGTCCGTATGCTGTGCGTTAAACGGCAACGAGTGGTGCTTATGCACAATTCAGGTGGTACCGTGGGATTTTCTCACCCTGATTTGTACATAGGGCTTTTTTTATTTTATACATTATTTTTCGGAGGTTGATATTCCAATGGAATGGACAGGTCTTAACGAATTAAGAGAAAAATACTTATCATTTTTTGAGTCCAAGGATCATTTAAGGCTTCCCAGCTTTTCACTTGTTCCTCAGGGCGACAAGAGCATCCTGCTTATCAACGCAGGTATGACTCCTATGAAAAAATACTTCACAGGCGAGGTTACTCCCCCCCGTAAAAGAGTTACCACCTGCCAGAAGTGTATCCGTACTCCCGATATCGAGAACGTAGGCAAAACAGCACGTCACGGCACGTATTTTGAAATGCTGGGCAACTTCTCATTCGGCGATTACTTCAAGCACGAGGCTACAGCCTGGGCGTGGGAATTCTTCACAAAGGTTCTTGAAATGCCCGAGGACAGGCTCTATGTGAGCGTTTACCTTGAGGATGACGAGGCGTTCGACATCTGGACAAAGGAAGTCGGCGTTGATCCCTCTCATATGGTACGCTTCGGCAAGGAGGACAACTTCTGGGAGCACGGCGCAGGTCCCTGCGGTCCTTGCTCTGAGATCTACTTTGACAGAGGTGTTGAAAAGGGTTGCGGCAAGCCCGACTGTAAGGTTGGCTGTGACTGCGACAGATTTGTTGAAGTATGGAACCTTGTTTTCACTCAGTTTGAGAACGACGGCAACAACAATTACACACGTCTTGCAAATCCCAACATCGACACAGGTATGGGTCTTGAAAGACTTGCCTGCGTAATGCAGGGTGTTGACAACCTTTTTGAGGTTGACACAGTACGCAATATTATGAAGCACATCATTGATATTGCAGGCATCAATTATCACGACGATGCACAGAAGGATATCTCTCTGCGTGTTATCACAGACCACATCAGAAGTACCACGTTTATGGTCGGTGACGGCGTTCTGCCCTCAAACAGCGGCAGAGGCTATGTTCTCAGACGTCTTCTCCGTCGTGCGGCAAGACACGGCAGACTTATCGGCATTGACAGACCTTTCCTTTCCGAGGTCTGCGACACCGTTATAAAAGAAAACGCTACTGCTTATCCCAATCTTGTTGAAAAGACCGATTACATCAAAAAGGTTATTTCTATGGAAGAGGAAAGCTTCTACAAAACAATCGACTCCGGTCTTGGACTTCTCAACGAAATGATGGCTAAATCCGAGGGCGGTGTACTCTCAGGCGAGGATGCATTCAAGCTGCAGGACACTTACGGCTTCCCCATTGACCTTACAAAGGAAATTGCGGCTGAAAAGAGTATGTCCGTTGACGAAGAAAAGTTCCGCGCACTCGTTGAAGAGGCAAGACTTAAGGCGAAGAACGCAAAACGCAACGCCGCAGACACTGACTGGAGAAATTCAGGCGTTTCACTCAAGGATATTGCAAAAACAGAGTTCACAGGCTACGCAGAAAACGGCACTCAGGCTACAGTTGTTGCAATCGTTGCAGACGGCGAAAGAAAGGACATTATAGAGGACGGTGACGCCGTTCTTGTGCTTGACAAAACGTCTTTCTACGCAGAGAGCGGCGGTCAGGTCGGCGATACCGGCGTTATCCGTATCGGTGAAAGCGTATTTGAGGTCGAAAACACCACAAAGGATGCTGACGGCGTAGTTCTTCATCACGGCACACTTACAGGCGACGGCATCAAGGTCGGCGACAAGGCTGTTACAGAGTATAACGACGAGACAAGAAAGGCTACAATGCGTAACCATACTGCGGCTCACCTTCTTCAGGCGGCGCTCAGAACAGTTCTCGGCACTCACGTTGAGCAGGCAGGTCAGCTTGTTGATTCAAAGGAAGTCCGTTTCGACTTTACTCATTTCACCGCTATGACAAGCGAAGAATTAAAGAAGGTTGAGGCTCTTGTTAACGAAGAAATCCTCACCGCACAGGAAGTTATGATCAAGGAAATGCCTATTGCCGAGGCTAAGGCTATGGGCGCAATGGCTCTCTTCGGCGAAAAGTACGGCGATGTTGTAAGAGTTGTAAAAGCAGGCGATTTCTCAACCGAGCTTTGCGGCGGTACACACGCTGACAACACAGGCAAAATCGGTCTGTTCAAAATCGTTTCCGAATCCTCCGTTGCGGCAGGCGTAAGAAGAATTCAGGCTGTTACAGGTAAAAACGTACTCTCCTACATTGACGATAAAAACAATCTTATCTACTCCTCTGCGGTGGCTCTCAAGTTAGGCAATGTAAACGAGCTGGCAAACAAGGCGGCGGCAGTTTCCGCTGAGCTTAAGGCAAAGGAAAAGGAAATTGAAGCTCTCAAGGCTGAAATGGCAAAGGCACAGTCTGCATCTCTTCTTGACAACGCAAAGGAAGTTGCAGGCATTAAGATAATCTCCGCTGACATCGGCGAAGGCGGTGCAGAAAAGGTAAGAGCTATGCTCGACTCCGCAAAGGATTTCGGCGACAATATCATTATGATTGCCGCATCCGTTGTTAAAGAAAAAGGCACTGTTTCCTTCGGCTGTATGTGTGGCAAGGGCGCAATCGCAAAGGGCGCACACGCAGGTAACATTGTAAGAGAAATCGCAAAGCTTGCAGGCGGCTCAGGCGGCGGTAAGCCCGACAGCGCAATGGCAGGCGGTAAGGACATTACAAAAGTCGGCGAAGCTATCGCAAAATCAGCTGAAATTGCAGGAGCATTTATAAAGGAGTAATCGTAATGAACGACTGTCTTTTTTGTAAAATAATCAAGGGAGAAATCCCCTCATCAAAGGTATATGAGGATGACACTGTCTATGCATTCAACGACATTGAACCGCAAGCTCCCGTTCATATTCTCATTATTCCCAAAGAGCATATCAGCTCAGCGGCTGAAATAAATGCAGACAACTCAAAGCTTGTTGCACACATTTTTGAGGTTGCCGCAAAGATTGCAGAAGATAAAGGTCTTGCAGACGGTTTCCGTATTGTCACCAACTGCGGCGACAGCGCAGGACAGAGCGTAAAGCATCTGCACTTCCATATGCTCGCAGGCAGAGATTTCACCTGGCCTCCCGGCTAAAAAATTAATAAATTATATTGAGTATTCATAGGCAACCTGACCTATGGATACTTTTTTTAACTTTTTATAAAAAAAATCAAAAACAATAAAGTAAAATAGTGAAAAAATAGTGTAAAAATAGTGGATTTTTCAAAGCCATTGTGGTACAATATAACCAGCAAAATCAAAGGGATGATACAATGATAAAAGTTACTTTGACAAATGATATACTTAAAAAAATAACCGCAATTGATGAAAATCGTTTTTCACTGCGCACAATAGAAATACCGCCCATTACTAAAAACAGACTAAGAAAAAACTCTAAAAAAAAGAGCTCGTACGCTTCAAATAAAATTGAAGGCAATCCTCTTACCGAATCACAGGCAAACGAGGCAATGGAAAGAGATGTTCATAAGCATTTTTTAAAACCCGAACAAGAGGTAAGAAACTATTTTCTTGCATTGAACTTACTTGAAGAAAAACTGAAAAATAAAGAGCCTTTTTCAAAAGAGCTTATACTTGAAGTGCAGTCAATGGTTGAAAAAGGCGCATCAAAAGAAAAAATAGGTGTCAGAGGAGCAATGCCTCCGGGTGTGTTGTTTGCAGTTTACGACAGTGAAACCGGTACCCCCGAATATATCCCTCCTGAACATACGGATATTCCCGCACTTCTTGATGAACTTGTGCAATATGTTAATACAACAGATGACCATCCTCTTATCATTGCTGCAGTTGTGCATTATCAGCTTGTTACCATTCACCCCTTTGAAGACGGTAACGGCAGAACAGCAAGACTGATGTCCGGATATATTCTTGATTTTTATGGCTACGGATTTAACGGCATCGGCTCGTTAGAAGAATATTTTGCATACGACCCTGATGAATATTATGCATCACTTCAGATGGGATTACCTGCACTCTATTATTCAGGAAGAGAAAATCCGCCACATCCTGAAATATGGATAAACTATTTCTTGCGGATGATGGAACTGTACTCTAAAAAAGTTTATGAATTATCCGTATCATCAACAACAGATGAATTGGATTCTGCATTATCACATCTGAATACCAAAGAAAAGGATTTTCTGACTTTCTTATTGCAAAAGGGTATATTTCAATTTACGCCTATGGATATAAGCAAACAGTTGAATGTTACAAACAAAACCGTCATTAACCGTTGCGCTGAACTTACATCTGTCGGGTTCCTCATTCCTAACATTGTAAAAGAACGAGTGCGTTCATATTCTTTGAGCGAATTTGCAAAAACAAACAGTAAGATAATTATTTCTAAAATAAACAGAAATAAGCTATGAAAAGACCGTTTATATATTTTGGATCAACACTGATAATTTCGCTTATTTTATTCAATCTGCTGGGGTTTAAATGTGCTGCGGCTGTATTTGCCGTGTCAATTCTTTTATCATTCATACTGTTTTTATTAAGAAACAAAAACAAAACTGCATCTGCCGCTTTTGTCTGCTCGCTGGCGCTTTTAGCCTCCGCGAGCTCCTTTTGTACAAAAGCCGTGACCGATTATCTGCCTGCGCTGGAGCTGTGCAACGAAGCAGAGCAAACCATATCGGGGACTCTCTCAGAATACGAAAATTCCTATGACAGACACTATTACACAATAAAAAACGCCGTAATCAACGGAAATAAAACATCAACTGCGATCCGTGTCTGCAGTGCCGTATATCAGAAAGCGGAAATTGACGATATATTAACATTCGCGTCTGCAACTGTGTATGAGCTGGGCGCGTCAAACGGAAATACAGCAAACTACAAGGCTGATAACATTTATCTCGGTGCTTACACAACCGATT
Source organism: Clostridia bacterium (assembly GCA_017465825.1). Classification (GTDB taxonomy): domain Bacteria; phylum Bacillota; class Clostridia; order Oscillospirales; family Acutalibacteraceae; genus UBA1081. The sequence continues at coordinate 56,840 of JAFTVI010000022.1, forward strand.
ATTTTGCAATTACACAGGCGGAAAAGCACTCAATCAATTATTACCTGAACGAAATAAGAGAATATATTTCCGATTCACTGTCCGTTATAGGGAACGATACTGTATCTTCGGTTGCTGTTGCAATGCTTACGGGAGATAAATCAGAGGCAGATGCTGATGCAATGCAGAATTTCCGCTATTCAGGCATTTCACATCTGTTTGCAGTTTCGGGCTTTCATCTTACATTATGGACATCGGCAATAGCCGTGATTTTTGATAAAGTATTCAAGAAGAAAAACAGGTTATCTGCCGTATTTTCCATTATTTTTGTACTGTTCTTTATGGCTCTTACGGGCTTTACCAAATCCGTTATGCGTGCAGGCATTATGATGCTTGTATTGCTTTTCGGCAGGCTCATAAAACGAAACTCCGATTCTCTAAATTCACTCTTTCTGGCTGTTTCGCTGATTCTGCTGATTAATCCGTATTCTGTAATGAGCATTTCACTGCAGCTGTCATTCCTGTCCACATTCGGAATACTTCTGTTCACAAAGCCTTTACAGGAGCTTACCGTGCGGCTTGAAAAGAAGATTGAGAATGATTTTTTATGCAGGATTACATCAACCCTGTGTACGACCCTGATAATGTCGGTTGTGGCAGCATTATTCACCCTGCCTGTCTGCGCAATAAGCCTTAACAGCTTTTCACTCTGCGCGCCGATAACCAATATACTGTGTCTGTCAGTAGCACAGCTTATGATGATGCTCTCTGCCCTTGCAGTTATATTCTCCCCTGTTGCCGCAATTTCAAAGCCTTTGCTGATTCTGGTAACGCTTATTGCAAAATATATTTTGTTTGTAACAGAAAAAATTGCACAGCTCCGCGCTGCAGTTGTTGACACATCATCAGTTTTTGCAAAAATTATATTTCTTGCGGCAACCGTTATGATTCTTGTGCTGATTTTTATATTCAGAAAAAATCAGAAACGGCTCAATATCACGCTTTTTGCTTCATACACAGCCGTTATTGTAATTTCCCTTGCAATGCTTACAGTGCAAAACAACTCAATCAGAATCACGGCGGCAGATGTGGGCAACGGAACTTCAATTGTCCTTAACATCAAAGGAAATGATATTATTATCGGTTGCGGAGGTTCAGTCTATAAGGAACACAAGCTTACGAACGCCGCTGACACAAACACTATGGAATACGATCTGCTGATTATACCCCGTAACACGAAAACAGAATCAGCTTATATGTATACGGTGCTTGACAGATATGATTTTGACAGCTGTATATGCTGTGATGCTGATATCCCCGTTTATGCCCTTTCAGGATTGCCCGAGAACACACGCATTACCGATAATTACACTCTCAGCCTTGACGAAAACTGCAATTTGGTATATATTAATAATGACAGTTTTTCAGGTGTACGTATAGAATCCGACGGATTTTCCTGCACAATAATATTCAGACCCACTGTTGATTTTTCATCGGTTGACGAAAGCTGGCAGACAGGCTCTCTGCTCATAACAAGACAGGCTGTTCCCGATATTGACCTGTCAGGCTTTGAAAAGGTTATAGTTTCCACATCAGCCGACAAAATATATGACAGCAACAGCATCTGCACAACAAAGCACAGCGGACAGATAACATACAGAATGTATCCGTCCTCTTTTACAATCATCACGGAGGCAAATAATGATTTTAAATGACGAGCAATCCATAAAAAAGCATATAAAAGACGGCAAATTCTCTTCCCTGTATTTTGTTTACGGTGACGAGAGCTATCTTTCCGTTTTCTATGCAAATTCTCTGGCGTCTGCCATAACGGACACTTCGGGAATGAGCTTCAATTACTATTATTTTGACTCCGAAACGGTGAATTTTGATTCTGTTTACGAAGCCTGTGAAACACTTCCCGTTATGAGTGACCGTGTCTGCGTTTTTGTAAAGGATTTCAATTTCGTAAAGGCAACGGCTGATGAATTGAAACAGTATCAGGACTACTTTTCAAACATTCCCGACACAACAACGCTTATATTTTTAATGTCCTCAACAGAGGTTGACGTAAAACAGAATCCCAAATGGAAAACAATTATTGATGCAGTCAATAAAAGCGGCACGGTATTTTCGCTTGCTAAGCGCTCCGATAATGCCGTTGCGGACCTGCTTGTACGTTCAGCAGGCAAAAGAGGCTCATCGATCACAAAAGAAAACGCAGAGTATTTTATATCTGTTGTGGGTAACGAGATGAATATTCTGCTTAACGAGTTCGATAAGATCTGCGCTTACTCATTCGGAAAGGAAATCACAAAAGAGCTTATCGACGAAATCGCGGTAAAATCTGTTGAAGCATCGGTTTTTGACCTGACAACCGCCATAAATTCACACAAAAGTGACAGAGCGTTTGAAATCCTCTCTCAGCTTATAAAAGAAAAAACCGAGCCGACTATGATTATCGGAACGATAGCATTCGGTTATGTGGATATTTACAGGGCAAAGGCGGCACAGGCTCAGCGGACAGGCTACAGTGAATATCTCAAAGCCTTCGCAGGCTATAAGGGCAAATCCTTCAGGCTCGAAAAAGCGGCACGCAGTGCAGAAAAGCTGACAATGGCACAGATAAAAGAATTGCTCGACGCGGTAAGCGAGGCGGACATAAGAATCAAATCCTTCAGCTCGGACAACAACATAATTCTCGAAGAGCTTGTTGCAAAACTTCTCTACATCGCAGGAGGCAAAAAATGATAAAGCTTGACAAAGCAATCATTGTTGAGGGCAAATACGATAAAATCAGGCTCTCAGGCTTCATAGATGCGGTCATAATAGAAACCGACGGGTTCAGAATCTTCTCCAACGAAGAGAAAAAAGCTCTTATCCGCCGCATTGCAAAAACCAACGGCATTATCGTTATGACCGACAGCGACGCCGCAGGCTTTAAAATACGCAATCACATCCGCAACATTGCCGCTGACGGTGAGGTTATCAACGTGTACATACCCGACGTTTTCGGCAAGGAAAAGCGCAAGGCAGAGCCGTCAAAAGAGGGGAAGCTGGGTGTCGAGGGGTTGAGTGAAGAGATCATAACGTCGGCTATGGAAAAAGCGGGAGTTTATCATACTCAATCAGATAACACCCACAAAAGACAGGTTACGGCAACCGATCTGTTTGAGGACGGACTGACAGGCACGGACAATGCTAAAGAGCGCAAGTATAAATTACTCTCCGTTTTAGGCTTGCCTTCAAGGATGTCCAATTCACAGCTGTTGAAGCTTATCAACACATTTATGAGCTATGAGGACTACAAACGTGCTGTTGCGGAAATTTCCGACGGGGCATTTCTAAAAACTAAAGGTACAAATATTGTGTAGAAATTTTTTGTCAGATAGTTCAAGAGTTTTTAGAGATGCCCGATGGTTGACACAGCAGTTTTATTGTATTAAAATAGTATCGGTGATTTAAAATGAAAAGAAAAAAATTATTGACTGCGGCTGTATGTCTTATTGCAATCAGTGCACTTGTTATTACCTGTGCGGCTGCAGCTATATATAAATACAATTCCGCTACGGGCGCAGAAGAACAGCTTATTGCAAGGCGCGTGAACATTACCGTTTCGCAGACGGAATTTACGTATAGCGGCGCAGAAGCAGACGGTATGCTCAGCTGTACGACAACTGTTTCAATCGAGAAAACAGAGCCTGATTTTTACGGAATGCTCCACAGCATAACCTTATCGGGCGCAGAGTTCGGCTACACACTCTATACTGCAGATCAAAACAACGGTGATGCAATCCTGCCCGAAGAAGTTGCTTTACCCTCGGACGAGAACGGCACATATCCTCTCGAATGGGATATTTCCTTTACAGTTCCCTATGAAGAAGGCAAAAATGTGTACGAAATCGACCTTATCTTCAACTACACAACGGGACTTAAACCCAACACAACGCAGAGATATCAGACATCAATCCCCCTTACGTTGACTGTTGAGGAATAAATATTATACAGTTGTATAATTATTTGCATTTTGTATCTTGATTATTTGTGCGGAATGTATTATCATATTATTGTAAAATTTTGTAATGAAAGGTAGTATATTATGGCAAAGTACCTTATTGTTAACGCAGACGACTATGGTATGTGTCACGCCGCAAACGAAGCTGTTGCAGAGCTTTTTGAAGGCGGTTGGCTCAAATCATCAACTATTATGATGCCCTGCCCCGCAGCTGAAGAGGCTGTTAAATTTTCAATCGACCACCCCGAATACGCAATCGGTGTGCATCTCACACTCACAAGCGAATGGGGCGAATACCGCTGGAAACCGCTTACAGACGGCAAATCACTCATTGACGAGGACGGCTATATGTGGCACGAGAGCGATCAGGTTGAAAAGAACGCTACATATGAGGACATTGAGGCAGAAGTAAGAGCACAGATCGACCTTGCTCATTCAATGGGAATGAAGCCCTCTCATATCGACAACCATATGGGCTCACTTTACGGTCACTACACAGGCAGAATCGGTCTGAGCAAGCTCGCACTTCGTGTATGCGGAGATTACGGCTATGCATACAGACTGTATACAGCGGCAGACAAGAGAATCTGCCCCAAGGGTACACCTTATTTCCTTTATGCGGCTGTACCTCTCCTTTCAAAGAAGTGGGGCAAAAAGTACGGCGTAGTTATCCCCGATTATCTCCTCTTCCCCGATTGGAACGATGAAATGCGTGAAAGCTACGAGAAGTACAGAGAAATGATACTCAACATCTGGGTAGACATTCCCGAAGACGGCGTAACGGAAACATTTATTCATCCCTCCGTTGAGTGTGACGAGCTTAAGTCAATCACCGGCAGATGGAGCGACAGAGTATGGGAGTATCAGCTTATGAAAGACCCCTATACACATCAGTTCCTTAAGGAACACGGCGTAAGACTTATCAATTACAGACAGCTTATCGCAATGAAAGGCGGCAAAGTCCGCTGATAAAAAAAGGACAGCAACCGCTGTCCTTTTTTTTAGCTGATAATTAAATATAAACAATAATTTTGCGTTATTCCGTAGGGCGCGTCGCCCCGTCGCGCCGATTGATGGAAATGTACCATTTTCATCAATTAATAATATAATGCATATTGTAAAAGTACATTGTAATCATCAAAATCGCAGATTTTGATGATTCGGAGCGATGAGGGCGTCGCGCCCTACAATTACCCAACAGATTCACTGCTAAATCATTGTTAAAAAACGCAGACACCATAAGTGTCTGCGTTAATTGTTTAGTCTATGATTCCGAGGAAGTTTTTAAGAATAGCCATAAGGTTTTCAAAGAAAGCTTTGATTGAATCGAAAAAGCTCTTGATCGAACTGAGGAAATCTGTTTCTTCTTCAACTTCCGTTTCTTCAACAACAGCGTAGTAGCTGAAATGGTCGGTTTCAAAATAAATGTAACCGTCTTTGTTGCGGAAAGTTTTCAATCTTTCTATTGTTCCGTCATCCGAAACATAATATACAAC
>JAFTVI010000023.1 GCA_017465825.1 Clostridia bacterium
ACGAAAAAACTCGTCGGTTTTGTTGGTGTGTTCCGATTAGCACAATTTTCCACATAACAATCAGTTTTCAACAAAAAAATTATCCGAGACTCGCTTTTTCACGAATCTCGGATTTTTTAGGGCGTTTTTTTACAGCCCCTTGGTTATTCAGCTATTATTCTTCATTTGTATCATCGATGTCAGAGGTGTTTTCAAAATCCTTGAAATCGCTGAGACCTGTTGTAACTCTGAGAATAATTCTTGCATCGGCTGCTGTAATTACGCCGTTGCCGTTAACGTCTGCGTTGAGGAATACAACATCGTCATTTGCAGGCATATCTTCAAGTCCTGCAGAGATACGGAGAACTTCTCTTGCATCAGCTGCTGTGATTTTGCCGTCAAGGTTTGCATCACCCATAAGGTACTGACCGCTGAGATGTGAGTAATCGGGAATCTGAAGATAACCGGGATTTACATATCTGTTATACCACATAAACTGTGCGTAAAGACCGTCTGCTGAGTAAACGTCCATTGTAGCATCGCAGGTTGCAAGGTATACAAGGAAGTCCATTGAATTGCTTTCTGTGTCAAATGTACCGTGCTTCATATTTCTGATGAACCAGGTGTTGTCGGGAAGAGCACAGGTAGAAGCATCAATGTAATGTGCAATGCCTGCAAGATCGCCTTCGTAATCGAGTGTATCATAAACAGCATTCATATGGTCATGGTTTTCACATTCGCCCTCTGTGTTTCTCTGCTTGCTGTTCTGTATTGCAGCACCAACGTCGTTAAGTGCAACAGTGTAAGCACCGAAGCTTGAGTAGTGAGTATCAATAAGACCGTCGCTCTGTGCAGAAAGGCCGATTGTTTCTGTCTGACTGCCTGTGTAATTGCCAATGCTGTAGTCTTCCTGGAGAAGCTCCTGAGAAGCCTTGTTGTCACCGATGGGAACAAGCTGAATGTCCCAGCCGGAAACTACGTTTACGTTGATTCCTTCGCTCTTAGCCTTGTTGAGAATTTCATCAGCGCTGTACTGGTAGTTTTTGAATGTCTGGATCTTTTCCTGAATTTCGCTGTTATAAGCGCCTTCAGCTCCGTCGCTTTCATCCATAAACATCCAGTCCATAGCTTCGTCATAGTAGTCAACGGGAACGAGTGCCCAGAGACCTACATAATTCTTAAGCATTTCTCTTAAGTAATGGTCATAAAGGTCGTCTGTGATGTGACCCATCATTGTAAGACAGTTAGCTATAAGATCCTGTGTTTCCCATTCTGTATTGAGAATGTAGTTGAGGATGTTGATTGCTATAGCTGTGAAGGGGTTGTCAGGAACATCGTTTGTGTAACGGATGAAAGCAGATGTTGTTGCCTGAAGCTCGTTGTAGTTTGTAGCAAGTCTGCCTGTGTAGATATCACCGATAAGTGATGAACCCATAAATGCAGAGTTGACTGTAACGAAGTTGTCCACATCTGCGGTAGCATCTTCATAGCACTGAGCAAGGTATGTAACAGCAACTGTTGAACCGTAGCCCTCGGAAACGAGTGTAACCTTCTCTTTTCCGGTCATAGCCTTAACGTGCTGAATGAACTCGTGAAGCTTAAGTGCATTTTCGATGGGGTCAATACGCCAATCGTATGTAAACACGTAAACATTCTTTGAACCGAGTCTGTCAGCCATACCTAAACCGATCTCGCCTGCGATTTTAGCATAGTCTGCTGATGTGCTGTAGTAATCGAGGGAATATTCGTAAGTGATGGGGCCGATGTTGGAGCTCTTTGAGGTTCCGTCGGGATTGAGCTGAACGGTTTCAAGAATTTCAAAAAGCTGAGAGCCTACGAAGAAATTCATAACCTCTTCATAATCACCGGATGCCATTGCTACAATACCGCTGATGTACATTTCTGCTGTAATGGCTGCGATATTGATGTCCGAAGGCGGGAATATCTGTGCAGCAGTTACCGCGTGGGGATTTGCATACAGGGGGTTGTTGTCAATTCCGTTGATTACGATTACGGGATAATCATAATCGTCAGCCGCAGCAGATACTGCAACCGAAGCTACACCGAAAAGCATTACCACTGCAAGTATGCAGGAAATAATTTTCCTTGAGATTTTATTATTCATAAGTGTATATGCCTCCTTATGTTAATTACCCTTGTATTATATAATATAAATAAAAATAATGCAAGTATATTTTATAAATATTTGTGTCAGTTTGGCAAAAAATTTAACTTTTTATGCATCTGACACACTGTCGGCGAGATGAAAGCCGATATTGAGCAGAACAATTGCTCCGAATATGACAAGAAGCATCGTGTAAGCAGAGCTTAACTCGAAAATTCTTATGTCGATGTTGACATATTCAAGGTAGCTTGCATAGTCCTGCAGAGCCTCAAGCTTTTCGAGAATCGGGGTGAGAGAAAGCTTACCGGAAACCAGCTGTTCTGCAATATGGTCAAAGCATTTTGCAGCAGAGAATGCGGAAACAAAGCCTAAGGCGCCGAATGAAGCGGTGAGAAGCTTTTTCTTTGTGAAAAGTCCCACAAAGAATACGACTATTGCAAAAAACAACGCTACTGCGAGCAGAATTGCCGCCGCGGAGAAATAATTTACGATTTCTTCGGGCACGGCGGAAATGTCAAAGCCTGCCGCCCCTATTGTTGCATTTTCAGAGAACAGAAGATTATAAATTTCGGGGATGGTATAGGTCTCGGGCAGCTTTGAGAAGTCAATTCCCGTTGCCTGAGTGATAACGCTGTTGATATCAAACGCGCTGCCAAGAAGTGACATCAGAATATTGCTTGAGTTCATACCGATGGTCATAATGAATCTGAACATCGGCAGGAAAAGCAGCACCGGAATAAACGCAAGTACGGCTGCGGAGTTTAAAATTTTGTAGATAATTTTCATCCATTATCCCTCCGTGTTTCTTATTTCCAAGAGGAATTGAGCTGAACCGTTCTGTTGAGAATGATGTTGCCGTCTGTTGAATCCTTGTCAACGCAGAAGTAGCCCTGACGCATAAACTGGAACGTGTCGCCCGCTTTGAGCTCACCTATGCCGCCCTCAAGCAGACATTCGCCGATTTTAAGGGAGTCTGGGTTGATGTTTTCGGTGAAATCTCCGTTTGATTCATCACTGGGGTTGGGAACGTTGAAAAGTCTGTCGTAAAGGCGTACCTCAGCCTTTTTGCAGTCAGCCGCATTGACCCAATGGATAGTGCCCTTGACCTTTCTGCCGTCGGGTGAATCACCACCTCTTGTTTCGGGGTCGTAGGTACAGTGAACACAGGTAACTTCGCCGTTTTCGTCCACGTCATAGCCTGTGCAGGTCACGTAATAAGCTGCTTTAAGGCGCACCTCGTTGCCGGGGTACAGACGGAAATATTTTTTAGGCGGCTCAATCATAAAGTCGCTCTTTTCGATGTAAATTTCCTTGCCGAATTTAACCTCTCTCTTGCCCATTTCGGGGTGGTCGGGGTGAATATCTGTTTCGAGTGTGTCGGAGAAGTCATCGGGCATATTGTCGATAACTACCTTGAGCGGGTCGAGAACCGCCATAGCTCTGGGCGCAGAAGCATTAAGGCAATCTCTTACGCAGGATTCGAGCAAGCCGTAATCCACAACGCTGTTTGCCTTTGAAACGCCGATTTTATCAACAAAATCGCGGATAGCCTGTGCAGGATATCCTCTTCTTCTCATACCGCAGAGAGTAGCCATTCTGGGATCGTCCCAACCGCTTACAAGACCTGTGTTTACCATCTTCATACACTTTCTCTTGCTTGTAAGGCAGTAGTTCAGGTTAAGTCTTGCAAACTCAATCTGACGGGGAGGCTCTGCAAAGCCGATTTCTTTGATAAACCAGTCGTAAACGGCTCTGTTGTTTTCAAATTCAAGGGTGCAGAGAGAATAGGTTACGTTCTCTTTTGCATCGGAAAGGGGATGTACAAAATCGTACATAGGATAGATGCACCACTTGTCACCCGTCTGGTGGTGGTTAACGTACATAATTCTGTAAATTACGGGGTCGCGCATAACGATATTTGGCGATGCCATATCGATTTTTGCCCTGAGAACGTGGCTTCCCTCGGGGAATTCGCCGTTTTTCATTCTCTCAAAAAGGTCAAGATTTTCTTCAACTGAACGGTCACGGTAGGGACTGTTTTTGCCCGGCTCTGTGAGTGTTCCTCTGTAAGCGCGCATTTCTTCTGCGGACAGATCGCAGACGTATGCCTTACCTTTTTTGATTAATTTGATTGCACATTCGTACACAAAATCGAAGTAATCGGAGGCATAGTAAACGTTAGCCCATTTGAAGCCGAGCCATTCGATATCCTCTTTGATAGCGTCAATATATTCCGTGTCCTCTTTTGAGGGGTTGGAGTCATCAAGACGCAGATTGCATATGCCGCCGTATTTTTCGGCAGTTGCGAAGTCTATGCATATAGCCTTTGCGTGACCGATATGCAGATAACCGTTGGGCTCGGGTGGAAAACGGGTCTGCACTCTTGTGTTGACGCCGTCACGGAGCTCCTGATCGATAATATCGTGAATAAAATTAGAATTTCTTACATTTTCTTCCATAAAAATCTCCTTGAAATATTATAAATTCTCAATAGTGTTGTTGATTCTTGCTTTGAGCTTGTCCTCACCCAAAAGCTTCATAATCATATACAGGTCGGGAGTGTTTGTCCTGCTTGTGGCGGCAATTCTCAGTACGGTGGAGATATCGCCCACGTGTCCCTTGTATGCATCGGGATTTTTCTTGTATTCCTTGACATTGGGAGTAAAGCCTAAGGGCTCGCACATCTCCTTGATTTTTGCAAACCAGGTGTCCTTGTCATCCTCGGCAGAGTAGACCTCAAGATACTTTGAAAGAACAGCCTTTGCATCCTCTGCGGAAATGTTGGCAGGCATTGTGTAATCGGGAGTATAAAGCTCATCGTAGAAATAAGCTACGTAGTCCCTGACCTGTGACCACTGTGAAATATCCTTTCTTGGTTTGGGATTTTCACGGTCAATGTTGAGGATGTCTGTTGCGTATTCTGCGTCTGATGTCAGGAGCTTGTGGAAGTCCTTATCGTAAACCGACGCCCATTTTTCAACGAGAGAATACACCTTCTGCGCATTCATAACGGAAATGACGTTTTTGCTTACGTCGGTAAGCTTTACAAGGTCAAAAAGGCATCCGCTTGCGTTCATTTTTTTGAGATTAAAGGGAAAATCAAAAACATCCGCAGTGGGATTTGCTCTTCTCCAGTCCTCAAAATTAGAGTTGAGCAGAGTAACAAGATATTCGAGCACGCTCTCCTTGGGGAAGCCTTTTTCAACAAAATAGCTTACTGCCGCTTCGGGGTCTTTTCTCTTGGAAAGCTTGCGCTTTGTTCCGTCCTCTTCGTCGATTTTCATAACCTGAGGAGTGTGTGCATACTTGGGCACTTTGTAGCCGCAAGCCTTGAAAAGCGCGATATGCTTGGGAACGGATGATATCCATTCCTCACCTCTGATAACGTGAGTCGTTCTCATAAAATGGTCGTCGCAGACGTGTGCAAAATGGTAGGTCGGCACGCCGTCGGACTTGAGAAGAACCTCGTCGATTATATTTTCGGGCATTTCAATTTTGCCTCTGATAATATCTTCAAAAATTACCTTTTTATCTTCACTTCCGTCAGCTCTGAAACGCAGAACATAAGGCTGTCCCGCTTCGATTTTTGCTTTGATTTCATCAAAGGTGAGGTCGCGGCATTTTGCCCATTTGCCGAAATAACCCCAGATAGCAGTACCTTCCTTTTCCTGTGTTTCACGCATTGCGGAAAGCTCCTCTGCTGAGCAGAAGCAGGGGTAGGCAAGTCCCTGTTTTACAAGGGATTTTGCTACTGTCTGATATATTTCAACTCGCTGACTTTGTGTATAGGGACCGTATGCACCGTCTTCCGTGCCGAAGCCTGTAACACCCTCGTCAAAGCCTACGCCGAAAGCATCAAAACCGTTGATTATGGCGGAAACACCGTCGTTGATTTCTCTCTTTTTATCGGTGTCCTCAATTCTTAAATATGACACACCGCCCGTTGCTTTTGCGGTCATAACGTCGGTAAGTGCACCGAAAAGACCGCCTATGTGAAGGTAGCCTGTGGGACTGGGTGCAAAACGTGTAACTCTTGCGCCCTCCTTAAGCTGTCGGGGCGGATATTTCTCTTCAAAATATTCGGGAGTTTTTGTGATTTGGGGGAATAAAAGCTCGCTCAATGCGTTGTAATCCATATTCAATCTCCTTATAGAGCAAAATTTTCGTATTATCCTATATAGTATAAAACAAATGGGGAAAAAAGTAAATAGTAAAAATAAATAAAGATAGAAAGATACAGAAAAAATAAAACGAAACCATTGCATTATTTGCTTGAATATGCGATAATAATTACGGAGGTGCAGAATATGAGTAACAAAGAATTGGCAATGATGTTGCTTGACAGAATCCCTGAATACAAGCTCGCTTATGCAGTGGCATATCTGCAGGGCTTATGCATTGATGAAAATGCAGATGATTTATTCTGCAACAGTCTGATAGAGGAGTATGAAGACAGCAACGATAAGGGCGATTTTGTATCATTTGATGAAGCCGCAAAAATGTGTGGGGTAGACATCAATGCAGTACAGAATTGAAATTGATAAAAGGCTGTTAAATTTATTTCAAAACAGCCGAAACAGCAAAGAGAACGTATACTCTTAGCAATTTACAAACTGCCTCAGACAGGCGATATAAAAGCAATGCAGGGTTATGAAAACTATTACAGGCTTCGTGTCGGCGATTACCGAATCATATACACGCTTGATAATGATGTTCTGCTTGTTCGTGTTATCGCTGTCGGTAATCGTGGGGACATCTACAAATAATTCAGATGCCCGAATCAGAATCCGTGACAGTACAGTAATCGGCACTCCGTAAAAAGAGTGCTGTTTTTTTGAAATAAATATTGTCAATATGCCCATTAAATGATTGACACGGGCAAAAAATGTGGTACAATAAAATGTAATGATTATTAATATTTATTAAGGAAGTTTTAAATATGGAAATAAGAGAAACTGAATTTTTACCTGTTATTCTCGGTGCGGACATTACCGCTTACAGCCTTGCAAGGAGCTTTCACGAGGAGTATAAAATCAAATCCCTTGTTGTAAGTCAGCGCAGGGCAAGAATTATATCCGAGAGTAAAATTATAGAAAACCGCGTTATTCCCGGTATTGACGACGTTGAATATCTCGTTGAAAAGCTTGTTGAGATAGGCAAGGAGTTCAAGGGCAAAAAGAAGCTTATACTTATGGGCTGCGGCGATTTTTACGTTCGCAATTTTGTGGACAACAAAGCCGTTCTCGGTGAATATTTTGTAATTCCTTACATTGATAAGGAGCTTATGGACGAAATCGTGCTCAAGGATAAATTCTACGCAATCTGCGAGGAGCTGGGCATTGATTATCCCCGTACCTATGTTTACAACTGCGGCGAAGAAAATGCACTCGATTTTGATTTTGAGTATCCCGTAATTGCAAAAACCGCTAACTCCGCACTGTATCACTACGCAAAGTTCCCCGGTAAGAAAAAGGTTTTCCGTTTTCACAACGAAAAAGACCTTAAAGAGATGCTTGCAAACCTTGAAAAATCAAGCTATGATTATAAATTTCTTATTCAGGATTGCATCCCCGGTGACGATTCAAATATGAGAGTTCTTACCTGCTACTGCGATAAGAATTCAAAGGTTAAATTTGCCGCATTGGGTCATTGTCTGCTTGAGGATCACACTCCCTCGGCTATCGGCAACCCCGTTGCAATCATAAATGAGGTTGACACTCACGGAATCGTTGAGGCGGCTACAAAATTCCTTGAGCACATAGGCTACAAGGGCTTTGCAAACTTTGATATCAAGTATGACGAGCGCAACAACACGTATAATTTCTTTGAAATCAACGTCCGTCTGGGCAGAAGTAATTTCTATGTTACGGGCAGCGGCTTCAATACCGTCAAATGGATAGTTGACGACCTTATTTACGGCAAGGAGCTTGAATATACCGTTGCCGATAATGAAAATCTTTTCACCGTTGTGCCAAAGGGTATCATTATGCGATATCTCAAAAACGGGGAGCTGAGAAAAAAGGTCAATAAGCTCTGGCGTGCAGGTAAGGTGAGCTATCCGCTTTTCTACAGGCAGGATATGAGCCCGAAACGAGCATTTTATGTTTTAGCCGCTTATCTTAACCAGTTCAGAAAGTATCACAAGGTTGAAAAGGCTGAAAAAGCGGAAAAGGAAGCACGTAATAATGGCTGATAAAACTCTCGGAATCCTTGGCGGCTTAGGGCCTCTTGCAACGGTCTATTTTATGGATCTTATAGTCAAGCTGACCGGAGCCGAAAAGGATCAGGACCATATATCTATGGTGGTGTTCAATCACGCCGCCATACCTGACCGTACCGATTTTATTCTTGACAGCACTAAACCCAATCCTCTGCCGATGATGATTGAGGATGCAAAAAAGCTACAGATGTCGGGGGCGGATTACGTTGTGATGCCCTGCAACACGGCGCATTTCTTCTATGAGCAGATTCAGCGCAACATCTCAATCCCAATGCTGAATATCATTGAAGAAACTGTCCGCTACGCTGTGGAAAATACGCCGGATATTAAAAAGCTGGGTATTCTTGCCACAAAGGGTACAATTACAGCCGGAGCATATCAGCATATGTGCGAAAAATTCGGTATCGACTGGGCTGTTCCCACCCTTGCGGATGAGCAGTCGCTGATGAATATTATTTATAATCAGGTCAAGGCAGGCAAGGATATAAATATAAATGAATTTGTAAGAATTATCAACAATATGAAAGCCGACGGATGCGACGCGGTAGCACTCGGTTGCACTGAGCTGTCGGTAATCAACAAGGATTTTGCACTTAACAGGGATGACGTTATAGATTCTCTTGAGGTGCTTGCAAAAAAGAGCATACTCCTTTGCGGAAAGAAGGTAAGGTGATATAAATGTGCGGATTTGTAGGATTTTTAAATGAAAGCTCCGATGCTGAGCTGAATAACAGCACCGTCAGAGCTATGGCGGACAGAATCGTTCACCGCGGTCCCGATCAAGATGACTATTATGTTGACAGTGACGTGTCATTAGGCTTCAGAAGGCTGAGTATCATTGACCTTGACGGCGGAAGTCAGCCTATTTACAATGAGGATAAGTCCAAGGTTCTCGTATTCAACGGAGAGATTTACAATTATAAATCTTTGCGTGAGGAGCTTATTGCAAAAGGACACAATTTTTATACTCATACAGATTCCGAGGTGCTTATTCACGGCTATGAGGAGTACGGCAAGGATTTACTTCCGAAGCTGCGAGGTATGTTTGCATTCGTAATATGGGATACAAAGTCGAAAAAGCTTTTCGGCGCAAGAGATATTTTCGGAATCAAGCCCTTTTTCTACTATCTTAAGGGTAAGACCTTTATGTTCGGCTCCGAGATAAAAACATTCCTGTCCAACCCCAATTTTGAAAAGGAGCTTAATACTCAGCGAATCCCCGAATACCTCTGTTTTGAGTATATTCCATCGAACGAAACCCTTTTCAAAAATGTTTATAAGCTCGCTCCCGCATCATATTTTGAGTGGCAGGACGGCAAGCTTACCGAGGGCAAATATTATGAAATGAAGTATGATATTGACGATTCAAAATCTCTTGAGGAATGGGAAAATATCATTGCAGAAACCTTCCGCGATTCAACCACCGTGCACGGTATTGCGGACGTTGAGGTAGGCTGTTTCCTTTCAAGCGGCGTTGACTCAAGCTACGTTGTAAAGGAAATGAGTAAAAACAACAATGTGCGTACTTTCTCCGTAGGTTATGAGGAGGAGAAGTATTCCGAGCTTAAGTATGCTCAGGAGTTTGCAAAAACTGCGGGCGTTGAGAATTATATAAAAAAGATTTCCGCAGACGAATTTTTCGATGCGGCTCCCGTTGTTCAGTATTATATGGATGAGCCTCTGCCCAATCCCTCTGCCATTGCGTTGTATTACCTTACAAAGCTCGCATCCGAGCAGGTCAAGGTAGTGCTTTCGGGTGAGGGTGCAGACGAGCTTTTCGGCGGTTATCATTATTACAAGGATCCGCTTAATTTTGAAAATTATCAGAAATTACCTCTGGCATTAAGAAAATGCGCCGCAAAGGCAGTAGAAAATATGCCCAGATTCCACGGCAGACGCTTCCTTATGCGCGGTGCACAGGGAATTGAAGAAAGCTTTGTAAGAAACAACTATGTTTTCAGCTTTGATGAGCGTGATGCGGTTCTCAATCCCGATATTCCCGCCGCAAATCCTGCCACATTCACAAAGCCGTATTTTGATATGTGCAGGGATGTTGACGACGTAACGAGAATGCAGTATGTTGATATGCAGACCTGGCTCGTGCAGGACATTCTTGTTAAGGCGGACAGAATGTCAATGGCAAATTCACTCGAGCTTCGTGTGCCTTTCCTTGATAAAGAGATGCTTAAGGTTGCACTTTCCATCCCCACAAAGTACAGGGTGTCGAAGGAGCAGACAAAAATCGCACTCAGAGGTGCGGCACTCAAGCAGGTGCCCGAAAAGACTGCAAGTATGCCCAAAACAGGCTTTCTTACACCTCTTAATGACTGGCTCAAGCGTGAAAAATTTTACAACAGAGTAAAAGACGCTTTTATGAGCGACACCGCAAAGAAGTTTTTCGATTGCGATTATATTCTCGGTCTGCTTGAAAACCACAAAAACGATAAAGAGAAAAATATGAAGCGTATCTGGTCGGTATACTCATTCATTTTGTGGTACAATAAATATTTTGTTGAAAACTAAGGAGAATTGATTTATGTTTACACCAAAAATCAGATTTATCGTAATGAGCGATATTCACGTGAAATCCGAAAAGGACTGCAAGGAGCTTGCAAGGCTGAAAAAAGGTCTTGCATCCGCTTACCGCTATGCAGAAAGCTGTGATTATAATAAAATTGACGCGTTTATTGCAGTAGGTGACTTCGCAAACAGCGGTGCAGAGCAGGAAATGCTCAACTTCAAGGAGGTTACCGATACATACTTAAAGCCTGAAACCGATATGACACTTTCACTTGCAAGTCACGAATATCACGGTGACGGAGGCGAAGATGCCGCAAAGGAAAAGCTCAAGAGAATTTTCGGTATGCATTACGATGCTCATAAGGTTATCAACGGCTTTCATTTTATTTCCGTTTCATCAACGAGAGGCTGTAATTTTGATGAACCGCAGATTGAATTCGCACAGAAGGCTCTTGCAGAGGCGGCACAGGACAATCCCGATGCTCCCATATTCTTCTTCCAGCATCCCCATATTTCCGACACTGTTTACGGCAGTATAAACTGGGGTGACGATGCACTTTATCCCACTCTTATGAACTATCCTCAGGTTATAGATTTTTCAGGTCATTCCCACGCACCAATCAATGACCCCAGAAGTATTCATCAGAAGCACTTTACATCTCTCGGCACAGGCTCACTGAGCTATTTTGAGCTTGACGAGTTTGACAAATACTACGGCACAGTTCCGCCCGATAAAGAAAACTGCGCTCAGTTCTATATCGTTGAGGCTGACGCAGATAACAGAGTCCGTATTCTGCCCTATGATATTCTTACGGACAATTTCTTCCCCTGCATCCGTGAAATTGAAAAGCCCTGTGAGCCCGATACCTTTGTTTATACCGACAAGCGTTATCTCACAGCGGTAAAACCCCATTTTGCAGACAGCGCAAAGGTCTGGACAGAAAAAACGGATGACGGCGTGCAGATAACATTCAATCAGGCTGAAATAGCAGAGGATATGGTAAACGACTATAAGGTTGTTGTAAGAGATGCAGATAACCGCATTGTAAAACAGCTTGCAGTATGGTCAGGTTATTATCTCTACAATATGCCCGAAACAGTCAGCGTACCCGTTACAAATCTTAAAGCAGGTAAGTACACAGCAAAAATTACCGCAAGCGGCTTCTGGCATAATGAGTCAGACAATGCTCTTTCAATTGAATTTGAAGTATAAAAATAATTCCCGAAGTTCTCTTCGGGAAATTATTTTTTATTTGTAGGGAGCGACGCCCTCGTCGCTCCGAATTATCCAAATCTGCGATTTGGATAATTATAACGGGCCAAATAAGATTTTAAATATTATTATTGATGAAAATGGTACATTTTCATCAATCGGCGCGACGGGGCGACGCGCCCTACGGAATAATTCCGAATTGTTGTTTAAACATCATAATTCCTTATCAAAGATTTCACCTTACCTAAAATTGCAACCTCGTCTACAATAATAGGAGCCATAGTATCGTTTTCGGGTTGCAGGCGGAAGTGACCGTTCTCTTTATAAAATGTTTTAACTGTGGCTTCGTCCTCAATCAGCGCAACGACGATTTCGCCGTTACGTGCAACGGGAGTTTTTTCGACGATGATAATGTCGCCGTCAAAAATGCCTGCGTTTATCATACTTTCACCCTTTACGCGAAGGGCAAAAAGTGATTTATCCCGTGAAACCGTGCCTGTGTAGGGCACGTACCCCTCGATCTGCTCAACTGCAAGGATAGGCGAGCCTGCTGTTACCGTGCCTACAAGGGGAACTTTTGTCGTATCGTCTGCCGAAGGGCCCAGCACTCTTATTGACCTTTTGAGCATAGGGTCACGCTCGATATATCCTGCTTTTTCGAGTGCAATAAGATTTGCCTGCACGGATGAGGTCGATTTAAGACCTACTGCGGCACAGATTTCGCGCACCGACGGAGGAACACCGTTCTGTGAGCGCTCTGCAAGAAATTCATATATCTTTTTTTGAGTGGCGTTGATTTCCTTCATAAAAAATCCTCCCGAAAAAGTAATGTGCCCTAAGCAAACTTTTGTTCATATATATTCTATCACACTTTTTTTGAAAAAGCAAACATTTGTTTTAATTTTTTTAAATTTTTTCACTTTTTCAAAAAGTATTGTAAATAAATGATAATTATAGTAAAATAAAAATAATAAATTATAAGTTAAGGTTAGTATAATGGCTGATAAGAAAAAAATAAAAACAAAAAAATCCAAAGATAAAAGAATAATCGGTCCTAAGGTGTCACACACAAAGGGGTATTACCGCTTTTCAAAGGAATTTCCCTCTGTTACCGACAGCGAGGGCTTCCGTGACAACAACACCTTTGTCAATTCAAGAGCAAAAAAAGCCGCAGTGCGCCGCAGGCTTGCGCTGCTGTTTGTGTGCGTGTTTGCCGTTTCATTTTGTGTAACGGCGCTGTGCTTTGCTATTTCCGATGTGCCTGTGGCTGAGGAGAAAAAAGAAAATCAGACTGTTGCAGACGTACCGCAAGTAAAATCAGTTGATAAGATCATCACCTACGGCGGAGCTGTGCCGGCTGATGTCAATATTGAAAGCATTGTAGGCGAGTGCAAGACCGCAGGTGCAGACACCGTGATTATTGAACTCAAGGATGCTCAGGGGCATTTTTATTTCAAGCCGTCAATCAGTGTTTCCGCAGAGGCACAGGCTACGGTTGTTGAAAATATTGCTCAGATCATCAAGGAACTTAAACAGCAGGGACTGAGCGTTTATGCGTCCGTGTCCTGCTTTGCAGACGATATCTATGCACGCAACAATCAGTCGGTTACTGCTTACGTTACAGCCGCCGACGAGAGCACATCCATCTGGTACGGCGGTGAAAACGGCTCAAATGCGTGGCTGAGTCCCTTTTCAAATGAAGTCTGTTATTATCTTACAACGGTTATAGGTGACGTTGCCGCATTGGGAGTTGACGGTATAGTTTTTGAGAATGCAACCGTTCCCGCGAATGCAGAAAGTGAAAACGTAAGCTTTTCTCTTTCACAGGGCTTTGAAATCAGCGCACAGCAGAAAATTGCAGACTGGCTCTCATACACGGTTTCCACAGTCAGCTGTAAAACGGCAATCACCCTGTCCTCACAGCAGTTGATTGCAGATACTCACAGCGACACCGTTCCTGCATATTACACGGCAGGATGCGATTTTGTTATTCTCGATGCAAGACCGTCCGATGCGGACAAGGGCGTTGCAATAAGCAGCTTGCAGTATCTTGAGCCTGGGAGGACACCCAAGGAGTATGTTTCCGCATTGCTCGGTCTGGGCTTTGAGTTTTTCGGCAAGAACTCAATAAAAATGCAGATCGTGCCTGTGATTGACAATACGAATCTGCCCGAGTTGCAGTTATCAGCGGCAGAAGAATACGAAATTTATACAGTTGTTTTAAAATAGATTAAGGAGATGCTTTTATGTTCGGCAAAAAGAAAAATGATGACCGTTTACCTTTTGAAAACATTAAACGTGTGAGCCTTGACGAGGTAATTCTCGGTCTTTCTCTTGATGAAAAAATCTCACTTGTGTCCGGTAAGGATTTCTGGCACACGGTGGCAGTTGATTCCGCGCCTGCAAAGATTCCCTCCGTAATGGTCAGCGACGGCCCCCACGGACTTCGCAAGCAGAACTGCGCCGCCGATAATCTGGGCGTAAACGACAGTATCGTTGCAACCTGTTTCCCCTCAGCGGCAGGTCTTGCATCGTCCTTTGACGTTGAGCTTATGAAAACTCTCGGTGAAACTCTCGGCGAGGAGTGTCAGGCAGAGGATGTTTCCACCATTTTAGGTCCCGCAATCAACATAAAGCGTTCTCCTCTCTGCGGCAGAAACTTTGAATATTTTTCAGAAGACCCCTATCTTGCAGGTAAAATGGCGGCGGCATATATAAACGGCGTGCAGTCAAAAAACACAGGTGTATCTCTTAAGCATTTTGCGGTGAATAATCAGGAAAAGAGAAGATATACCGTTTCTGCTGAGGTTGACGAGAGAACTCTCAGAGAAATCTATCTTGCAGGCTTTGAAACGGCTGTCAAAGAGGCTCAGCCTTGGACTGTTATGTGCTCGTACAACAGGGTCAACGGCGAACAGGTTTCCGAAAGTAAAAAACTGCTTACCGATATTCTCCGTGATGAGTGGGGATTCAAAGGTCTTGTTGTGTCCGACTGGGGCGCAGTAAATGACCGCGTTAAAGGTCTTGCAAACGGACTTGACCTTGAAATGCCCGGCACATACGGTATGAATGCAAAGAAAATCAAAGAAGCCATTGAAAACGGCTCTCTGAGTGAAAATGTTCTTGATAAAGCTGTAAGAAGAATCATAAATCTTGTGTTCAAGTGGTCACAGAACAGACTTGAGTGCGAGTATGACCGCGAGGAGCATCACAGGCGCGCCAAAGAGGTTGCGCTCAAAACAATGGTACTGCTTAAGAATGATAACAACATTCTTCCCCTTGATAAGAATAAGAAAATCGCATTCATCGGCGGATATGCCAAAAAGCCGAGATATCAGGGCGGCGGCAGTTCCCATATAAACAGCTATAAGGTCACGGGCGCTTACGATGCATCCCTTGAACATTGCGATATTGCCTATGCAGAAGGCTTCGGCGTTGATGACAGGGCAATAAATCCCCGTCTTGTTGACGAAGCTGTAAGAGTTGCGGCAGATGCGGAAGTTGCTGTTATTTTTGCCGGACTTCCCGAATTTATCGAGTCCGAAGGCTTTGACAGAAAGAATATGAAAATGCCCGAATGTCAGAATTACCTTGTAGATTCAATTGCCCGTGTGCAGAAGAATATCGTTGTTGTTCTTCACAACGGCGCGCCTGTTGAAATGCCCTGGATAAATAAGGTCAGCGGTGTGCTTGAGGCATACCTTGCAGGTGAGGCTGTGGGTGAGGCTGAGGCTGATATCCTCTTCGGCGTTGCAAATCCTTGCGGTAAGCTTGCGGAAACCTTCCCCGTAAAGCTTACGGACACACCTTGCTATCACAATTTCCCCGGTACATTCAATACGGTTGAACACCGCGAGGGTATTTTTGTGGGCTACCGCTATTACGAAACGGCAAAAAAAGAAGTCCTGTTCCCATTCGGTCACGGACTTTCATATACAACATTTGAGTATTCCAACCTTAAAATCAACAAGTCCACCGTGATAAACGGCGCAGAGGATGTTGAAGTTACTCTTACCGTCAAAAATACGGGTAATGTTGACGGCGAGGAGATCGTGCAGATTTATGTTTCACCCTGCGAAAAGACCATATTCAGAAGTGATATGGAGCTTAAGGGCTTTGCAAAGGTTGCCATTAAGGCAGGGGAGAGCAGAAATGTAACTGTTAAGCTTGATAAGCGTGCGTTTGCTTATTACAATACGATTGAAAAAGATTTTGTCTGCGATGACGGCAAATATATCATTATGGCAGGCTCATCCGTCAGGGATATAAGACTTGATACGGAGATTGAACTCACAGGCTTTGGTGTGCATACGAATCCTTACAGCGAAGAGGTTGACGCTCTTTACAACAGCGCAGAAGTGCAGACCTTGAGCAGAGGTGAGTTTGAAAAGCTCCTCGGCAGAAAGCTCGACGTCAGAAAGCCCGAAAAGCCTTACACCTGGGAAAATTGTTTTGGTGATGCTCTCGGTACAAAGTATGTGGACGTACTGCAGACTGTGTTTGATATGATTGCCGACAAGCTGGAAACAAACATCAGTTCTTCGGAAATGATTTATAACGGCGCATTTGAAATGCCTATCCGCTCACTGGCTTACCTTTCGAACGGTCTTGTGAATGAGGGACTGGGCGATGCAATGGTTGACCTTATGAACGAAAAACCGACAGCATTCCCGAAGCTCGCCGTTAACGGAATTGTTGCAGGAATCAACGCTTTGAAAGGGAAGGGACAGTAACAATAATTTATCGGCTTTGCCGATAAATTATTGTAGCGATATAAATCCGTAAACGGATTTTCGATATACCTGACGGTGCGATATATACATTCGTATACGATATGTGCCTGTCGGCACGCGGATTTATATCATATCGCATTTGAGCAAAGCGACAAATATATCG
>JAFTVI010000024.1 GCA_017465825.1 Clostridia bacterium
ATAAAATGTCAAAATAATATTGACAAATTGCAGTTCTGTATTGTATAATTTATACATAAAAATATGTTAATTTTTTAACGGAAGAGGGTTGCAAAGTTGGGCAGAATGTCATATAATCTTCAGACAGACAGACAGACAGGATAACTGCGCCTATTTTTGCAATCTAAATAATAATACAGTATATAATAAGTCGTTTGCAGAGTGTGAGTAATATCACGCTTTGCAAACGGCTTTTTTGTATTTTAAATCCATAAAAGGAGGCATTTAATATGTCAAAAACAAAAAAATTATTATCAATCATCCTTGCAATTTTAATGATTGCAAGCACAGTCCCCGTTGCCTTCGCGGCAGATGAGGTTGCAATCACGCACCAGCCAACATCAGCAGAGCCATATGTTGAGATTAACAGTTCCGAAAATGTTACATATCAGTGGTATGAGGTGAAGTATAATTTTGTTAATGTAACCGATTCGATAGCAATAAAAAGTACATACGGTGAAACTGCATCAAGCTACGATGAAACGACAAATAATTGGATTGGGTCGTATAATGATTATGTTAACAATACTTTTACTGTGGAGTATTTTGATATCGACCTTGAAGCAGGAGATATAATGCAGATAAACGTTCAGATTGATCCCGATTCATCGGATGAATGGCTGATGGTTGAGTATATTCATCCGGAGGAAGGATACGATGTATTTGTTGATGAGACTTATTACAGTTTAACCGATACATACAAAGTAGTTGCTCCGGTAGGGGATAGATATACAATCTCAGCCACTTGTGCAGATGCTGAAGCACCTTTAAGTGCAGTATATTGCAAAGCTGATGATTACGAAACAATCAAACTTGAAAATGAAACAACCAATAATCTTTCATCTCCGAAAATAGGAAGCTATTATTTGTGTGAGGTAAGTGTTGGTGATACAGTTGTAAAGACTGATATTTTTGAAAATGGTTTTGCAATTACGCATCAGCCCACAGCGGCAGAACCGTATGTTGAACTCAGTGATGACACAGATGCAAAATATGAGTGGTATTATGTTAACGAAATAACAGAAATTACCGATGAAAATGCTCAAACTTTTGACTGGAATGTTTACGGTGAAGCATCTTCATACGATTCTGAAAATGGCTGGTCCGGTAATATGTGGGGTGATGATGGAGCAGATTATTTTACTATTCATCTTTCAGCGGGAAGTCTGTTGAAAATTAATGCCGATGGACCTGCTGAAGAATTAGGTATATGGAACTATGATGAATATTATGGTTATTATGATTATGATGGAAACAATACCGCTGTTTTTGAAATAGAAAAAGATGGCGATTATAGTGTTTATGCTTATTTTGATGAAGAAATAACATTAACAGCACAGTTCTGTTATCCTGTTTCTATTGAAAATGAAACTACAGCAAAACTGTCATCAACTGAAGTTGGATATTATTTCTGTAAAGTTATTTACAAGGACGGCACAACAGAAATTTCTGATTTCTTTGAAATCTCTAATATCCACACCCATTCAGGCGGCACGCAGACCTGTAAAGGTTATCTCTGTGAATGCGGTGAATACTACGGTGACGCAGTTGACCATATAGATAATAATGGTGATTATAACTGTGATTATGGTTGCGGTTATGAATTTGAAAAGCTTGCAGAAGATACCGGTGCTTGTGAACACTGCGGTAAAGAGCATACAAGCTTTATTGATGACATTATCTGTGCTATCACGCGTTTCTTTAATATGCTCAAAGATTTTATTACAGTAATTGACCCTGAAATTTAATACAAAATTTTCCGCCTCACCCGAGGCGGATTTTTTTATCGGTTTCACCGATAAAATGAATAATTAGCAATGAGCAGTGAGTAATTGTGGAAAGGGCGTTGCCCTTTAACCCATTTTATATAAATCAAGCCCGTAGGGCTTCCTCAATTGCTCACTACTCACTGCTAATTGCTCATTAGAAATATCTTCTTGACATAATTTTCTTCTTGTCGTATAATGTCGTGGTTGATTTGAAAAAGAAGGTAAATTTATGGAAAAAGTTTTAGGTTTTGCAAAGAAAAATGCTGTTGTTCTTATTGCATTTGTTGCCGCTGTTATCACAAGTATAATAGTGCCCGTTGATGCTCAGTATCTTGATTATTTTGATTATAAAACGCTGACCTGTCTGTTCTGTGTGCTTGCTGTTGTGTGCGCACTTAAAAATATAAATTTCTTTTATATTCTTGCAAGAAAGATTGTTCAGCTTTTCAAAAATGCAAAAATGAGCGTGCTCGCTCTCGTATACATAACCTTTATCGGCTCAATGCTTATTGCAAACGATATGGCACTGCTCACATTCCTGCCTTTAGGTTATTTTGTTCTTTCCGTAACGGGAAAAGAGAAGTATATGGCATTTACATTTATAATGCAGAACATCGCCGCAAACTTAGGCGGTATGCTTACACCCTTCGGCAATCCGCAGAATCTTTATCTTTACACAAAGTATGAAATTCCCACTGTTGAGTTCGTTTCAATAATGATTGTGCCGTTTGCCGTGTCGGTTGCGCTGATTACGGTTTGCTGTCTTATTTTTGTAAAGTCCGAGCCGCTGAAGCTTTCGGATGAGAAAACACACCTTTCACCCAAAAGAACTCTTCTCTATCTTGTCCTTTTCGCATTGTCAATTATAATTGTATTCAGGGGGATTCCTTATTGGACAGGTCTTATTGTTATCCCTGCCGTTCTTCTCATTGTTGACAGACGTGCGCTCAAAAAAGTTGACTACGGTCTGCTGCTTACGTTTGTGTTTTTCTTCATTTTTGCGGGCAATATGGCAAGAATTGACGTTGTAAGAGAATTCTTCTCTATGCTTCTTGAAAAAAATACACTTCTTGTGAGCATTCTGTCCTGCCAATGTATAAGTAATGTACCGTCTGCGATTCTTCTTTCGCAGTTTACCGATAATTATGCCGATTTGCTTGTGGGTGTGAATATCGGCGGCGTGGGCACATTGATTTCATCCCTTGCAAGCCTTATAACGTTCCGTGAATATGTAAAGCACAATCCGAAGAAAACCTGGTATTATCTGGGTATGTTTTCGTTGTTTAATTTTACATTCCTTATAATTCTTGCTTTGGTAATGCTTTTTGTGTAATATTGTTATTGACAAAATATCTTATAATGCCTTATAATGAAATTACCCGATATAAGGAGGTAATAATATGATTTGTAAAAATTGCGGAACAGAATGTCAGGATAACGTAACTCATTGTGTAAATTGCGGTGCTTATCTGCAACAGGATAATCAATATCAGCAGAATACTCAGTATCAGCAGAATGAGCCCTACACAATGCCCAATTACGGAAATTATAATGTATACAATCAGCCCGTGCAGGAGAATAAACCCGTTTCAATGGGAACATATTTAGGCTGGTTGCTTCTCGGAACTGTTCTCGGCCCGATAAGTATTGTAATTTCAATCGTTTTTGCCTGTATGACGGAGAACAGAAACAGAGCAAACTTTTTCAGAGCTATGCTTGTAATTTGGGCGATATCCGTTGTTATAGCCATTATTGCAATTGCTGTGCTTGCCGTTATCGGTTTTACAGCACTTGAATATGTTGATCCTTCAATTATGGATTCATATGATTCTTTTTATTATGATGAATTTTTGAAGATTGCATCACTTATCAGATTCTAAAACCGAATAAAAAATTCAGGACAGAGTTCAATTTGAACCCTGTCCTTTTTTGTTACTTGTAGTAAGCCATTTTGTAAAAATACGGATATTTTTCAAACACACTGCCGAGTGTTGTTCTCGATGATGAGCCGGGGTCGTTTACATAGTAAGTGTTGCCCGAATAACCTGTTACAACAACCCAATGTGTGCTGTAGGATGCTGTTCTCAGTCCGAGAATAACCGGCTTGCCCTGATTAAGTATATTTTTTATGGCGCTGAAGCTTACAGATGTTGTGGTCGTGTAATTTGACGGCCAGTAAAGGGAGCCCGAAGATGAGTAGCTCAGTGATGATGCCATTGTATCGGGTCTTACCGTTGTGCCTCTGCGGTAGCTTTCAGTCATAGCAAGACAGGTTGTTGTGCAACCGATACTTCCCAATGTTTTGCCCGATGAGCCAAGGGTTACGTTTTTCCAGCGTGAATCAGTCTGCGAATAGTAGGGAACACTCAGCTTTTTGCCCGAAGATGAGGAATTTCCTGCTGTGGCAGAAATATAGCTTTTATTTACATAACCAGTTTCGTTTCCGTCAAACAGAATCTTGACCCAATTGCCGTAGTCGGTAAGGATGTATACCTTTTCGCCGTTGTAAAGCCTGTCTTTTGCAGAATATGAAGTTCCTGCACCGCTTCTTACATTAAGATAGCCGGATGTAAGCTTTACATAACCTGCCGTTGAATCAACCTGAGTGATGTAATTGCTGTGACAGTAGCCCTTTTTGCCGTCTGCAAATTCAACATACCACCAGTTGCCGGTTTTGCTTATAAGCGTAACGTAAGTGTTTCTCTTTAGAGAGCCTATAACCGATGAAGTGGTTGCAGGTGTGCTTCTGACGTTAAGACTTGTGCTCGATGTCGTAACCTTGCCGGCATTTGATGCCGATGCCGCATAAGCTGAAACGGGCAGCAGCTGCACTGCAAAAATACACAGGATCATCAGGGTAGCAAGCAGTTTTTTCATATTTGCACCTCCTTTCGGACAGACGGAAAATTCATCCGTTTTTCGTCTGCCTAACGGTAAACACACTATATCATGTGTTCCTGCGTTTTGGCAATACTCCAAATTGTGGATGAGCGCAGAATCGCCCGAATATTTATTATATGTTCCAGAAATTGGACAATAAATTGTGCGTTTTTTTCTAAAAAAATATGAGCAAAACCCTTGATTTTTGCGGCAGAACCTACTATAATAATGTCAAAAGGGGCAAAATGGCTCGTTTTTGTGAAAAAATGTGAGTTTTGGTGAAAGGAGATGGGGAAATAATGTTTATCGGAGCGTTTCCGTATACTATTACCGACAGTAACGATAATTCTACTAATTCAAGACGTATTGTTATGGTTCCCCGTTTTCGTACCGAGCTCGGTTCTGAATTTCAGATATTCCTTCGTGATGACGGTTGCTTAAGGCTTTATACGAATGACCGCTGGAATATTTATGCGGAAAATATGAGTGAACGTCTTGAAGCCGCAGAAATGGGAATGGCGGACGCTGAGGATATTGATGACGTTCTTGCAGAGGCTCACGGCTTCTTCGGCAATGTTTATGACGGAAAGATGGATAAGCAGGGCAGAATCTCGCTCACTTCACAGATGTTACAGCACGCAAACATACAGGACGATATCGTTATCGTAGGTATGAACAGATTTATTGAAATCTGGAATCCCGATGAATGGGAAAAGGCAAAAGCAAAGAAAAAAGAAAAAGTAAAAAAGTAATTTTTAAGTCGGTATAAGGCGGTGCAGGAATGGAATTCGTACATAAAACCGTACTGCTTGAAGAAGCAGTAAACGCACTGTCAGTAAAACCCGACGGAGTATATGCGGATGCAACAGCAGGCGGCGGCGGGCATTCTTCGCTGATTCTTCAATCATTGAATGAAAACGGCAGGCTTATCGCAATTGACCGTGACCCCGATGCCATAGAGGTGCTGAAAAAACGCTTCGCAGACAAACCGAACGTCACAATCGTAAATGATGTTTTTGATAATATAAAATCAATTCTTGAAAACAACGGTGTGAGTGCCGCCGACGGAATATTGGCGGATTTGGGCGTAAGCTCATATCAGCTTGATAACGGGGAAAGAGGTTTTTCCTATCATCAGGATGCTCCGCTGGATATGCGTATGAGCAAATCGGGCTACTCGGCTTACGATGCTGTAAATAATCTGTCCGTAAATGAACTGTGTGAAATAATACGCTCCTACGGCGAAGAAAAATATGCATACAGCATTGCAAAAAACATTGTAAAAGCAAGAGAAAATAAAAATATAGAAACCACCTTTGAGCTGTGCGATATAATCTCAGCGTCAATGCCTGCAAAAGCCAAGCGTGACGGGCATCCGGCAAGAAAAACCTTTCAGGCTCTGAGAATATATGTAAACAGAGAGCTGACAATGCTCCCAGACGCTTTAAAGGATATGTTTGATTCCCTCAATACGGGCGGTGTGCTTGCAATAATCACATTCCACTCTCTTGAGGACAGAATAGTAAAAAACACATTCAATGAATTCTGTAAAGGATGTACCTGTCCTCCCGAATTTCCTGTTTGTGTGTGCGGTAAAAAGCCGCGAGGAGAGCTGTTGTTCAAATCCGTTGCTCCCTCAGAAAAAGAAGTTGAAGAGAATTTAAGAAGCAGAAGCGCAAGGCTTCGCGCGATACGGAAGTTGTAAGAAAAAGTAAGGAGATGTTCAAAATGGCACAGCCGGCTTATGATTTTTCATTGTTTGATGTGTACGATTACGGAACGGCGGCACCTGCCAGAAAGCCGGAATATCAGCCGGAAGAACCCATATCTTTCCCCTTTGAGGAGAAAAAACAGAGTACAGCAAAAAATACATATTCAAACAAAGCAAATAACAGCGCAGTTGCATCAGCTTTGCGTATAGCAGGTGTGTTGGCTGTTGTGGTTTTTGTTTTCAGCTTTATTTTTGCGGCTATGAGCCTTAACTCCACGCTGGATAAAAAGGTTAAAATGATAGCTTCAATTGAAAAGGAAATCAGCGTTGCACAGAGCGAAAATGTACGTCTTAACTCGGAGCTCGAAGGAATGATCTCTTTCGATAAGCTTAAGGATTACGCTGAGAATACATTAGGTATGGTTCTGCTTGAGGACTACAAAATTACATTTTTTGAATCCAATGAGGAGAATGAAGTCGTTCTCTCGGGTGGCAAATCCTACGATTCGGGTATATTCGGTTAAAAAACGGAATATCTCACAGTTTAATTAAATAAGTATAATTCAGGGATTGTTATTTTATAAATCAGGCAGGCAGGCCTGCCGAAACACGAAAAACCACATAAAAGGGCGAAAAACGTTTCGCCCTTTTTGTGGCAATACCAGGGGAATTTAAAATTTACATTATCGGTATGAAGGGGATGCTCAGTATGAAGAAAAAGACTAAAGACAGCAGTAAAAATATGTCAAAAAGGGGCAAGTCCGTTCTTGCAATCGTTATAGCGGTAGGTGTTCTGCTGATAGGCCGTCTTGTGTATCTGCAGATCATACAGGGTGAATATTATTCTGCAAAGGTTGACAGTCAGCAGTCGGGCAGTATTGAAATCAAAGCTGAAAGAGGTAAGATTTACGACGCAAATATGAATGTCCTTGCACAGAGTGCCTCTGTGTGGAAGGTGTATCTCAATCCTTCCAAAATCAATAATTTCAAAGAAGAAGAGCGTGATGAAATAAGGACTGCTATTGCAAGCGGTCTTGCCGCAATTCTTGATATGAGCGAGGAAACCATTCTCGGCTATACACAGAAAAATTATTCCTATCAGAGCGTAAAGGGCGGAATTGAAAAAGAAACAAGGGATGAAGTCCTTGAGCTTATTGAGTATTATAAAACTCTTGAAGAAAACCCCATTGACCTGAGTGAAATCATATGCATCGAAACCGATGTCAAGAGGTATTATCCCCACGATTCTCTTGCATCAACGGTCATAGGCTTTACAGGCTCTGACGGTATAGGCAGGTCGGGCATTGAGTATCATTATGATGAATTGCTTACAGGCGTGTCCGGAAAGACCGTGACTGCTCTTGACGGTAACGGCAACGCTATGCCGAACCAGTATGAAACGGTGTATGAGGCACAGGAGGGCACGGGTCTTGTGCTTACAATTGATATGTATGTGCAGTACATACTTGAGGATGTCCTCTCAGGTGCTTATGAGGACACAGGTGCGGAAAACGTTTACGGTATCGTTATGGATGTAAAAACGGGTGCTATCCTTGCTATGGCATCATTTCCCGATTACGATCTCAATGATCCGTATACAATAAAGAGTGAGGCTCTTTATGCCGCATATCAGGAGGCATCCGCTCAGGAAATAAAGAGAGAAGATTATGAAACCGATGCCGCGTACGAAAACGCAAAATATCTTGCAAGTGCGCAGTTTTTCCGTGATCAGCAGTGGAATAACAGAGCTGTAACAAGCTCCTATGAGCCGGGTTCTGTATATAAGGTCGTTACTGCGGCGGCGGCTCTTGAAGAGGGCGTTGCAACACTTGAAACAAGCCATTATTGTAGCGGTATAATCAAATTCGCCACAAGAAACATCAAATGCTGGAAAGCAGGCGGTCACGGCTCGGAAACATTTGCCGATCTTCTTAAAAATTCCTGCAACCCCTTTGCCGTAACACTTGCAAACGAAATCGGCAGAGATACCTTCTACGATTACTTTGAAGCCTTCGGCTTAACTGAAAAAACCGGTATTGATACAGCCGGCGAAACAACACCCAAAGCAGGTGTTCTTTACAAAACAAGAGATGATTTCTCTCTTTCAGATCTTGCATCGTACTCTTTCGGTCAGAGCTTTCAGGTTTCACCCTTACAGATGATAACGGCAATTTCAGCCGTTGCAAACGGCGGTAAGCTTATGACTCCTTATATAGTAAGCAAGCAGGTTGACGAGGACCTTAACGTTATAAGTGAAACAGTACCTACCGTAAAAAGACAGGTTGTTTCCGAGTCAACGGCAGATACAATCTGCGAAATTATGCGCGAGGTCGTAGCATCGGGCACGGGTAAAAATGCCAATGCCGAAGGCTACAGAGTTGCTGGCAAAACAGGTACGTCACAGAAGCTTACAAGCAAGGATGAGGACTTGTATATAGCTTCTTTCTGCGGCTTTGCTCCGGCGGATGATCCGGAAGTTTCACTTATAATCATTGTTGACGAGCCTGACGGTGAGCACGGCGGCGGTACTGTTGCCGCACCTCTTGCACGTGCAGTTTTTGAGCAGGTGCTTCCGTATCTGGGCATTGAAAAAGCATATACAGACGAAGAGGCGTCGCGCCTTGTGGATAAAGCTCCCAATCTTATTGGCAAGAGTGTGGCAGATGCAAAGTCTGCTGTTTCTTCCACATCGCTCACGCTTAAAGTTGTGGGTGAGGGTGACACGGTTGTTTCTCAGTATCCCGATTCAGGCAGAGAAATCCCTGCAGACGGAATTATCGTTGTTTACACTGAGGATGACACTCTGACATCAACCGTTACAGTTCCCGATTTTACGGGATGTACGGTAAGTCAGGCAAACAGACTTGCAATCAACAGCGGACTGAATATTAAAATCAGCGGCAGCTCTCTTGATACAAATTCCGCTTATGCCTACGCGCAGAGTATTGAAGCGGGTACTGAAACAAGATACGGCGAAATAATAACCGTTTCTTTCAAAACAAGCGTTAACGTAGGTGACTAAAAAACAAAAAAAGGAGGCGCTCGGTATGAAGGCATCCGAGATTATGAAATCAATAAAAACGTACGATGCATTCCCCGATACTGATATATCGTTCATCACCGCCGATTCAAGGAAGGTATGCGACGGATGTATATTTGTGTGCATCAGGGGCAACAGCTTTGACGGTCACGATGCCGCGCAGAAAGCTCTTGCAGACGGTGCAGTGTTCGTTGTCTGTGAGCGTGATTTAGGACTTGAAAATCAGGTCGTTGTCAGCAATACAAGAGCCGCCTTTTCGGTTATGTGTTCAAACTTTTTCGGCAATCCGTCGCAAAAGCTGAAAATCATCGGTATTACAGGCACAAACGGCAAAACCACAACCACATTCCTTATGAAAAATATGCTTGAGAAATTGGGTTGTAAGACAGGTCTTATCGGTACCGTTAAAAATATGGTGGGAGATAAGGAATATCCTGCGGCGTTCACCACTCCCGAAAGCTTTGAACTGCACTCTCTGTTTGCACAGATGGTGGATGAGGGCTGTAAATACTGCGTTATGGAGGTTTCCTCACAGGCGCTTGCACAGGAACGTGTAACAGGCGTTGAATTTGCGGCAGGTGTGTTTACAAATCTTACACAGGACCATCTGGATTATCACGGAACGTTTGAAAATTATGCTCAGGCAAAATCCCGACTTTTTGAGCACAGCGAGCTTTGCGTTCTCAATCTGGATGATGAACACGCTATGTCGATGCTCCGCAATTCGGACGGCAGAATGGTAACCTATTCAATTGATGAGAACGAAGCCGATTATAAGGCTGAATATATAAGGTACAAAACCGACGGCATTGAATATGAGCTTGTTACAACAGGCTATGTGGAGCGCGTAAAGGTAGGCATCCCAGGCGAATTTACAGTTTATAATTCAATGGCGGCAGCTGTTACGCTTATCGAGCTCGGCTTTGATTTCAGTAAGGTGCTTTACGCTCTTTCGTTGAGCGAGGGCGTCAAGGGCAGAATAGAGGTAGTCCCCACCGATACTGATTATACCGTAATTATAGACTACGCACATTCTCCCGACGGCTTGGAAAATATAATTTCATCACTTCGCAAAATCGCAAAAAACCGCATCATTACCGTATTCGGTTGCGGCGGTGACAGAGATAAAACAAAGCGCCCCATAATGGGTGCCATTGCAGCAAAGCTGTCGGATGTTATAGTTGTTACATCCGATAATCCCAGAAGTGAAAATCCCGATGCAATCATTAATGATATTCTTGAAGGCATCAAGGGTGCAAAAGTTAAAAAGATTGTTGAGCCGGACAGAACGAAGGCAATCAAAGCGGCTCTTGATGAGGCTTGTGAGGATGATATCGTTCTGCTTGCAGGCAAAGGACACGAAACCTATCAGATTTTAAATACAGGTAAAATTCACTACGACGAAAGAGAAATCGTAAAAGGACTTCTCGACGGTACATTAAAGGGTTGATTTGATTGAAAGAACTTACATTATCTGAAATCTCAACTGCCGTAAACGGAAAAATTACAGAGGATTGCACATTTAAAGGTGTGTATACCGATTCAAGAAAGCCTGTTAAGGGCGGCTTGTTTATAGCTCTTGAGGGTGACCGCTTTGACGGACACGATTTTATAAAAAATGCAGAGGCTGACGGCGCGGCGGCTGTTCTTTGCCGCAAAAAGGCTGATACAGGTCTGCCTGTCATTTACGTTGATGATACGAAGAAAGCACTTCTTGCTCTTGCGGCTTATTACAGAAGTAAATGCGATGTTAAGGTAGTCGGTCTTACGGGAAGTGTGGGCAAGACCACCACAAAGGAAATGACAGCCCTCGTTATGGCGTCTGAATATAACACTATAAAAACACAGGGTAACCTCAACAACGATATCGGTATGCCTCTTACAATATTTACGATTGAATCGGATACTCAGGCGGCTGTTATCGAAATGGGTATGAACCATTCGGGCGAAATCTACGCTCTTACGGCTGTTTCAAGACCTGATGTGGGAATCATTACAAATGTTGGTGTTTCCCATATCGAAAATCTCGGCTCAAGAGAGAATATTCTCAAGGCTAAGCTGGAAATCCTTGAGGGGATGAAAAAGGGCTCAACTCTTATTATCAACGGTGACAATGATTTGCTTTCACAGGTGGAAAATCCGGATTATAACATCGTGTTCTTCGGTATGGAAAACGAAAAATGCACCGTAAAAGCTGTTGACGTTCAGCAGTCAGCAGAGGGTACCGAGTGTAAG
The DNA here is from genome assembly GCA_017465825.1 of Clostridia bacterium. Taxonomy (GTDB): domain Bacteria; phylum Bacillota; class Clostridia; order Oscillospirales; family Acutalibacteraceae; genus UBA1081. Next base: position 11,675 of record JAFTVI010000024.1, read on the forward strand.
TTTATTTATAATAATGAAAAGTATGATGTTTACATCCCCATAGCAGGTGTACATAATGTATATAACGCTCTTGCGGCATTCTGTGCAGGTGTTTATACGGGAATAGAGCCTTGTAAGGCGGCGGATGCAATAAAGGCTTATGTCCCCGCAGGTATGAGGCAGAAAACAGTTAAAAAGAACGGTATTACTTTTATTGAGGATTGCTATAATGCAAGTCCCGATTCGGTAAAAGCAGGTATTAATACTCTTTCTTCCCTCGGCGCAAAGCGCACGGTTGCTGTTCTCGGTGATATGCTTGAACTGGGCGATTATTCCGAAACCGCACACTCTCAATGCGGTGAATATGCGGCCCGGAAGGGTATTGATGTTCTTTTTGCATACGGTAAAGAATCCGAAAATACCGCAAAAAAAGCCGAAGAGTCGGGAGTAAAAGAGGTTTATCATTTCTTGGATGAAAATGCTCTTGCAGATAAGATTTCGGACATTCTTTGTGACGGCGATGCAATACTGTTTAAAGCAAGCCGAGGTATGAAGCTTGAAAACGTTATTGAATCGGTATACGAAAAACTTGAAAATCAGGGTAAGTAAGTGAAAGGAGAACATACATTATGAATACTTGGTTAGCACTTGCAATAGGAGCAGTTGCTTCATTTCTTGTGGCATTTCTGCTCGGTTATGTGGTTATTCCTTGGCTGCATAAGCTTAAATTCGGTCAGACAATACTTGATATAGGTCCTTCCTGGCATAAAAATAAGCAGGGAACACCCACAATGGGCGGTATTCTCTTTATGGCAGGCTTTCTTGTTTCTATGGTCGTTGTTCTCGTTGCAGATAAGCTTATGGGCGGCGACATAGTAGCAGGTGACAGTCTTGTTCCCGGCTCGGTTAAAACAAAGCTTTACAGCGGTATCATAATGGCGTTTGCTTTTGCTCTTATCGGCTTTGTGGATGACTATATCAAGGTTGCAAAAAAAAGAAACTTGGGCCTTACGATTCTGCAGAAAACCGTTGCACAGATTCTTGTAATGGGCGGCTATCTTGCGTCCCTTTACTCTGCAGGCGCAACTTATATGTGGATTCCTTTCTACGGAAATCTTGATTTGGGCTGGTTCTTCTGGATTCTCGGTATTGCAGTGCTTTACTGCACCGTAAACGCAGTTAATTTTACCGACGGTATTGACGGTCTCTGCGCTTCCGTAACCGCTACATTTGCCGTTGCGGCACTCGTTATTTCAGTGCTCAGAGGAGTGTTCGGCGTAAGCCTTTTAAGTGCGGCACTTTTCGGCGGACTTGCAGGCTATCTTATCTGGAACTGGCATCCTGCAAAGGTTATGATGGGTGACACGGGTTCAATGTTTCTCGGCGGTCTTGTTGTTGCTGTGTCCTATTGCCTTGATATGCCCTGGCTCATTCTTCTTATCGGATGTGTTTATGTTATGGAATTTGCATCCGATGTTATCCAGATAGGCTATTTCAAGCTCACTCACGGCAAGCGTATATTCAAAATGGCTCCCATTCATCACCATTTTGAAAAGTGCGGATGGAAAGAGAAAAAGATAGTTTACGTATTTTCATTGATTAATATTATAGGTTCGGTTGCGGCAATCCTGCTTGTATACTTCGGTCAGCCGAAATAGACCTGAATTAAAGGAGTAAGCGTATGGCAAAAGTTAAAGACAAATTAGGCGTGTTTATACGCAGATATCTGAATTTCAGCGGTCTTGATATTGCATTTTTCGTAATCGTTATCGCATTGCTGTCAATAGGTCTTGTAATGCTTTATTCTGCAAGCTATCCTTATGCACAGACAATGAAAGGTGATGCTGAATATTTCATCAGCCAGCAGATCGGCTATGCCGTTTTCGGTGTTGTCGTAATGTTTATTTTCTCACTCATTAAACCCGAAGTCTGGAAAAAATATATGTGGGTTTGTCTCGGCGTTTCATTTGTATTGCTTGTTCTCGTTCTTGTAAAAGGCGGTGGCGGTGAGGATGAAAGCCAGAACTTCCGCAGATGGTTAAGTATCGGCGGCGTAAGCTTTCAGCCGTCGGAAATTGCAAAGTTTGTTGTTGTCCTTGCAGGTGCGGCACTGTACAGTAAGTACACAAACAAAATGAGCAGTCTTAGACCGTCTGATGCGTTTATACCCTCAAAAATCAATAATTTGTGGTGCAAGCTTGTGGATAAAATGACGTTTTTATCCGATAAAGCGTACAATAAACTGCATCGCGGCATAGTAAAGGAATCCTGGGTGCCCACCTGGCTTTTTGCGGCAATATTCGGTCTGTTTGCAGTGCTGATTTATCTTGAAGACCACCTTTCCTGCTGTATTCTCATTCTGTCATTGGGCGTAATAATGATGTTTATCGGCGGCGTGAGAAAAGGTTGGTTTATTGCAGGCATTTCGGTAGTAGTTGTTGTTGCTTTGATGGTCTGCGTGCCTATTTATATGGACATAAAGGCAGAAAAAGAGGCAAAAGCCGCTGCCGAAGAGGCGGGAATCGAATATGTTGCTCCCGAGGAAGAGGAAGAAGAGGAAGGCTTCATTATGGGGATTCTCCGAGGATATATGGAGCAGAGAATCGTTGCCTGGCTCGATAAGGACTACGAGCCCAGAGGTGCACGCTGGCAGACAAATCAGGGACTTTATGCTATCGGTTCGGGTGGATTGTTCGGCAAAGGTCTCGGTAATTCCACACAGAAATATATGTATGTTTCAGAACCGCAGAACGATATGATTTTTTCAATTGTATGCGAGGAATTGGGATTTATCGGTGCATCGCTGATAATTCTGCTGTATATTCTGCTTGTATACAGAGGTGTGGTCATTGGCTTGAATGCCAAATCCAGATTCAGCGCAATGCTTGCAATGGGACTTGTGTTCCAGATAGGTCTGCAGGTTATACTCAATATCGCGGTTGCTACGGATTCAATGCCAAATACCGGTATCAGCCTTCCGTTTTTCAGCTACGGCGGTACCTCAATGGTGGTTCTTCTCGGCGAAATGGGTATTGTAATGGCAGTATCCCGTGAAAGCAGAATTAAGAAAAAGTAGGTAATAATATGAAAGTTATATTTGCGGCAGGCGGAACGGGCGGACATATCAATCCCGCACTTGCAGCGGCGGGGGAGCTGAGAGAAAGATACCCCGATGCGCAGATTCTTTTCGTCGGCACTAAGGATAAAATGGAGGCACAGCTTGTGCCGAAAGCAGGCTTTGATTTTAAAACGATTTCAATAAGCGGTTTTCAGCGTAAGATTTCAATAAAGAATATATTCCGTAATATTGCTACACTATGGCGTCTTGCTACCTGCGGCTTTGCAGTAAAAAAGATACTCAGAGCATTCAAGCCTGACGTTGTAGTCGGCTTCGGCGGCTATGTCAGCGGACCTGTTGTAAGAGCGGCGGCAAAAATGGGCATAAAAACTGCAATTCACGAGCAGAATGCATTTCCCGGCGTAACAAATAAAATGCTTGCAAAACAGGTGGATTCCGTAATGCTCACCGTACCCAAAGCTCAGGAATATCTCGAATGTAAAAATTCACCTGTTGTCACAGGCTTGCCCGTAAGAGGTGAGATTCTCCGCGCGGACAGGGATTTTGCAAGGGCTGAACTGGGTCTTGAAGATAAACCCGTCATTCTCACCTTCGGCGGAAGTCTTGGTGCAAAAACCATAAACGAAGCTATGGTATCGGTCATTTCCGCACTTTATGCAGATAATAAGTGCAATTTTATTCACGCATACGGTCAGTACGGCAAATGGGTGCCCGATAAGCTCCGCGAAAAGGGCGTTGACCTCGATAAAGCAAAGAACGTAAAGGTCAGCGAGTATATTCATAATATGGACAAATGTCTTGCGGCGGCTGATATCGTTATCTGCCGTTCAGGTGCAAGCACTCTTGCCGAGCTTGAAGCTATCGGCAGAGCAAGTATACTTATTCCGTCACCAAATGTTTCTGAAAACCATCAGTATCACAATGCTATGACATTGGTTAATGCTGATGCGGCAAGAGTTATTGAAGAAAAAGACCTTACACACGAAAAACTCATCGAAACCGTAAAAGAGCTTCTTGATAATGAGATTCTCTGTGAGCAGATGGGTAAAAACGCAAAAAAGCTGTCCGTTGCAGACGCACAGAAACAGATCTGTGATGTTATTGTTTCACTTGCTCAAGGCAGATAAATTATGATGTGAACACGGACATATCCCACCGCATAATATGCATTGAAAGGTGGGAAAATATGTGAGCAGATTTATAATTAACGGCGGAAACCGGCTGTTTGGAACGGCAAAAATACAAGGCTCAAAAAACAGCGTTCTGCCTATACTTGCGGCTACAATTCTTGCAAAAGGTGAGTCGGTTATAACAAATTGCCCCGATATAACCGACGTTGATGCAACCGTAAAAATTCTCCGTCATTTAGGCTGTAAGGTAACGAGAACAGAGCATACCGTTACCGTAGACAGCACAAATGTTGATAAATACGATATTCCCGACGAGCTTATGCGTGAAATGCGCTCATCAGTTGTGTTTCTCGGCGCAATCATAGGGCGTATGGGCAAGGCGAGTCTTTCAACTCCGGGCGGATGTGAAATAGGTCTCAGACCTATTGATCTGCACCTTGATGCGATTCAGCGCTTCGGTGTGAATATTCACGAGGAATATGCAAAAATTGAATTTGAAACGGTAAAGCATCTTGAGGGCACTAATATTTCTCTTTCTTTTCCGAGCGTAGGTGCTACGGAGAATATAATTCTCACTGCTTGCCTTGCAAAGGGTACGACGGTTATAACCAACGCCGCAAGAGAACCCGAAATAAGCGATCTTGCGGATTTTCTCAACAGCTGCGGAGCAAGGATCTCCGGCACGGGAGAGGGAACCGTTGTAATAGAGGGTGTGGAAAAACTCCACCCTGTACAGTATAAGGTCATACCTGACAGAATCGTAGCGGCAACCTATATGTCAGCGGCGGCTATGACTCACGGAAAGGTGCGGTTGACAAATATAATCCCTGCTCATATTGCGCCTGTCATTCCTATATTTGAAGAGGCAGGATGTGATATATCCGTTACGGCAAGCACACTTACAGTTACGGCACCGCCCGTGCTTCACGGTATCAAAACGGTGCGCACAATGCCTTATCCCGGCTTTCCTACGGATATGCAGGCTCCCGTTATGGCAATGACTACAGTATGCTCAGGTACGAGCGTTATAATAGAAACTATTTTTGAGAGCAGATATAAACACGTCAGCGAGCTTCTGCGTTTCGGTTCAAAAATACGAGTGGACGGCAGAATGGCAGTTATTGAGGGCGTAAAGAAGCTGACGGGTGCAAAGGTTATCGCCTCCGATTTAAGAGGCGGAGCTGCCCTTGTGCTTGCAGGTGCGGCGGCACAGGGCTCAACAGTGATAGACGATGTAAAATTTATTGAGAGAGGCTATGAGGACATATGCGGTGTTCTCAGCTCTCTCGGATGTGATATAAGAGCAGAAAGGAATACAACCGATGGCACAACAGCAGAAAGCGGCTGACAGAAAGTCCGTAAAAAATAAAATTATTACCACAGCAGTAGTATGTGCAATACTTGCTGTTGTTGCTTATGTTCTTGTAACATTTGTGTTTTTCAAAATAGAAACGATTCAGGTTGTATCTGTGTCGGGTGATTCAAAGGTAAGTGACTATTACACCGCTGATGAAATCATCAATGCATCGGAAATAGACATCGGTGATAATATGTTCAGACTTTCGGCGGATAAGATTTCTGCCGAAATTCAGCAGGAATTACCTTATATCGGCAGTGTTACCATAAAAAGAAAAATTCCATCAACTCTTAATATCGTTGTGGAAGACACATCTCCCGCATACGGTATAGAATCAAACGGCAGTTTTATACTTCTGAACAGCAATTATAAGGTGCTCGGCATTGAGGATTATCTGCCTCAGGGTGCGGCTAAGATTGTGGGTGTTGAATTCTCTTCACTTGATCACGGCAAGACGGCAGTTTTTGCAGATGAGAGCGATGCAAACAGATTCAGAACACTTGTGGATTCCTGTGCACAGGGCGGTCTTACAAATATAACAAAATACGATATTGAAAATATCGCAAACATAAATGTGGTAATCAATTCAAGAATCACGATTATCTTCGGTACAATGACCGACCTTACCGAAAAGCTCAGTCTTGCTCTCAAAACTATGAATAAGGAGCTTGAAAATAATCCCGATGTTCATATCATTATAAATATTACCGATTCGGAAAGGTCCTATGTCCGTAACGATACATCTCCCCTTGAGGAAGATACCGTTGATTATGAGGAATATTCCATGCGGCAGGAAACGACAGATAACCTTGTTGCAGTCGGTTAAATTGTGTCTTATTGGTAAAAATAAAATAAAAATTTGTGCAATATTAATATACTTTATATATTGAAATTCGGCGCGTTCCGTGTTATGATATATGAGTATTGTTGTATATATATCCAAAAACGTTAATATATGGAGGAAGTAAAATGGCTTTTGAAATAGCAAATGAAATCGACGCAGTCACCAAGATAAAGGTTATAGGTATCGGTGGCGGCGGCGGAAATGCCATCAACAGAATGGTAGATGCAGGCGTTCAGGGCGTAGAGTTTGTTGCTATCAACACAGATAAGCAGGTGCTTATGTATTCAAAGGCAACAAATAAGATCCAGATCGGTGAAAAGGTTACCGACGGAAAAGGCGCAGGCGCAAAACCCGAAGTAGGTAAGAAGGCTGCAGAGGAGAGTATGGATGTTATCAATGACTCTCTCAGCGGTGCAGATATGGTATTTATTACTGCAGGTATGGGCGGCGGCACAGGTACAGGTGCAGCACCCGTAATTGCACAGATGGCAAAGGATAAGGGTATCCTTACTATCGGTATCGTTACAAAGCCCTTCAATTTTGAGGGCAGACGCCGTATGCTGCAGGCAGAAGCAGGTATTGCAGAGCTTTCACAGCACGTAGACAGCCTTATCATCATCCCCAATGAAAGACTTAAGTTTATCTCAGACGAAAAGATTACGTTCGCAAACGCCTTCAATGCGGCAGACGATGTTCTCCGTCAGGGTGTCCGCAGTATTGCTGAGCTTATTACTGTTCCCGGTCTTATCAACCTTGACTTTGCAGACGTTACATCCGTAATGAAGGATGCAGGTCACGCACATATGGGCGTAGGCAGAGCAAAGGGCAAGGACAAGGCAGAGGAAGCAGCAAGAATGGCTATCACAAGTCCTCTTCTCGAAACATCAATCAAGGGTTCAAAGGGTATCATTATCAATATCAGCGCATCACCCGATATTACTCTTGAAGCAGTTGATGCAGCCGCTGCAATCGTTGCAGAAACAGCAGATCCCGATGCAAACATCATCTTCGGTGTTGCTCTTGATTCATCACTTGATGACGAGCTTATCCTTACTGTTGTTGCAACAGGCTTCGGTGATTCAGTAGTTGCAGAAGAACCCGTTGCTCAGGAGAAGGCTCCCGAAGCTGCACCTGCAGCAGAGCCGGTTAAGCCTGCTGAACAGTTCGGTACAAGTGACGATGCTCTCGGTGACATTTTCGATATTTTCAAAAACAGAAAGTAATTAATTGCTGAATGAGCGGTGTCTTTTTAGGCATCGCTCAAAAATTTGATAAAACTATTGACAATCGGGCTAAAAATAAATAATATCTAATATATATTAATAAAATTATTTTTGGGAGTTTTTTGTATGGTTTTTGAAAAAGTACAGGCAATTCTCTGCGATTTTCTTGAACTTGATGCACAGGATGTTACACCTGAATCATCATTTGATGAGCTGGGTTGTGACGAGCTTGATATGATAGACCTCACTATGAGTCTTGAGGATGATTTCTGCACCGAAATTACCGATGAAGTGCTTGAAACATTTAAAACTGTGGCAGATGTGGTTGCATATCTTGAAAAGGTGATTTAATTATGATTAAGAATATAGTGTTTGATATGGGCAACGTGCTTATACTCTTTTACCCCGAAAAGATGATGAGCACAATTCTTTCCGATAAGGATGAAATTGATGCTATTGTCACTCATTTTTATAATACGGTTGAGTACCGCGAGGTAGACAGAGGCACAATGACTTATGCACAGATGCTTGATGTTATAAAAGACAATCTGCCTGAGCATCTCGTTGCACTTCTCAAAGAGCTTTATGTTGACAATTGCTTTGTCGCAAATCATATGCCGCCTTTTCCCGAAATGTACGAGCTTGTTGCCCGATTAAAAGAAAACGGATATAAAGTGTATCTTCTGAGCAACGCAACATCTCAATTTCACGAATACAAGGATAAAATACCGGTTATGAGCCTTATGGACGGCATTTTGATTTCTGCCGACTGTAAATTGCTTAAGCCTGAAAGAGAGATTTATGAAACTCTTTTTGAAAAATTCTCTCTTGACCCTGCTGAATGTGTGTTTATCGACGATGTAGAGGAAAATATACAGGGCGGTATTGCCTGCGGTATGGACGGCATTGTTTTCTCACCCTCATTTGAGAGCGTAAGTGTGCTGGAAGATAAGTTAAAACAAAAAGGTGTAAAAATTTAAATTGATATAGAGGTTTAATTATGAAACTTGATAAGTTAGTTGGCGAAAGATTTAAGGAAAAACCCTCCGATTGTGTTGTGGACAGCCACGCATTAATGGTAAGGGGAGGATATATGAAGTTTGTTTCAAACGGTATCTATTCATCCTATATGCCTCTTCGCCGCATCACAAAGAAAATTGAAAACATCATCCGTGAGGAAATGGACAAGATTGACGGTCAGGAGGTTCAGTTCCCCGTAGTAATGCCTGCTTCTCTCTGGGAAGAATCCGGCAGATATTCATCTATTGATAACTCTCTTTGCCGTTTTAAGGACAGAAACGGTTCTCCTATGGTGCTTGGTATGACACACGAGGAGGCGGCAGTTCAGCTTGTGCGTGAATACGGCAATACATACACCCGTTACCCCTTTATGATTTATCAGATTCAGACCAAGTTCCGTGACGAGGCAAGACCCAGAGCAGGTCTTATCCGTGTGCGTGAATTTACTATGAAGGACGCATATTCTTTCCATACGTCACAGGAAGACCTTGAACAGTATTACGATAAATGCTACAAGGCATATGAAAAGATTTTTGCCCGTGCAGGTATTCCCGAAACTATCGTTGTTCAGTCCGATTCAGGTATGATGGGCGGTAATATTTCACACGAATATATGCTTCTTACTGCTATCGGTGAGGACTCTATTGCAATCTGCTCCGATTGCGGCTACAGCGCAAATATGGAAGCGGCAGAGAGCATTATTGAGAACACAAGGGATGAAGTATCACATCAGCTTGCAAAGGTTGCAACTCCCGAAATGCATACTATTGAACAGGTTTGCGATTTCCTCAACGCTCCCGCTGAAAAGAGCCTTAAAGCCGTTGTTTATCAGAAGAATATGGACGATGCTTATGTTATCGTGTTCATCAGAGGCGACCTTGACGTTAATGAAACAAAGCTCACAAACTTTCTCGGCGAAAATATCCATCCCGCTGTTATTACAGAGGAAAGCGGCATAAAAGCAGGCTTTATCGGTCCTGTAGATATGAATGCTGAGTGTAAGCCGCTTATCCTTTTCGATAAGTCTGTAGAGAATACGAACAATATGGTCTGCGGCGCAAATGAGGTTGATTATCACTTCACAGGTCTTGATATGGCAAGGGAGTTCCCCGATGCTGAATATCACGATTTTGCAAAAATCATCACAGGCGGTATCTGCCCCAAGTGCGGTAAACATTCAATCACCGTTTCAAGAGGTATTGAGGTCGGTAACATATTCCAGCTTGGCACAAAGTATACAAAGTCAATGGGTATGACTTATCTTGATGAAAAGGGAGAAACAAAGACTCCCATTATGGGTTGCTACGGTATCGGCGTAGGCAGACTTGCCGCTTCCGTATGTGAAGCTCATCACGATGAATACGGCCCCATCTGGCCTATGTCAATTGCTCCCTGGCAGGTGCATCTCTGCTGTATGAAGTCCTCAGACGAAGAAGCACACGCAGCAGCGGATAAAATGTACGAGCAGCTGCAGGATGCAGGTCTTGAGGTTATTTATGATGACCGTAAGGTAAGTGCAGGCTTTATGTTCTCCGATGCAGACCTTCTGGGCGTGCCCGTAAGAGTTATCGTAAGCCCCCGTAACCTTAAAGAGAACGTCTGCGAGGTCGTAACAAGAGATAAGACCTACAGCGCAAAGGTGCCCGTTGATGAAACTGTAGCAGCTGTTAAAAATCTTGTTGCAGAGCTTATGAATAAGTGTAATGTATAATAATAAATTTCCCTCTTGCAGGGAAATTTTTTTTGATGTATTGACAATTTTATATTGATGATATATACTAAAAATATCAAAATATCTGCTTGCAAATTGGCAGATATTACAAAAAGGAGTTGTTTTGGTTTATGAAAAAAGCAAAAAGATTACTGTCGATACTTATGGTTGTTGCCATTATGCTTTCAATGGGAATAATGGCGTTTGCGGCAGAGTATACTCTCGGAGACGTTAATGCTGACGGAGAAATTACCGCCGCTGATGCCCGACTGATACTCAGAAATTCCGCAGAGCTTGAGGTGCTTTCTGCTGAGCAGAAGGCTGTTGCAGATATTAATTCAGACGGTGATGTTACTGCAAGCGATGCACGCATAGCATTAAGAATCTCCGCAGAACTTGAGGATATAAAAGATTATATTACTGCCATACCCGATGAAGAAAAAGTCCGTGAAGAGGATGCTTCACAGTATATTCTCGGTACAGTAGACGATATTATTGCATCAGGTATTGAACTTGACTATGATGATGAAACCGGCATATGGAATGCAGACGGTTTTTCTGTGCTTGCAAATGAATATGATTATGACCTTGACGGCGCAGTAGATGAGATTGAGGTCAGTTCAGTATTCATTGAAGAAGAAAGTGAATACGACATATACGGCGTTAAATACGGTATGACTATGGATGAAGCCATAGAAAAACTTGCAGATTACGGTATTGAAGCAGAGATTGACGAATACGGAGATATCTACGTTTCAGATTACGAAACAGGTATGTATATCTTTATAAGCACATACGGCTCCGAAAAAGTAGAATATGTTGAGATTTTCTATAAAGAAATTGATCTTGGTTTATATATCGGTAGTGACATCTATACATTTATGTATCTTATGCCTGATGTAAAATTGCTGAATGAACAGGAAAATGTTTACGGTAATGATTATGTAGAGCTTTATGTTTCAGACTACGGATATGTGAATTATTTGATCCTAAAAGATGCTGTTGATACAATTTCTGTCTATGGTATCCGTTTGGGGATGACAGTTGAGCAGGTACAGGAAGCACTTTCTTGGACAGCATTTGAGCCTCATAATGATTATTTATATGATGCATATTTCAACGAAGGTCTTTATACCGTATATTCGGCAGACGGTACAGTTGAGAGAGTGGAGCTTTCACGTGGTGCATATTCAGACCTGGCTATGTATATTTTTGATGAAACAAACTTTATTTTGAACGATTTTAATGATGTCGTTGCAGATGATACAGGCTACGGTTCAGATACAGTGCATTTTGGTATTGCAAATGACGGTGAATACGAGTATGTAACAGAGGTTCAGATCAAGGGTGAGTCAGATTTCAATATCTTAGATGTTGAATACGGAATGGATATTGATGAAGCAGTTGCGTTGCTTGCATCTTACGGCTATGACGTTGAAGTCAATACCGTTAATTACTATGATAACGAATACATTGAACTGCTTTCAGATGATGGAAAAACAGTAAGCTCAATCCGCAACGGATTTGTTATTGAAGTATAAAATCTACCCGACAGCGTCGCTGTCGGGTTTTAATCTGTTCAGATTAACTCAAAATGATTTCTGTTGCTTTTTATAATACCTTCTTTGCACAGCTTTCCGATTTCCGTAGACAGACCGCTTCTGTCAACCTCAAGATAATCAGCAAGCTCCTGCCTGTTGAACGGAATGTCAAAGCTGTTACTGTCGGCTTTTTTTGATTGAAGCATCAGGTAGGTCATAAGCTTATCCCTTGTTGAACGCTTTGATGTTATTTCAATTTTTTGCTGTATAAGAATTGTTTTTGCGGCAAGATTTCTCATCAGGTTAAAGATTAATTGCTGATGAAAACTGCAGTTGTTGTTGCAGGTGTGTAGAATATTTGCGCAATCAATCAGCATAACCTCACAGGGCTCATTTGCCGTTACTGCAACAGGTACAGTCTGCACCTGAGCACAGGCAAAAGCCTCTGCAAATACCTGAGAAGGCTCAACGGTAGTCAGAATGGTTCTGTTGCCGTAGAAGTCACTCTGTGTAATCTGCGCAGAACCTGACAGCATAATACCAATGTGTTTTGCAGGATTACCTTCGGCTATGATTGTATATTTTTTATCAAAAAATTCGACCTTTGCATCAAGGCATTTAAGCATTGTAAGCAGATTTTCATCTTCAATCTGACTGAACAGCGGACATTTTTTTAAAATTTCCAGATATTTTTTCATAATTCAGCTACCTTTGTTGAAATTTCAACAGACTTTTTATGTTGATTATATTATAATATGCTCAGAAAAGCAAGGAGGTAAAGCTATGAAAATTGCTTTTTTTGATGCCAAACCCTATGACAAGCCGTCTTTTGACAAATACGGCAAGGAAAAGGGGATTGATTTTAAATATTTTGAAACAAAGCTCAATGAAGATACGGTAGATCTTGCACACGGCTATGACGGTGTCTGTGTTTTTGTTAACGACACAGTCAACAGTGCTGTTATTGACCGTTTAAGCGAAATGGGAGTAAAAATGATTGCCCTGCGCTGTGCAGGCTTCAACAATGTTGATATGAAACACGCTTTCGGCAGAATCCACGTTTTCAGAGTGCCTGCATATTCACCTTATGCGGTTGCCGAGCATACAATGGCGTTGCTTTTAACCTCAATACGCCGAATTCACAAGGCATATATCCGTTCAAGGGATTTTAATTTCAGCCTTTCGGGTATGACGGGCTTTGATTTGCACGGAAAAACAGTAGGAGTAATCGGCACGGGCCGTATCGGACAGGTTTTTATCAACATCTGCCGCGGATTCGGAATGAAGGTGCTCGCTTACGATAAGTATCCTGTACCCAATCTTGATAACGGCGACACAATAAGGTATGTATCATTGAATGAACTGTTTTCCTCAAGTGATATCATATCATTGCATTGTCCGCTGACTGATGAAACAAATCATATAATAGATGCAGATGCACTTGACAAATGTAAGCGCGGAGTTGTTATTCTCAACACTTCAAGAGGTGCGCTGGTAGATGCGGAGGCACTTCTTGCAGGTATCAAGTCGCGCAAGGTCGGCGCCGCCTGTCTGGATGTTTACGAAGAAGAATCCGACCTTTTCTTTGAGGATAACTCAGGGCACATTCTTGAGGATGATACATTGGCGCGTCTTATCTCTATGCCGAATGTTATCGTTACCTCACATCAGGCATTCCTTACGGAAGAAGCGCTGGAGAATATCGCCGAAACAACGGTTAATAATCTCGTTGTTTTCGCTGAAACAAATCAATGTCCCAATGAACTCTGCTACCGTTGCTCTGGTGCAGAGGACTGCAAAACGGGAAAATGCTTTTAAATCAGAAAATTACAGGAGGATATTATGCTCAGAAAAATAATTAAGATTGATGAAGAAAAATGCAACGGCTGCGGTGCGTGCGCTGCCGCCTGCCACGAAGGCGCTATAGAGATGATAAACGGCAAAGCAAAGCTTACCCGTGAGGATTATTGCGACGGTCTCGGTGACTGCCTTCCTGCCTGTCCTACAAATGCAATAACATTTGAAGAGCGAGAGGCGCATGCATATGACGGGGATGCTGTCCGTCAGGCAAAAATGAAAAACTTCGGTGTGAAACTGCCTTGTGGCTGTCCCGGAACACAGTCTAAGGCAATCAAGCGTGAATCAGCAGCATCGGTTGCAAAGCCGACTGCCGTTACAAGTCAGCTCTCTCAGTGGCCCTGTCAGATAAAGCTTGTGCCCGTGAATGCACCCTATTTTGACAATGCAAATCTGCTCATTGCGGCTGATTGCACTGCATACGCATACGCCAACTTCCATAATGATTTCATACGCAACCATATTACTCTCATCGGCTGTCCTAAGCTTGATGAAGGTGATTATGCCGAAAAGCTTACGCAGATAATTGCGAATAACAGCATTAAAAGTGTCAAAATTGTACGTATGGAGGTTCCTTGCTGCGGCGGTATTGAAAATGCAGTAAAGCGTGCATTACAGGCAAGCGGTAAATTTATCCCCTGGCAGGTCGTAACAATATCTACAGACGGAAGAATTCTTGAACAGTAATCCGGAGGAAAAAATAATGTTTATTACAGACGATGTAAAATATATAGGTGTCAATGACCGTAAAATTGATTTGTTTGAAGGACAGTATATTGTACCCAACGGTATGGCGTATAATTCATATGCAATCATTGATGAAAAGATCGCAATTATGGATTCTGTTGATGCGTCTTTTACCCGCGAATGGCTTGATAATATTCAGAATGCGCTGGGCGACAGAAAACCCGATTATCTGATAATTCAGCATATGGAGCCTGACCACTCGGCAAATATCGTTAATTTGCTTAACGTTTATCCTGATACAACAATTGTATCTTCCGCAAAAGCATTCGTGATGATGAAAAACTTTTTCGGCACGGATTTTGCAGATAATCAGCTCGTTGTTGGCGAGGGTGATACTCTTTCTCTCGGCAAGCATAATCTTACCTTTGTAACAGCACCTATGGTGCATTGGCCCGAGGTTATCGTCACTTATGACAGCACGGATAAAATACTTTTCTCGGCTGACGGCTTCGGCAAATTCGGCGCACTTGATGCAGACGAGGACTGGGCGTGCGAAGCAAGACGATATTATATCGGTATAGTAGGTAAGTATGGCGTACAGGTGCAGAATCTGCTGAAAAAAGCCGCAAAGCTTGATATTCAGATTATCTGCCCTCTTCACGGACCTGTGCTCAGTGAAAATCTCGGTTATTACATTAATCTTTACAATATATGGTCAAGCTATCAGCCGGAGGAAGAAGGCGTAGTTATTGCATATACTTCAATTTACGGTAATACTAAAAAAGCAGTTATGCTTCTTGCCGAAAAGCTCAGGGCAAAGGGTTGTCCCAAAGTGGTTGTAAATGACCTTGCCCGTTGTGATATGGCTGAGGCAGTTGAGGATGCATTCAGATACAGCAAAATCGTTCTTGCCACAACTACCTATAACGGCGACGTGTTCCCCTTTATGCGTGAGTTTATAAATCATCTTACGGAGAGGAATTTCTGCAACCGTAAGGTAGCATTTATCGAGAACGGCAGCTGGGCACCTCTTGCCGCAAGGGTTATGAAAGGAATGCTTGAAAAAAGCAAGAATCTGACATATACCGATACAACAGTTAAGATTCTTTCCGCGCCCAATGAAGAAAACGATGCACAACTGGATGCTCTTGCAGACGAACTTTGCAGTCAGTGAGGTGAAATATATGAAATATGTTTGTGACGTATGCGGCTGGGTTTATGATGAAGCCGAAGGCGCACCCGATATGGGTATTGCACCCGGAACAAAATTCGAGGATCTTCCCGATGATTTTGAATGTCCCCTTTGCTCAGTAGGCAAGGATAATTTCAGTGCAGAATAACAAGAAAACAGGTTCCGTTCGGAACCTGCTTTCTTTTACTTTATAGGAAACTGCGTTACCTATAAAGTAAAAAAGATTATATGTCCCTCCGAACGCCCGCTACGCGTGCTCGGAGATGGACTAACCGAAAACGGTCGCCGTGATACGGCGACCGTTTTCTTATGCCTTTATGATTTCTTCCGCATATCTTACCGTTTCCATAGCGTCTTTGCAGTATTTATCTGCACCGATTTTTTCTGCATATTCCTTGTTAAGGACTGCACCGCCCACAACGGTTTTGCACCAGGGGGCTTTTTCTTTGATAAGCTTTATTGTTTCTTCCATAGCAGGCACGGTTGTGGTCATAAGTGCGCTCAGTCCCACAAGTGGCGCGTGCTGTTTTATTACTTCTTCAACGATAACCTCGGGCGGTACATCCTTGCCTAAATCAGTTACCGCAAAGCCGTAATTTTCAAGCAGGAGCTTAACAATATTTTTGCCTATGTCGTGAATATCGCCGTGTACTGTTGCGATGACGAACCTGCCTTTATCGGCTCCTTTTCCGCCTTTGATGCTCAGCTGAGATTTTATAATTTCAAATGCGCTCTTCGCCGCCTCTGCGCTCATAAGCAGTTGAGGCAGATAAACAGTTTTATTCTCAAAGCCTTTGCCTACCGTATCGAGAGCAGGGATTATCTCATTCTGCACAATGTCAAGCGGTTCATTTTCTTTCAACAACTCTTTGGTTATTTCGCCTGCCTGCTCTTTAAGACCTTTCACAACAGCATTCTGCAAGGCTGATTTCATATCCGTATCTGCAACGGCGGTGGTAGCCTTTGCAACAGGGGAGCTTGTTGTGAAGCTGTCTGCCGCATTTATATAATCTGCACAGTTTGCATCAAGACCTCTCAAAGCCCTGTAGGTGAAGTAGGTTTTCATCATTTCAGCAGAATGCGGATTCATAATTGCCGCTGATAAGCCGTTCTCAAGTGCCAGTGCAAAGAATGTGCCGTTGACAGCATCTCTGTTTGGCAGACCGAAGGAAATATTTGACACACCTAACGAAGTATGACAGCCAAGCTCATTTTTAATTGAGTTAAGAGCCTCAAGTGTAACGTTTGCCGCATTGTTGTCTGCGCTTATGGTCATTGCAAGGGTATCAAAAATAATATCCTTTTTGTTGATGCCGTATTCTTCTGCTGTTATGAGGATTTTTTTTGCAATTTCAACTCTTTCATCGGCAGTTGAGGGAATTCCGTTTTCATCAAGCGTGAGAGCTACAACAACACCGCCGTATTTTTTTACAAGAGGGAACACGGCTTTCATACTCTCTTCTTTGCCGTTGACGGAGTTTATCATTGCCTTGCCGTTGTAACGGCGCAGAGCCGCCTCCATAGCTTCACAGTCGGACGTATCAATCTGCAAAGGCAGATTGATGATTGCCTGTAATTCGCAAACACAGTCAACAAGCATTTTCTTCTCGTCAATATCGGGCAGTCCCACGTTTACGTCAAGAATGTGAACACCTTTTTCCTGCTGAGAAAGACCTTCATTGAGGATGTACGGAATATCGTTTTCGATAAGTGCCTGCTTGAAACGCTTTTTACCTGTGGGATTGATACGTTCACCGATAAGCAGCGGAGATGCACCGAATTTTACTGCGTGAGTGTAGGATGATACAACGGTATCATTTTTCTGTTCAATTGCTTTCGGCTGAATATCCTTGATTTTTTCTGTAAGAGCTTTTATATATTCGGGAGTCGTGCCACAGCAACCGCCCACAACACGCACACCTTTGAGTACGAGAGCTTTGACATCATCCGAAAATTCATCCGCCGTAACATCAAAAACAGTTTCTCCGTTTACAGTCTTGGGCAGACCTGCATTGGGCTTTAATATGACTGGTACGCTTGCACAATCCAACAGCCTCTCAACAACGGAAATGAGCTGTTTCGGACCTAACGAGCAGTTTGCACCTATAGCATCTGCGCCCATACCCTCAAGCATAGCGACCATAGCCTCGGGTGATGCACCCGTCATCAGCTTGCCGTCCTCACCGTAAGCGTTTGTGACGATTACGGGAAGGTCGCTGTTTTCCTTAGCCGCAAGAAGTGCCGCCTTTGTTTCGTAGCTGTCGTTCATTGTTTCAATTGTAATAAGGTCTGCTCCGTATTTTACGCCAAGCCTGACAGTCTGTGCGAACAGCTCAACAGCCACTTCAAAATCAAAATCACCGTAAGGCTTAAGGAGCTTTCCCGACGGACCTATGTCGAGAGCTATGAATTTTTCCTTTTCCGAATTGCTTTCTCTGCGTGCATCGTCAGCATTTTTTATAGCGTTGCGGATAATATCATCAAGTTCCGATAAGGAGAAATTGAGCAGATTTGCGCCGAATGTGTTTGTGTTTACCACATTACTGCCTGCATCAAAATATGCCTTGTGAATGTCCTTTATGATATCGGGATGAGTTATGTTCCACAATTCGGGATGCTCACCAGCGCCAAGTCCCTTCGATTGCAGAATTGTACCCATACCGCCGTCAAGAAAAACAATATTTTCTTTTAAAAAGTCGATGAAATTCATTTGTTTGCTCCTGTGTCTGTGTTTATAATGCCTGTAATTGCCGTTACCGATTTTGTGGGCGACATAAGCATACTGTTGTTCAGCGTAAGACCGATTTGCTTTGAGCAATCCAATACCGCAAAAATGTCTTTCTGTATTTCAAGCGGTAAATCGCCGTAGCCTGCGCTGAATCTCGGCTTTAAGCTGAATTGATTTGCCATATCCTTGCAGAATGTGTCGCAAAGAGCCTCAATTCTTTCTGCTCCGATGGCTTGCATAATCACGGCTTTTGATGGAGAGATCTTTGAATATTTTGCAATCAAACGGTCAATTTCTATGCCGACGGTCGCCGCAAACAGAATAATCCTGTTGCAATCCTTAAGATTTTTTGCAAGGTCGGCAGATTCAACCGAAACAAAGCCTAAATCGCAGTTGTTGCCCTGAATTTTAATATCGGCAAATCTGTAACAGACCTTGTATGATATATTTTTTGTCGCTTCATCAAGCAGATTCTGCACAATGCCGATAAAACCGTCATCCGCATCGGTACAACCGCAGTAGCGCAGTATTTCGCCTATGTCAACAGGCGGCTGTGAATATGTTTTTTTATAAACTGTATTTTCTGTCATTTTCCTAAAATATCCGAAAGATTTGCCTGTATCTTTTCTGCCACATCGGGCTTGTTCATTGAGTAAATATGAACGTTTGTGATGCCGTTTGCGTAAAGGTCGATGATCTGGTCGGTTGCGTAGGCAATACCCGCCTGTTTCATAGCCTCGGGGTCCGAGCCGAATTTGTCAACAAGACTTTTGAATCGCTGAGGCATAAATGAGCCAGAAAGCTTGATTGACCTTGCAACCTGATTAGCGTTTGTAATGGGCATTATACCGGGAAGAACGGGCACGGTAATGCCTGCTTCGCGGATTTTGTAAAGAAAGCTGTATAACAGATTGTTGTCGAAAAACATCTGAGTGGTCAGAAAATCACAGCCTGCATCAACCTTTTCCTTAAGCCTTTTTATATCATCCTTCTGGTTTGCACTTTCAGGATGAATTTCGGGATAGCAGGCACCGCCTATGCAGAAATCGTATCCGCTTGCTTTTATATCTTCAATCAGTTCGATAGCGTATTTGTAATCCCAATGTGAGCGGTCAGCATCTTCAAGCTCTTTGGGAATATCTCCGCGCAGAGCCATAATGTTTGTAACGCCGGCATTGTGGATTGCTTCAATCCTCTCCTTAACGGTTTCCTTGCTTGAAGAAACACAGGTGAGATGTGCAAGCGTGGGCACACCGTACTGCTCTTTGATATTTTTTGCAATATCGAGAGTGTATTTACTTGTGCCGCCGCCTGCGCCGTATGTTACGCTCATAAATAAGGGGGAGAGCTTTGCAATTTCCTGTGTTGCATTTTTTACGCTTTCAAAATTGGTTTGAGTTTTGGGAGGAAAAACCTCAAATGAAAGGGATAACTTTTCTTTTTTTAGAATTTCTGCAATTTTCATTTTTTTCAAGACCTTTTAGTGTGTGAATTTTTCGCTTTGTCTTAATACCGATATGAGGGGATATATCAGCACGCCGCAACAAAGATTACTGATGCCGTGAATCAGATCATACGGCAAGCCTGCCGTGATCCACGCAAGAGTTGCATCAAAGTTCAATCCGTAAATCAAAGCCTGAGCAGGTGCATAAAGCACTCCGAACAGCAAGCCGTGCAATCCGCATACGATCATATAGATTACGGGGCTGAGCTTTTTTGGCATATTTTTCGGCAGAAGCATTACCGCACCCCAGAGAACAGTCCATATGTATAAATAGGGTATCCACCAGGTTGCAAATCCTGCAAACAGACCGTTGAGCAGTACATATATGTATATGGGATAAAGTGCCTTTTTTCGGTATACTACTGTTATTGCAATAATAAATACGCCTAAAAGATGTATATTAGGCAGCACTTCCATCATAACTTTGGATGCATACATCAGTGCACCGAGCATACCGAAAACGGCTATTTCTTTAACATTCAGCTTCAAGCTTATTCAACCTTAAATGAATATGTTGCCCCGTTTGTGATTTCTGTTGCATCAACTCCTGTTGCAGCATATTCACCGTTCATATAAAATGCCCAATACTTTCCGTCTGTGTCATAATCGGCTGTAATGCCGTTTACTGTTTTGACGTATAAGCCGTAAGGACCTTCTTCACCCTCAATAAGTCCGAGCTTTAAAAGTGCCTGACCAACTGTTGTTTCATTTGTGTGAATTTCAAACACTGATTCTGCAGAGTCGTAACCGATAACCGTGAAAATGAACGAGTTTTCGCCTTCACCGAGTACGGTTTTATCAGTTGCCGATACTGGTTCTTGAGATACTTCTTCGTTGGTTGAAGTTTCTGCATCAGGTGTGATGTTTGTGTCCTGACAGCCTGTTGTAAGAAGTGCCATAGCCGCAATAAGCACGATACAAAGGATTGAGGACAGTATTTTTCTTAAATCTGTCTTTTGCATAGTATGCAATCTCCTTTAAAAATATATTTCCCCGTAAACCGGCGCTCGCAGTTGTTTTTGCTGAGGTTTTTGTAACAGAAAATATTTCGACTCGGCGCATCATTTTTCACCTTCTCGGTTTTATCCAATGGCTTGTCCCCGATTTGCGGCATCGGGCAGAAAAATGATATATGTGCACCTCACGGCGACGGGCTCGTACAGGATTTTCACCTGTTTCCTTTCTGTAACAGAAAATATATTATCACAATGTTATTGATTTTTCAAGAAATTTTACAACAGCATTTTCATTATTTGAGCCTATAATTCCGTCAGCCTGCGCCTTTACTTCTTCTTTAGCGTTCATAACGGCGTAAGCCTCGTCGCATACTTCAAACATCGGCAGATCGTTAAGATTGTCACCGAAGCATATGACCCTTTCAAAGCCGTACATTTTCTTGAGTGTAATAACGGCATTCCGCTTTGATGCTTCACTGCTGCATACCTCTAAATACCAATGGTCTGTGTTGTAAATATCACGGTAAAATTCAATTCTCAGCTCACTGCATTTTTTCAATTGCTCATAGGCATCTTCAAGAACCTCTTTTTTATCGTCTATCGAGTAGTAGACGACAGGCTTGTCCATACAATCCTCAAACGACCTGACCTTTGTGAATTTTTTGTTGTACTTTTTCTGCCTTTCTTCTATAAATGCAATGGCATTCGGTGAATCTGTGTTTTCGTAATAAGTGTTCAGTCCGTTTTCGTCAATGGTGTAGACAAAGCCCGATTTTATATGATTCTTTATTACGGCAAAAAGCACAGCCTTTGCATTATGTGTCAAAGGTTTTACATCAACGTAGCGGTCATTTTTTAAATCATAAGTTGCAACGCCGTTCATAAGTATTACGGGGATGTTGATATTGACATCCCTGAGCATCTGCACAACCGTTGCGTTTGTTCTTGCTGTTGCAATTGAAAAATTCAGTCCTTTTTCAATAAGATAATTCAACCTTTCTGCCGTGTACGGTGAAATTTCGGCATCGGTATTCAGAAGTGTGCCGTCAAGGTCGGATATATAGAGAGTTTTCATAAATTTCCCCTTATTATCAGAAATACACGGTCTTTATGACCGTGTACCTGTGTTGAATTTTATTTGAGCTCGTCAAGTGCGTCATTGCCGCTGGTGCCCGAGAACATATTTGAAAGGAACTCAAAAATTGTGTTTAACAACTCTCCGATTTTGATGAAGAAACCGCCGAAAAGATCGCCTGCTGTCATACCTGTATCCTCCTTTGTGTATTAATAATTAATTTAATTATATATCATTATCTTCGATTTGTAAATAACTGAATGTAAATTTTGTAAAAAAACTTATGTTTTCTTGACAAAGAACCTGTATAAATGTTAATCTAAAACAGTAGGAGAGATGATAATGATTGATAAAACTGCAGAAAAAGCTCCGAATAAAACAGCAAAAAAAGTTTTTATACTCAAAAAGAGCGTTGTTATAACTGCGCTTGCAGTCGTTGCGGCTGTAATATTGATAATATCAGCGAGCTTTATGCTGAAAATTGATAAACCGCAGGACAGCATAAGTATTTTTTATATGACACAGGAAAACGGAGCAATCGTTATAAAAGGTGATAAAAGGGCGGATGACCTGATAAGCGGAAAGGGAGTTGCAGATATAAAATATTCCGCGAAAAACGAATCCGCCGCAGTCGTTATGTCTGACGGTGCTTCATATTCATTGTATTATACGGACGGTAATGCCGTAAAGCATATCACTTCCTCAGCGTCAGACAGGTATGTTATTTCGGCCGACGGCACAGCTGTTGCTTACTGCGATTCTGCATCTGAGCTTTACATTTTCAGTTGTGATACTGCAAAATCAACACGTATCGACAATAATGTGGATTCATTTGCACTGTCACCCACAGGAAGCGCACTGTTATACACAAAAACGGAAGAAAATGCAAACACTCTGTATGTGTATTCGGGTGGCAACGCCTCACTGGTTGGTGAAAATTATATCCCCTTGGGCATTTCCGATGATACGGCTATGCTGTACGTGCTCAGCAGTGATAATTCACTCTATATGCTGAATAATAACGGTGATGTTGCCGCAAAAATATGCTCGGGTGTGTCTGCTGACAGCTTCTGTTTCTCCGCAGATATGAAAAACGTAGTGTTCAATGACGGCGAATACACTTATATTTCCAACGAAGGCAAAAGCCGCACCCGTCTTGTTGCCGATATTGCAACACCTTACAGCACCGGTTATTTTTATACCGATTCAAAGGGCTTGAGCGCTGTGTGTGAAAATCTTTGCGATGTATTTTATTTTTCGACGGATGACAGAGAGAATTATTCACTTTACTACATAGATGCTGACTTGAAAAGCACGTATATTGCCTATAACATAAAAAAATACATTGTAACGGGTGAAAACAGCGCAATTTATCTTGATTCACAGGGTAAAATTTATGATTATAAGGCGGATTCAAAAATTCTGATTCAGTCCGGAGCATTAGATGTTTTTGCAACCTCTGACGGTAAAAATATCTATTACACCACTTCCTCTGCAGAGCTTTTCTGCATAAAAAAGGGTGAATCAATTCTTGTTGCGGACGGCGTTGCCGGAATATATATGACAAGCGGTGATAAGCTGCTGTTTATCAATAACGACGGAGAGCTTTACAGCGTATCAGGTTTGAATAAAGCAAAAAAGATTGACGAGGGCGTGCATTCCTGTGTCTGCAGTGCCTCAACGGTTTTGTATATGAAAAATTATTCCGCGCAGACAGGCTCTTTTGAGCTGTATGCCGCCAAAAATTCGCTTAATTTTAAGCTTATTGCGGAAAATGTATCAAACATAATCTGATTGAGTTAACGGTCAGTTAATATTACCGTGTTAAACTTCTGATATGAGGTGATTTTATGTCTGTTAAAAAAATTATATGTGTGCTTTTAGCACTGGCGATGCTTTTTGCATTTGCAGGCTGTTCAAAGGAAAATGAGGACGAAAACTCAACAAATGACGCAGTTGTTGATGAAAACGAATCCTCAACCGAGGCTGAAACAACCACCGAACAGGAAACCACAACTGAGGCTGAAACTACAACCGAGGCGGAGACAACTACCGAAACCACAACAAAAGCTCCCGACGGCGAGGCAATAAAGGATATTGTAAATACCCTTGAAGCCGGTGTGTTCTATATGGCAGGTAAAATGAATCTTTCAAGCGGCGAGTCAATGGATGCAAAAATCACATCCGACGGCACGAATATGCGTGTTGAAATCGTATCAAGTCAGATGAAAATGACTGTTATATATCTTGAAGAAACAGCATACCTTGTAAATAATTCAACAAACTATTACGCCGTGCTTGACGAAACCGCATTCGACAGCTTTGACCAGATTTTCTCACAGATGTCAATGTACGGTGTGTCTTTCTCAAATCAGGATATCTCCGAGCTTAAGAGTATGATGGAGAATTTTGACAAGAACTTCGATTATTCTCAGTATATAGAAGGCGGAGTTTACGAGGAGTTCAATGCCAAGGTTAACGGTGAAGAATACGTCTGCTCAAGATACACTACCGATTACGGCAAAATCTATCTCTACACTCAGGATAAAACACTTAAAATTATGGATGTTTATGATACTGACGGATTAAGACAGATGAATTTTGTGATTTCCGCATTTATTCCGCAGACACTCACACCCATTACCCTTACAGGCTATACAAAAGCCGCATCAGTCCTTGACCTTTTCACAGGTACAATGTATTAAAAACGTAACGGACACCGCAAGGTGTCCGTTTAATTTATCGGCGAGAGACGATAAAAATTCGCAATGCGTAATGCGCAATTCGCAATTGATGAAAAGGCTCCGCCTTTTGAACCATTGTAATACATAAATTTCAATATTTTTGCACGATTTCAAATTCCTTTTAATTATGAATTATGCATTTTGAATTATGAATTATAATAATACTACCGTAAAGCTTACCCATTTGTCTTCTTCGCCCTCAACGGAGATTGTGCCGTTGTGTGCATCAACAATGGATTTTGCAATGGCAAGGCCCAGACCGTAACCGCCTGTTGCTCTGTTTCTCGATTCGTCACTGCGGTAAAACCTGTTAAAAATCTTGTCCTTTTCGCTGTTTTTTATAGAGTTGCCCGTGTTGAATACCTGAAAGACTTTTTTGTTTCCGTCTGTTGTGAGCGTAACTCTTATAAGTCCGTTTTCGTTAGAATGCTTTATTGCATTGTCCACAAGAATTGTAACAAGATGCTTTATTGATTCTTCATTGCCGTAATAGGATATATCCGGAGTGATATCCTGTTCAAAAACCTTGCCTGCTTCGAACGCGGTACATTCAAATTCAAGTGACTTGTTAAGCACGATACTGCTTAAATCAAGCTGAGTTTTTATCATTTCCTCCATTTTTTCATCGAGCCGTGCAAGGTCAAGCAAATCGTGCACCAGTCCGTTCATAATACCGGACTGTGATTTTATGCTGTCAAGCCATTTATTGTTGCCGATTTCAGACTCAAGCACATCTGCGTTGGCTGAAATAACGGTCAGGGGAGTTTTTAACTCGTGACTTGCATCAGAAATGAATCTCTGCTGATTTTCGAACGCGCTTTGTACAGGCTTTATCGCCCATTTTGACAGGTAATATGTGAAGATAAATACAAAAATCAGGCTGAAAATAATTATGATAACCGACATCAAAAGCAGAGTACGGATTATGCTCATATCGTTTGAAATGTCAATAATTACAATGACCGTGCTCAGGTCATCTTTTTTTACCTCAAACATAAGGTTGTTGTAAAGTCCCTTTGTTTCTCCGCCTTCAAGTATCGCCTCTGCTATATATATTATGGTGTCTGAAGAGTATGTGTCACTCATATTTGTTGTTATAAACGGAGCGTCAGGACTTCTGTTTGAGATTTTTACATACATAAAATCAACAATTGACTGAGCATTCATAATGTCTGAAAAAGGACCTTTGCTGTTTGCAAAAAAGTCATTGTTGAATTCATCTGAAAACACAAAACCTCTGCGGTCATAAATGCTTTCAATGTTTTCCTGTGCCTCAATGTATATTCCTGCATATACGCACACATTCAGCAGACCGAGTATAAACACAAGTACAAGGGAAATTGCGGCAAGAGTAATGCCCATAAATTTGCGCCTTGTTTTTTCTATCATTTTCATTCTTTATTTTCCTCAAGGTAGTAGCCTACGCCTCTCGACGCTTTGATCTGTATGCCTGATTTGATTGCGCCGAGCTTTTTTCTTAAAAATGAAATGTAGACTTCAATGCTGTTGTATTCCGCTTCGCTTTCGTAACCCCATATTTTTTCAATGAACTCGTCCTTTGAAATAATGTTTTTGGGCGCGAACATAAGCATCTGCATTATTTTGAATTCCTTTGCGCCCAGCTTTACGCAAAGAGAGCCGCAGCTGAGCTCGTAGGTGCTCTGGTTAAGAACAATATCATCGAAACTGAGTTCGTTTGTGGGAATTTCCCCCTTGCGCCTTGTAAGTGCTCTCACCCTTGCAAGCAACTCGCCCTTGTTGAACGGCTTTGTCAGGTAATCATCAGCGCCGCAGTCAAGACCTTTAATTTTGTCGTTGACCTCAGTTCTTGCGGTAAGGAGCATAACGGGAGTTGATATTCCCTGCTCACGGATAGCCTTAAGCATATCAAGACCGTTCATTCTCGGGAGCATAATGTCCAGCAGAATCAGGTCGTATATGTCGCTGACGGCGTAGTCGTAGCCGTCCTTGCCGTCATAAACGGTGTCAACGAAATACTGCTCTTTTTTGAGTATTGCAGTCACGGCATCCGCAAGGGATACCTCATCCTCAACTATAAGTATTCGCATAGAATAACCCCCTTTTATACAATTATAATATAAGATTACGATTGAATCAATATTGAAAATTACGGCTCAACTTCACAATACACAATGTTTTTGCGGTCATAGGTGTAGGTGACGTACAGCTTGTCACCCTGAGCAATAATTGCAGGATATGAAAATTCACCGTCTTTGCGATCCTCAAGCACGGCTATCTCAGAAAAGGATTTACCGTTGTCCTCGGATTTCATAAGTGAAAGGGGAGAGCGTGCGCCCCAGTTTTCACCCACGGGATTGCACACAAGGTAAATATTGCCGTCATCTGCCTTTACGCAGTCTATTCCGCTGTTGTTGTTCGGAATGTCGGTCTTTTCCGCTTTTGTCCATTTCCTGCCGCCGTCCTTTGAGCGGGAATAATATATAAATCCCTTGTCCGAGCGCATAAGTGCGTGAATAATGCCTTTTTCATCCTCCCATAAGGCCGGTTGAATCATTTTTACAAGTCCCGTGGGGAGCTTTCTCGGTCTTACGATATACTGTTGCTTGTGCCAGCTGTCACCGTCATCGTCGGAAATATCAATAAAGCAACGCCACTGTTTGTTCTGCTCTGTTGAGGCAGGCGCAAGCAGTATACCCTCCGATGTACGGATGCATTTGTTCTTGACAGGCCCTCTGCCGCCTGAATTATCGTCTTTTACAAGTATTTCAGGCTTTGTCCAGCTTTCACCGCCGTCAAAAGAATCACAGTATTCGGTAACCCAATGAGATATCTTTTTGCCTGTTTTGTAAAAAAGTCTTACCGAACCGTCTTTTCTTAACAGTAAAACAGGGTTCCAATGGGGTAAATCCTTGCCTGTTTCAAGGCATTTCGGCTCACTCCAATTGTTACCGCTCTTTTTTGCGTACCATATGCGTACGTCATCGTTACCTTCTCTTGTGCCAGCAAACCAGGCGGCAAGAACCGAGCCGTCAGACAGCTTTAACAGAGTTGAAGCGTGACAGGCATTGAAATATTTATCCGTTTCAAAAATGTATTCCTTTTGTATGTTCATATATAAACCTCTTTTATTAAAAAACACCTGCGGACACCGCAAGTGCTTTTTTGCAGATTAATTTTCGTTTTCTCTTATCCACTTAACCATATCTTTAAGTGACTGCTCAACGCTCATAGGCTTGTAGCCAAGCTCATTTTTGGCTTTTTCAATGGAGAAATTGCAGTTTGAAATGAGCTTTCTTACAGAGTATCTGGTAAGCAGGGGAGTTGTTTTTGTAGCCTTGTAGTACACTTCCATAATGGGTGCGGCAAATTTAACAATACCGTAACCCAGCTGAAGCTTAGGCACTTTTTTGCCCGATACACGGCAAAGCGTGCATATGAAATCGTTAACAGAAATCTGCTCTCCGCATAGTATGTAGCCTTCACCGCTTCTGCCTTTTTCAGCGGCGGCAATCATACCGTCGGCAACGTCACGGATGTCAACGAAGTTGTAAGCACCGAAACCAATGGAAACGGGATAGCCGTTTTTAGCAACGGTTCTGACCATTTCCCCCACGTTTGATACCTTGAAATCGTAAGGTCCTATACAGGCACCGGGATATACAACAACAGCATCAATAAGACCCTTGCGCTGATTTTCAAAAACATAGTTTGTTGCACTTGCCTTTGTTTTTGCATATGTACCGTCAAGCTCGTCAACGTCAAAATGCTCCTTTTCAACCATAAGCTGATTGTCGGGTAGGGGATAATATGCGTCAACGGAGGATGCGTAGACAAGGCGTCTTACACCGCACTTTTTGCAGGCTTCAACCACATTTTTTGTGCCCTCAAAATTAACCTTCCAGACCATATCGTCTTGACCTACATTGATATCAATAAGACCTGCAAGGTGGTAAACAACATCCGCACCTTCAAATGCTTTTTCAAGGGATGCAATGTCTGTAACATCACCGTAAACCTTTTCACAGCTGATGCCGTCAAAGATTTTTGTATCTTTTCTTATAAGAATACGCACGTTTGCGCCGTTATCGGCAAGCTTTCTGAGAAGTGCGTAACCGATATGACCGGTTGCACCTGTAATCACACACAAAGGACTGCTCATTTTCTTTCCATCACCTTTCATAAATTAACCTTATTATACCATTCTTTGTGATATTTGCAATAGTTTGCACTCGATTTTTTGCATTTTTTTGTACAACTCACAGGGGAATGTTAAAGAAATGTTTTAACAATGTTTGAATTATGTTTAAACAATATTTAAAATTTGTTGAAAAGATGTCGTAAGTATGTTAAAGTTGTAACAATATTGCAAGGAAGGGTGTGCTTCAATGTCCAAGAAAACCGTAGCTCTTACAGGTTCTTCCGGAACAATGGGTTTCCAGGGATTTTTAGAGCTTTATGCAAAAAAAGATCAGTATAATATAGTTGTTCTTAACCGTGACAGCGCAAAAAACCGCAAAAAATTTGAGCCTTATATGAATGATCCGTCAGTCAGGTTTGTATGGGGTGACCTTACAAATTATGAGGATGTTCTCAAAATGGTAACAGGCGCAGATTACGTGCTTCACGTTGGTGGTATGGTATCTCCTGCGGCTGATTACTACCCTGTAAAAACACTTAAAACAAATGTTGCCGCAGCGGAAAATATCGTTAAAGCTGTAAAGGCACAGCCCGATCCCGATGCAGTCAAGGTCGTTTACATAGGTACCGTTGCCGAAACAGGTGACCGCAATCCGCCTATACATTGGGCAAGAACAGGTGACCCTATCAAAATCAGCATTTACGACCATTATGCAATCAGTAAGGTAAAGGCAGAAGCAGTTTTTGCCGAATCGGGTCTTAAGCATTGGGTATCTCTTCGTCAGTCGGGTATTCTCTATCCCGAAATTCTTAAAAATATGGATCCCATTATGTTCCACGTGCCTATCAACGGCGTTCTTGAGTGGGCAACAGTTGAGGATTCGGGCAGACTCCTTGCTAATGTCTGCGGTGACGATATTCCCGAAGAATTCTGGAGAAGATTCTATAACATCGGTTCGGGTGAGGAATACAGACTTACCAATTATGAGTTTGAAGAGTTGCTTCTGCATACGCTGGGCATAGGTTCAACTAAAAAGCTTTTCAATCCCAACTGGTTCATTACACGTAACTTCCACGGTCAATGGTATTACGACAGTGATGTTCTTGAGGAATACTGCCATTTCAGAGCAAATATTCCCGTTAAGCAGTATTACAAGAATATGATGAACAAGGTTGAGGCATTTTATAAGCTTGCATTCTTTGCAAAGCCCTTTGCCGCTATACTTAAAGATACCTGGATGAAGAAAATTGCATCCGAAGAAAATTACGGCACTCTCTGGTGGGTCAAAAATAATGTTCCCGAGAGAATTTCCGCTTACTACGGCAGTATGGAAGAGTATAAAAAACTGCCTAAAAAGTGGAGTGAGTTTGATATAGTTATCCCCTCAAAGAAGAAGACATCTGACGAGGTTATCATTCTCGATCACGGCTATGATGAAACAAAGCCCTTTGATTCACTTACGATTGAGGATTTGCAGAAGGCTGCCGAATTCAGAGGCGGTAAGTGCCTTGCAACAGAGATAGTTGATATGTATACACCCGTTAAATGGGTAAGTGCAAGAGGACACGAGTTTGAAATGAGTCCGAACCTTGTGCTCAAGGGCGGTCATTGGTGTCCCGAAGAGCTTCCCTGGCCCTGGGATTACGATACCGAGGCAAAAATCAATCCCTTCTTTGCACAGGTATGGTATCCGCTTCACAGCAAGGATGAGCATAACTACTACGGCGCGGAAATTTTTAACGACTTTAAGGAAAAGGTTTCTATGAAGGTATTTATGATTGGCGGCACAGGTCTTTTAGGCAGTGAAGCTGCAAGAATATTCATTGAAAGAGGTCACGAGGTAAAGAGCGTTGCTCTGCCTCCTCTTCCCGAAGGAGCTCTCATTCCCGAAAAGATGGATCTTGAGTTCTGCAATATTTACGAAAAGACCGACGATGAAATCAGAGAAATGCTCAGAGGCTATGACTGTTTTGTTTTTGCCGCCGGCATTGACGAAAGAGTTGAATTTCCCGCACCTGTTTACGATGCATACTATAAATATAATATAGCTCCTCTTAAGAGAATTCTGCCCCTGTGTAAAGAGGTGGGCGTGAAAAAAGCTGTTATTCTCGGCTCATATTTCTCCTATCTTGCAAAGAATTATCCCGAGCTTAAGGCTACCGAAAAGCATCCTTATATCAGGAGCCGTATAGATCAGGAGGAGGTTGCATTCTCCTTTGCAGACGATAATTTTGATGTGTCCGTTCTTGAACTTCCTTACATATTCGGCACACAGCCCGGCAGAAAACCCGTCTGGGTTATCCTTATCGAACAGATCAAGATGATGGATAAACTGCCTTTCACTATGTATCCCAAGGGCGGTACTGCAATGCTTACCGTACGTCAGGTTGGTGAGGTTATAGTAGGTGCGGCTGAAAAGTCAAAGGGCGCAAAGGCATGGCCTATCAGTATGTATAATATGACCTGGAAGGAATTCCTTAAAATCGTTTACGCCGCAAGAGGTATGGGCGAAAACAGAAAAATTCTCAGCGTTGCTCCCTGGATGATGCGTATGGGACTCGGTAAAGTCAAGAAAGAATATGCGGAAAAGGGTATAGAGAGCGGTATCGACGTTGACGGACTTGCAGATATTATGGATATCAACCTCTTTATGGACACAAAGTACAGCCGTGAACTTGGTGCAACAGACGACGACATCAGAGCGGCAATCTTTGATTCGATCAAGGTTAGTCAGGCCGTTTACGACGGTGAAGTTGAATTGCTCGGTATGAAAGGCGAATAATTTAATAAAATTACAGACTTGCATAGGAATATCCTGTGCAAGTTTTTTAGTGATTCACAAAACAAGAATTTAACGCATCGTAGGGCGCGTCGCCCCCGTCGCGCCGATTGATAAAAATGTGCCATTTTTATCAATAATATTTAAAAATCTCAGTTTAACCCATTGTAATTATCCAAATCGTAGATTTGGATAATTCGGAGCGACGAGGGCGTCGCTCCCTACAATTACAAAACAAATTCATTGCTAAAATTGTTGTTTACCTTCAAAACTCAAGTCCGTACCGATAAACGGTACGGACTACACGGATACATACGCAAACGCTTTATTTATAATGTCTGCATCCGTCACTTGTATTATTGTCTGTAACGGATTTTATATTACAGGAAATTTTTGTTAAAATGACATCTGTTCTCCCGAATCCTCTGCGGAGAGGATTGCACCTGCAGACGGCAGAGTTTTTGTCTTGTATCGCTGAGGCTTTGCGAACATCCCGTCGCTGTAATAAATAACTTCGGCAACTCTGTGACCCTTTTTAAGGTTCATTACTGCAACACCCTGAGTGTTTTTGGTCGTTTTTGAAGAAATTGCTCCGGAGTTGAATATAAGCAGTCTGCCGGATGTGGATTTTATAACAAAATCCGTGTCATCCGTTATCATAAACGCCGCAACAAGGGGAGATTTGTCCGAATAAGCGTTGATAAGCTTTTTACGGTTTGTTTTTGTTTCGTAGGATGCCATATCAACCTTTGCAACCTTGCCGTTTTCAAAGAAGAACAGCATATATCCCTTGTAGTCGGTGGTTGCCGCCATATAAACGGATGCTTCACCGCTGTCAAAGCCTAACTTCGTGGGGATATAATCACCTAAAAGGCTTGTTTTTGAATCCTCAAAATCGCATACCCTTGATTTGTAGGTCTGGCACTTGTCGGAGAAGAACAGCAGCTGTACGGCATTTGACGAATCGAACTCCTGTGTGATGAAGTCGTTATCCTTGAGCTTGTGTACGCCGTTGCTCATACGAAGTGACAGGGGAGTGATTTTTTTGAAATAACCGTCGTGAGTGTAGAACAGTCTTACTGGATAATCCTCAACCTGTTCCTGTGCTTCTTCGGTTTCTGTTGCGTAATCGTAAAGAATCTCGGTCTTTCTCTCCTGACCGTATTTCTTCATAACATCCTTAAGCTCAGAAATGATAATGTTCTTTATTCTTGACCTTGTTGCAAGGATATCTTCCATATCTGCAATGGTGTTTTTCAGCTCCTCAATATCCTCAAGACGCTTGAGAATGTACTCTCTGTTAAGGTGACGGAGCTTGATTTCAGCAACGTATTCAGCCTGAATTTCGTCGATACCAAAGCCGATCATAAGGTTGGGTACAACCTCTGCCTCTTCTTCGGTTTCTCTGACTATTTTTATAGCCTTGTCAATGTCAAGCAGAATCTTCTGCAGACCTAAGAGCAGATGCAGTCTGTCCTTAGCCTTGCTGAGATTGAATGCGGTTCTTCTCTTGATACATTCCGTCCTGAAGCCGAGCCATTCGTCAAGGATTTCGCCCACGCCCATAACCTTGGGTACGCCGCCTACAAGGATGTTGAAGTTACAGCTTGTGGGGTCTTCAAGGGGAGTTGAGCGGAAAAGCTTTACCATAAGCTTGTCAACATCAACACCGCGTTTGAGGTCAATTGTGATTTTAAGACCGGATTTATCCGTTTCGTCACGAACATCGCTTATTTCCTTGAGCTTACCTGCTTTTGCAAGCTCAATAATCTTGTCGATTATCGCTTCAACTGTTGTTGAGGGGGGAATCTGTGTAATATCAATACAGTTGTTTGATTTATCGTAGCTGTATCTTGCTCTTACTCTTACCGAGCCTCTGCCCGTTTTGTAAATTTCATCAAGCTTTGCCTTGTCGTAAAGCAGAATACCGCCGCCGCTGAAATCGGGTGCTTTGAGCGTTTCCGAAATATCGTGGTCGGGATTTTTAAGCAGAGCAATAGTCGTTTCGCAAATCTCGTTAAGATTGAAGGAGCATATGTTACTTGCCATACCTACGGCAATACCTGTGTTGTTGTTTACGAGCACAGTAGGGAATGTAACGGGAAAGAGCTTAGGCTCCTGCATTGAGTTGTCGTAGTTGGGTACAAAATCAACGGTATCCTTGTCTATATCGCGGAAAAGCTCCTGACATATCTTATCAAGCTTTGCCTCAGTATATCGTGATGCGGCATATGCCATATTTTTTGAATATGCCTTACCGAAGTTACCCTTTGAGTCAACAAAAGGATGCAGAAGTGCCTCGTTACCTCTTGTAAGACGGACCATTGTTTCGTAAATTGCCGCATCACCGTGAGGGTTCAACTGCATCGTACGGCCTACGATATTTGCAGACTTCACCTTTGCACCGTTGAGCAATCCCATAAGATACATTGTATAAAGGAGCTTGCGGTGTGAAGGCTTGAAACCGTCGATTTCCGGGATAGCTCTCGAAAGAATAACACTCATAGCATAGGGCATATAGTTTGTTTCGAGAGTATCGGTAATCATCTGCGGCTGAACTTCACCTGCGCCTAATATGTGGGCGTTGGGATTGAGCCCCTCCTGCTTTACTTCATTGTTGTTTTTCTTTTTTCTTGCCATTATATTTTCTCCTGTCAGCTTATGTCTGCAAGGTCGATGTATTCACTGCCGAATTCAGCAATGTAATCTTTTCTTCCCTGAAGATTGTCACCCAAAAGCAAATCGAACATTTCTGCGGTAGCCTGTGCATCGGTGGGCTCGATTTTAACAAGACGCCTTGTTTTGGGATTCATAGTGGTAAGCCACATCATATCAGGTTCGTTTTCACCAAGACCTTTTGAACGCTGAATCGTGTATTTCTTATCGCCGATTTCATTAAGAGCCTGTGTCTTTTCCTGCTCGTTGTAGGCGAACCAGGTCTGATTTCCGGATGTAATCTCGTAAAGGGGAGATTCTGCAATGAACACCTTGCCCGCCTCAATAAGGGTAGGCATAAGGGAATAAATCATAGTGAGAATCAGCGTGCGTATCTGGAAACCGTCAACGTCAGCATCGGTACAGATTATGACCTTGCTCCAACGAAGATTATCAAGATTGAAGTTTGACATATTTTTGTTATTCTTTGTACTTACTTCAACACCGCAGCCGAGAACCTTAATAAGGTCAGTGATGATTTCGCTCTTGAATACCTTGCCGTAGTCAGCCTTAAGACAGTTGAGAATCTTACCTCTTACGGGCATAATTGCCTGGAATGCGGAATCTCTTGCCTGCTTACAGGCACCCAATGCGGAGTCACCCTCTACTATGAAGATCTCTCTTTCAGCAACATCTTTACTGCGGCAGTCAACGAATTTTTCAACTCTGTTTGCCATATCGTTTGATGTTGCAAGAGTTTTCTGCAGATTAAGTCTTGTAGCCTCAGCTTTTACACGGCTTCTCAGGTTGATTAACACCTGGTCTGCAATTCTGTCCGCATCAAGCTTGTTTTCAATAAAGTAGATTTCAAGCTGATGACGCAAAAATTCCGTCATAGCCTGCTGAATGAATTTGTTTGTGATAGCCTTTTTAGTCTGATTTTCGTAGGATGTCTGTGTGGAGAAGGATGAAATAATGATTACAAGACAGTCCTCGATATCCTGAAATGTGATTTTTCCGTCGGATTTGGTGTATTTGCCCGTCTGCTTGAGGTAAGCGTCAATCTGTGACACAAACGCACTTTTCACAGCCTTGTCGGGAGCACCGCCGTGTTCGAGCCAGCTTGAGTTGTGATAAAAGTCCTTGAGCTGTTTTTTCTTGGAGAATGCAAGCGCAACGTTGATTTTTACCTTGTATTCGGGCTTGTCCTCTCGGTCACGGCCCTTTCTTTCCGTGCTCCAGCACTGAACGGACGTGAACGCATCCTCACCGCAGTATTTCTCAACGTAATCCTGTATACCGTTTTCAAAAATGAACTCCGTCGTTTCAAATTTGGTTTCGGTAAGCTGATTTTTGAATATGAACTTGATTCCGTTGTTTACAATAGCCTGACGTTCAAGAATTTCAAGGAAATATTCATTGGGAATGTCAATATCGGTAAAAACCTCAAGGTCAGGCTTCCATTTGATGCGAGTGCCCGTGTCGCGCTTTGCATAAGGTTCTTCTTTCATATCACCTACGGCGTAGCCCTTTTCAAAATGAAGAGTGTAGGATTTGCCGTCGCGGTGAATCTCCGCATCCATATATTCGGACGAAAATTGCGTTGCGCAAAGACCCAGACCGTTAAGACCGAGCGAATATTCATAATTGCCGTCGTTGTTGGTGTCGTATTTGCCACCGGCGTACATCTCACAGAAAAGCAGCTCCCAGTTGAAACGCTCCTCGTTTGGGTTCCAGCCAACGGGCATACCGCGTCCGAAATCCTGAACTTCAATGGAGTGGTCAAGGAATTTTGTTATAACGATTTTTGAGCCGTAACCCTCTCTCGCCTCGTCAATGGAGTTGGATATGATTTCAAAAACCGAGTGCTGACAGCCGTCAATGCCGTCAGAACCGAAAATAACCGCAGGACGAAGCCTTACCTTGTCAGCGCCCTTGAGCAGCTTAATGTCCTCATTACCGTAATCTTTTCTTTTAGCCATTTTACCTCCGTATAGGGTTGTCCTATATTAACAGTCTTGATTTTGTGTATATTCATAGTATATTATACATTATATTGGGGGTTCGTCAAGAGAAAAATTTTTATTTTTTCCGATTTGAATAAATTTCGGTAATATTTTACCGCGTTTTGGGTAAAAATTAAAAAAAGTAAAAAATATTGAAAAAAGACTTGATTTTTGTTTTGTTATGTGATAATATACTTAGGCAAACGCGCTTACGGGTGTTTGTACATCACTTTTTATGTGAAAGGAAGTTGTACAATGTCAGCTTGGGAATATGTTCTCGCTATTGCATTGAGTGTTATATCTATTTTCTTAATCATAGTAGTTCTTCTTCAGCAGAGCAAGCAGCAGGGCCTTTCAGGTGCTATTGCAGGCGGTGCAGATACATTCTTCGGTAAGAATAAGGGCAGAACAAACGAAGCAAAGCTTGAGAAAATTACAAAGATTCTTTCTGCAGTATTTGTTTTCCTGACTCTTGCAACAACACTTCTTCTCGGTTTCTTGGCTTGATTATCAGGCTTTGAATATACCGTGATTCAGTAGCTCAGTCGGCAGAGCACCTGCCTTTTAAGCAGGGTGTCCGGGGTTCGAATCCCCGCTGAGTCACCAAAAAAATACCAAGTCGCAAGACTTGGTATTTTTTTATCCAATCCGAAGGATTGGTATGTAATCACGCGTAGCGTGTATGTAATCGCCGTAGGCGTATGTCATCACTTTTGTGCACTCTTTCTTCGGATTGATTACATACCTTTCTTCGAAAGGATTACATACATCACTTCGTGATGATTACATTCCGTCTTGCGACGGATTACATACACGGCTTTGTCGTGATTATTGTTAGGGGGATTAATGTGAAAACTAACCCATTGATGAATAGCTCAGAACAATTAGCTGTTGATATTGAAAAGATGTGTAAAAATTTAATTAATAAAAAAGATAATTCAAATACAATTTTTCAAATTCGCAAATCTTCTTCAAGTGTGTTTGCGAATATTTCAGAGGCTCAATATCCACAAAGTTTGCCTGATATGCTTTCCAAATTTAAAATAGCTCGGGAAGAGTGTGCTGAAACAGAAAGCTGGCTGAAATTGCTGTATTCTGCAGAAAGTATTGATGAAGAAACTTTCAAAAAATACAGAAATTTATGTGGAAGAATAAGAAGAATGTTGACGTCTTCTTGTATAACAATTGAAAATAAAATATCTTCGGGCAAATAATGATATTATCCCCTTGCTTTTTTTTGGTTAAGTGGTTATAATTTATATATAAGATATGGAAAATCAAAGGAGTATAAAAATGGAACTCAACGCAAACAGCAAAAAACAGCTTAATATCACAACCTCAACCGGCGAATACAGCAGATTCGCCATCAGAACTCACTTTGTAAACGCAGGGGAGAACTACTTCGACCTTTTTGAAAAATACGTTGTACCTCATTATCAGGAGGGCGACATTATCTCCGTCAGCGAGAAGATCATCGCGCTTTGTCAGAACAGAATTGTCCGCAGAGAGGAGATGCACGTTTCCGCTATTGCAAAATTCCTTTCAAAGTTCGCATCACACCCCTCTCACGGTATCGGCGTAGGCGAGGCTATCAAAATGCAGTTTGCAATCGATCAGGTCGGTCTGCCCAAGGTGCTCTACGCATCCGTCGCCAGCGGTGTAACGAAGCTTTTCGGCAAAAAAGGCGTTTTCTATGAAATAGTCGGTCAGGAAGTCAGCGGTCTTGACGGCTTTTACGACCACATCTGGGCAGAGTACAGAGATATCGGTATCCTCATTCCAGAAAATCCCTCAAAGGTCTGCGACGAAGTAGCAGAGAAGTACGGTATGAAGTGTATGATTGTCGATGCCAATGACTACGGACAGGAAATTCTCGGTAAATCCGCAAATATCGACCTTGCCGACGAACAGCTCATAGAGCTTATCAAGGATAACCCCGCCGGTCAGGGTAAAGAATGTACACCGTTCATTTTAATCAGAAAAATTAATTCATAATTAAATTTAACCACAGTCCGTAATGGATTGTGGTTTTTTTTTGAAATTTGAAGTTGTATCCGTAGGGAGCGACGCCCCCGTCGCTCCGAATCATCAAAATCTGCGATTTTGATGATTATTATAAAATCCACTCAAAAATAAATTTACTGTGAATTTTTGTATTGATGAAAATGGTGCATTTTCATCAATCGGAGCGACGAGGGCGTCGCTCCCTACAACTTTCACCAATTAATATTATTCGGATTTAATTCATCTGTAATCCAATTTGACGGGTTTTCTTCTATGTATTGCCAGGCATTATCATAATGTTTTTGAGATTCAAGAATTTCATCATAAAATGATTCTTGCCATAAGGATTCCTGTGTATTAAATAAGTTTTAATATTTCCTTGTTGTGACAGATTTGAAATCTCTAATTAGTCCCTGAATAGATTTTCTGTCTACTTGAAAATCATACTCTTTTTGAGTGTTAAAACAAATATCAGATTTTTCAATAACAATAATAGCGTGAATGTGATTTGGCATTAATGCGAATTTATCAATTTTTATATTTGTATTCAATTTTTCAATATTGTAAAACGATTCAGTAACAAGCTTACCCATTATCGTGGGAGTAACTGTTGCAAATGTTCTTGTGCTTCCGGCAAGTATTAAAGGATTGTTGAAAATGCCTCTTAAACTATTCTCTTGTTCAATGTTTTCCTGCGTTGATTGTTTTATATCACATAACAGGCAATTCATTTTGTTTACGCATATAGTTATATAATAATAACCGCAAATGCTGTAATTATAACCTTTTAGTCTGTGGTTTTTTCTTGTTTTTAATTCCATTATTTTCACCATAACAATTTTATAATATTAAAACAAACAAGTCAAGAAAAATGTAGGGAGCGACGCCCTCGTCGCTCCGCAAAATCAGCACAAATCCAAAAAGAGAATCGTAGGGAGCGACGCCCCCCGTCGCTCCGAATAATCCAAATCTGCGATTTGGATTATTATAATTGAATTCACTCACAAAAATAAATTACTGTGAATTTTTGTATTGATGAAAATGGTACATTTTCATCAATCGGAGCGACGAGGGCGTCGCTCCCTACGTGCATTTTAAAATTTGTTTATTTTTTATATAAAAGGCGATTGTAAATTGTACATTATACATTGTAAAAAATTACAAAATTCTATTGAAATGTACAAATGCTTGTGGTATACTTTATCTGAATAAATAGTGGGTTATTATCTTAAAATCTATTAAATCTTAAATAGCCCGCAGAGGAGGAAAACTTATGAAGAAAGCAAAGAAATTACTGTCTGTATTTCTGGCGGTAATGATGCTCTATTCCGGTATGGCAGTCGGTATCGGCGGCATTGCGGCATATGCGGCAGCCGGCGGCTCGGTCACTGTAGCCGGTGCTTCAAGCACGTCATACAACAGAGTTGATGATGTTATCATCACAGTTCCTGAAACGATTTATATGGCGCCTACTACAGGTGCGTCCGTTTCCGGTCAGTATTATGTAAACAATATTGTTGATTCAAGCGGTAAAGTTACCCTTGCAACAGATGCTGCGGATACAACCGGTCAGATCAGTATTTATGCACCCGGTGCTACTTCATTCTCAATTAATGTTACGGCAGCACTCGGCGGTATCGGCGAACCCGTTATCGGCGGTTCAAACGCAAATGCGGATACTCCTTATGAAAATACACCATGGGCGTTCAGCAATTTCGGTTATGCATCCGACTACGCATCCTTTGACGGTCTTCAACTCTTTATCAACGGTGCAGGTGTGTCAATGGGTAGCTGTGCTTCCATAGAATGGGCAGTTACACTTACTTACAGCACAGGTACTGTTACATACTATGTATATTCTACTCTTTATACACCCCACCTTTCTGTAGGTGCGGTATCTGAATCCAGACGTAGTGGTAACGATAATAATGAACTTTCTACATGGATTTCGGGTAGTAACAGTTCTCCTAACGGCACATGGTCACCAATCTCCACTGGTTACGGTGATAAAACTTCAGCTGGTTATTTTAAATATGACCCGTTATGGAATGGCCTTCCCGGTGGAGGTTCTTCACAATCTTCAGATGACTATGTAACCGTATCATCGGTAGATTCATGGAAATATGTTGAAGCTAAAGCAACTGATGGTGCTGACTGGACCAGAGCCATCAGTTATCTTGGTTATCTTACTGTTGACTCATCACGATATACAAATACTAATCAGATTCCAAACTTTAAAATCGGCAGTGATGCGCTTCGTGTCAATAGTAATAGAAAAGACTCACTTGGAGGATATAAAGCCTGGTGGGTTTTTGGAGATGCTTCTAAGACAATCGGTGCTGGTGAAACAGATACTCCCAGCGGTTGGACACAGTTTGTAGATAGGGGTGAACCTCAGGGTACAGTAAGAGATACTGTTGTTCCTGCAATTGATGTATCAACAATTAACGGTATGTATGTTCACGTTGCTAACCAGGGTTATTGTGACTACTTGGGTAATCTTAATTATGCAAACGCCTATTCTTCTGTGAAGTTCACAACAGTTGACAAGTCTGAACTCCGTAAGCTTGTTCTCCAGGCATCAAGTCTTAATAAGGCAAACTATGCATACGGCTGGGATTGGTTTGGAATTGACTATGAGAACGCTGCTTACGTTCTTGGTAATCCCTCTGCAACTCAGAGTGAAGTTGATACAGCTGTTACACGTCTTAACTATTCTATAAACGGCTGTTCAGCAGGTCAGCATCCCGGTGATTCAACTTGGGCTTGCCCCGGTCTCCAGATCGACGTTAACTTCAACGGTAACGGCGGTTCTGTAAGCTCTTCAACACAGCGCGTTACAATAGGTACTGCTACTACAGTATCCGTTACTCCTCCTACAGCAACAAGAACAGGTTATACATTCAAGGGTTGGTCAACATCAGCAAGTGCAACCTCCGGCAGCACTTCATCACCCCTGTCAGTCAGCCTTTATAACAGAACACTTTATGCAACATGGTCAGCTAACAGCTACAACCTTGTTTTTGATAACTTGTTTGATTTCAGTAAATTTACAATAGGTACCGGTGCTCTTACAATTGATGAGAGAACCGATACAGGCTTCACAGTTACATCCACAACTGGCACTGATGCCAATACAGGTTTCAGCTATGCTATCCCTGTTGAAGCAGGAAAGACATATGTTCTCTCTGCAGATGTATCCATTGAACAGGCTGAGGGTGATACCAGAGGCTTTGATATATATGTTCATACATTGGATTCAAATCTTGCAGGCGAAACAACCGCAACTCCCGATACTTCCAACGGTGCACACAGAGAAGGTAATGTTTACATTTCTCTGACAGGTCAGAAGGTAAATACACCGGGTGCTTACATCAGATTTACAGCCGGTTCAGGCACAGCTTATATTAAAATAAGATTTGATGCCAATACAGCAGGCAATAAGCTCACTGTAAACAATATCCGCCTTTATGAAGAAGGCACAGTTGCTGACGGTGTTTCTTATCACGCACCCAAGACTGTAACTTACGATTCAACCTACGGCACTCTTCCTTCTCCCACACGTCCCGGCTACACATTCTCAGGCTGGTACGGTGCTGACGGCACTACGGGCTATTGGTCAACCGATAAGGTTATCATCACATCCGATACATCTGTTTATTCAAAGTGGAATGCTAATAAATATACAATCACATTTGATGAACAGGGCGGTTCTGCTGTAAATGATTTAAGCTATACACCCGACGATACTATTACACTTCCCACTCCCACTAAGAACGGTTACACATTCAAGGGTTGGAAAGTCACTTCCGCCGAGGGTGGCACAACAGATGCTGAAAATGAAGTTATCAACTCCATGATCGGCTACACGTTCCCCGTTGGCTTCTCAGGCTCAGGCTTCTACGGCAGTTACTCAGCAGAGGCTGTATGGGAAGTAAACAATTACACCGTTACATTTGATTCTAACGGCGGCAACGCAGTTTCATCAATCGGCTATACTGTTGAATCTACTGTTACACTTCCCACTCCCACAAAAACAGGTTATACCTTCGCAGGCTGGAAAGTTACAACAGCAGACGGCAACTGGTCAGGTACTTACCTTGCAGGCGATAAGACAGCAATGTACGGTAACGTTACTCTTACCGCTCAGTGGTCTGCAATTCCTTACACAATCACATTCGTAAACTATGACGGCTCCGTTCTTCAGCAGAGTGACGTTGATTACGATTCAACTCCTGTTTACAGCGGTGCAACTCCCACAAAGCCTGCTGATAACGGCTACACATACACCTTCAACAGCTGGGATCCCGAAATTTCAGCAGTTACAGGCGAAGCAACATACAAAGCTACTTACACAGCTTCACTTATTACTTACACAATCACTCTTGATGCAGGCGAGGGCAGTGTTTCAACAGAAACATTTGATTACAACTATGAATCAACATCTGTAACTCTCCCCGATGCAACCAGAACAGGTTATACATTCACAGGCTGGACAGTTAAAGAATCCGTTGGTTCATGGACTGCAGGCGATGCAGCAGACGGCACACTTT
Source organism: Clostridia bacterium (assembly GCA_017465825.1). Classification (GTDB taxonomy): domain Bacteria; phylum Bacillota; class Clostridia; order Oscillospirales; family Acutalibacteraceae; genus UBA1081. The sequence continues at coordinate 54,419 of JAFTVI010000024.1, forward strand.
CAAGCTCTTACGGCAACGTTACACTTGTAGCTAACTACACAGCTAACGAATACACCGTTACATATGATGCAAATAACGGTACAATCGATGACGGTTACCAGACATCATTCGATGCAACATACGACAGCGAAGTAGGCGCATTGTTAAGCGGCGATGAAGTCACACGTACAGGCTACGACTTTGCAGGCTGGAACACAAAGGCTGACGGCACAGGTGACGCAATTGAAGTCGGCACAGTATGGCAGTATACAGATGTTACAACTGTATATGCACAGTGGGATGCTATTGAGTATACAATCTCATTCACAACCCGTGACCAGACAAACAAGAAAGATGACTTTGTAACAGCTCCCGACCCGATTACATATACAATCGAGGATGATCTCAGCACAATTCTTCCCGTACTTGATGTTGAGGGCTATAACTTCGATTATTGGTATAATGCAACCAAATCGGGTTCATGGACTGCAAGAACTCAGTATGCAACAGCTGACCTTAAAACAGGCAACCACGGCGACGTAACTCTTATGATGGCTTACACAGCCAAGACATACACAATCTATTGGTACAACGGAAGTACTCTTCTTGAAACTGATACAGCATATTACGGTGCAACACCTTCTTATGACGGTGAAACACCCACACAGGCACCTACTGAAACATATTCATATAATTTTATTGGTTGGTCTGCTGCAGGTAATGATTATGGAACTGATAACCTGCCCGCTGTAACAGAGAACGTAACTTATACTGCAAGATTTGAAGCAGTTGACAGAGAATACACAGTTAAGTTTGTTGACTGGAACGATAACGTTATTTCCGAGCAGTCACTCAAATACGGTGCAACAGTTACAGTTCCTGCTGATCCCACAAGAGAACAGGATGAACAGTATACATATGAGTTTAAAACTTGGAAAGATGCTACAGGGAATTCCTACTCAACAATTCCTAATGTAACAGCAGATGTAACTTACAAAGCTGAGTACGAAGGAACTCTCAGATCCTATACAATTACTTGGATTGTTGACGGTGTTGAAACCACAACAACTGTAAATTACGGCGAAATGCCCGATTTCGGCACAACACCCACAAAGGCGGCAGACGCTCAGTATACTTACACATTCTCAACTTGGTCACCCGCACTTACAACAGTAACAGGCGATGCAACCTACACAGCTCAGTTCTCAACCACTACAAATACATACACCGTAACGTGGGTGAATGATGACGGCACACCTCTTGAAACTGACGAGAATGTTCCTTACGGCACAACACCTTCTTACGACGGTGAAACACCCACAAAGGAAGCAGACGCTCAGTATACTTACACATTCGACACATGGACACCCACAGTTGATACAGTAACAGGCGATGTAACCTACACCGCAACTTACAGCACAACTGTAAATCAGTACACTATCACATTCGTTGACGAAGACGGTAAAACAGTTCTTGACGAGCAGACACTTGATTACGGTGCAACTCCTGTATATGCAGGCGAAACACCCACAAAGGCTGCAACAGCTGAATGGACTTTCACATTCGCAGGTTGGAAGGTTACAGTCGATTCTAATCCTACTACTGACCTTCCCGAAGTAACAGGTAATGTAACTTATATAGCAGATTATTCCGCTTCAAAGAACTCTTACACAATCACATTCGTTGATGAAGACGGTACTACAGTTCTTGATACACAGACAGTTGCATACGGCGCAACACCCACAGCTCCTGCTACACCCACAAAGGCATCAACAGCACAGTATGATTACACATTCGCAGGCTGGACACCCACAGTTGTAGCAGTAACAGGTGAAGCAACTTATACAGCAACATACGATGCAACAATCAGAACATACACTGTTACATGGTATAACTATGACGGTTCAGTTCTTGAAACTGACAACAATGTAGAATACGGCGCAGAGCCTGTATTTGACAGTGCAACACCCACAAAGCCCACAGACGGTCAGATGATTTATGCATTCTCCGGTTGGGGTGCAAGTGCAGACGGCACAGTTTACAATTCACTTCCCACAGTTGATGGTGATATGAACTTCTATGCAATCTTCGTTTCAAGCGATGCAGAGTTCACTATCACTTGGGTTAACTACGACGGCGCAGTTCTTGAAACTGACGAAAACGTTAAGTATGGTACCGATCCTGTTTACAATGGTGACACACCCGTAAGGGCAGAGGACGCTCAGTACGTTTACACATTCGCAGGCTGGACTCCCGAAGTTACAACTGCAACAGCAGCAGTAACTTACACAGCTACTTACACAACTGAAACAAAGAAATATGTAGTTAAGTTCGTTAATGAAGACGGTACAGAACTCCAGTCAGGCGAAGTAGAGTACGGCAAAGTTCCCACTTACATAGGTGCAACACCCACAAAGGATGCAACAGCACAGTACACATACACATTCGCAGGCTGGGATGAAGAAGTTGTAGCAGTAACAGGCACAGCAACCTACACAGCAACATACGATTCAACAGTTAACGAGTACACAATCACATTCGTTAACGAGGACGGCTCAACTCTTGATAAACAGACAGTTGCATACGGCAAAACTCCCGTATATGGTGGTGAAACACCCACAAAGGATGCAGATGCACAGTACACCTACACATTCGATACTTGGAATACACCTATCGTAGCTGTAACAGGCGATGCAACCTACACAGCAACTTACTCAAAGACAGTTAACAAGTATACAATTACATTCGTTAACGAAAACGGTGATGTTCTCCAGACAGGCGAAGTAGAGTACGGCAAGGTTCCCGCATACACAGGCGAAACACCCACAAAGGATGCTGATGCTCAGTACACATACACATTCAAGGCTTGGGATACAACACCCGTTGCAGTAACAGGTGATGCAACCTATACAGCAACATACGATTCAACAGTTAACGAGTACACAATCACATTCGTTAACGAGGACGGCTCAGTTCTTGATACTCAGACAGTTGCATACGGCAAAACACCCGTATACGCAGGTGAAACACCTACAAAGGATGCAACAGCACAGTATTCTTATACACATTCAGGCTGGACACCCGCTGTTACATCCGTAACAGGTGATGCAACCTACACAGCAACCTACAAAGAGACAGTCAACAAGTACACAATTACTTGGGTAACAGGCACTTCTACTTACACAAGTGAATGGGACTACGGCTCAACACCCGCTCCCTCTGCTGATGTTGATACGTCAAAGGCTTCAACAGTTTCCACAGACTATGCATTCAAGGGCTGGGATAAGGAAATTGAAAAAGTAACAGGTGTAGCAACATACACAGCTCAGTACACAGAAACTACCAGAAAGTACGCAATCACTTGGGTAGTAGACGGTTCTTCAACAACAGTTGAGGTTGAGTACGGCACAGTTCCCGTATATGACGGTACTCCCTCAAAGGCATCCACAGCACAGTATGAATACACATTCAAGAGCTGGGATACAACACCCGTTGCAGTAGCAGGCGAAGCAACTTACACAGCTGAATTTACCGAAACTGTAAGAAAGTACACAATCACCTGGATAACAGGTTCAGGTGAGTATACAGGTTCTTGGGAATACGGTTCAACTCCCGATCCCGATGTTGACAATGTTGACACATCAAAGGCTCCCACAGCTGAAGCATCATACACATTCACAGGCTGGGATAAGACTATTGCAACAGTTACAGGTGCGGTAACTTATACAGCACAGTATGATACAACTGTAAGAGAATACAAGGTAACATATGTCATTGACGATAATGTTGTTGACGAGCAGACAGTTGCTTTCGGTTCAAGCTTCAATCATCCTGCAATTACCGAAAAGGAAGGCTACAGCTCGCATTGGGATGTCGGATTTATGACAATGCCTGCTCAGGATATTACTGTTACTGCTGTTTACACAGCTAAGAAATACACAGTAACATGGGTGGTAGACGATAATACTGTATATGAAGAACAGGTTGCTTTCGGTTCTGCAATCCCCTCAAAGACTGTTCCCGAAAAGGTCGGTCGTACAGGTGAATGGATTGATGTTCCGTCAACCATGCCTGCAAAGGATGTTACAATTAAAGTAGCTTACACACCTAATATTTACAGCGTTGTATGGTCGTTCACAGTCGGTTCGGATTCATCTACCGCTACATACGGTGAGAATTTTGAAATCACTTTCAACTATTACAGAGTTCCCGTTGATGTAAGAGTTACCGTAAACGGTGCAGAGCTTACAGAAGGCTACACCTACGAGGACGGCAAACTCTTTATTGCAGGCGCTTATATCACAGGTTATATCTCAATCAGTGAAAAGGCTGCAGAAGGCTACCAGAATGTTGTTCTTTCAGGTACAAATGCAACTCTTACAAACACAAATGCAGTTGTAGGCGAAGGCGAAGCATTCCATACACAGATAATTCCCAACGAAGGCTATCTTCTTCCCGAAACAATAGTTGTATGTATTGACGGTATCGAGCTTTACGAGGGTTATTCCTACGATCCTTCAACAGGTAAGATTACAATCAATGCAGAGGTTATGTACGGTGAGCTTTCAATCAGATTTGATTGTCCCGTTAACCCCAACTACAAACCCGGTGGCGATTGCCATTGTAACTGCCACAGCGACAGTGCTTTTGTAAGATTCTTCTTCTCAATAGCAACATTCTTCCGTAAGATTTTCGGTATGTCACAGTACCGTTACTGCGATTGCGGAAACGCTCATTGGTAATATAAAATTTCTCCCTCGACAGAGATGTCGGGGGAGTTTTTTTGCGATGATTATATAGCTACGAATTTATTTTGTAATTGTAGGGAGCGACGCCCTCGTCGCTCCGAATTATCCAAATCTGCGATTTGGATAATTAAAACTGGATAAATTAATATTGATAAAAATGGCACATTTTTATCAATCGGTGCGATGTGGGCGACGCGCCCTACGTAACAACAATGAAGCATTGTTAGTTAAACAAAAAACAAAGCAGAGCTTGTTTGCTCTGCTTTTGGTGAATTTGATTTTATATCACTTTATCAATTATAAATATTGCAAAAAGTGTATTTGCCCAGGCAAACCAGCTTCTTGTGAAGTTGTCAGGATTGTTGCAGTCAAATCCTTCGTGCATAAAGCCTGTGCCTGCATCGGTTGTTGTCAGCAGCTTCAGAATTCTCTGCGTGTCTGCCTCGTCAGCGCTTGTGAGAGCTTCTATAACGAGAGCTATGTGCCAGATGTAATCTTTAGGTGTATGGGGACTTCCCACGCCACAGGCGGCTGTACCCTCAAAATAATAAGGATTTGCTTTGCTGAGTACAAATTTTCTTGTGTTAAGGTACAGTTCATCATCCTTACTGCAGTAACCCAGATAGGGAAGTGAAAGCAAGCTCGGCACGTTTGCATCGTCCATAAGAAGTGTGTTGCCAAGACCGTCAACCTCATATGCATAGATTCTGCCGAATTCTTCTGTATCTATGGTTGCATATTTCTCGATACCGTTCTCAATTTCCTTGCAGAGCTTTGATGAAATATGAGCATATTTATCCTCAATATCAGCCTTTTTGAGATTTGCAGAAAGCTCATTGAGCGTAGCAATTATAAACATATTCGCCGGCACAAGGAACGGATAAATACATCTGTCATCACTGGGACGGAATGCACTTCTTACCATACCTGTGTATGCGTAATCAGGACCTTTACCGTTGTTATCGAGGGTGTCAATACCGCCGTCTGCTTTTCTGCGGAAATAATACTCTGAGTTTTTGTAATCCTGCTCTGTAATAAGCGTATCAAGAATAATCTTGTAAGTTTTAAAGAATAATTCATCAAATACAGAACTGTCACCGCAGTTTGCATAATAGCGGTTCAGCAGCCAGAGCGGATAGACGAGAGAGTCGATTTCATATTTTCGCTCCCAGACAATGTCGAGCTTCATTGTTTCATCATTGACGTGACCTCTGCCGTTTGCAGATTCATTGAAAGCGTTTGCATACGGGTCCGTAAGAATATATGAAAACTGCCGTTTGAGAAGTGACTTTACAAGCTCCTTTGCATCTGCATCCTCTCCTGCAAGGCGAACATAGTGACTTACCTGTACACTGCTGTCGCGAAGCCACATAGCCTCAATATCACCCGTTATAATAAAAACGTTACCCTCTGCATCATATTTAACTGTGGTTTCAAGAGTGTTGAGGTAACACTTTCTGAACATTTTACGAAGCTTGGTGTCTTCAATTTTGTTGCATACAGAATCTATGTATTCATACATTTTTTCAAAAGTTTTGGTCATTTGTTTTTATCTCCTGTTTATTAATTATTATCAGTATCTTTAGCCGCTTGCTCAGCTCTTGCCTTTGCATCTTCGTACTCGGCAGCGATTTGCTCAAAATGAGAGTAATTTTCCATCTGCCTGAGCTTTGTTTTTGCGTCAATGTAAGGTTTGGCGGCTCTTGTAAAGTTTGAAATTTCGGCAGAAACGGTCTTTGACATCGCTTTTGCTTCTTTTCTTTTTGCTTCAAGCTCCGAAATGACGTTTTTCAGCTCACTTACTTTTATGTAGTCCTTATTCTTCTTAGCAAGATGCTGTTCCTGATAAAGCACCTTGAGCTTGACGTTGCAATCATCCTCAAGAGCGTAATATCCCTCAAGTACACTGTAATCGGGCATTTCGAAAGCCTCACCGTGAGAGAAATACTTATCAATTGCCTTTTTTGCATATTTCTTGTTTTTAGCCATTTCTATAGCGGTGTTTCGTGCTTCTTTTTCGGATGCAGTAGATTTTGGCATAGCTTTTGCAGTGCGGATTTCAAGCTTGATATCGGTTTTATTCATATCAAGAAGTCCGGAAAGACCTGCAGCATACACGGCTCTGCATTGACCGATCTGTGCCTGATACAGGGGATCTGAGAACTTATCAAGTTCTGCGCAGACAAACTTTGAAATTTCAATTTCATCATTGAATTCGACGTCAGCAAGGTACGCCTTTTTAGCTTCCTTACGCTTTTCCTTGTCGGATATTGATTTGTAGGATTGCTTGTCAATATCTTTTGGTGTTTCCGCTGACATCATTCTTGCGTTTCTTATAAGGTCAATTGTTTCAACAAGCTCTGCATCGCTCAGTATGCCGTTTCCGTAGTCCTCAAACATAGCACGGACCTTAAGCACGCGCACAACGGATTTCTGCTTTCGTTCGTTGAAATCGTACCAGAAATAGGGGATAACGTTCAAAAACGCGCCCACTGCAGATACGATTATAAGCACGTGAAGCAGAGAAAGAAGTATATCCGTATCGTACAATGCGGAGTATGCGTTGGTGTAGCTGTTCTGACCGTTTGCAAGCTGTTGTTCGAGAATCTGACCGACTGTCTGACCGTCACCGAGCATTCTTGAAAGAATGGTGGGATTTGAGGTAACGACCGCCGCATTCTCTTTTGTGATGCCGCCTGCTTCGTAAATGGCAGGGAGCACGGAAGATGTAAGAAGTGTTATGACTGTACCGATTGTGCCTACGGCAGAGAACATACCGTCGATTCTTTCGCCTGATTTGTACTGCTGATAATCTCTTATATCAGCCTGTACGGCAGGGTTGAGAATATGGAAGAATGAGCCCATAAATGCATTCATATAAAGACAGGCGAGAACAAGCCATATCGTTGCTCCGTTTATCTCCTGAGTAACGGGAAGCATAAGCAGTATAAACAGAACGTTAAAGAGATTTGTAACGATCAGTACGGCCTTTTTACCCCATTTTCTTATGCAGAAAGGTGCGAGAAGCATTCCCCATAGAGAAGCGTTGCCGTAAATCGTGTAGATAATACCGAATGTGGTTCCGGAACAGGCTCCGCCGTAATCATACAGCCATTTAAGGATGTTTTGAAAAGACGATTCAAGGAAGCCTATCCAGCCTGCCAGTGAAAGTATCCAGAAATACTTATTCTTTGCAACCTCACGAAGCGCATCGGTAAAACGGATGCGGATAACGTGAGTTCTTGCCTGAACGATCTTTTCTTCCGTGTATTTGTATACTATTATGCAAAGCAGAATGCCGAGTACGCCGAGAATGGGATAAAGCAGCCTGTATACCCGTATATCGGTTGTGTTTGTATGGAAGATATTTGATGCGATTATGGGTGATATAAGATTTACTAATGTTGGAGCAAATGAATAAACAACACTCTTTACAGAGATGGCATCCGCTCTTTCCTGAGAGTTAGGTGAAAGTACGTGTATAAGGTTTTCATATCCGTCGTAAAAGAAATAATAGAAAAAGTGGAGCAGTATGTTAAAAATAAGTATAAACGCGCATTTTGCAACATATCCGTAGCTTTCACCGAAGATTTCACCTTCGGGCAGAATGTAGCTGAGCGAATCGTACGGAAACCATACCATCAGAATGCAGATGATAGCGGTAGGTATTGCCATAGAAACAATGTAAGGTCGGTATTTTCCGGCTTTGTTGCGTGTGTTGTCAATAATGTTTGCCCTGATTCCCGTCATAGGGATGTTTGCAAGCACGGCAATAACATACAGTATGTACATATCCGTAGCATCAACACCTAATGTGCTGGAAATGAGAGTGTTACCTGTTGCAAGCAGACAGGCAGTACCTAATGTTATAATCATATACGCCCCGATACCGCCGCCCGAATATGCGGCAATTTCGCGGAACGGCATATATCTGCCCTTTGCGGGAGTTTTCCAATATCTCTTAACGTTATGCAGCGTTGACGTGACTGTTTCTTTCAGATTCATTGCTACGCCTCCTTGTTTTTTATCAGTATAACATATATCCGGCAATTTTGCACTATATTTTTAAAATTATTAAATCGGATTTTCCTCTTGATTTTGCTGTAAACTTGTGCTAATATAATTGTAATATAATAAATGCTGAGATGGAGAGAGTAGTTTCTTTTAACGGATTTTCAGCGAGCCGACGGCGGTGTAAGGTCGGTATGACTTAAAGAAATGAAAATCACTCCGGAGCTGAGGGCTGAAATTGCTTTGCAAAATTAGGCTTTTCCGGTTGCCTTCCGTTAAAAGGGCCACATATGATAGTATGTTGTAAATCAGGTGGTTTAAGCTAAGCGTCGGTCTTTGTCCTGTTTTACAGGGCAGGGGCCTTAATTTTATTTAAAAGGAGAAATATTCAATGTACGAGCCTATTTCACCAAACGTGAATTTCGTCGAGCAGGAAAAGAAAATTGAAAAGCTCTGGCGTGATGAAAAAATCTTTGAAAAAAGTATTGAGCAGAAGGCAAAGGGCACTCCCTATGTATTCTATGACGGACCTCCCACAGCCAACGGCAAACCCCATATCGGTCACGTTCTTACACGTGTTATCAAGGATATGATTCCCAGATACCGCACAATGAAAGGCTGTATGGTTCCCCGTAAGGCAGGTTGGGATACTCACGGTCTGCCCGTTGAGCTTGAGGTTGAAAAGCTTTTAGGTCTTGACGGTAAGGAGCAGATTGAAGAATACGGTCTTGAGCCCTTTATCGGTCACTGTAAGGAAAGCGTCTGGAAGTACAAGGGTATGTGGGAGGATTTCTCACGTACGGTAGGCTTCTGGGCAGATATGGATGACCCTTATGTTACTTATCATAATGATTTTATTGAATCCGAGTGGTGGGCATTAAAGCAGATCTACGATAAAAAGCTCCTTTATAAAGGCTTCAAAATCGTTCCCTATTGCCCACGTTGCGGCACACCTCTTTCTTCTCACGAGGTTGCACAGGGATATAAGCTTGTAAAAGAGCGTTCAGCAGTAGTCCGTTTCAAGGTAACAGGGGAGGATGCATATTTCCTTGCCTGGACAACTACTCCCTGGACACTTCCCTCAAACGTTGCACTCTGTGTTAACCCCACAGATACTTACTGCAAGGTAAAGGCTGCCGACGGCAATGTTTACTATATGGCAGAGGCACTTCTTGATAAGGTGCTCGGCAAGCTTGCAACAGAGGACGCTCCTGCATACGAAGTTCTTGATTCCTTCCCCGGACAGAGCCTTGAATATAAAGAATACGAGCCTCTTTTTGATTTCGTAAAGCCTATCTGCGACAAACAGCACAAAAAGGCATTTTTCGTAATGTGCGATAACTACGTTACTATGACAGACGGTACAGGTATCGTTCACTGCGCTCCCGCATTCGGTGAGGACGATGCAAGAGTCGGCAGAAAGTATGATCTGCCCTTCGTTCAGCTTGTTGACGGCAAGGGCAATCTTACCGAAGAAACACCCTACGCAGGCGTATTTGTAAAGAAAGCAGACCCGATGGTTCTCGTTGACCTTGACAAGGCAGGACTTCTTTTTGACGCTCCCAAGTTCGAGCACGAATATCCCCATTGCTGGAGATGTTCCACTCCTCTTATCTACTACGCAAGAGAATCCTGGTTCATCAAAATGACCGAGGTTAAGGACGACCTTATCAGAAATAACAACACGATCAACTGGATTCCCGAAAGCATCGGCAAGGGCAGATTCGGCGACTGGCTTGAAAATGTACAGGATTGGGGCATCAGCCGTAACAGATATTGGGGTACTCCTCTCAATATCTGGGAATGCGAATGCGGTCACAGACATTCAATCGGCTCAATCGCAGAGCTTAAGGAAATGAGCGACAACTGTCCCGACGATATCGAGCTTCACAGACCCTATATCGACGCCGTAACTCTTAAATGTCCCGAATGCGGCAAGCAGATGAAGCGTGTGCCCGAGGTTATCGACTGCTGGTTTGACTCCGGCTCAATGCCCTTTGCACAGCATCATTATCCCTTTGAGAATAAAGACCTTTTCGAGTCACAGTTCCCTGCAGACTTCATCTCCGAGGCTGTTGACCAGACAAGAGGCTGGTTCTATTCACTTCTCGCAATTTCAACCCTTATTTTTAATAAAGCTCCTTTCAAAAATGTTATCGTTCTCGGTCACGTTCAGGACGAAAACGGACAGAAAATGAGTAAATCCAAGGGCAACGCTGTTGACCCCTTCGAGGCTCTTGAAAAGCACGGTGCAGACGCTGTAAGATGGTATTTCTACACAAACTCCGCTCCCTGGCTGCCCAACAGATTCCACGATAAGGCTGTTACAGAAGGTCAGCGCAAGTTTATGGGCACACTCTGGAACACTTATGCGTTCTATGTGCTTTACGCTAACATTGATAAGTTCGATCCAACACAGTATGATATCAAAGACTGCGCTTTGACAGTTATGGATAAGTGGCTTCTTTCAAAGCTCAATTCAATGGTAAAGGTTGTTGATGACCACCTTAGCAACTACCGTATTCCCGAGGCTGCAAAGGCACTCCAGAGCTTTGTTGACGAAATGAGTAACTGGTATGTCCGCCGCGGCAGAGAGAGATATTGGGCACAGACCGTAACAGAGGATAAAAAGGCGGCATATATGACCCTTTACACAGCTCTTGTTACAACAGCAAAGACAGCCGCTCCTATGATTCCCTTTATGGCAGAGTCGATCTACCTCAACCTTGTAAGAAGTGTTGACAAATCAGCTCCCGAAAGCGTGCATCTTTGCGATTTCCCCGCAGTTGACGAATCTCTCATTGATGCAGAGCTTGAAAGAGATATGGATGAGGTTGTAAACATTGTTGTTCTCGGCAGAGCGGCAAGAAACGGCTCAAACATCAAAAACCGTCAGCCTCTTAACACAATGTATGTTCAGTGCGAAAAGAAGCTTGACGGCGCATACGTTGAAATCATCCGCGATGAGCTTAACGTAAAGAACGTTGACTTCGATTCAGATGCAGAATCCTTTGTATCTTATACATTCAAGCCTCAGCTGCGTACACTCGGTCCCAAGTACGGCAAACAGCTCGGCGAAATCAGAAACGCTCTTGCAGAACTTCCTTCCTCTGCAAAACAGACACTTGATGCAGACGGCAAGCTTGTGCTTGAGCTTGCAGGCGGCACTGTTGAGCTCAGCGTTGAAGATGTCCTTATTGATACAAAGCAGAAAGAGGGCGTATTTACCGTATCCGATAAGGGCGTAACCGTTGCTCTCGATACAGACCTTACTCCTGAGCTTGTTGAAGAAGGCTTTGTCAAGGAGCTTATCAGCAAGATTCAGACAATGCGTAAGGATTCCGGCTTTAACGTTACCGACAGAATCAATGTCGCAATCAGCGGCAACGCAAAGGTATACGAAATTGCAAAGAAGAACGAGGATGCTATTTCTGCAGTCGTTCTTTCCGACAGTATCATCGATTGTGCATCCGATAACGGTAAGGAATGGGATATCAACGGCGAAAACGCTGTAATCGCAGTTGCAAAAGTTTAATATTATACACAAAACCGCAGGGTATACACCTTGCGGTTTGACTGTGTCGCAATAAAACAAAATAGTTTTAACTCTGAATTAATTGCAAAACAGTTGTGTTTTAAATGCAACACTTTTGTTTTGTTGTGTGATAAAATCAGCATAATAAACAAAAGGGAGGATGTTGCGGTTATGGATTATCCACAAAGAATAAGAGATATAAGAGAAGACCGTGATCTGACACAGCAACAGGTTGCGGATTTTCTCGGAATGAAATATCAGCAATACAGGCGGTATGAGTCGGGCGAAAACGAAATGAAAGCAAGCCACATCATAAAGCTTTGTGAATTTTACGGTTTACCTGCTGATTATATTCTCGGCATAACCGACAGCGTAAAGGAGTAATCAGAATGTCAGATTTTTACAGTTCAATTTGTATTTCATCCGTAAAGGCAACCGTTCTTGAGCTTTTCGGTATTGAGAATAAAGAGGATAACGCGGCGGCAAATCCGCTTGTTACCGCTCTCGCACAGAAAAAGCTGAAAGGGGAGAAGATAGACCGCGCGGTTATGTATAATCCCGATGCGGTTGCTCTCTGGCTTTATAAAAAGTATACCGATATGTTCACAAAAGCGGCAGTTTCTTCCGACCTTGCAGTGCCTATGCTGTCAGTAATGCCCAGCGTTACGCCTGTTTGCTTTGCATCAATGTATACAGGCGTTATGCCCGACGTGCACGGCATTAAAAAGTACGAAAAGCCCGTTCTTACCACTCACACACTCTTTGATGCATTTGTTGAAGCAGGCAAAAAAGCGGCAATCGTTTCCACAAGCGGTGACAGTATTTCAAAGATTTTCCTTGAGCGTGAAATAGATTATTTTATCTATGACGAGCTTGAGGATGTAAACAAAAAGGCGCTTGAGCTTATCGACGAGGATAAATATGACCTTATCGTAATTTATAACGGCAATTACGACGGCACAATGCATAAGCACGGCCCCGAAGCGGAGGAATCTCTTAATGCATTGAAGCATAATGTTGACTATTACGATGTTCTTGTTGAGAAAATTAAAAATCAGTGGAAAAATCATAATGTGCTTTACGGCTTCTGCCCCGACCACGGATGCCACGAAATCGACGGCGGATGCGGCTCTCACGGCCTTGATATGACCGAGGATATGAACATTATTCATTTTTATGGAATTAAGACTAAAGAATAAACAAAGCCGGATTTGTATCCGGCTGTTTTTATGCAAAAAATCACGGACATTTCTGCCCGTGTTATTCTTCGATAAATTCTGCAATATCTTCAATTTTACAATGCAAAACTGAACAAAGCTTGTCTAACGTTTTTGTTTCAGTGTTCTCATTGGCTTTGAGCCTGCGAATTGTTTTACTGTCAATCCCGCATTCTTCACGCAGTTTATATGTTGAAACACCCTTTTGTTGCATTGTTATCCACAGCTTGTCAAATTTAATCATAATAACCACCTCTTGACAGTAGTTATTATGGGGGTTATAATCTTAAATATTAAGGGGATATAATCCCCATAATTTGAGGTATTTATGAAAAGTAGGACTTGCTGTTTTTCCGGACATAGGGATGTGCCTGTTGAAGATGTTGAAAGAATTAAAAATCAATTGCGTGTTGAAGTTGAGAATCTGATAAATAAAGGTGTTGTGTTTTACGGAACAGGCGGCGCAAGAGGTTTTGATTTGCTTGCCGCTGAAGTTGTTCTTGAGTTGAAAAAGAAATACTCTCATATTCGTTTGATTTTTGTATTGCCTTGTTTTAATCAAACAAAATATTGGAACAAATGTGACAAGGAAAAATATAGGATTATTATCAACAGGGCAGATAAGGTTAAAGTATTATCTTATGCTTACACTAAAGACTGTATGTTGACCAGAAACAGACATCTTGTTGATAATTCTGCATATATCATCTGTTACAACAGGAAAAATACAGGTGGAACTGATTATACAGTTAATTATGCGGAAAAACAGAATTTGAAAATTATACGTGTATAAGGTTTTATTGTATATTCTTCATTAACGGGTGGAGGATATTATTGTTTTTGAGGAAGAATAATTCCAATATTGACAAAATGTGATATTTATTGTAATATAAAATCCGGTCAAGAGGTGACCGGCGTAAAAAAGGCGGTTAGCACACTCTCCGAAAGGAGGTGTCGCATATGGCAAAGGTGCTTATGTTTTTGATTATTTATGTAATTTACAAAGATATCAAATCTGTAACTTTAACCATAAAGAAATAACCGCCCTGTTAGGACCAGGACGGTTATCGATTTAATTAACCTGAATGGCTGACCGCTTTTACGGTTGCCTCTTGGCTTTATTATAGCCTTAAACAGGAAGAATGTCAATAGAAATCGGAAAATTTTAAATTTTCTATTGACAAAACGATTGTTATGTACTATAATATCAACGCAAAACAAAGCAGACGGCTTTGCCGTACTCACCTTGCGGATAAGGTTCCTGTAAGGTCAATACTTTTCCCGATTATTATTTTTCGGGGGTTATTGTGCGAGTGCGGGTAGTGTATATCTGCGCTTTTGTTTATTTTATCGGAGGTGTTGAACATCGGTACTAAGGAAATGCAGATTAATGAGGAGATCCGTGACAGAGAAATAAGAGTAGTTACGGACGACGGCGAACAGCTCGGCATTATGTCAGCGTCAGAAGCGCTTAAAATCGCCACTCAGAGAAATCTCGATTTGGTTAAGATCGCTCCGCAGGCAAAACCGCCCGTGTGCAAAATTATGGACTACGGCAAGTACAGGTTTGAAATGCAGAAGCGTGAAAAGGAAGCAAAAAAGAACCAGCATCAGATTGATATCAAAGAGGTTCAGCTTTCTTTAAACATCGACACGCATGACCTTGAAACCAAGGCAAATCATGCAAACAAGTTCCTTTCAAAGGGTAATAAGGTCAAAGTAGCTATCCGTTTCCGCGGCAGAGAAATGGCTCATCCCGAAAGAGGTCTGGAGATAATGGCAACATTCGCTGAGATGTGCAGTGATACAGGCGTTATCGAAAAGCCTGCAAAGCTTGAAGGACGCATGATGCTGATGTTCCTTGCAGCTAAACCGAACAAGTAATTTTATTTAAAAAACAGGAGGAATTAATTATGCCCAAAATTAAAACAAACAGCGGTGCAAAGAAGCGTTTTAAGCTTTCCAAGAACGGCAAGCCCATCCGTGCTCACGCATATAAGTCACACATCCTCAACAAGAAAAGCACCAAGAGAAAAAGAAATCTTCGTAAAACAACTGTTGCTGACAAGACAAATGTTAAGCAGATCAAGAAGCTTATTCCTTACAAATAATTAATATCAGGAGGTAAATGACTAATGGCACGTATTAAAGGCGCTACAATGACTCGCAAGAGAAGAAATAAAGTTTTAAAGCTTGCTAAGGGTTACTATGGCTCAAAGTCAAGACTTTTCAAGACTGCTAAGCAGGCAGTTATGAAGTCCGGTAACTATGCATACATCGGAAGAAAGCAGAAGAAGAGAAACTTCCGCCGTCTCTGGATCACCAGAATTTCCGCAGCTTGCAAGCTCAACGGTATGAACTATTCAACATTTATGAACGGTCTGAATAAGGCAGGCATCACTCTTAACAGAAAGATGCTCTCTGAGATTGCTATTGCAGACCCCGCAGCATTCACAGCTCTTACAGAGCAGGCTAAGGCAGCACTCAAGTAATAAATGTTTATATCTGGGAATGCTATGCGCATTCCCATTTTTCCGTTTTTTAAGGTGTGAATTATGTTAAAGCTAACAAGCAGAAATAACGATAAAATCAAGCAGACCGTAAAGCTTTGCGCAGACAGTTCCGAGAGAAAACGTACAGGCTGTTTCTTCCTTGAAGGTCTTCGTCTTTGCTGTGATGCCGCGCTGAACGGTCATATCGCCGAAACGGTTTTTGTGACGGAGAACGCTCTTGATAATCACGGTGATGAGCTGAAAGTCCTTCTTGACAGTGCAAAAGAGGCTTTTGTTATCACAGAGGAGATTTCTTTAAAGCTTTCCGACACAAAAAATCCCCAAGGCGTATTTTGTATATGCAAAACACTTGACAAATTCAATAATATTGATAAAATAAAATATAATGGTATATATATCGCTCTCGAGAACGTGCAGACGCCCGGTAATTTAGGTGCGGTTGCAAGAACAGCCGAGGCACTTGGACTTGACGGTATGATTGTCAGCGGCGGTTGTGACATTTACAATCCCAAGGCATTAAGAGCGGCAATGGGCTCGCTTTTAAGGCTTGACATTATCAGCGTTGACGATTTGCCCGCATTTCTCAAAGACTGCGAAAGCAAGGGTATGAAAACCTATGCGGCGGTGCCCGATGCATCTGCTTTACCTGTTACTCAGATGGACAGAAGCGGTGGCGTCATCTGCGCTGTGGGCAATGAGGGTAACGGTCTTTCCGAAAAGGTCATTTCCTCCTGTTGCGATTCTATTACCATTCCTATGAAAGGCAGAGCAGAATCACTCAATGCGGCATCAGCCGCCTGTGTGATAATGTGGGAGATGGTCAGATGAAATGTCCTCCCGAATATTGGATATGGCTGCAACGGACTTTAGGTGCAGGCAAACGGCTTGATAACTTTTTTGCATACTTCGGCAACCCCGTTAATCTTTATGAAGCAGGTCACGCCGAATGGATACACTCAGGTGTATTAAGCGCAAAGGACGCACAAAAGCTTGTTCAGTTCAGTCCGTCACAATCATATTCCATAATGAAGGAATGTTTGAATAAAGGCTGGGAAATAGTCACTTATGACGACGATTGCTATCCCGAAAGACTTCGTGAGCTTGTGAATCCGCCTTGCGTGCTCTATGTCAGCGGTGATAAGAATATTCTCAATTATCCCTTAAGCATCGGTATGGTCGGCACCCGTGATGCATCGGATTACGGTCTGAACGTCGCACAGGATATTTCCGCTTCACTTGCAGGTGCAGGAGTTGTTATTGTCAGCGGCGGCGCATTGGGTGTGGACAGCGCATCTCACAGCGGCGCTGTAATGGCAGGCGGCAAAACCGTTGCCGTGCTCGGTTGCGGTCTCGGATGTAACTACCTTGCATCAAACGAGCCTCTGCGTCGGCAGATTGCAGAAAACGGCGCTGTGATAAGTGAATTCATCCCGTACACGGAGCCATCCAAGTCAACGTTCCCTATCCGTAACCGTATAATCTCCGGTATGACTCTTGGTACAGTTGTTATCGAGGCGGGTGAAAAAAGCGGTTCTCTTATTACCGCAAAAGCCGCCCTTGAACAGGGAAGAGATGTCTTTGCAGTCCCCGGTGATATTACAAATTCCAATCATTTCGGCACTAACAACCTTATAAGGGACGGCGCAAAGTCCGTTTTCTCGTATATGGACGTGCTGTGTGGGTATATTGATGCATACAGTGAATATATTAATACCGATAAACGCTATATCCCACCAAAAAAGACAGGAATAAAAGCTGAAAAAGCTCCTGTTGAACGAAAAAACAGGAAAACCGAACAATCTGCTCAGGTGTATGAGCCGCAAACGGTTTCTCCGAAAAAAGAAGAAAATAAAATGAAACCCTCTGTTCCCGATTACGCGTCGGAAACCGCAAAGAAAGTGTTTGAATATCTTGATGACGAGGGTATACTTACAGATGAGCTTGTGCAGAAATCGGGTCTGCCCGTGCACGAGGTGCTTTCCGCTCTTACCGAGCTTGAAATGTATTCGCTTGCCTGTATGGGAAGCGGCAAAAGATACTATGTAAAATTTTCTGTTTAGGATTGATTATATGTCAAAATTAGTTATTGTGGAGTCACCCACAAAAGCAAACACAATCAAAAAATATCTTGGAAAGGGCTATGAAGTCAAGGCATCAATGGGTCACGTGCGTGACCTTTACGCCGCAAAGCTCAGCGTTGATGTAAACAACGATTTTGCGCCCAAGTACGTTATAGTAAAAGGAAAGGAAAAGCTTGTCAAGGAACTTTCCGATTTAGCAAAGAAAAGTGACGAAGTCTATCTCGCAACTGACCCTGACCGCGAGGGTGAGGCAATATCCTGGCATCTTGCAACTCTGCTTGACCTTGATATTGACAAAACAAAGCGAGTTAAATTTAACGAAATCAATAAAAGAAGCGTTGAAGCAGGTATAGCAAAGCCTGAAAAAATAGATATGGATCTTGTCAATGCTCAGCAGGCAAGACGTATTCTCGACAGACTTGTCGGCTACCGTTTAAGTCCGTTCATTTCACAGAAAATCAGACGCGGACTTTCAGCCGGCAGAGTGCAGAGCGTTGCCGTACGTCTTATCGTTGACAGAGAAGAGGAAATCAACGCATTCGTTCCCGAGGAGTATTGGTCAATCACCGCAAAGCTCACCGCACCCCATTCAAGAAAGGTGTTCAAGGCGGCTTTCACAGGTGATGAAACAGGCAAAGTCAAGCTCGAGAACAAAGAACAGACCGACAGCTATCTTTCGCGCCTTGAGGGAGCATCATATACAGTCGATAAAGTAAAAAAAGGCACAAGAAAGAAACAGCCTATGCCTCCCTTTACAACGTCAACCTTACAGCAGGACGCATCACACAGGCTCGGTTTTACTTCACAGCGCACAATGAAAATTGCGCAGGAGCTTTATGAAGGTATTGACGTTCCCGGTTACGGCTCAATCGGTCTTATCACTTATATGAGAACTGACTCACTCCGTATATCCGAAGAATCAAGAGACGCAGGTGTTGAATTTATCAAGTCAGCTTACGGCGATAAATATCTTCCCGAAAAGCCCAGATATTTCAAAACAAAGGGCAGAACACAGGACGGTCACGAGGCTATAAGACCTACCGTTCCCTCGCTTACTCCCGAACAGGCAAAGGGCGCTCTCACAACAGAGCAGTATAACCTTTATTCGCTTATATGGAAAAGATTTATCGCAAGCCTTATGGAGTGCTGTGTTCAGGATACCGTCAAGGTTGAAATCAAGGCTGAAAAAGAGGGCACGGACGGCTACTGTATGTTCTCCTCAAGCGGTTATTCCGTAAGATTCGACGGCTTTACAGCTCTTTATCAGACTGCCGATGAGGATGAGGACAGTGAAACCAATATGCCCGAAATGAAGAGCGGAGATGCTCTTAAATTCCGTGAGCTTCTCCCCGAACAGCATTTCACTCAGCCTCCCGCAAGATATACCGAAGCATCGCTTATCAAAATGCTTGAGGAAACAGGCGTGGGCAGACCCAGCACGTACGCAACGATCATTTCAACCATTACACACAGAAGCTATGTTGTAAGAGAGCGCAAGCAGTTAAAGCCCACAGAGCTCGGTTTTGCAACAACAAAGCTTTTAAAAGAGCAGTTCCCCAAAATCGTAAATACAAAGTTCACCGCAGGTATGGAAACAAGCCTTGACGAGGTTGAGGCAGGCAATCTTGATTATATTGCAATGCTTCACGAATTCTATGATGAATTTGAAGCAACACTTTCAAAGGCAAAAGAATCTATGGCAGGGGTGAAGATTCAGCTTGAAGAGGATATAACCGATGAAATCTGCGAAAAGTGCGGTAAGAATATGGTTATAAAAATCGGCAGATTCGGCAAATTCCTTGCCTGTCCCGGTTATCCCGACTGCAAAAATGCAAAGCCTTATATTGAGCGCACTCAGGGCAAATGTCCTGTATGCGGCGGCGAGGTTATAGGTAAAAAATCCAAAAAAGGCAACACCTTCTTCGGTTGCGGCAATTATCCCTCCTGTAACTTTATGACCTGGGATACCCCCACAGCAGAGGAATGCCCCGAATGCGGGAAAACTCTTTTCAAGAGCAGACGCTCGGTTATAAAGTGCCTTAATGAGGGTTGCGGCTATGAACGCAAGGCAACAAGAAGTAAAAAGAACGCAGAAAGTGCAAACGACGATGAATAAGGCGGCAGTAATAGGCGGCGGCTTTGCAGGTGTTGAGTGTGCCGCACAGCTTTCAAAAAGAGGCATAAAGGTTGACCTTTTTGAGATGAAGCCTGTAAGATATTCTCCTGCACACAAATCAGAGAATCTTTGTGAGCTGGTATGCTCCAATTCCTTTAAGGCTATACGCGTTGAGTCAGCCGCAGGTCTTTTAAAGGCAGAGATGAAAATGCTCGGCAGCGTTACCGTTGACTGCGCAGAAAAATCCGCAGTTCCGGCAGGCGGCGCGTTGGCTGTTGACAGAGATATTTTCTCCTCTCTTGTAACCGAAAGAATTGCAAATGACGAAAATATCACTATTATCCGCAAGGAGATAACAGAAATTCCAACAGGGTATGATGCGGTCGTTATTGCGGCAGGTCCCCTTGTTTCCGATGCTCTTGCAAACAGCATAAAGGAGCTTACGGGCAGTACGTTTTTAAGCTTTTTCGATGCGGCGGCACCTGTTGTTGAGGCAGACAGCATTGATATGACAAAAGCCTTCTGCCAGTCAAGGTACGACAGAGGCGGCGACGAGGATTATATCAACTGCCCGATGAACAAAGAGGAGTACGAGAGCTTTTACAACGAGCTTGTCAATGCGGAAATTGCACTGCTTCACGAATTTGATAAAAAGCATATATACGAAGGCTGTATGCCTGTTGAGATAATGGCAAAAAGAGGTGCAGATACACTCCGTTTCGGTCCTCTTAAGCCTGTAGGACTGAGAGACCCCAACACGGGGCACAGACCCTGGGCGGTGCTTCAGCTGCGCAAAGAAAACAGAGAAGGTACAATGTGCAACCTTGTAGGTTTTCAGACAAACCTTAAATTTCCTGAACAGAAACGTGTTTTCTCGATGATTCCCGCATTGAAGGATGCCGAATTTGTACGTTACGGCGTAATGCACAGAAACACTTTCCTTGATTCTCCAAGACTTCTGGACGGCGACTTCTCTATGAAAGCGCACCCCAAAATCTTCTTTGCAGGGCAGATAACAGGTGTTGAAGGCTATATGGAATCTGCGGCGGCAGGCATTATGGCAGGCATCAACGCGGCAAAAAGAATATTGGGTGAAGAAACTGTCATTCTTCCTCAGGAGAATATGATAGGCGCTCTTGCAAGATACATAAGTGACAGCTATGTTCAGAATTTTCAGCCTATGGGCGCATCGTTCGGTCTTCTTCCTCCTTTGCCCGGAAAAATCAGGGATAAAAAGGAGCGTTATGCGGCACTTGCACAGAGAAGTCTGCAGATTTTCTCTACACAAATAATTGATTGAAGATGATATATGTGAATACATTTGAAAAGATAATAGGATATACTTTTAAAGATAAATCCCTTATACAGACGGCGCTGACACATTCATCATACGCCAACGAAATGCAGGGTAAAATCCCTTTCAACGAGCGTCTTGAATTTCTCGGCGACTCGGTTCTGGGTATGATAACGGCAGAATATCTGTACAAGAATCATCCCGAAATGCCCGAAGGTCAGCTCACTAAACTCAGAGCTTCTCTCGTTTGTGAAAAATCTTTGCATAAGTTTGCGGATTCTATCCGTCTTGGTGAATTTATGAGCCTCGGCAAGGGTGAAATCAACACGGGCGGCAGGGAAAGACCTTCCATTCTTGCAGATGCTTTTGAATCTGTAATTGCCGCAATCTATCTTGATGCAGGCTTTGAAGAAGCAAAAAAATTCGTTCTTGGCTTTATTTCAAATGCAAGCGTTGAGGATAATTCCATTTCCGATTATAAATCTGCTTTGCAGGAGATAATTCAGAAGAATCACGGCGAAATCCTGGAGTATTTTATGGCAGGCGAGTCAGGTCCCGACCACGCAAAGACTTTTATTGTTGAGGTTAAGCTCAACAGCAATATTATAGGCACGGGCACAGGCAGAAGTAAAAAACAGGCTGAGCAGATGGCGGCAAAAGAGGCGTTGCGCCTTATGGGCGTTGACGTATGAAACACATAAACGTGTCACTTTTTGTGCCTCACGAAGGGTGTCCTCATACCTGCAGTTTCTGTAATCAGCGCACCATTTCCGGTAAGTCAAAAAAGCTTACAAAAGCGGATATTGATTCCGCCGTTTCAATTGCAATCAAAGGCGAATATGACCGCAGCAACAGCGAAATTGCATTTTTCGGCGGCAGTTTTACGGCAATAGATAAGGATTATATGGTCTATCTGCTTGAATGTGCATACCCTTATGTAAAGGACGGCTATTTTTCGGGTATACGCTGTTCCACCCGTCCTGATGCAATCAATGAGGATATTCTGCAAACTCTCAAACGTTATGGAGTTACAGCAATTGAGCTTGGCGCACAGAGTATGTCGGACAAGGTTCTTGAATTGAACGAAAGAGGACACACGGCAGAGACTGTTGAAAATGCGTCAAGGCTTATCAAAGATTTCGGCTTTGAGCTTGGTCTGCAGATGATGACGGGACTTTACGGCGACGATGACGAAGCCGCAATTATGACCGCAAAAAAAATAATTGCATTAAAGCCTGATACGGTCAGAATCTATCCGACTGTGGTGCTTGAAAACACAAGACTTGCCGAGCTTTACAAAACGGGCGTATACACTCCTCAGTCCGTTGAACAGGCGGTTGATTTGTGTTCACTGCTTCTTGAAATGTTCAATGATGCGGATATAAAGGTTATCCGTCTTGGACTTCATTCAGGCGGTAACGTGGAAGACGGCTTTGTTGCAGGAGCTTATCATCCCGCTTTCAGGGAATTGTGCGAGAGCAGAATTTACCTTAATAAAGTTATTCAGATAATTAGAAATAACAACATCAGCGGCAACGCTGTAATATATGTCAATCCGTCTGAAATATCCAAAATGACGGGGCAGAAAAAGTCAAATTTATTAAGCCTTGCGGTTCTCGGCGTAAATGCCAAGGTCAAAGGCGATGAGGGACTTTCAAAATACGGGGTCCGATTGATTTGCGAGGAATAATATGTATTTAAAATCACTTGAAATGCAGGGCTTTAAGTCCTTTCCCGATAAAACTAAGCTTGAATTCGGCAAGGGTATGACTGCTGTTGTCGGCCCTAACGGTTCGGGAAAAAGTAATATTGCCGACGCCGTAAAATGGGTTCTCGGCGAGCAGTCCACGAAGTCACTCCGAGGTGCAAAAATGGAGGACGTTGTTTTCAGCGGCACCCGTGCAAGACGTGCACAGGGCTTTGCTGAGGTTACACTCCGTCTTGACAACAGTGACCGCAAGCTGTCAAAGGACAGCGATGAGGTTGCCGTAACACGCCGTTTTTACCGCTCGGGAGAAAGTGAATATAAAATAAACGGTGAATCCGTGCGTCTGCGTGACATTCACGAGCTTTTTATGGATACGGGCCTTGGCCGTGACGGCTATTCTATGGTCAGTCAGGGCAGAATTGAGGATATGGTATCTGCAAAGAGCGAGGACAGACGCGAAATGTTTGAAGAGGCGGCAGGTATTTCACATTACCGTTACCGCCGCGCAGATGCTCTCAAGCGTTTGTCGCAGGCAGAGGAAAATCTTTTAAGACTGCGTGATATTCTCACAGGTCTTGAGGAGCGTGTAGGTCCTCTTGAAAAGCAGAGCGAAAAGGCACAGAAATTTTTAGCCTTTGCCGCTGAGCGCAAAAATCTTGAAATCGGCATCTGGCTCGATATTCTCGAAAAATCCGCTGATCTTATCCGTGAGCAGAGCAACAAATACACCGTAGCTCAGATGCACTATCAGCAGATTGAAAAAGATCTTGAAACCATTATCACCTCTTCGGAAGAGGCAGCGGAAAATATAAGAAACATCAATATTGATATTGATAATATATCAAGAAGCATTCACTCCACAGAGGAGGAGGTTGCTTCCGTTGAATCGCTTATTGCAGTCAACAAAAACTCTATCAGCCACAACAACGCAACAGTTGAACGTATCGAAAAGGAAAAAGCTCAGGAGAATATGTCAAGTGCGCAGATAGACGAGCAGATAGAAAAAACAAAAGCATCCATAGAGCAGTTGAACGCTCTTATTGCAGAGAAAAAGGCATCTGTTGACACGCTTAACGGCACACTCAACTCACTTCGTTCAAGAGATGTTGACGTAGCGGACGAATACGTAAAAATCTCCGATATGCTTGCACAGCTTGCAAAGTCCCTGTCTGAGGCAAATATCCGTTATTCTGCCGCATCTTCTTCACTTGAAGAAATTGAAAGCAGACGCTTATCCGTTGAGGATGAAATCAAAGCAAAAGAATCGGAAATCAAAGCTTTGAACGGTGAAGTATCAGCCTGTGAATCGGATGTTGAAGAACACAGACAGAAGATTTCCGAGTTTACGAACACCGTTTCGGGCTATATGATAAGAGTCAAGTCCAAGGCGCAGAAGCTTGAACAGCACCGTTTTACCGTTGATAAAGCAAAGCTTGACCTTGAACAGAAAAAGAGCCGTGTGCATATGCTGCAGGAAATGCAGAAGAATATGGACGGCTATCAGGGCAGTGTAAAGGCAGTTATGAAG
Organism: Clostridia bacterium; assembly: GCA_017465825.1. Classification (GTDB taxonomy): domain Bacteria; phylum Bacillota; class Clostridia; order Oscillospirales; family Acutalibacteraceae; genus UBA1081. Next base: position 79,149 of record JAFTVI010000024.1, read on the forward strand.
GCATCCTCAAACGGTCAGCTCAGAGGTATTCACGGCCCTCTTTCACAGCTAATCAGCGTACCCGATACATATTCTCTTGCTATCGAAACAGCTCTCGGTGCGGCAATTCAGCACATCGTTACCGAAAACAGCGATAATGCAAAGAAGGCTATGTACTATCTTAAGGATAACAGGCTGGGACGTGCCACATTCTTCCCGATGGATGCATTGAGGAGCAGAGAGCTTCACGAAGACGGTCTGGAGGATTGTGACGGCTATATAGACATTGCATCCAATATAGTTAAATATGACAGCAAATATTCAGATATCATCGGCTCCCAGTTGGGCAAAACAGTAATTGCAGAGGATATTGATTCCGCAGTTGCAATTGCAAAAAAATATAAGCACCGCTTTAAAATCGTTACTCTTGACGGACAGGTTGTAAATGCGGGCGGTTCAATGACAGGCGGCTCAAAAATTGAGCATTCGGGATTTTTGTCAAGAGCCAACGAGATTGAACGTCTCATAAGTGAAATTGAAACCGACACAGCGGCTGTTGAAGAGCTTGAAAAACAGCTTAAAAAGGTCAAAGAGGATTACAGCGCAGACAATGCGGCTCTTGAGGGTGCAAAGGGCGACCTTATAAGAGCGCAGGAGGATAAAATCAAGGCGGACAGCGCATTGTCACTTGCTCAGAGCAAGAAGTCCATTGCCGAGAAGGCCTTGAAAGCACTTTCCGATGAAACTCTTACAGCGGCAGAGCGTGTAAAACAGCTTAAAATCGCAATTGATGAGGCTCAGAAAGAGGCTCAGGCTGTAGAAAAGGAAATGGAATCCTATCGCAAAAAATCCGATGAATTATCGGGCGACAGGCAGAATCTTTCAGCCGAAAGAGATAAAATCAATGAGCAGATTTCAGCGGTAAATCTTGAAATCGTTGCTTTTATGCGTGATATAGAGAATCATACTTCGGGTATTGCCGATCTTGAAGACCGTAAAAACGGTCAGTCGGACAGAATCGGCAAGCTCGACAAGGAAATTGCAGAGGCTCTTGCAACAAATGAAAAGCTTAATAACCGTATTGCTGAACTTACCGCAAAGTCAGATGAGCTGAGAAAATCCATTGACGATGCAAAGGCAAAAACGGCGGCTCTTACCGTAAAGCGCGAATTCAGCGAAAAAAGGTCGGCAGAGCTTCGCGTTGAGGAGCGCAGTAAAACGGAAGAAAAAGAAAAGCTTTCCGCAGAGCTTGTAAGACTTGAGGAAAAGAAAAATTCTCTTGAGGTTCAGCAGGAGGAAACAGAGTCAAAGCTCTTTGAGGAGTATAAGCTCACACGCCGTGAGGCAACAGAGCTTGATATTCAGCTTGAGTCCATTCCCGATGCAAAAAAGCGTCTTGCGGAAATCAAAAACAAAATCAAAGCTCTCGGCAGCGTAAACGTTGGTGCAATCGACGAGTACAAAGAGGTTTCCGAGCGTTACGAGTTTATGAAAACTCAGCTTGAAGATGTAGAGAAGTCAAAAGCAGAGCTTAACAAGCTTATTTACTCACTTACCGACAAAATGGCGGTGCAGTTCCGTGAAAGATTTGATATAATCAACGCAAATTTCAAGGAGACCTTCGCACAGCTGTTCGGCGGTGGCAGTGCAGAGCTCATTCTTGAGGATGAAAACGATATTCTCGAGTGCGGTATAGAAATCAAGGCTCAGCCGCCCGGAAAGAATGTAAAAAGTCTTACACTTCTCTCCGGCGGTGAAAAAGGCCTTTGTGCTATCGCATTACTGTTTTCAATTCTTAAGGTTACACCGTCGCCCTTCTGTATTTTCGACGAGGTTGAAGCGGCACTTGACGATGTAAACGTTCTTCGTTATGCAAGATACCTTAAAAATATGACTGAGAGAACACAGTTTATCCTCATCACTCACAGACGAGGCACTATGGAAGAGGCTGATATGCTCTATGGTGTAACTATGCAGGAGAAAGGCGTGTCAAAGCTTCTTCAGCTTAAAACAGCGCAGATGGCTCAGGATCTCGGTCTTGAAGAATAACTCTATTAAAAGGAGAAAATATATATGGCAGGATTATTTAAGAAGTTCAGCTTCGGTCTTAAAAAGACACGAAATAAAATGGCAGGCGCAATCGACGAAATGCTCGATTCGTTCGATTCTTTTGAGGATGATCTTTTCGTGGAGCTTGAAGAAATCCTTGTAATGAGTGATGTTGGTGTGCAGACTGCCGTTGAAATCACCGAGGAGCTTCGCGACAGAGTAAAGAAAGAAAAGCTCAGATCCACGAAACAGGTCAAGGATGAAATCAAAAATATCGTTGCCGAAATGCTCGACGGCGGCGAGGATATGGGACTTATCACCCAGCCCTCCGTTATCCTTGTTATCGGTGTTAACGGCGTAGGTAAAACCACCACTATCGGTAAAATGGCAAATATGTACAAGGAACAGGGCAAAAAGGTCATTATGGGTGCGGCTGATACATTCCGCGCCGCCGCAATCGACCAGCTTGATATCTGGGCACAGCGCGCAGATGTTGAAATAATAAAGCATCACGAGGGGGCAGACCCTGCCGCAGTTATCTTTGATACCATTCAGGCAGGTAAGGCAAGAATGGCGGACATCCTTATATGTGATACCGCAGGCAGACTTCATAATAAGAAAAATCTTATGGAGGAGCTTAAAAAGATTTACAGAGTTATTGACCGTGAGCTTCCTTACTCAGACCGCGAGGTTTTGCTTGTTCTTGATGCCACCACAGGTCAGAACGCGGTAAATCAGGCAAGGGAATTTATGAATGCCGCAGAGATTACGGGTATCGTTCTTACAAAACTTGACGGCACGGCACGTGGCGGTGTTGTTCTTGCAATCAAAAACGAACTTAAAATTCCCGTTAAATTCATAGGCGTTGGCGAAGGTATTGACGATTTACAGCCCTTTAACCCCAAAATGTTTGCAGATAGCCTGTTTGACGAGCTTCCCGAAAGCTATAAAGAGAAAGAAAACGAGGTGTTACCCGTATATGAACAGCCGCTTGAAAAGGTCGAAATCACCGAAAGACTTGAAGCCGAGGAGGCGCTCAAGGAAATTTTTGAAAGCTTCGTGGAAAATAGCGAAGATGATGGATACGGCAGCGTATCAGACGGGGATAACCAATGCGAAGATGCTCCCGCGGGAGAATGTGCCCAAGGAGATAGCACAGCAGTTCAGTCAGGCGTTCAGGGACTCGAACAGAAACAGGAGAACACAGCCGCCGAAAGCGAAGAAATCGAAACGGTTACCCAGAGCACAGCTTCGTCCGATAGTAGTGAAGACTCCGAAATTGATTCACTATACGGTTCACTCGATAAATTCTATCTCTAATCTTCTGGGAAAAGGAGATATTATATGAAATTTCTTATTGCTACGCACAACATTAAAAAGCGTGACGAATTAAGCAGAATATTAAAGCCTTTAGGCATTGATGCTGTTATCGCATCCGATATAGGTATGGAGATTACCGATGCCGAGGAAACAGGCACAACATTTGCAGAGAATGCCCGTATCAAAGCCGAAAGCGGTTGCAGAGAAACAGGCTTGCCCTGTATTGCAGACGATTCGGGGCTTTGCATTGATGCTCTTGACGGCAGACCGGGTGTGTACTCCGCAAGATATGCAGGCGGTCACGATACACCATATTCTCACAAAATCGCAACCTTGCTTGATGAAATGAAGGATGTTCCCGAAGATAAGAGAACAGCCCGTTTCATCAGTAGTGTTTGCTGTATTTTTCCCGACGGCAGAGAGCTTTGCGTTGAGGGTAAATGCGAAGGCAGAATAGGCTTTAAACCTGCAGGTGAGGGCGGTTTCGGCTTTGACCCCGTTTTCTATGTAGGGGAGAAGAGCTTTGCACAGCTTACCGCTCAGGAAAAGGACGCAGTCAGCCACAGAGGCAATTCATTAAGACTGCTTGCAGAAAAATTACCCGAATATTTGGATTGAAAGGATATATTATGACAGGAAAAGAAAGAGCCGGATGGCGTGCAAAGGCAAATTCACTTGACCCGTTGTTTCAGCTTGGCAAGGGTGGAATTTCCGATGCTTTTATAGAACAGGTTGAGGGCGCACTCAACACAAGAGAGCTTATAAAACTCAAAGTTCTGCTTGAAACTTCACCCATTACCGCAAGAGAGGCCGCAGACGAGATTGCCGCAAAAACAGGCGCAGACGTTATACAGGTTATCGGCGGTGTTATCGTGCTTTACAGGCACAATCCCGAGCTTCATAAGGACGATAAAAAGAAAAAGACAAAAACAAGAGCAAAAAAGATTAACCGATTCGGTTACGAAAAGCCTCAGCCTCCCAAGAAAAAGGCAATGAAAATGGCGGCACAGCGTAAAGCGGCGGCGGCAAGAAAAGCGGCAGAAAAATGAAAATAGGCGTTTACGGCGGCAGTTTCAATCCGCCTCATAACGGACATCTTATGTTAGCCTGTGAGCTGACTGAAAGACTTTCCCTTGATAAGCTTATTGTCATTCCCTCAAACATTTCACCGCAGAAAAGCAACAACGGCAATATTGACCCCGTTCACCGCATCAATATGTGCAAAATATTGTTTGATGATGAAAAATTTACCGTTTCAGACTGTGAAATCAAACGAGGCGGCAAGAGCTACACATTTGATACTCTCAATTTTATCAGAAGTGAGTACAAGGATGCCGAAATCTATCTGTTTATGGGCTCGGATATGCTTTTGTCCTTTCACAGCTGGTACAGATATGAAGATATTCTGTCAATGTGTACACTTTGTGCAATTTCAAGAGAGGATGACAGCACAAGAGCCGAAATGCTCCGTTATTCTGCCGACATCTTAAAAAACGGCAAAGTTCTGATTTTTGACGTTACACCTTTTCAGGTCAGCTCTTCGCAGATTCGTGATAATATCCGTCAGGGCAAAAGCTGTGAAGGACTTCTTGACGGCAGAATAAGCGCATATATAAAGGAACATAATTTATATGAATGATTACGATTTTTATGTAAATATTTTAAAAGAGCGTCTTTCACCTTACAGACTTCACCATTCTCTCGAGGTTGCAAAATCAGCAAAGCATCTTGCCGAAAAATACGGCTACGATGCGGAAAAGGCATATCTTGCAGGACTTCTGCACGATATAACGAAAGAAGCCGATGCAGAGGAAACATTCGCTATGGCGGAGAAATACACTCTTGATATGACACAGCTTGAGCGTGACAACAAGAAACTCTGGCACGCGATTACAGGCGCAGGATATATACAAAACGAGCTGAATATCACCGATGATGAAATTCTCACCGCCGTAAGATATCACACCACAGGCAGAGCGGATATGTCGCTTGGTGAAAAAGTGCTGTTTATTGCAGATTTTGTTTCATCCGACAGAAGCTATGACGGTGTTGATTCAATGCGTGAAAAAGCTGAAATCAGCCTTGAATCGGCTATGCTCGAAGGTATAGAATTTACCGTCACGGAGCTTGTTGAAAAACATTCTCCCGTACATCCCGATACTATCGGCGCGTACAACGATATAATTACAAATTATAAACAGAAAGGACTGATATAATGGCTACCAATGAAACAGCAAGAAAAATAGTTAAAATTCTTGACGAAAAAAAAGCCGAAGATATTAAACTTATCCGAATTTCGGAATTGACAGTTATTGCAGATTATTTTATAATAGCTAACGGTACTTCAAATACTCACGTCAGAGCTCTTGCAGAAGAGGTTGAGGAAGTTCTCGCAGGTGAGGGTATTTCTCCCCGTAGCATCGAGGGCAGAACAACAGGCTGGATACTGCTTGACTATGGCGATGTGGTCGTTCACATCTTTACCCCCGCGGACAGAGATTATTACAGCCTTGAAAGGCTCTGGAAAGACGCAGATTTTGATGATATTTCTGATATAATTCAGTAAGGAGATTTTATAAATGTATTACGATTTTTCAGCAGTTGAAAAAAAGTGGCAGGCAAAATGGGATGAGTCCAAGGTTTTTGAGGCAACCGACGACTATTCAAAACCCAAATATTACTGTCTGGTTGAGTTCCCTTATCCCAGCGGAGCAGGTATGCACGTAGGTCATATCAAGGCCTACAGCGGTCTTGAGGTTGTTTCAAGAAAGCGCCGTCTGCAGGGCTATAATGTGCTTTTCCCCATAGGATTTGACGCATACGGACTTCCCACCGAAAACTACGCTATCAAAACTGGTATCCATCCCCGTAAGGTTACCGATACAAATATCGCAAAGTTTACCGATCAGCTCAAAAAGGTAGGTTTCTCTTTTGACTGGTCAAAGGTTATCGACACCACGGAAGAGGATTATTACAAGTGGACACAGTGGATTTTCCTTAAGATGTTCGAAAAGGGACTTGCATTCCGCGACAAAACTCTTGTAAACTACTGCCCCTCCTGTAAGGTCGTTCTTTCCAACGAGGACTCACAGGGCGGCAAGTGCGATATCTGCCACAGTGATGTTGTTCAGAAGTCAAAGGACGTATGGTACCTTCGTATCACAGAGTACGCAGACAAGCTCCTTCAGGGACTTGACGATGTTGACTATCTTCCCAACATCAAGCTTCAGCAGGTAAACTGGATAGGCAAGTCAAGAGGTGCATTCGTTAACTTCTCAATCAAGGATATTGACGAGCAGCTCAAAATCTACACAACCCGTCCCGATACACTTTTCGGCGTAACATTTATGGTTATCGCTCCCGAGCATCCCATTATTGATAAGTACGCTGATAAAATCGGCAATATGGATGCTATTAAGGCATACCGCGAGGAATGCAGCAAGAAAACAGAGTTCGAGAGAACACAGCTTGTCAAGGATAAGACAGGTGTCTGCATCGACGGCATTACAGCAATCAATCCCGTTAACGGTAAGGAAATCCCCGTTTACATATCCGACTATGTAATGATGGGCTACGGCACAGGCGCAATTATGGCTGTTCCTGCTCACGACAGCCGTGACTACGATTTCGCAAAGAAGTTCGGCATTGATATTATTGAGGTTATCAAGGGCGGCGACATTTCCGTTGAAGCTTATGCAGGCGACGGCGAAATGGTCAACTCCGGTTTCCTCAACGGCTATACAAATAAAAAGGATTCTATCGCAAAAATGATAGATTATCTTGCAGAAAAAGGCATCGGCGAGGGCGGCGTTCAGTATAAGATGAAGGACTGGGCATTCAACCGTCAGCGTTACTGGGGTGAGCCTATTCCTATCGTTCACTGTCCCAAGTGCGGTATGGTTGCAGTACCTTACGAAGAGCTTCCTCTCCGTCTGCCAGAGGTTGAAAATTTTGAACCCGGTTCCGACGGCGAAAGCCCCCTTGCAAAGATTGACAGCTACGTAAACTGCTCCTGTCCCAAGTGCGGCGGCGATGCAAAGAGAGAAACCGATACAATGCCCCAGTGGGCAGGTTCTTCCTGGTATTTCCTGCGTTATATCGACCCCAGAAACGACAGCGCATTTGCAGACCCCGAAAAGCTTAAGTACTGGATGCCCGTTGACTGGTACAACGGCGGTATGGAGCACGTTACAAGACATCTTATCTATTCAAGATTCTGGTATAAATTTCTCTATGATTTAGGCGAAGTTCCCTATGCAGAGCCTTATGCAAAGAGAACCGCACAGGGCCTCATTCTCGGACCCGACGGCGTAAAAATGAGCAAGTCAAGAGGCAACGTTATCGACCCCAACGAGGTTGTTAAGGCATACGGCGCAGATGTTCTGCGTACATACGTACTCTTTATGGGTGACTACGAGCAGGCAGCTCCCTGGAGCGAGGACAGCGTAAGAGGCTGTAAGAGATTTATCGACAGAACCTGGAATCTTGTTGAAATCGTAAAGGACGGCAACGAGTATTCTGCTGAGCTTTCAAGCGCAATGCATAAAACGGTCAAGAAAGTGTCCGAGGATATCGAGCAGATGAAGTTCAACACAGCTGTTGCGGCTCTTATGACACTTCTCAATCAGATCTATGCTAAAGGCTCAATCAATCACGCAGAGCTTAAAACATATCTTCTTCTTCTCAATCCCTTTGCACCTCACATCACAGAGGAAATGTGGGAGAAGATGGGCTTCGGCGGTACTGTTACAGACCAGAGCTGGCCCGAGTATGACGAGGCAAAGTGCATAGATGCAACCGTAGAGATTGCAGTACAGGTCAACGGCAAAATCAAAACAAGAATTGACGTTGCAACCGAAATTTCATCGGAAGATGCAATCGCTGCTGCAAAATCACAGCCCGAAGTAGCAGCTGTTATGGAAGGCAAAACGGTAGTAAAAGAGCTTTACGTAAAAGGTAAGCTTGTAAATATCGTTGTAAAATAAAACATAAAAAACTCACTCCCGAAGTTTTCTTCGGGAGTTTAGTGTTATTTACAGTCCGTATTCCTGCTTCATATATTTATAAAGTCTTTCGCAGGCTTTGTTGTCGGGATATGTATAGAATTTGTTTCGTGCGTTTATTCTGTCTTGCTCAAATTCATCGTTATCCGTTGCAACATCTTTAATGAATTTCTTTAAATCATCAACTGTGTAGAGATAGGGACATTTGTAATTCTCTTTGAATTCATCAAATGTATTGTAGAACATTTCCCACTTGCTTGTGAAGTCATCAAAATCCTCAACCGCTAAAGCAATGGGGCGCTCAAGCATAAGATAATCGTAATAAACAGATGAATAGTCAGTAATAAGCGCATCTGTTTCGGTAAGGAACTCGTAAAGCTGAACTCCTTTTTTATTAATGAATTCACCGTCTGCAATTACTATGTTGCTCATTTCATCAATCTGCATAACGCTTACGTCCTGTGCAGGATGGGGTCTTAAATAAAGAATGACATTGTTTTCTTTAAGACATTCATTGATCTGAGCCATTTCTTCGTGGGATTTTATAACCGGCAAACCTAACGGGAATTTGTTTTTAATTGCCAGATTATTTCCGTTTTTGTGCTGACGGTACGTGGGCATCCAGATGATGTATTTTGTTGGGCTGTTCTTGCGCTTACCTGCGTTTGATGCAAGAATATCTGCACGGCAGTAACCCAAATCTCTGATATTATCTTCAGTATCTCCGCAATCATAAAAATGAGAATTGAATACGTATGACGTAACGGGATTTAAATCAACTTCACCTTTCTGACTGTTATAGCTCATAACGATTTTAACAGGCATACCGTGACCGAGAAAAACCCGTTTTTGAGCAGGATGTTTTTTTCTGATGTAATCATTGGAATCAATTATGAATTTTGCAAAGCGTGTGTAGTACGCAAACCTTATCTTTTCCTTTGTATCATCAGTTGTTTTTATAATACACGTAATTTTTTTGCCGAGTAACTCTGCTCTGAACTGCTCTTTTGAAGGAACAACCCAGACAAGTTTATATTTTTTGCTTATATCTGTATTTTCAATCAGATACTTATAATACCAGTATGTATTATCAGAAAATGCAGGACCGGATTCAAATATGATTATGTTTTTTCTTGGTATAGCATCTGTCAGTTTGCGGGAAATTGCAGAAAAAGTGTTCAGAATATTCATAAATTATTCACCATTTACTATTGATTTAATTCTGTGAAGGATTTTTAAACCGAAAAATGAAACAATACAGTTTAATCTGGTTATAATGTCCGCATTGTTGTCAGTGATTACATTCATTCTGTGCTTTTTTATATTGTTGAATATGTGAGTAGTTCTGTAAGTCTGATTTTTTAAACCATACAATTTCATGAGACAGGAAAGATTCTTTTGAACAATATAAAAAGACGCAGCTTTTTGTAATTTCTTATCGTCATCGGGAATCAGCTTTAATATTTCATCTCCGGATTTCACAATGTCATAGATTTTGTCCGGATTGATTGAGTGCATTACGCTTTCATTATGTTGCATATAGTAATAAAGACTCTTATTAACCAATGCTACTTTATTTGCGCTTAAGAGATACTCAACACCTGCAAGCATATCTTCACCAATGAAGTGTGAAGGAAAACGGAAAATGCAATTTTGTCTGTTAAAAAGTTTACAGCAACAGGAAGGTGTGTATATATTACTGTAAAGCATATTTATAAGAGCATCTTTTCCTGTGTGAGAAAAGATGTGTGTTTCAGGAAACTCTGCATTGCGTGTTTTCCATTCTCTTCCGTCAGTCCATTTAAACACATAAGCACACATTGCTATATCTGCATTGTATTCACAAATAAGAGAATACATTGTCTTTACGTAATCCGGATGAACATTGTCATCGCCGTCAACAAAACAGAAATATTCACCGGTCATATTTGCCATACCTGTGTTTCTTGCTTCTGCGACACCTGCGTTTTCTTTGTGTATCACTTTTATTCTTGAATCCTTACCTGCATATTCATCGCAGATTGTTCCGCTGCTGTCTTTTGCGCCGTCATCAACAAGAATAATCTCTAAGTTTTCGTAAGATTGGGTAATCAAGGATTCGATGCATTTTGGTAAAAATTTCTCCACATTATAAATAGGCACAATTACCGATATACGCGGAAGCATAACATCACTCCTTTTTTTGCTTTTTTAACACTCCGGAAATCATTTCTATCATGGTGTCTTTAAGATAAGTAAATGCTTCAACCTTAAAAATTGCAGAAATCGCAAAGTATACAATTCCGCCTGTTGCAATCTGAATAATAAGCTCTGCAAGAGTGCTCAGATTCAGCAGCATTCCAACTGCATAAACAATAACAGCCATAATTGCAGAAATAACAATTCCTGCCGACATATCAACAAACAATGCTCTGTAGCTGTAAGCAATGAGCTTTTTGTTAGGCAGTGTGTTTGCAATTGATGCAATAAGAGTTGTCAAAAACAGACTGTAAGCAATTGCATCTACGCCGAAATTCATAACGGCAAAAAGTATAAGAATACTTGAGCCTTTTTTTATTATTTCCAGTTTAAGTATAATGTCGCTTCTGCCCAATGCTTTGATTGCCTGCAGATTTGAGGTCTGTATGGGTTCAAAGCAGTAGGTTATGCAGTAAATCTGTAAATACGGCACGCAGGGCAGCCATTTGTCCGTAAGAAGAAGAGATATGACAGGCTCTGCAACAACTGCAAGACCGAACATAAGCGGACACATAATGTACGCAGTTGTTTTGATTGAACGGCGCATCATATTTCTTACATCCGTAATGTTGTTCTGTGCGTTTGAAATGGCAGGGAAAAGCACATTTGATATAGTTGTGTTGATGTTTGTAACTATAATATTCGGAATCTGCTTGCCCTTGTCAAAGAAAGCCAGGTCGTTTGATGTGTAGAGCTTGCCTATTATTAGTGTTCTAAGCTCATTGTAAATTTCACCGATGATTGATGCAATAAGGATTTTCCAGCCGTAACGGAACAATTCCTTAAGGCTTTTTAACGAGAATTTAAGCTCAGGCTTCCATTTTATTGTAATTGCAAGTACGATGGTGCTCACAGTTGTGCTTGTAAGGTACTGTGCAACCAGAGCCCATACGCCGTAGCCTGCGTATGCCATCCGGATGCCCACAACGGCGGAAATAATTGTTCCTATGATTGTGGAAAAGAAGAATTTTCTGAAAATCATCTTTTTCGATACATATGATTGCTGAACATTGTTGATTGCCGTCAGCGGAATTCTCAGTCCCAATACTCTCAGAACAGGTGCAAGCTGTTCGTATCCTTCTCCGAAAAATGTTGCAATAAGGGGAGCGGTTACAAACAGTAAAATGTAAATTGCGGTTGCGGCAATAAACTGAAAGTACAGAACAGTTGAAAAATCAGTGTTGGTTGCATCCTTTTTCTGTATAAGCGAACTGCCGAAGCCGTTTGTTACAACACAGTTCGCAAATGTGATAAATATTGTTACAAGTGTTATCAGTCCGTACGCTTCGGTAGGCAGAAGTCTTGCAAGAATAACGGATACAACAAAAGTAACCACCTGTGCGGAAATTCTTTCACCGAATTTCCATATAAGTCCCGAAAGAACTTTGTTTTTTGTGTCATTCATTAAAATTTTCTCCACTGTATTTTATTATATAATTATAAACTACCTATATTATAAAGTCAACAAAAAAGTACAGTAATCACAACTGTACTTTTTTGTTGATTAAATTTTAATATTCACTCAGTGTGCTGAATATACCGTCAATCAGTGTATCGTCGTAAACGATTTCGGGACCGTTGCCTGCGTCTGCAACCACGATCCAGGTTGATTCATAATAAGTGCTGTAACCGTCGTCAAATGCAAAATCAACACATATGTCGTAAATATCGGTAAGATTTTCATAATCGGGCAGGTAGTCGGATAGCTTTTTGTTGCTGTAGTCAAGATTGGAATCTACATAACTGTAATAGTAACCATAAAGAGATTCACTGTCAATTTCACAGCTGTATGTTACACCGTATGAATAATCGTCACCGTACATATCAGCAAAATATGTAGATTTTTCGTTTGAGAAAGCTGCTAAATTAGCATCTATACTGCCGTAAATATCCGATACCGGTTCACCGTATGAGTCTGTAAGCTCATTAAAATACTGTTCTTCCGATGCCAGAATGTTTTTATCCATATATCCGTTCATTATATCGGTGTAGACTTTTTCTGTGTCCAATGCGGTAAGCTTGTCAAAGGTTGCATAATCCATACCGTTTATATAGCTTTCCACGTATTCAAGCGCAAGCTTTTCCTGTTCGTCTGCATAGCCGTCATTGTAGTCGACGCTTTGAATCTCATTTTCTAAAATCCGGTCTATGTATGAGTCCGTATCCGGATAAAAACTGTCACCGTAAGCAAATTCATCAACAGTATTTAATATCAGCGTGACTGCAAGAAACAAAATGAACACTATAGCGGCAACTATAACCAAACCGATAATTCCTTTTTTTATTATCGGGCTTGGGCTGTTTATTGTTGCGCTTGCTTGCTTGTAAGAGATCGGATTACTGTCGCGTTGCTCAAATTTTTTGATAACAGCGGGCGTGTATCTGTATCTTTCCGGCTCGTAGTAATTGTTATGTATGCACTGTCTTTCTTCAGGTGGATTTACCCACGCACCGCAGTCAATACAGAACTTTTTGTTGTCGGGGAACTTAGCGCCGCATTCTTTGCATTTCATAGGTATTCTCCTTTTCTTTTACAGTTTATTCTTTCAATTTTATGATAATATCTTTATATAAATTTGTCAAGTTGAAAAAAAGTAATTTACAAAACAGAAAATATATGCTAATATAGAATAAAATGTACAAAGTGAGGAATTGATATGGACGAGCAAACTAATGAGTATCAGGTTCTGGACAAAGAAAACGAAGTTGTCGAAAAGCCTGTTGAACAGGAATCTGCACCTGTAGTAAAAGAGGTTATAATCAAAAAGAAAAAGCAGAAATCTCCCGAAAACACCACAAGAGCAATTCTTATTGCAATTCTTGTTGTAGGTATCTGCCTGCTTGCTGTTTCTTTATTCGGTATATTCAATTCTGTCGGTAATATCAGCGACGGTGATGTTGCAGACACCGAAACCACAACATCGGCAGACAATCAGTCAACTCCCGTAATCAACACACCCGAAACCACGACTGCGGACAACGGCGTAAATGAAAACGTACCCAATCCCGATGATAATGCAGACACTCAGGGTGGAGAAAATGCCGACAATACCGCTTCAACCGCTCCGCAGACTGATGCTGAATGGCTTACGTTCTTCAGTACAGCCGTAAATAAGCTTAAAACTGACGGACCTTCTTTCAGTAAAGCAAAGCGCACACAGACGGCTGATATTCAGCTTTCAAATCCTCTTGCACAGGCTTATGTTTCAACTGCAAAGGACAAGTATCTTTCCGATGAAACCGTTGTTACAGACGTTGCAAAAGGAGATAAGTCAACTGCAACTGCAGTAGTATCTCCCGACGGCTCAGCATTTGTATCGAACCTTTCAATGAGTGATATAAAATCAATTACTCATACTGTCAATGCTGACGGCAATTACGAAATAACTATCAATATGCCCGAGGCAACAAACCCCGATACATCGAGCTCATATGCAAAGATTTTTGAGTTTATGCTCGTTGATGACGTTATGGATACATACGCTCCCAATATGGGCGCAACTGTTGACAGGGAGAATGTATATCTTGAATACAGCGGCTGCTATGCAAAGGCGGTTATCACTCCCGAAGGCAAGGTTGTAAGTTATGAAACAAAGGTTAATGCTAATATGATTCTCAAGAGCGCAAAAATCAGTGTTGTTACAACCGACCTTGACGTAACTCTTTACAGCGATACAAGCTATACAAATATTGTCTGGTAAAAATACAATCCGTGTGACTGATGTTGCACGGATTTTTTTGCTGTTTTTAAGTTTTGTATATTGACTTATATTTTGTTTGTGATATAATGTTGAATGTCGTACAGTTTGATGTGCGACATTTTCAGCAGAAAGGATGAATGATTTGAAGCATATACCTAAAATTGCAATGGAATTGCATTCACTTTCAAATATGAACCGCCGTTTTATGGATAACAACAGTCATAAAAAAATGGTTGATTCCATTACAGGCACAAACGGCTGGATAATCGGCTACCTTGACCATAATTCTCACAGGGACGTTTTTCAGCGCGATCTGGAGGAAACCTTCGGCATTACAAGGTCAACCGTTTCAAAGGTTGTAAATCTTATGGTGCAGAAAGGTCTGGTTGCCCGTTCAGCGGTGGAGCACGATGCAAGGCTTAAAAAGCTCACTCTTACCGATAAATCCAGAGAGCTTATCAGCTTTATGCACGAGGATAACGACAAGCTTGAAAAAATCCTGACTGATGGTTTTTCCGAAGAGGAAAAAACTCAGCTTATGGAATATATAAACAGAATGAAAAATAATATGAAATCAGCATTGGATGATCCGGATGCAGAATGTTTTCCGATACCCACTGCCGATAAGAAAGGGAGAATGATAAAATGATAAAACGGTTGGCAAAATGTGTCCGTGAGTATAAAAGGGAAGCTATACTCACCCCCACCTTCGTTGTAGGCGAAGTTATTATGGAGGTTCTTATTCCTCTGCTTATGGCTGAGCTTATTGACAACGGTATTGAAATGGGCGATATGGGCTATGTTGTAAAAATGGGCATAGCTTTGCTCTTCTCGGCAATACTTTCGCTTGCGTTCGGCGTTATTGCAGGTATGACCTGCGCAACGGCAAGCTCTGGCTTTGCAAAGAATTTAAGACACGATATGTATTACAATGTGCAGAATTTCTCATTTTCAAATATTGATAAATTCTCAACCGCAAGCATCGTAACAAGGCTTACAACCGACGTAAACAATGTTCAGATGGCGTTTATGATGATAATCCGTATAGCAGTAAGAAGTCCTATGATGCTCATATTCAGTTTTACTGCCGTGCTTACCATAAGTCCCAAGCTTGCGCTTGTTTTTCTTGTTGTAATCCCCGTTCTTGTGGCAGGACTTTTTATAATAATTCAGAAAGCGCATCCCATCTTCAAAAAGGTTTTTAAAACATACGATAACCTAAACAGCGTTGTTGAGGAGAATCTTCACGGTATCAGGGTTGTGAAGTCCTTTATCCGTGAGGATTACGAAACCAATAAGTTCAAGGGCATTTCCGATATTATTTATAAGAGCTTCGTTAAGGCAGAAAAGCTCCTTGCCTTCAACTCGCCCCTTATGCAGATGTGCGTTTACGCATCTATGATTTTTATTTCCTGGTTCGGTGCAAAAATGATTGTAAATTCGGGCGCAACCGAGCTTACAACAGGTGAGCTTACAAGCCTTTTTACATACGTAACACAGATTCTTTCAAGCCTTATGTTCCTTTCAATGATTTTTGTTATGATGACAATGTCAAAGGCAAGCGGCGAAAGAATTGTTGAAATTCTTGATGAAAAAAGTGATATTATAAACGGAGACAGCACGCTGAGTGAAGTTGCAGACGGCTCAATCTCTTTTGAAAACGTAAACTTTGCATATTCAAAAAGTGCAGATAAGCTCTGCCTCGAAAATATCAATATAGACATAAAATCCGGCGAAACAGTAGGTATTATCGGCGGAACGGGCTCGTCAAAATCCACCTTTGTTCAGCTCATCCCCCGTCTTTATGACGTAACGGCGGGAAGTGTCAAGGTCGGCGGTGTTGACGTTCGTGACTATAACCTTGAAACACTTCGTAATGAGGTTGCTATGGTTCTGCAGAAGAACGTTCTGTTCTCAGGTACTATCAAGGAGAACATCCGCTGGGGTAAAGAGGACGCAACAGACGAGGAAATCAAGCACGTCTGCCGTCTTGCCTGTGCAGACGAATTTATCGAGAAATTCCCCGATAAGTACGATACGTATATTGAGCAGGGCGGTGCAAACGTTTCCGGCGGACAGAAGCAAAGACTGTGCATTGCAAGAGCGTTGATGAAAAAACCGAAAATTCTTATTCTTGACGACTCCACAAGTGCAGTTGATACAAAAACAGATGCGCTCATAAGAAAAGCGTTCAGAGAGGAAATTCCCGATACAACCAAAATCATTATTGCTCAGCGTATTTCATCCGTGCAGGATGCGGATAAAATTATCGTTCTTGATGACGGTAAAATCGCAGGAGTAGGTAATCACGATGATCTTCTGAGCAATAACAACATCTACCGTGAAGTATATCAGTCACAGATGAAAGGAGGAGAAGACAATGAGTAATCAGCCAAGACGTCAGGGCCCGCCCTCAGGCGGTCCGGGAGGACCTAAAATGGTAGGTAAACCAGTAAGCGTAAATAAAAATACGGTCAAAAGACTGCTGTCGTATTTCAGTAATTACAAGCTGCATATGATCCTTGTGTTCGTGTTCATTATCACATCAGCAGTTGCAAGCGTTATGGCATCGCTTTTCCTGCAGACACTTATCGACGGTTATGTAACACCTATGCTCGGTGCAAACTCATCTGTAGGCTTCTCCGACCTTGCAATGGCTCTTGTTAAAATGGGTTGCCTTTATGTGTGCGGCGCTCTTTCAGGTCTTTTTTACAGTAGAATTATGGCGTCCGTTTCACAGGGTATTCTCAAAAAAATCAGAGATAAGATGTTCGCACATATGCAGACATTGCCTATAAAGTATTTCGATTCACATAACTTCGGCGATACTATGAGCCATTACACAAACGATACTGACAGCCTTCGTCAGATGCTGGCACAGTCAGTACCTCAGGCTATGTCCTCAATTGTAACTATCGTTTCCGTATTTTTCTCAATGCTCAGACAGAGCGTGTGGCTTACTCTTATCGTTATTGCATTCCTTTTCATAATTTTTAAGGCAATGGGCTTTATAGGCGGTAAGAGCAGTAAGTATTTTGTAAAACAGCAGAAATCCGTTGCAGATGTAAACAGCTATATTGAAGAAATGGTAAACGGACAGAAGGTTGTAAAGGTTTTCTGTTATGAGGATAAGTCAAAAGCTGAATTTGACCGCCGCAACAACGAGCTTTTCAATAATATGAGAAAAGCCAACTCCTACGGTAATATCGTAGGCCCGGTTATGAATAACTTAGGCTACATCCTCTATGTTATCCTTGCAATCGTAGGCGGCTTGCTTGCAATAAAGAGTATTCCCAACCTTTCACTTACAGCAGGTATCAATACTCTCACATTGGGTACTATTGCTTCATTCCTTACTCTTTCAAGAAGCTTCGTTCAGCCTATTTCACAGGTTTCTCAGCAGATTAACGCTATTGCTATGGCTATGGCAGGTGCAGAGCGTATCTTTGCTCTTATTGATGAAGCTCCCGAAGCAGATGACGGCTATGTTACACTTGTTAACGCAAAGTATGATGCTGACGGCAATATTACCGAGAGTGAAGAGCGAACAGGTCAGTGGGCGTGGAAGCATCCCCATTCCGACGGCACGCTTGAATATATCCCTCTTAAGGGTAACGTGGTGCTTGATGACGTTGATTTTGCCTACGTTGAGGGCAAAACCGTTCTTCATAATGTTTCACTTTACGCAGAACCCGGTCAGAAGGTTGCATTCGTAGGTGCAACAGGTGCAGGTAAGACCACAATTACCAACCTTATAAACAGATTCTACGATATCGCAGACGGCAAGATCCGTTACGACGGTATCAATATCAACAAAATCAAAAAAGCCGATTTAAGGCGTTCAATGGGTATCGTTCTGCAGGATGTCAACCTCTTTACAGGTACAGTTATGGAAAACATCCGCTACGGCAAGCTTGATGCAACAGACGAAGAATGCATTGCAGCCGCAAAGCTTGCAAACGCAGATGGCTTTATCAGAATGTTGCCCCAAGGCTATAATACCGTGCTTGAGGGCGACGGCAGCGGACTTTCACAGGGTCAGCGTCAGCTTATCTCAATCGCAAGAGCTGCAGTTGCAGATCCGCCCGTTATGATTCTTGACGAAGCAACCTCTTCTATCGACACAAGAACAGAGGCTATCGTGCAGAGCGGTATGGATGCCCTTATGAAAGGCAGAACGGTTTTTGTTATCGCTCACAGGCTTTCAACCGTACAGAATTCCGATGTTATTATGGTTCTTGAACAGGGCAGGATTATTGAACGCGGAAGTCACGAAAAGCTTATTGCAGAAAAGGGCAAGTATTATCAGCTTTATACAGGTGCATTTGAACTTGAATAACAGGAAAAGATATGATACAATATAATTTACATTAATTCTTTCCGGATGTGAATATATGAGAAAAATTCTGAAAATGCTCAAGCCTTACCGCAGTACGCTGATTCTTTCAATTATATTTTCAGCGTTACACGCCGTACTTGAAATTCTTATTCCCGTTTATACCAAATACATAATGAGCGAAGGCATTATCCCCCGTGATATGGATCAGATTCTCTATTACGGCGGTTTAATGCTCGGACTCACTGCGCTGGGTGCGCTGGCTTCATTTCTTAATACGTATTTTTCAACAAAAACATCTGTCAATTATGCTATGCACATAAGAAACGAAGTTTTCAGCCGTGTTTCACATCTTTCCCAATGCGATGTGGACAAAATAGGCGTGTCATCTCTTATGACAAGAACAACAAACGACGTCCGTCAGGTTCACGATGTTATTCTTAACGCCCTTAAGTCAATTCTTCCTGTACCGATTATGCTCATAGGCGGCTTTTCTATGGCAATTTCCGTCAGCTCAAATCTTCTTAAGGTTGTATTTGTTGCAATTCCCGTGTTGCTTCTTATCGGTATTATAGTGCTGATTTTCGTATCGCCGATGTTCTCTAAAATACAAAAACTGCTTGATAAAATGAATTTTATCCTCAGGGGTAAAATCAACGGAATCAGGGTTGTAAGAGCATTCAATAAAACAGAGTATGAGGATGAACGCTTTGATGCAACAAACAAAAAGCTTACAAGAATGAACCTTGTTGCAAACAGAATAGTCGCCGCTCTCACTCCCGTTCTTACGGTAGGTATGTATTCGCTTATCTGTTACATAATTTATCTTTGCGTAAACGATGCAACGGCTGTCGGTGTTGACCCTCAGGTCAGCCTTGAAACAA
Source organism: Clostridia bacterium (assembly GCA_017465825.1). Lineage (GTDB taxonomy): Bacteria > Bacillota > Clostridia > Oscillospirales > Acutalibacteraceae > UBA1081. Next base: position 98,659 of record JAFTVI010000024.1, read on the forward strand.
TACCGAATATGTATATGTTCCTTACGTATTTTATGCTTATCATCACAGCAATCGGTACGGTTCTTGCAATAGCGGTAAGTATTCCCAAAGCGGTAGTATCTGCAAAGCGTCTTAATGAGATTCTTGATGCGGTTTCCGAAATTAAGGACAGCGAAAATCCCGTAACTCCCGATGAAAATATCAAGGGGGTTGTGGAATTTAAAAATGTATCCTTCAGGTACAAGCCGGAGGATGACGGCAAAAAGAAGTCTTGGCTTGCAAAACTGTTGCAGAAAAGTGCCGAAAAGGCAAAAGCCAAAAAGAATGCAGAGAACAATGCGGCTCCCGTTGAACCCGAAGAAAAAAAGAAAAAGACCGACGAGGATGCAATTCACGATATCAGCTTTGTTTCACGTCCGGGCGAGGTTACCGCAATTATCGGTATCACTGGTTGCGGCAAGTCAACACTTGTAAATCTTATTCCCCGTCTTTATGACGTTACGGAAGGTCAGATTCTCGTTGACGGTGTTGATGTAAGGGATATGAAGCTTTCTGAGCTTCATAAGCGCATTGCATACGTACCTCAGCAGAGCTATCTTTTCAGCGGCACCGTTAAAGAAAATATAGCATTTGGCAATCCCGATGCAACCGATGCCGAGATATGGAATGCTATTGAAATTGCACAGGCAAAGTCCTTTGTCAGCAGTATGGCAGACGGAATTGACAGCTTTGTTTCTCAGGCAGGCAAAAACTTCTCAGGCGGTCAGAAACAGCGTCTTGCCATTGCACGTGCAGTAGTTAAAAATGCTGAAATCTGTATTTTTGACGACAGCTTTTCAGCGCTCGACCTTGCAACGGATGCAAGACTCAGGGCATCTCTGCGTGAGAATCTTCCCGATACCAATATAATTATCGTTGCTCAGCGTGTGGGTACCGTTATCAATGCTGACCGCATCATCGTTCTTGACGACGGCAAAGCGGTAGGTATCGGCACACATAAAGAGCTGCTTGAAACCTGTGAGGTATACAGAAGTATTGTCGCTTCTCAGCTTTCCGAGGAGGTGGATGCCGTATGAGCAAATCAGTAAATGTAAAAAAGGACAGAATACTTGATGCAGACGAAACGTATCTCGTAAGCAAATACGCATCCTACGATACCAAAAAAGACAGCGATGCCAAGGTCGGCAATGCAAAGGGTACGGCAGTAAGGTTCTTCTCTCTTTTAAAGCCTCATTGGTTCGCCGTAATAATCGTGTGCCTTTCATCAATCGGCAACACGCTTGTAAGCGTTGTAGCTCCCGATTATATGGCAGATATCATCGACAGTGTTCAGCACTCGATTGAGAATTACGTCTACAACGGCACTCCCGTTAATTTCGGCAGTTTTCTTGATTTTGATACAATTCTCGGTCAGCTGTTTTCGCTGGGTGCATTGTACGGCATTATGGGTATTATGTCCTTCATTCAGCAGTATGTCGGTGCAGGAATTTCACAGAAGCTTGTTTTTAATTTAAGACAGCAGGTAAACAATAAGCTGTCCAATCTGCCGTTGAGTTATTTCGACAAAAACACAAAGGGTGAAATTATCAGTAAGGTTGTAAACGATATTGAAAACGTTTCTGCAAATCTTCAGGGCAGTTTTCTTACCGTTTTAACAGGTGTTATACAGGTTATAGGCTCGCTGTATATGATGCTCAACTCGGGCAATATCATAATGACGCTTGCCGCAATTTTCCTTGTACCTTTCAGCGGAACAATTGCTTATAAGGTTTCAAAAATCAGTAAAAAATGGTTCTCGAAGTATTGGGGTTCAATGGGTGCTATGAACGGTCACGTTGAGGAGATGTATTCCGGTCACAGCCTTGTAAAAATCTTCAATCACGAGGAAAAATCCATTGATGATTTCAGAGTCATAAACAGAAATATAAGAAAAAACAGCTTTGTTGCCAATATGATTTCGGGTATTCTCAATCCGATTCTTACAATGTGCAAAAACATCAACTACGTAACTGTGTGCATCATAGGCGGATGTTACTATATCGGCACCTGGTTCAATACGGGCATCGCCGTTTCAGGTGCACTTTCTCTGGGTAAAATAGAAGCATTTCTGTCCTATTCATCAATGTTTTCTGCTCCCATTACAAGCATTTCAAAAATGATAAACAATATCCAGTCCTCCCTTGCATCGGCTGAACGTGTTTTTGAATTGCTCGATGAAGAAGAACAGACACCCGATAATACCGAAAACGAGCCTGAAGAGCTTGCAAACGGTACGGTTGAATTCAAAAACGTCAGCTTCCGTTATAAAGAGGATGTACCTCTTATTGAGGACTTTTCACTCAAGGCAGAAAAGGGCAACATCGTAGCAATCGTAGGACCTACGGGCGCAGGTAAAACCACAATCGTAAACCTGCTTATGCGTTTTTACGATATTCAGTCCGGTCAGATTCTTTTAGACGGCACGGATATTATGACAATGTCAAGAAACGCCCTGAGAGAGAATTTCGGTATGGTTCTGCAGGATACATGGCTTTTTAAAGGCACTATCAAGGAGAATATCTGTTACGGAGTTGATGATGCCACACAGGAGCAGATCGAATCCGCCGCAAAATCAGCCAATATCCACGATTACATAATGTCACTTCCCAAAGGCTACGATACACAGCTTGCAGAGGACGGAACCAACATTTCACAGGGTCAGCGTCAGCTCATAACTATTGCAAGAGCACTGCTCAAGGACCCCAAAATTCTCATTCTTGATGAAGCCACTTCATCGGTTGATACAAGAACCGAAGTTCTCATTCAGCAGGCAATGCAGGAGCTTATGAAGGGCAGGACAAGCTTTGTTATCGCTCACCGTCTTTCCACTATCAGAAATGCGGATAATATTATTGTTATGCGTAAGGGCACAATCGTGGAGCAGGGAACACATAAACAGCTTATTGATAAAGACGGCTTCTATGCCATGCTTTACAACAGCCAGTTTACGGGCGGTATTCCCGAAGATATAGAATAGGATGATAAAAAATGTCAATTGAAAAAGTAAGAGCATATTTTAAAGAAAAAGGCATTGACAGCAGAATACAGGAGTTTGATGTTTCCAGCGCAACTGTTGAACTGGCGGCGCAGGCTCTCGGCTGTGAAGGCTGCAGAATTGCAAAAACTCTGTCATTTCACGTTGACGGCAGGGTAGTTCTTATCGTTGCGGCAGGCGATGTTAAAATTGATAACTCTAAATACAAAGCACAGTTTCACACAAAGGCAAAAATGCTCTCTTACGATGAGGCTCCTGAGCTGATAGGTCACGCAGTAGGCGGCGTTTGCCCATTTGCGGTGAATGAGGGCGTGGATGTTTACCTTGATGAATCTCTCAAACGCTTTGAAACTGTTTATCCCGCTTGCGGCAGCTCCAACAGTGCAATTGAACTGACAATTCCCGAGCTTGAGGAACTGTCAGACTATGTCGCGTGGATAGACGTAGCTAAACAATAATTTATCGCTGTGCGATAAATTATTGTTGTAAGTAATAGGTAATAAGTAATAGTGAATAAGTATTGAAGGGGCTTTGCCCCTTACCCCAATATAATGGTTTAAAAGGCGGAGCCTTTTCCACACCTATTCCTTCTTCACTATTACTTCTTACTTCAAACAATAATTTAGCGGAGCTAAATTATTGTTAATTCTCCAAAATCCCTTCGGGGATTTTTTCTTTTTTGTATGATTTGATAAAACCGAAAAAAATGTTAAATTCTTCTTGACTATTGGGTTGAATGTGATTATACTACCCTTGTAAAAACGGAGAGAGAAAGGAGCGATCCTATGAAATTGATGTCCAATATTCCGATTGATGACAAGTATCTGAACAGCGCAAAAGAAATCCTCGGCGAAGATAATATACTTTTTGCCGTTGTGGGTGACCTTGAAATGAAAGGCAGTTACGGCAGTTCAGCTATGGTTTTCGGCAGAGATGCTCTCGTTGCATTTGATAACTCTTACGAAAACGGATGCATCAGGATTGAGTATGAAAACGTCATCCGCGCAAAGGTCAAGCGAATGTACGGTAATGCGATGTTCCGCGTTAAGGATACCGACGGAAAATGGCACAATGTTATCAGATTTTCCTATGCGGCGGCAGATATCGGCGATGCGGCGGCAATTTTTGTTGAGAATGTCCGCGATGAGGGATATTCCGACAGCTTGCTTGATGTGGTAAAATCGACTTATGAAAAAATGCGTTGCTTCTGTCCCAAATGCGGCAGAAAACTGCAGTCACCCGATTCTCCCTGTATCAACTGTCAGGGAAAATCAAAAATGTTTTCCAAATTGATTCAGTACATAGCTCCGCAGAAGTGGAATCTGTTGCTTTGTATTGTTCTTTCAGCTTTTACAACGGGACTTTCACTTGTGCCAACTTATATCACAAGCGTTCTTGTTGATGATATACTGCCTTCAGGCAGTATGAAAAGGCTTGTACAGGTAGTTGTTTTCCTTGCCGTTCTGTATATCGTTCAGTATACGGTAACAGGCGTAAGACAGTACCGACTGCGACTTGCAAGTGATTCAATTATAACGGGTCTTAAAAAGGATATTTTTGCAAAAGCTCAGTATCTGCCTATGAAGTTTTACGATAAATCCTCTACGGGTTCGGTTATCAACAGAATCAACTCCGATACCGCAACCGTACAGGGCTTTATTATGAAAATTTCGCAGGAGGCAATAGTTCAGTTCTTTACAATGGTCGGCATTATTGTTATAATGTTCAGCCTTAACTGGCAGCTTGCACTTCTTGCACTTTGTCCTATTCCCATTGTTGTATTTATTGCAAGACGCTTCGGTAAAATCGTAGCGCCCAAATACAGACGTCTCTGGAGAAGAAGCTCGTCGATATCCACAATGCTTACCGATTCTATCCCCGGTATAAGAGTTATCAAAGCATTCTCCAATGAAAAAAGCGTTATCAATAAATTCAATCGCTACTGCGATGAGTGGAAAAAAGAGGACTGCCAGACAGGTCTGTACGCCGCAATTTTCCCCACGCTGATAACCTTCTTTGTAACCTGCGGCTCACTTCTTATCTGGGGCGTAGGCGGCAGCTGGACTATTTCAGGCGAATTCGGCGTTTCTGCAGGTATTCTTGTTTCATTTATTACATATGCAACTCAGTTTTACAATCCCGTAAACTTCTTTGCAAATCTCGGTGACTCCTATGAGAATGCCGTTGCGTCAATTGAGAAAATTCTCGATATCATTGACGCAGAGCCTGAACAGGATTTCGGCGATTTTAAGTCCGAAGAGCCTTTACAGGGTAAAATTGAGTTCAGAAATGTCAATTTCTCCTTTGACCGCTCCAAAAAGGTGCTCAGCAATATCAATCTCACCATCGAACCCGGTGATACGGTTGGTATCGTAGGTACAACAGGCTCGGGCAAATCAACACTTATTAACCTTATAATGCGTTATTATGACGATTACGAGGGTGAAATTTTTGTTGACGGCAAAAATATAAGAGATATTGATATGGCTTATTTCCGTTCGCAGATAGGCTTTGTTCAGCAGGAGCCTCTGATGTTCCGCGATACAGTGTATAAAAACATTGCTTACGGCTGCGGTGACGTTCACGTTGAAGAGGTGCTTCACGCGGCGCAGATTGCAAACGCACATACGTTCATTTCAAAAATGCCCGATGCATACGATACCGTTCTCGGCGAGAGAGGTGTAGGTCTTTCAGGCGGTGAAAAACAGCGTGTGTCAATCGCAAGAGCAGTGCTTAAGAATCCGGGAATCCTTATATTTGACGAAGCTACTGCGGCAGTTGACTCCGAAACGGAATTCCTCATTCAGGGCGCTATCGAAAGACTTATCCGCGGCAGAACAACCATTATGATCGCGCACCGTCTTTCCACACTGCGAAAAGCCAACAAAATCGTAGTCGTTGATAAGGGTGAAATCATCGAGTGCGGACCGCCCGAAGAATTGATGAAGAAAAAAGGCAAGTATTACAAGCTTGTGCAGATTCAGTCAATGAGCGAACAGCTGCTTAAAGAAAAGCAGTCTGAAAACTTTGAATAATGGAGGGTGCTGATATGATATTAAGATATATAGACGGCCCCGAAGTCCGTTTTACAGTTAAAGATAAAATCTTTGTTGATATGGAATTTTACCATACGGGCGAGGTTTTCAGGGATATGGAGCTTCGCAGAATGTTCCCCGTCAGCGGTAAAAATAAATACATCGCCGTAGTTGACGGCGAGGGTAACGAACAGGCTATGATACGTGATGTTGATAACCTTGATAAGTATTCAAGAGAGGCTGTTCTTTCCTGCCTTGAGGAATATTATATGATGCCCAGAATTTTGAAATTTGTCAATATGAGCGATAAGTTTAAAATCTGGATGTGGACAGCCGAAACAGACAAGGGCACGGTCACATTTGAAATAAGGAATCACCTTACGGCGGTAAAACCTCTTTACGACAACAGGGTACTCATAAAGGATGCAAATGACAACCGCTATGAAATTCCCGATTACACAAAGCTCGATAAAAAGAGCCGGAAAATGCTCATTCCAAATCTTTAATAAGGAGAAAAATTATTATGAAACTCGTTATAGCAATCGTAAATAATGATGACAGTATGGCAGTATCCTCAGCGCTTACAAGACACAATTTCTTTGTAACTAAGCTCTCAACCACAGGCGGATTCCTTATGATAGGCAACACAACCTATCTTATCGGTGCCGAGGATGAGCAGGTCGATAAAGTAAAAGAAATCGTTGCAAAGTATTCGCGTAAAAGAACCCATACCGTAACAACACAGGATTCCTTCGGTCACGGCTTCAGAGAAGGAGAGCTTGAAAAGGAAGTAACAGTCGGCGGCGCAACAGTTTTTGTGCTCAATGTTGACAGTATGGATAAGTTCTGATTTAATAAATCAGAATAATGAACAATGAGCAGTTAAGGAAGCCTTGCAGGTTTGAATTATATATAAATCGGGTCAAAGGGTGAAACCCTTTCCACCATTGCTCATTGCTAACTTCTAATTGTTCATTTTATAGAAAATCACCGTGCTTTTGCGGTGATTTTTTTATTTTATCCGGTTCTATATTATGACAAATTATTCTGTTTGACTCCTGTATTATATTTACAGAACTTTTTACGGAGGAATTGAAATGCAGGTCTTGTTCAGGACTGAAAAGGAAAAATTAACCGTCTATCTCAGCGGAGATATAGACCATCACACGTCAGCGCAGATTCGTCAGTCGGTTGACGAACAGTTGCAGAAATTTATGCCCAAGGAGCTCAGGCTTGATTTCCGTGATGTTCATTTTATGGATTCATCGGGCGTAGGTCTTGTTATGGGCAGGTATAAAGCCGCATCTGTTTACGGCTGTAAGGTTGTTGTCTGCTCGATGCCGGATAATGTTGCACGGATTATGAAAATGTCAGGCTTGAGTAAAATAATTACATTTGATGAGGATTAAAAAATGAAAGTTTTAAATGAAGTGAAAATCACAGCGGATGCAAAAAGCGTAAATGAAAGCTATTTAAGAGTTGCCGTTGCATCTCTTGCGGCACAGCTCGACCCTACGGTGGAGGAATTGTCGGATATAAAAACCGCTGTCAGCGAGGCTGTAACCAATTGCATCGTCCACGCGTACAAAATGAGAACGGGAAAGATTTACATAACCGCAAGACTTTGCGAAAATCAGCTTATGATTATTAAAATAAGAGATACGGGAGTGGGTATTCCCGACATACAGAAAGCCAGAGAGCCGCTTTTTACCACAGGCGGCGACGACAGAAGCGGTCTTGGCTTTTCTGTTATGGAATGTTTTTCCGATAAGCTGAAAGTAACCTCCAAGGAGGGAAAAGGCACTACGGTTACAATCTATAAAAGGATTCGTGGAAAAAGTGTTAATGAACCGTAACAAAGAAGAATGCGATCAGCTTGTTATTGAAAATATGGGACTTGTCTATTCCTGTGCAAACAGATTCAGGGGCAGGGGAGTGGAGTTTGACGACCTTGTGCAGTCGGGATGCGTCGGACTTATAAAAGCATCGTACGGATTTGACGAAACAAGAGGCTTTAAGTTCTCTACCTATGCCGTGCCTGCCATTATCGGCGAAATGAAACGGCTGTTCCGTGACGGCGGAGCAATAAAAGTGGGCAGGTCAGACAAGGAAAAAGCACGCAACCTTATGTACATCAAGGAATCACTCAGCAAGGAGTTCGGCAGAGAGCCTACCGTTGGTGAAATAGCAGAAAAGGCGCAGATGAGTGTGGAAGAAACATCACGCTTGCTGTGTGCTATGATGCCCGTAATTTCTCTTACAACAGAGGAGGATTCGGAAAGCTCACAGAGCGAAATTGACGTAACTCTGGGGGATCCCACAGAGGAAATAGGGGAGAAGCTTGCGCTCAAGGCGGCGGTGGAAAACCTGTGCGAAAAGGATAAAAAACTGGTTGAATTCCGCTATTTTGCAGGGCTTACCCAGACAGTAACCGCAGAAAAGCTCGGTATGACACAGGTGCAGGTGTCACGCAGGGAAAAAGTAATTTTGCAGGAGCTGAGAAGAAAGCTCGGCTGAAAGTACAGATCGGAATATTCCGGTCTGTTTTTGTGTGTTATGTTGACATCGTATTTTGCTTATGATAAAATTAACTCAGTAAGGAGTGTAAACAATGAATATTGATAAAATTGATATTAAAGGAAAGACAGTTGCCGTAATAACAGGTGATGAAAAAATAATTACTGACGTGCAGTCAGCTCTTGACTTGTTAATGACTGTAAAATATGATGCAGGAACAAAGCTTATTGCAGTTGATAAACAGGTGATTACAGAGGATTTTTTTATACTCGGTACAGGTCTTGCAGGGGAAATACTCCAAAAGTTTATTAATTATCAGGCAAAATTTGCGGTGTATGGTGACTTTTCAAAGTACACAAGCAAGCCTCTTAAAGATTTTATTTATGAAAGTAACAAAGGCAGGGATATATTTTTTGCTGCATCTGTGACGGATGCGGCAGAAAAACTTGCAAGCGCAGGTTAAGGAGGTCGTCTTATGGCAAAATTGGAGAGAAAATTCAACGGCAGTTTCAGCAATCTGCTCAGCAGAATCGAAAACGGAATTCTCAACGGCAGTATGTCCGCTACGCTTGAAGAATCAAGCGATTTCAGAAGCGGTAATGCCAGATGCAGTGTGCGTGTTTTTGAGCGCTACAGCTATGCAGGCGGCAACCGTCTGAGCCTTAGTGTTACACTGTTTCAGGGCGCAGACGGCATAATACATCTTTCAGCCGTTACCTCAGGCGGCAGTAACGCATTGTTTTTCAAGGTCAATACCTGGGGCGAGGATGCTTTCCTCGATAAGCTTGCTGAACTTCTCGGTGGATAAGGAGGTAAAGGTGATATGAAAAGCATTAAACCCGGCAGAGGGCCGTCATTTATGGGCGGAGTTATCAGTATTTTTGTCGGTCTTTTCGGCGTGTTGTGGACTGTTCTTGTTGCAAGCAGCGGCGGCGGAATATTTGCGCTGTTCGGTCTGATTTTTGTCGCAATCGCCGTTGTTCAGGCTGTATATAACTTTAAAAACGCAACAGGTAAAAACAGATATTCACAGTATGATATCACCGAGGGTGATGAAGAGCCCGATCCTCTTAATGAACGCTTCGGTTCGTATACAAAGGAATATAAAACAGATACAGACAGCAAATTCTGCCCATATTGCGGTACCCCTGTTTCTGCTGATTTTGAATTTTGCAATAACTGCGGTAAAAAACTGCCCTGATACGGAGATAACTGATGAAAATATTTGATAAATTCAGAAAGCTTGAAATTGATTGTTCTTTATTAGGTCTTGAGCAAAGCGAAAATTTTGTTGAATATTACTGCACACCGAAAAATGCAAAAATTTTTGCAGCTTCGGGTATTGATGGCATACACTACTGCACTGTTCGGCAGTTCGGTGAAATTATATTTGCAGTAAGTCCTATGAACTTCGGCGACTGCGTGCATCCTATTGCACGAAACTTCGAAGATTTGCTTCGGCTTTTGTTGCATTGCGGTGATATTGCTGCACTGGAGCAGTGTTATGCCTGGGATGAAGAACAGTACAAGGCTTTTCTCATCGACTGTCCTGTAACAGAAGAACAACAGGCAGTTTTAGATGAAATTAAGAATAAATACGGTCTTGAACCGATAGAAAATTCTTTTGCATATGTTAAGAAATTACAGGCTGAATTTGATTTATCGCAGATTCCTTATAATGAGGATTATTATGACCCTGAAATGAATGCAGCGGCACCGGAAGCACCGATTGAATGGGCGGTATACTATGACGGCGGCTTTTGGACAAAACATTCCCGCAGCCGTGCAGGAACAGAGATACTCATCAATAAATATTTTCAGTGGGGCAGTCAAACGCTGTATGTTCCCGCTGTATATTCCTGCTCAAAAGGAATAGTTGTTGATATTTGTGTAAAGGTAGAAGCCTTGCAACTGCAATCATATTTTGACAAGTGGATGCCTTTACTCCAATGTGAGGACAGAATGAGTGCTGCACAGCGTGAACAGGCTGAAAGGGAGAATCCTCTTGATTCTGACTTCGTTGCAAAGCTTGAAGTAAACGGTAATGAGCTTGTACAACAGCACGGTTGCGCAATATCGTGGCTCCCCGAGGCATTTATCCCCGAAGAAATAGCAATTGATAATGAAAATAAGCTTATTTTAGAGCATTACGGTATGGACGCAGATTGCGGTTGGTCAGTTCACAGGCTGTCATTTGCGTGGAAAACCAAGCACAAACCGAATGTGAAAAGCATTAATCTGAAATTAGAGCAACGTCCCGTTTCCATTGAAGGACCTCATTTAAAAAATCCCAAAATCGGTGATACGGTTGATGTGATTCATCCGTTGACGGGCGAAAAGCACATTTTGACTGTTCGTGAGTACGAAAAGAACACTCTTGACTTTAAAAGAACTGAATTATCCGATTATGATTTTCCGAAACATCATACTGTAATGACCTACACGCTAACTCCCGATCTGCCCGACGGTAAATTCCGTGTATGCGATTGCTTGCGTAATGATTCTCCCGTATATGTGGGTGCTCAGTCCCCCGACGGTTCATCAGCAATCGGCATTATCGGCGGCGCAGACGGACCAACGGCTGTTATGCTTTCAGCTTCAGGTAAAAATGAATCACATATCGCGTGTTCTGCGTTGCATTTTGAACCGACGGATAATGTGGAGTGGAAAACAGTATTCCGTGAAAAACTGTGTGCGGATATACAGGTTGATTTAATGTAAAAAGGCGGAATAAATATGACACGTTCAAAAAAAGAAACAGTTAAAAGATATGCCGCATTGCTTATCGGTCTTTATTTTATGGCGCTGTCCGTAAGACTTTCCGTTGCAACAGGTCTCGGCACATCTCCCATTTCCACACTTCCCAATGTTTTTGCATACATATTTCCCGATATATCATTCGGAGTTATAATGTTTATTTGGAATATGGTGTTGCTTGTTGCACAGATAATTATTCTCCGCAAGGATTTTAAGCCTGTTCAGCTGTTGCAGATACCGCTGTCATTCGTTTTCAGTGCAATGCTCGACTTCAATCAGTATCTGTTGAGCTTTATTACTACCGAAAGCATAGTAATAAAGATTATTATGCTGGTTGCAGGCTGTATTCTGCTGGGATTCAGTGTGTTTATCACAGTACGAGCGAATGTTATAATGAACAGCGGTGAGGGTATAGTCAAGGCAATTGCCGACAAAACTCATTTTGAATTCGGCTATGTCAAGGTCGCTCTTGACGTGTCATATGTGGTAATCGGCGCAGTTATATCCTTTGCTGTTTCCGGCAGACTCAACGGTATAGGATTAGGAACAGTTTTTCTTGCAGTTTGCACAGGCTTTGCGGTAAAATTCTTCACGAAACTCCTCGGAGCAAAAGTTGATGCATTCTTATCGGAATAATAAAATCAAATCTCCCGACTTTAAAATCGGGAGATAATTTATTCTTCATCTGCAAATTTAAGGATTGTTGACATCACAACATCATAACCTGTTTCAATCGCTTCGGGAACAAGCCTGTCATAAGAATCCCGCCTGTTATGGTAGTAATCCGCAGGACCGGGGTCCATAGCCGCCAGACAGGTTGCCGAAATTCCTTCTTTTGTGAATGCCGCCGCATCTGATGAGCCGAAGAACACATTTGCAAATTTCAGGCTGTCGTGCCCCGCTTCCTTTGCCGCATCCATTACAAGCTGACAGAATTTTTTGTCGTGCTGTACAGTTCCTGTCATATCTCTGTTATAAACGTTAAGATAATCAAGGTCTGTGAGTGTATCAACGCATAAAACAGAAGTTTCAACGCCCGAGTCTGTATAATCCGTTTTGTGATCTTTTGCAAATTGCTTTGCACCTCGTAAACCTGCTTCTTCACCGTCTGTTATCATTGCCACAACATCCGTGTTTTCAAATTTGATTCCTGCCTCATCAAGCATTTTAAGTGCCGAAACCGCCGCCATAGTGCCTGTAAGGTTATCGTTTGCACCGGGTACAACCTTATTGAAGTCAACGAACAGATAAAGAGTTATCATATTGATAATTGTGAAGAAATGGAACAGAAAACCTTTGTTTGTAAGGAATTGTGCAAATTTTCCCTTGTTGCCTGTTGCTTCAAAAACAGCAGAAAGTGCGGCAATAACAGCCGTTGCAATGCCCGATACAATAGAGCCAGCCATAATAGGCGTCATACCTTTGCCCTTTCCGTAATAGGTGTGCCGCCACTCATATGCGGAGTCAATGTGACCGTTGATAACGATTCTTTTTTTCGTTTCACCTGTAGCTTTCCTTGTAGCTATCAGATTTCTGCCCGTAACCTTTTTGTAAAACACATCACAGAATTCTTTGTAAAGGAGAAATTCCAATGCAGTTACCGTAAGACCGCCAAGGGTCGTTCCGGCAATAATCGCGTGAGGCACAACGGGATTTTTGCAAAGCTTGCCCAATTTCCCAAGCTTGCTTGTGTCTGCATATTTGCAAACACTGCCGGCAAGGATTGATGCAATAACGGATGCGCCTACTGTTTTAGTAAAATGCGTAAAGGCTTTGGGTGCCATTTTGTATTCTTCATAATGTGTTTCGTCAGCATATCTGTCAAGGTCTTTCCTCAGCATTTCCATTGCATCGTAAGCCTGCTGACTGCCCGATTCTCTCGGGCCGACCTTTTGAATTATTTCCGTGATTTTATCAACGGAATATTTTACATTGTCTTTGATAATCTGTTTATCAAAATCTGCAAATTTCATTTTAATTTCTCCTTTAAAATTCTTTATAGTAATTATTAAAAGGAAAAATGTTGAAATAGTCAACAGAATGTGGAAAAAGTTTTTTTAATATTTACAGATTGTTAATATTATTCTAAAACAGAATTATCATTTTTATGTATTATTCAACAGTAGCATATGTACTGATGAATAATATTTGCCGCATAAAATAAAAATTTACAATCACATCTTGACAAAATCAATAAATACAATTATAATGAGTAAGTCATAAGTGATAGATTCTGAAATTACTTGTTCACTATTCACTATTACTTATTACTTCAAATTCGGGGGTATAGCTCAGCTGGGAGCCCAAAGCACTCAGAAACGCACCCCACATTGAGCAGTTGAAAAAATTTAATACATGGGGGTATAGCTCAGCTGGGAGCCCAAGGCACTCAGAAACGCACCCCGAAAAAACTTAATAAATAAATTGTTCGATGTACGCCCATATGGGGGCGTAGCTCAGCTGGGAGCCCAAGGCACTCAGAAACGCACCCTCGAAAAAACTTAATAAATAAATTGTTCGATGTACGCCCATATGGGGGCGTAGCTCAGCTGGGAGAGCGCTTGAATGGCATTCAAGAGGTCAAGAGTTCGATCCTCTCCGTCTCCACCACAGTACATCGAACAATTATTTTTTTGCCATAATTTTCATATTTATAAAAATCCGAGGTTTTTGAACCTCGGATTTTTAATATTAAGCCTTAAAATATGCTCTTTTTATATTTCTAATTTAATTCTACATCCATTTTGTTGCAAAAAAACTAAAAAACAAGTACAATGAATGCAGAGGTGATACACATGAATATGTACAAATTCGGAAACTACATTTGCAAGCTTCGTGAAGAAAAAAATCTTACCCAAGCTGAACTTGCTAATCAATTAGATGTTTCAGACAAATCAATATCTAAATGGGAAAACGGACAGGCGTTTCCGAGAATTGAAACATTTGAAAAGCTTGCATTTGCATTGGACACAACTGTTGAGGATATCTTTTCTGCAAGTAAAGACGGAATCAAAAGAATTTGTATAGCTAACAATTTTTATTATGTAATGCAGATTGATGTTGACGGACAGTTATATTCAATAAGAGCCGACGAAAGTAAATGGATTGAAATAAACGATAAAACAGATTCAGTAGTAGTTAAAATTACAGGCGAATTTTTAACTGATGAAGACTTCGGAGAATTGGATAACAGTGCCGCTGGGCTAAAAGAAAAACTGATGTTCAAATTTGTTAAAAAGGCAACCGATGAACTCATGGGTTTGATTCTGCAAGTAGATTGTACATATAAGATTTCTAATATACATCCTGATTCATTGATTACTGTTGAGCATGACGGATTTGATTTAGGTGATAAAACTTGGATGATGCAAGATTTCCAAATTATGTATCCAAAAATTATTTGCGGTAACGACACAAAAGTTGAATTGCTAGAAGCAAGAGGAAAGAACAGTAAAGAAATAATTAAAAAATACAAAAAATTAGGCTTGCAATCTGATATGGGTTTGGATTTCATTACAATGTTTTTAGCATATCCTTTGAGAGGAATGTACTTTAAACGTTTATGTAAGCCTGCTGTTTTGAAGAGAAACATTTTGAATGTCGAAATTCATAAAGCGAACACTGAAAAGCGGAACAGTGGTAAAAAAATTGGTTGTTTAGGTGGATGCTTTTCTCTTATTGCAGTTTTATTGCTTTGGTTCATATTGGATTGTTTTGTTTTTTCGGTACTTTTTGTAGCGTCTGAAAAGCCATATTTAGTTGCTTCTGATTATTCGTCGATAACCTACAAAGATAATGTTTATGTAAGAATAGACGAATTACCGGAATATGCCTATCCGACAACAATATTAGGTGCTACAATTTGGGAGGATTCGAGAACAGAAGGACTTTCAAAATGGGACCAATCTATACAAGACAATAAAGTTCAATTATTCGAGGATGCTGAAGGTAGAGAATATCTGTGGTTGGTTGAAGATTATGTAGATAACATCCTTGGTGCTGAAGAAAATGGCGAAGATAAAGATTATGAAGATTTTGATGAGCATTATGTGTATGTTTGTGCAAATCCTTGATATAGAAAATCCGAGCAGAGCAAAAAACTCTGCTCGGATTTTCTATTACCCCACCTTATCCAACCCCACCATAAACTGCTCAAAGTCAATATTAAACTCAACTTTCAGATTATACCCTCTGCTGACCTCGACCCGTTTTATCAGGCAATTCACAATCATTTTCTTCTTTTCAAAGCTCGCTTCATCATAAAGCTCTGCCCAAGAAATAAGTTCATCAAAGCTGTCAGATAAATTCTTTAGTACACTCTCGCCGTCAGCAACATCCTTTTCAGCATCAGTGCATAAAACCAAAAGCCTGCTACACTCTTTTTCTGATTCTGCAATCAGTTCCGAAAGTGTATCTGCCGAAAATGAGCTTTCTCCCTTGATTGCTTTGATAACCTCGGATTTCAGTATAGTAAAGTTTTCAAATTCTTTGGAATAATCTGCTTTTACCATATTGAGCCTTGCTTTTCTTACATCGAGCTCATCAGCATAACGGAGCTTGATTACATCAGATTTCGACAAACCTTTCATCTTCTTGAAAACGTCACGGACAATCTCATCAATCAAATCATCGAGAATATGCAGAGTGTAACCCGACTGACCGTCACATTCCGTCTGCTTTCTACTCTTGCCGTAGCAGGCATATCTGATACGTTTTGTTGTATCAACAGAACCGTCTTTTCTTTTGCGGTATCTTCCGCTTGTTGTAAGATTAAGCCTTGAGCCACAATGTCCACAGTAAACCTTGCCGGAGATAAGTGATTTACCCTTTGTGTTAAGGGGAACAGTGGGATTTTCTTTCTTCCTGTCTGAACGCTCTTTCATAATCATCATAGCTCTTTCAAACTGTTCAGGCGGAATTATCTGCAGTTCAGGTATAACCTCTGAACGAGCATCACCGCTACGGAGAACACCTGTGTATGTCAGATTACAAAGAATACCTCTGATTGTAGCTTCGTGCCACATTTTACCTGTCCTTGCTCGGTAGCCGTTGTTATTAAGCCATGTTGTAATTCTGTGTGCACCATAACCCTCTTGAGTGTACTTATCAAAGATAATCTTAACAACAATAGCCTCATCGGGATTAACCTTTAAATCATATAGCTCGTGTTTTCTTTTATTGAATCTGCCGCTTTTCACAAGGTCGTATCCAAAGGCGGCAACGCCGCCCTTGAAATGACCTGCTTCAACTAACTGACCAAGACTTGTTTTTGTTCTGACAGATGTTTTTTCACTTTCACCGTCAGCTTGCCAAAAGCGGATATAGTTAAGAAGCTTATCAATGTGATTGTCAAATCTCTGTTCACCCTCTTGGGTACTCCAAACCTCAATACCGTTTTTGACAAACCACTCAACAACAAAAGGTGTTTCGTCCGCAATTCTGCCGATACGGTCAAACATAAACACAAGCAGAATATCAAACTTTTTCTTTCTCGCAAGGTCCTTTATAATTTGGATTTTATCACGGTTTTCAGCTCGTACCTTATGACCTGATACTCCATCCTCCTGTTCCTCGTGAACAATATCCCAACCCATTTCACTTGCGAATTTATGACAAGCCTTTCTTTGCATTGGGATGTCTGCTTCATTATTGCTGTCATAATCAACCTGCTTACCTGTTGAAACTCGGTACAGACAACACACTCGTTTTGACATTAAACCGCCTCCTTGATATTTTTCTTTAGTTTAATATCAGGGGCGTCACTTTGTCGAATGTGTGAATCACCGAGTAATATTTCACGAAGGCGAGGGAGAATGTCATTGTTAGGTTTTTCGGCAAAGGTAGCGACGACCTCGTGACCTTTAACCTTGAAGCTATATTCACCTCTGATATCTTCATCAAGATAACGGATATATGCTTTGAGAATTCCAATATACTTCAATACTCATCACCTCGCATCCCTGTTTCGCTGTCGCTGAAGGTACCTGTAATAATGTTCACAGGCTTTCAGCACGAAATCTTCAAAGTCTTTATCATTAACCTTAGGTGCGACCTTCTGCAGCTTTTCAATAGGAACTTTACACATAGGCTTCTGATTCGGCTTCTCTGCCGTTAGTGTATTCTCAATACTTTCCGCAGTAAGAACACCTGCAGTAAAATCCTTGTGCATATGCCAAGCCTGAGAATATGAAGGAGTACATTCCTGTTCCTCAATTATGCGGAGCAAGTCATACTGCATTTGGTCATCAAGGAACGAAAGCTCAACACCGACGGAGAAAGCTATTTTACCCTCGTCCATCATTTCAAGCAGTTCAGGAATTAGATTTGTCAAACGTATATAACGATGAATCTGCCTTTCACTCTCATTTGCTGACTCACTTATTTGTGTTACGCTCCACTTCTCGCCAACTTGGCGAGAAGTTTGTCCCTGATGATTTAATGCTTCAAGCTTCAACTTGTAAGAAAACGCCTTTTCCGACGGTAAAATATGCTCACGGTGCAGATTACTATCTACAAGCATAATTGCCGCTTCATCTCTGCTCACGGCATAAATTAAAGCAGGTACTGTTTCCAGCCCTGCTTTCACTGATGCTCTCAATCTTCTGTGACCTGAGATTATTTCATATTCGTCCTCTGTATTTTCAAGAGGTCTAACAACAATAGGTGAGATAACACCTTTCTGCTGTATACTTTCAATGAGATTGTTCATCTCATCATTGTCTAAGACCTTATACGGATGTCCCTCAAAGGGATGAATTTTTTCTGCCGGAATGTTTACCGGTGCTTTTAACTTTTTGTTAGCCATTTTATTGGCTCCTTTCATTTTTATTTTTAATATTTTGATTGTTACGGTTCTTTAGCCGTTCTTCAATTTGCCGCTGTCTTTCTTCCTGCTGTTTAACATAGCGTGCATATTCGTCCTGCCTTGCTATTTCAGCCTTGGTAAGATATTTAGGTGGCGGCTCACCTATGAGCTTTGAAACAGTATCAACGCTTCGGTTGAAATCGTATTCACTGATGTTGTAATCTGCTTCAGCCTTTTGCCTTGCCTCTTTCTCTTTTTCGGGGCGGATTTTCATCCTTTCGGCTTTCAGTTCTTCCGTATCTGCTTCATCAGCCTGCTTTTCGGTTTCTTGGTACTGAGAAAGTGTCTTTTGTATTTCAGCTTCCATTCTCTTTTCTTCGGCTTCGAGC
>JAFTVI010000025.1 GCA_017465825.1 Clostridia bacterium
CCTTTAATTCGCTCTTACGTCATTGCTGACTTTCTTTAACTCTGTGTTTTCCAGAATTTCTGTCGCAAGTTTTTCTAAACTTACTAAAATTTCAGGGTTCCTTTTTCTATCTCGTCGTTGTTTAATTTTCAAGGTTCAAATTGACTCTTGCAGAGGTTTTTTATTTACCTCTCGTTTGAGTGCCTATATACTATATCACAAACAAACACGCTTGTCAAGAGTTTTTTTAAATTTTTTTTACCGTTTTTTTTGAGAGCAACTACTCAACCAAGGTGTTGCGTTTCTCGTCTGACGGCTTGCATATAATATCACACATAAAGCAGTTTGTCAACAGTTTTTTTTAATATTTTTTCAGCTTTGTGCAACTGTTTTTTATGTGTACAACATATTGGTATTTTAATCATTTACAACCACAATTTTATCGTCATTTTTACAACATTTTTTCAAAGAATACTAATGTATTAACATCAGGAGGAATGAATTTTAATGAATAGAGTAAATATCAGAATAAAAAAATCAACTCTTAAAAAGTTATGGCAAATAATGGTAATTATTTTATTAACACTACTTATGACGCAAATTATAGAATACACGGCATCCGTATACAACATCATTAACAATAATAATTCCAGTGATTACACTGCAGAATATGTGTTATCACAATTAGGCTCAAGAGGTGACGAGGTAAGAAGAATACAAAGAAAGCTGAAACAGTTGGGTTATTATACAGGTAGTGTTGACGGTATATACGGAAATAATACAAAAAATGCCGTAATTGCATTTCAGAGAAATTGCGGTCTTACTGCAGACGGTATTGCAGGTCCGAGAACACTTTTATATTTAGGATTAAGCTCATCATCTACCGGATATTCTTCAAATGACAAATATCTTCTTGCAAAGGTCATCGAAGGAGAGGCAAGAGGGGAGAGTTATGTCGGCCAAGTTGCTGTAGGAGCTGTTATTCTTAACCGAGTTGACCATTCGTCTTTTCCTGATTCGATATCAGGCGTTGTATACCAGTCAGGAGCGTTTGATTGTGTTTACGACAGCAATTGGTCTGTAGAGCCCAGTGCAACGGCAAAAAAAGCCGCTGAGGATGCCCTGAACGGTTGGGACCCTACCGGGGGAGCAATTTATTATTACAATCCTTCCAAGACTGCTAACCAATGGATAAGATCAAGAACAGTTGTTACGGTAATCGGAAGACACTATTTTGCTATATGATAAATCATATATATAATATATATGATTTATCATATATATTATAAGTATTATATAATACCTATAATGTATTGCATATCGTTGTTTCACGTGAAACATTTGTAACAGGACATTTTTGTGCTGCATAAAATTATATTGAACTAATTTTATGGAGTGATATTTGAATGGATTCAGTATATTTTTTAGGTGCAAACACACCTCAGGGTTTTTATTCACTATTCAAGGAATTATATAATCCGTATGACAAATGGGAAATGTATATAATCAAAGGCGGACCGGGAACAGGGAAGTCGACTCTTATGAAACAGGTAGCGCAAAAAGCGGCTGAAAAGGGAATAGCAGTTGATAGAATACCTTGTTCATCCGATCCGAACAGTCTTGACGGGATTATTATTCCTTCGTTAAAAATTGCAATGTGTGACGGCACATCTCCGCATATAGTTGAGCCTGTATTTCCGGGTGTATGCGAACATTTGATAAATTTAAGTGAATGTTGGGATAAGAATAAATTAAAAGACAATGCAAGCAAAATAAAGCTGATTTCTATGACTAATTCATCAGCGCATCAGAAGTGTCTGAAATATTTAAAAACAGCAAAACTGATTGATGACGAGTTATCAAGATACATTATGCCTGCTGTGAATCACGAAAAAATTAAAAGGTTTACCGAAAGACTTACTGAGCTGAAATATGATAAAGCAGGGGAGTCGGTACAAAAAACAAGGTTTCTGAGTGCACTTACGCCCATCGGAATTAATATTAATTATGATACATTCAAAAATGATTGCGATAAAATAATTAAAATCAAAGACAGTCACAACATTTCTCATATTATAATTAAATCCATTTTAAAAGATTTTGACAGAAGTATAATTAAATACAACTGTCCTCTTGAGCCCGAAAGCAAAACTGAACATATAATATTTACTGATATAAAACTGGGTATATTCACATCCAATATTTACCACCCTATGAAAGAAAAAACATATAAAACCGTTTCAACTGACAGATTCATTGATAAAGACATATTGAATGAACACAAATCAACTATTGCATTTTTAAACAAAACAAAATCAGAAATGATTAATGAAGCCATACTTTCTTTGCAGACAGCAAAGGCATCACACGACATTTTAGAGAGCTATTACATTGAGGCAATGGATTTTGATAAGGTGAACAATATCAAAGAAAAAACAATAAATGAAATATTTAATTAATGTTTCACGTGAAACATAACAACAAACAGCCGGTTTTTACGCCGGCTGTCTGCTGTTTGGATGTGGGTGTGAAAGAAAAAGATATGGATATATAGAATCTATGCAGAACCGACGCATTCATTTAAAATGACCGGAGAGATGGTCGTTTTCGGTATACGTACAACATACTCGAAATAATTTTCTGTTTCAAGCTGTTCCGCAACCGCCTTAACACCGGCTCTGTGCATAGTGTCTACCGCGTGGTTGAGTGTGTTTACTAATATTTTAATATCCTTGAGTTTTATAAATTTTGGCTTGGCAGAAGATAAAAGCGAATCTATATAGTTCTCTGTTTCATTCACATCTAAGCTGTTGTCTATAATATAATTAAGAATTTCAATCTGAGTTTTTTCATCTGAAATACAAAGTAACGGTTTTATCTGTTTTTCGGTTAAAGAATAAGAGCTTATAATTAACCGTACTTTTTTACTTAAATTGATAAATCTGAGCTTGTCCTTAATATAAATTACTGATTTTTCCGTTATTTCGGATAATTGATTGATGGTAAAGCCAAATTTTTTAATAACATAATTATAAAAATCAGCTTCTTCAAGAAAATCAAGGTCTGCACGCTGAAGATTTTCCGTTACAGCAAACGCAGCACATTGTTCGTCTGAAACAGACATAACAATACAGGGAACACTTATAAGACCAGCCATCACAGCCGCCCTGAGCCTGCGTTCTCCGGAAATAAGCTCATAGCCGTCGTTATTCTTTCTTACAATCAAAGGCTGAATAATTCCGTATTTTTTAATTGAATCAACAAGACCTTCAAGCTCGGATAAATTGAAGTTTTTTCTTAAACATACCGGATTCGGTTTGATGATTTCACAGGGGAGCAAAACAACTGAACCGACACATTTGTATTTTACCGAAGAATTCATCAATAACATCACCAAAAAAAATCCTTGAGTTATTTCTGTTTACAACAGGATAATAACACAAGGATAATAAAAACTCGCACGAATTATGTATATCAAAAACAAGGATTTAAACTGATTTAAACAGTTTTACAGAGGTTTTTTGGATATCTGACTCATATTTCTGGGATATTTAGGCGAAATTTGCGAAACTTTTTTTGCAATAATTATATTTCTTTCATCGCCGTTATGAATAGAATAAAAAATATCATCATATAATTCTGCACCAACTTTATTGAATGCAGTAATACCGAAGCTCTTTTCCTCCTCGGAAATTGAGCCCTTCATTGATATAAAATATCCGCCTGTCTTTACAAGAGGTAAGCAATATTCGGATAAAATTCTCAGCTGAGCTACGGCTCTTGCCGTTGCAAAATCGAACTTTTCACGGTATTCAGGCTTTCTTCCTGCGTCTTCGGCTCTTGAATGAATAACGTTTGCGTCAAGTCCCAATTCAGCAACAACATATCTTATAAAATCAAGCTTTTTATTTACCGCATCAAAAAACGTAACCCTTAATTCGGGAGATGCAATAAGAAGAGGCATTCCGGGAAAGCCTGCACCCGTTCCCACATCGGCAAGAGTACCTCTGAGCTCACAGGGAGCGTATTTACATATTGCAAGGCTGTCAGCAAAGTGCTTTATAACTATTTCATCAGGATCGGTTATGGCAGTAAGATTAACTTTTTCATTATAATCCACAAGCATCTTTGCGTAATTATCAAACATATCTGTCTGCTCGTCTGTAAGCTCAACGGAAAATTCTGCGGCAGATACGGTAAGAAGTTCTTTTGAAATAAACATAAAATTTATATTTCCTTTATCAGTATTTTTAATTAGATTTTAATATCAGTAATAAGATTTGTCAAGTCAAAATATAGTCAAATAAATATTGGTTAAATGCTTGAATTTGAAACATATTTATGGTATAATAAAATCCAAAATGGTGTTATAGCGTTTACAAGGCTTATACAATCAATTTTTACAGAAAATAATATAAAACCATTACAGATAATAAAATCCCGTTACAGATATATTCAGAGAGGAATTTAACAAAAATGGAGTCATTTAAAGAAGTATGGGAGCAAGTGCTCGAATACTGCAAAGGTGTAATGTCTGAAACAAGCTTCAAGACTTGGATATATAAAATTGAAGATCCCGAATTCGTTGACAGCAAGGTTGTAATATATTCACAATCCGAATTCAGAAATTCAATATTAAAAGACAATTTCAGTGAGGTCCTTAAAGAAGCATTTGAAGCAGTTCTGGGAATTGCCCTTAACATAGAATTCAGAGTTAAGTTAAAAGAAGAAGAAATTACGGAAGAAAGCAAAGAGGAAGTACAGCACGTAGTACCGAAGGATGCATATTCGGATTATAATTTTGACAATTTCATCGTAGGCTCATCAAACAGACTCGCTCACGCCGCATCCTGGAGAGTGGCAACATCGGATTTAGGCTCTGTTTACAATCCTTTGTTTATTTACGGAAACTCAGGTCTTGGCAAAACCCACCTTGTTATGGCTATAAGAAACGAGCTTAAAAGAAGATATAAGGATATAAATATCGTTTATACTACAAGTGAAAATTTCCTTAATGAGTTCATTTCCTGCATCAATATTGCAGATAACATCCGTTTCAGAGAAAAATACAGAAACGCTGATGCACTGTTTATTGATGACATTCAGTTTTTTAAGAAAAAGGAATCAACGCAGGAAGAATTCTTCCACACCTTCAACGAGCTTATTAATTCAAGCAAGCAGATCGTTATCACCTCCGACAGACCGCCAAAAGAAATAGAAGACCTTGATGACAGAATAAAAACAAGATTCGAAAGCGGTCTTATTGCCGATATTCAGCCTCCAGAGATTGAGACCCGTATGGCAATTATAATGCAGAAGGCTCAGGAGAGTAATTTAAAACTGTCCACACAGATGGTAAATTACATAGCGGAAAAAATAAAGGAAAACGTCCGTCAAATAGAAGGTACTATCAACAAAATCGCCGCAATGCAGTCACTTTACGGTATAGAACCCACAATGGGCAGTATTCAGCAGATTATTAAAGATATTGAAACCGATACAAGGCCTACCTCTGTGTTAGTAGACGAAATTATAGAAAGTGTCGCCGATAAATACGATATTTCAAAATCAGATATCGTATCCGAAAAAAGAAACGCAAATATTTCACTTGCAAGAAACGTTGCAATGTACGTAATAAGAGAAATCACAGGTCTTTCACTGGAAAATATCGGCAACAAATTCGGCGGTAAAAAGCACTCAACCGTAAAACACTCTATTGATACCGTGCTTGAAAAAATGGCTCACGATATAAAATTCAAAAATTCAGTTAACAATATAATCAAGCAGTTCGGTAACAAATAAAGTTTTGAAAAAGTTTTGAACTTTAAACATAAAAGTTTTAAACAGTTTCTACATTTTATTTATTTTCTGTTTTAGAATTATACTTTTAAACAGGAAACAGTTACTGTTATAAACATTATCTGTATATAAAAAAATCAAGCAGAATCAACACTTAAAATAGTTTTGAACGGTTTGAACACACCCTACTACTAATACTACTATATTAAAGTATAGTTATGTTATGTAAAACAATTCGGCAAAACTAAAAATTGAAAAGAAGGGAGATGTGCGGTAACATACAATGTAGAAAACCGCACGGTCACTTGAAATGAAAATAATATGCAATACTTCCATTCTTGCTGAAGCGGCGTCAAACGTACAGAAAGCCGTTATGACCAAAACAACTATGCCCATTCTTGAGGGTATACTTTTCACTACTGAGGAAAACGGCGTCAAACTTACGGGCTATGACCTTGAAATAGGTATTGAAACAGTTGTTGAGGCGGATGTTATAGAGGAAGGCTCTGTAATACTCAATGCAAAAACCTTTTGCGATATTATAAGACATATTCCCTATGACAAAGTAATATTTGAAACCGACGATAAGCTTCAGTGCAAAATTTACTGCGGAGATATTGAATATTATATGACAGGTATCAATCCTAAGGATTATCCTGAGCTTCCCATAATCATAAACGGCAAAAATATTGAGCTTTCACAGAAAGTGCTCAAGGATATGATCAAAAAAACCATATTCTCCGTTGCTGTCAATGACGTAAGAGTTATTCACAAGGGTATAAAATTTGAAATCAGACCCGGTGAAATCAGACTTGTTGCTATTGACTCTCACCGAATTGCCGTAAGAAAAGAATTTATAGAATATAACGATGAGGAGCTTAACTTTGTTGTTCCCTCAAAAACAATGAGCGAAATTATGAAGCTCATTCCCGATGAGGATACATTCATTAAAATCGGTCTCGGCAGAAGACATATTCTTTTTGAAATCAACGGATATACTATCATATCAAGGCTTCTTGAAGGCGAATTTATGAAGTATGAGTCCATTATTCCTCAGACATTCAACACTGTTGTAAGAGCAAAATCAAAAAATCTTATTGAATGTATCGAGCGTGTATCACTTATTATTACAGACCGCTTCAAAGGCCCTCTCAAGCTTGAATTCAATAACGATGAATTGAGAATTTCCGCCGCAACTGCATTGGGTATTGCAAACGATAAGCTGGATGTATCAATTGACGGCAATTCCATTGAAATCGGTATTCAGTCAAGATATATTCTTGATGCGTTGAGAGCAAGTGAAGAAGAGGAAGTTTTAATCAATATGGTAAATCCTCTGTCACCTGTCTGTATCGTACCCACTACCGGTAATTCATTCCTTTATCTCATTTTGCCGGTAAGATTAACATAAGCGGATAATAATTATGAAAAAAGTTATAAAAGTAAAAGCTATAAAAAAAGAAAATAAAACCGTATATATTGATACGGATTTTATCAAGCTCGATTCTCTTTTAAAGCTTTGTGATATCGCACAGACGGGCGGTCACGCTAAAATACTTATTTTAGACGGCGCAATTGAGGTTAACGGCGAGGTATGCGAGCAGAGGGGAAGAAAAATCAAACCGGGCGATCAGGTAAGATTTGAAAATACCGTTTATACCGTTGAAGCAAAATGAACGTAAACAGTATTCATATAAGCAATTACAGAAATATCGGCGAAATGGAGCTTTTTCCCTATAAGGGTGTAAACGTAATCTTCGGCGAAAATGCTCAGGGTAAAACAAATCTTTTAGAGAGTATCTGGCTTTTCAGCGGATTCCGCTCTTTCAGAGGTTCAAAAGATAACGAGCTTATAAAATTCGGTGAGGATTATTTGAAATCGGAGATCGATTTTTACGGTGCAGGCAGAGAACAGAGTGCTAAAATAGTTATAAGCAGGCAGTCAAAAAAAATATTGCTCAATTCCGTACCTGTTACGGCTGCTTCAAGGCTTATAGGCAATTTCAACTGTGTTGTTTTTTCTCCTGCTTATCTTTCACTTGTAAAGGGAAGTCCGTCGGAGAGAAGAAGATTTATTGATTCTGCAATCTGTCAGATAAAACCCTCTTATACAAAATCTATTTCCGATTACAATAAAGTGCTTGTTCAGCGCAATTCATTTTTAAAGGATTTGAAATTCAATAACAGCTCTTATGATTTTTTGGAAATATGGAATCAGAAATTAGCTCAGCTGGCGGCTGTAATTATAAATGAGAGAATCAGCTATATAAAGCGTCTGTCAGCAACCGCATCAGATATATATCTGGGTCTTTCCGGCGAAAAAGAGCAGATGGATATTGAATATAAAATGAGAGTTTCATCCAACAGATATGAATCCGTCAGTGAAAACGTTGATGCTGAACATATTGAAAAACTGTTAAAACAGAGTGAAAACAGCGATATTATGTACGGCAGTACAAATATCGGCGCACATCACGATGAAATAGATATAAAAATAGATAATATGTCTGCTAAAAGCTTCGGCTCACAGGGTCAGCAGAGGTCTGCGGCTCTTGCACTGAAGTTAGGCGAGGCTGAAATTCTTAAAGAAATTACAGGCGAAAGACCTGTTGCTTTGCTTGACGATGTTATGAGTGAGCTTGATGTAAACAGACAGGATTATATTCTTAATCATATAAAGGACTGGCAGGTTTTTATTACCTGCTGTGAGCCGTCAACGGTTTTAAGGCTGTGTGAGGGTAAGACCTTTGAAATAAGTAACGGAAGGCTTAAGTAAAATGTATTTACATCTGGGGCAGTCTACGGTAATTACTACAAAAGAGCTTATCGGCATTTTCGATATGGATAACACAACGGTTATGAAATCCACAAGGGATTACCTGACCAAAGCCGAAAAAAGCGGCGAAGTTGTAAATGTATCTTACGAATTGCCCAAGTCCTTTATAGTATGTACGGATAAAGCAAATAATTCAAAAAAAGTATATATATCGCAGATTTCGCCGTCTACACTTCTTAAAAGAGCGAAATCAAAGCAGTTTGAATAAGCTGATTATTGTCAGCTTAAGTCGGAAACAGAAAGGATGTTTTTTTTGGACGAAGAAAAAAAGGAATTTAACGCTGTTGAATTTGAACAGAGGGACAGCGTTATGCAGAATGAAGAAGATATAGAAACTATGGATACGGCTGTCACTGAGGAATACGGTGCCGGTCAGATTCAGGTTTTGGAAGGTCTTGAAGCAGTCCGTAAGCGTCCCGGTATGTATATCGGTTCTACGGGTGAAAGAGGACTTCATCACCTTGTTTATGAAATTGTAGATAACTCAATTGACGAAGCTCTTGCAGGCTACTGTACTCATATCGAGGCGGCAATTCTTCCCGGTGATGTTATCGAAGTAAGAGATAACGGACGAGGAATTCCTGTTGATATCAACGAACAGCAGGGACTTCCCGCAGTTACAGTCGTTCTTACGGTGCTTCACGCAGGCGGTAAGTTCGGCGGCAGCGGTTATAAGGTTTCAGGCGGTCTGCACGGCGTCGGTTCTTCCGTTGTTAATGCTCTTTCGGAGTGGCTTGAGGTTGAAGTTTCAAGAAACGGCAACGTTTACAAGCAGAGATTTGAAAGAGGTAATATTGTTACAGACCTTGAAATCGTCGGCAAAAGCGAAGAAACAGGTACAGTTATACGTTTCAAGGCAGACCCTCAGATTTTTACGGATACAACTGTATATAATTTTGAAACTCTCCAGAGAAGACTTCGTGAAAGTGCATTCCTTAATGCAGGACTTTCCATCACTCTTTCCGATTACCGTGATGACGAAAATCCCGTTGATGAGGTATATTGCTATCGCGGCGGACTTTCAAGCTTCGTTACATTTGAAACAGAGTCAAGAGGTCTTACCGCAATTCACGATAAGCCTATGCATTTTTCAACCGTTGTAGGCGATAAATATGCCGAGGTTGCTATGCTTTACAACGACGGCTACAACGAGCTTATACTTTCATTTGCAAATAACGTAAGAACTATCGACGGCGGTACTCACGAGGAAGGCTTCAAGAGAGCTCTTACAAGAGTATTCAACGATTACGGCAGAAAATACGGTCTTTTAAAAGAGGCTGACAAAAATCTTTCCGGTGATGATGTCCGTGAAGGTATCTGCTGTGTAATCAGCGTCAAGCTTACGGAAGCACAGTTTGAAGGTCAGACAAAGGGTAAGCTTGGTAATACGGAAATGACACAGATCGTTTCACAGCTTATCTACGATAAGGTTATGACCTATTTTGAGGAGAATCCCTCAGTTGCAAAGCTGATTTTCAATAAATCACTTGATGCATCAAGAGCGAGAGAAGCTGCAAGAAAAGCAAGAGAAAATGCAAGAAGAAAAACAGCTCTCGGCGGCAATTCACTTCCCGGTAAGCTTGCAGACTGTATTGACAAAAACCCCGAAAACACTGAAATCTACATCGTAGAGGGTGACTCTGCGGGCGGTTCTGCCAAGGGCGGACGTGACAGAAACATTCAGGCTATTCTTCCTCTCTGGGGTAAAATGCTCAATGTTGAAAAGTCAAGACTTGACAAGGTTATCGGCAACGATAAGCTTTCTCCCGTTGTAACAGCATTGGGTACGGGTATTGACGAGGATTTTGATATAAACAAGCTCCGTTACCACAAAATCGTTATTATGGCCGATGCCGACGTTGACGGTGCCCACATCAGAACACTTCTTCTGACCTTCTTCTTCAGATATATGCGTCCTCTCATTGATTACGGCTATGTTTATATCGCTCAGCCTCCTCTTTACAGGCTCACAAAGAATAAAAAGCATTTTTATGCTTATTCAGACGAGCAGAGAGATGCTATTATGAGCGAGCTCGGTCAGTGTGACATTCAGCGTTATAAAGGTCTTGGTGAAATGGACTCCGAACAGCTCTGGGAAACAACAATGAACCCCGAAACGAGAATTATGCTTCGCGTTACTCTTGAGGATGCAATCGAAGCAGACAGAACCTTTTCAATTCTTATGGGTGATAAGGTTGAACCCAGACGTGAGTTTATTGAACAGAACGCTAAGTACGTTAAAAATCTTGATATTTAATATTCTTAATTCGATATTTAACATCCGTAAAGGAGTATAAAATTTATGGACGAAAATAATAACATAAATGACACTTCAATGGAAGAAAACGTTGTCAATATGAACGATTCTTCCGACGAAGGCGGAAAGGTTATAGATGTTGATATTATTAAGGAAATGAGAACATCTTTCCTTGACTACTCAATGTCGGTTATCACATCAAGAGCTTTGCCTGATGTAAGGGACGGTTTAAAGCCCGTACACAGACGAATCCTCTATACAATGTTTGAAAACAGACTTATGCCCAACACGGCTTACCGTAAATGTGCCGATACAGTCGGCGCGGTTCTTGGTCGTTACCATCCGCACGGTGACTCTTCCGTTTACGATGCAATGGTACGTCTTGCACAGGATTTCTCAATGAGATATACACTCGTTGACGGTCACGGTAACTTCGGTTCGGTTGACGGTGACCCGCCTGCTGCTTACAGATATACAGAGTCAAGAATGAGCAAGCTTTCACTTGAAATGCTTACAAATATTGATGAAGAAACAGTTGACTTTATGTCCAACTATGATGACCGTCTTAAAGAGCCTACTGTTCTTCCCTCAAAATTCCCCAATCTGCTTGTAAACGGTTCAACGGGTATTGCCGTAGGTATGGCAACGAATATTCCCCCTCACAACCTCGGTGAGACCATTGACGCAATCTTCTGCCTTATGGACAATCCCGATGCATCTGTTGCGGAGCTTATGGAGCATCTTAAAGGTCCCGATTTCCCCACAGCAGGTATTATTATGGGTAAATCAGGTATCAGAGCGGCTTATGCAACGGGCAGGGGCAAAATGGCTCTTCGTGCAAGAACTGAAATTGTCGAAACAAAGACAGGCAGATTCCAGATAGTTGTTACAGAGCTTCCTTATCAGGTAAACAAGGCAAGACTTATTGAATCTATCGCTGACCTTGTCAAGGATAAGAAAATTGAAGGTATTTCCGATATCAACGACTACTCAAACCGTGAGGGTATCAATGTAGTTATTGACCTTAAGCGTGATGCAAATCCGCAGGTTATTCTCAATCAGCTGTTCTCATTTACACAGCTGCAGATTTCTTACGGTATCATTATGCTTGCTCTCGTTAACGGCGAGCCTAAAATTCTTACTCTTAAAGAAATACTTAATCACTATATTGACCATCAGTGTGAGGTTATCACAAGAAGAACACGCTACAGACTGCGCAAGGCAGAGGAAAGAGCACATATTGTTGAGGCTCTTATAAAAGCTCTCAATATTATCGACGAGGTTATTGCCGTACTTAAAAAGTCAAAGAGTGTTCAGGAAGGTAAAATTGCCTTGATGGAGAACTTCGGCTTTGACGAGATTCAGGCTACACACATCGTTCAGATGCGTTTAGGTCAGCTGACAGGTCTTGAAAGACAGAAGCTCCTTGACGAAATGGCTGAGCTTCGTGCAAAAATCGCAGAATACAACGAGATTCTTTCATCACACGAAAAGGTGCTTGAAATCATCAAGGGCGAGCTTAACGAAATCAGAGAAAAATTCGGCGACGAGAGAAAAACAGAGATACAGAACGTGAGCGGTGAGGTTGATATTGAGGACCTTATCCCCGAGGAAAACTGTATTTTCACTCTTACCACTATGGGTTATATCAAGCGTCAGACTGCTGATACCTATAAGCTTCAGCGCAGAGGCGGCAAGGGCGTTATCGGTATGACAAGGCGTGAAGAAGACGTTGCGGAAACAATGTTCTCCTGCTCAACTCACGACTATATTATGTTCTACACCACAAAGGGTAAGGCTTACAGACTTAAGGGCTATGAGATTCCCGAAGGCGGCAGAACAAGTAAGGGTATGAATGTGGTAAATCTTCTTCCTCTTGAAGCAGATGAAAAGATTTCAGCTATGATTCGCGTTCCCGGTAACGATTTTGATAATGAAGAAAGAGAAGATATGTACCTTTGTATGTTCACAAGAAAGGGTATCATCAAGAGATCTTCACTTTCAGAGTACAAAACTATACGTAAAACAGGTATTATTGCAATCAATCTTGATGAGGACGACGAGCTTGCCTGGGTTAAGCTCACTCACGGTAACGACGATATTCTTGTTGCTACAAAGAAGGGTATGTCCATCCGCTTCAATGAGAATGACGCAAGAGCCATAGGCAGAACCGCAAGAGGTGTAAGAGCTATCACTCTCAAAGAGGGTGACGAGGTTGTCGGTATGGATATTGTTACGGATGACAGCTGTGTTCTTACAGTCAGCGAAACAGGCTACGGCAGACGCAGTATGGGCTCGGATTACAGAGTTCAGTCAAGAGGCGGCTTAGGTCTTATCAACTACCGCACAGAGCAGTACGGTGAGGTTGCGGCTCTCAGAGTTGTTAACGAAGAGGACGATATTGTTATCATTTCTTCCGACGGTGTTATTATCAGAATCCCCGTTAACAGCATAAGCATTTTCGCAAGACCTTCAAAGGGTGTAAGAGTAATGAAGGTCAAAGACGGCGAAAGAGTTGTAACGCTTACGGATATTGAACACAGTGACGAGGAATCAAACTCGGAAGAAACAGATAATTCCGAAATCACACAGGAAAATAATTAATCACTTATTTTCAAATGAGGTTTGGATATGGATAAAAGAAAAATCAGCAATGAGGTAGTGGATGTGCCTCAGAAAAAGAAAAAAAGCGCGAAAAAAGTAATAATTGCCATTGTTGCAATTATTCTTGTGCTTATAATCGGAGTTGTGGGCGCAGTTTATCTTTATATGCACTCTCTTGGTATCAATTTTCACGATGAAAACGATATTATACCCGACAGTGAGCTTGGAACAAGTGATGACGTCCTTTACGATGACCTTGCCGGAGAAGAAGTTTCAGAATATCACGAAATTATCAGCACCGTAAGAGGTGATAACAGTCTTTCGTCAACTCTCTATAACTGGTATCACAGCGGGGGAGACATTATGTCCTCTAAAAACGTGCTTAATATTCTCATTATCGGTGTTGACAGCAGAAGCGGTAAGATTCAGGGCAACAGCGATGTTATGATGCTCGCTTCAATCAATAAGAAAACGCAGTCTATAACTCTTTGTTCGTTCCTGCGTGACAGCTACACTTATTTTGAATCATCAAGCGGTAAGGGTTATTATTCAAAGCTTACTCACGCATTTTCATACGGCGGCGCGGACTGTCTTGTAAAGGCTATCGAAAATAACTACAAAATTGCCATTGACTATTTTGTAGCAGTTGATTTTTCCGCATTTGAAAAGGTTATTGATGAAATCGGCGGCGTAACCCTTGATGTTACACAGGCAGAAGCCAGAGCTATGGAAAATTACGGTAAGATTTCCGGTATTCCCTACGGCGACGATGTATTACTCAACGGTGAACAGGCACTCCTTTTTGCAAGAATGAGAAAAATCTATGCATCGGGTGACGTTAAGAGAACCGAAAATCAGCGTGAAGTTATAAATGCTATTATCAAAAAAACAAAGGATCTGAGTATTTCCGATCTTAATAATGTTGTACAGACTTTGGGAGAATATGTTTATACTGACTGTTCTGCGTCAAAGATAATATCATTGGGAACAAATGCGATTCTCGGTCAGTGGTATAACTATCAGGTTTATTCTATGGAATCACCGCCCGAAAGTGCAAGACAGGACCATAAAGGCAACTCCTGGATGTGGATCGTTGACTATCCATATTCAGCACAGTATGTGCAGAAACAGATTTACGGCGAAACAAATATCGTTATTGAATAATTGATGAAAAATAATTGTACATTGTAAATTGTACATTGTTAATTATCATAGAGAGGACTGATAAAAATGGGTTTTAAACACGAAAACTTAAACGGCCGAGTTGCAGTAGTAACCGGCGGCGGCGGTGTTCTTTGCAGTGCATTTGCAAAAGACCTTGCAGCTCAGGGTGTAAAGGTTGCAGTGCTCGACCTTAACAAGGATGCGGCTCAGGCTGTTGCAGATGAAATCAATGCAAACGGCGGTACTGCTATAGCTGTCGGCTGTAATGTTCTTGAAAAGGAGAGCCTTGATGCCGCAAGAGATGAAGTAAATGAAAAGCTCGGCACCTGTGATATCCTTCTTAACGGTGCAGGCGGCAACAACGCAAGGGGTAATACCACAAAAGAAAAACTTGAGCTTGCTGATATTGCCGATAAGGCAGAGGGTGTAAAGACTTTCTTTGACCTTGATGCAAAGGGCATTGAGTTTGTTTTCAATCTTAACTTCCTCGGTACACTTCTTACCACACAAGCATTTGCTATTGATATGGTAGGTAAAGAGAACGCAACTATCATCAATGTTTCATCAATGAACGCATTCCGTCCTCTTACAAAGATTCCTGCATATTCAGCGGCAAAAGCGGCAATTTCAAACTTTACTCAGTTTATGGCAGTTCATTTTTCCGAGGTTGGTATAAGAGTCAACGCTCTTGCACCGGGATTTTTTGCAACAAACCAGAACAAAGCTCTCCTTTACAATGAGGATGGCTCACTTACTCCCCGTTCTGAGAAAATTCTCACTCATACACCTCTCGGACGCTTCGGTACTCCCGAGGATCTTACAGGTGCACTTCTTTTCCTTGCTGACGAGAGCTATTCAGCATTCGTTACAGGCGTTATTCTTCCCGTCGACGGCGGTTTTGCGGCATACTCAGGCGTTTAAACAATCATTTAACGAAGTTAAATTTTGTAATGAACAATGAGCAGTGAGTAATGAGCAATTAAGGAAGCCGCAAGCGGCTTGAATTATAATGGGTTAAAGGGCAACGCCCTTTCCACCATTACTCATTGCTACTTGCTAATTACTCATTTTTATCGGTTTTCCGATAAACAGAAAGGTTGATAAATTATGTTGGAAAAAATTATTGCATTCTTTATGTCTATTATTACATTTTTTGCTTCACTTTTCGGTATTAACCTCGCAAAGGTTTACTCTTTTGAGGATGTATCCTACGGCGAACACGAAAGACAGGTGCTCGATTTATACATCCCCGAAGAAAATGACGGCACTGTAGGACTTATTCTTTGCATTCACGGCGGTGCGTGGATAGGCGGCGACAAGAGCGCTTATACAGAAACTGCTGAAAATATTGCAAAGGATTACGGCTATGCGGCTGCATCTATCAATTACCGTTATCTTTCCGATGATGTTGATATGTATGATATCCTTGACGATATTGAGGCGGCTGTTGCAAAAATTAAGGCTCTCGGTGAAGAAAAAGGAGTTAAAATTGATAAAATGCTCCTTACAGGTCACTCTGCAGGCGGACATCTTTCATTGCTTTATGCATATTCAAGAGCTGTAACCTCTGCAATAGAACCCGTTGCTGTTGTAGATTACAGCGGTCCCACAGACCTTACCGATGAAGAATACTGGACAAACGCTCTCGGTGAGGGCACAGTCGCACAGCTTATCAGCTGGGCAACAGGTAAAGAAATAAAAACTACTGACGATCTGGTAACTTACAGAACAGAAATTCTTGCAGTATGCCCCATAGCTTATGTAGCTACTGCCGTTCCTACCGTAATTGCTCACGGTGAAAAGGATTCAATCGTTCCTTATCAGAATGCAGTCGTGCTTGCAAACGCACTTGAGCTGGTCGGCGCAAAATATGATTTTGTATCTTATCCCAATTCCGACCACGACCTTGCAAACGATGATGATTGTGAAGACAAAACATATTCATTAATGGTTGAATATGCTGCCGAGTATCTTAAATAAACGGTTTCGGGGGAGCAGTTTTTTACTGTTCCCCTTATTTTTTTGTGTGGTAATTGTGCCGAATTATTTATTTTCTATTGACTTATGCCAAAATTTATTTATAATTATAATTGGTATTAAATACTAATAAGTAAACGGAGGTTATTTTATGATTGATCAGATTATTTCAATGCTGATGACATTCATATTAATGATTCTTTCAATTTTCGGCGGAACAGGTGATATCACCAAACCCGAAGAAGATGGTGAGAATGCCGATGCAGATGCACAGGTATCTTATACGTACACCATTAATGACGAGTATTATGAGTTCAAGAATTTACAGTACGGTGAAAGCAGTGAGCGTAATATTCTTGACCTTTATGTTCCCAGAACAAACACAAAGTGTGAGATGGGTCTTGTACTCTATATCCACGGCGGCGGCTGGATATTGAATGATAAGGATTCAACCGGATACTCAAATGCCGCAAAAAATTATGCACTCAGCAACGGTTATGCTTGTGCAGCAATCAATTACAGCTATCTTTCCGAAGATGTTAATATGTACGATCTTCTTGATGACATTACTGATGCACTTACCGCAATCAGTGCTGCAGGTAATCAGGTTGCCGTTACCATTGATAAAACTATTCTGTACGGTTATTCTGCAGGTGCACATCTTTCACTTCTTTATGCATATTCAATGGCAGACGTTGCTCCCATTGAGCCTGTTGCAGTAGTAAGCTTTGCCGGTCCTACAAATCTTTCAGCTGAAGAATACTGGACGACAGCTACCGATATTAAAGATAATTATAATACCTCAGTACCTGACGGAAGCGGCAGAAATGCACTTTCATATATTCTTTCCTGTGCTGTTGGAGAATCAATCAACAGCTATGCAGATGTTCAGACTTACAGTGAAGAGCTTCTTGCTGTTTCACCTGTTGATTATGTAAAAACTGCAGTTCCCACAATTCTTGTTCACGGCAAGAAGGATGTTACAGTTCCTTATGAAAATGCAACAGAGCTTGACAGTCTTCTTACTGCGTCAAATATCAAACATCAATTTATCTCTTATGATAATTACGGTCATGAAGTAGGTGCTGAAGCCGCAGTTATTGAAGAGGTTAATACATATCTGGCATCTTACGCAAGTGAATACCTTGTAAGCGTTGCAGATAAAATGGATATTCCCGAACCCTTTGAGTTTACATATCTTGAATATCCCGCAGAGGCAGTAAAGACTATTGCCGATAACAATACAACAGTTGCAACTCTTACAGCAAGAGCAAACAAGAATAATGATGATTTGTACGGTGCAAATCAGGGTTACTCTGATGTAAACGGTGTTGTTATTTCTCCCTATTACACTGCATCTGTTGACGGTACAAAAATTCCCGTATATGCATCATTGGTATACAGCGAAGAAACAAACGGCGCGCTTCATTCATTCTCCGAAATTTATATTACGGATGATATGGCTGATAATAAATTTGAGATTAAGCTCAATTCCGCTGACCTTAGGATTAAAGATGCGGTTTATATGACCACAAATGAAAAGGTTTCTGCAACTGTTTCAGGCGGTGTTATGACTGCTGAGCTTTCCGGCTGTGGCATTTACACATTCCTTATAAACAGCGAATCACAGGCATATGCATACACACTCTTTGTCCGTGAAGAGGTTGACGAAGATGCTGAAATTCAGGCACTCAGAGATCAGGGCTATACAGTTGATGTATACTCAGGTATTGTTGAATTCAATGCAAATTCAATTTACTATTATGACATTACAGGCGCATCAAATTATGTAATTTACCTGAGAAGAGGTACTTATATAACTGCCGGAAATAAGCAGGATATAACAAGTGATGCTACACTTTATACCGAAGCCTCTGACTGTGCAGGTATCGGCGGACTTCAGAGACATCCCCTTATCGGCGGTTCAGGAACAACAAATGTTAAGATACTCAGTGGCGGCGGCGCTGTTGTTGACTTTACCGACCTTGACAGAATGGAAAGAAAAGGCCTTGTATTCTCATGGGGCAGCAATATTGAGCTCAGAGGTCTTAAGCTTGTAAATGGTGCTGAATGGGGAATTCAGACATACAGAATCAACGGTGTTACAATCAGTGATGTTGACGTTTTCGGTTACAGACTTAACTCCGATGCATTCGATATCTGTAACTCACAGAATGTTACAGTTTCCAATTGTTTTGCCCGTTCAGGTGATGACCTGTTCGCAGTAAAGACACTCGGCAGTGAAGATGTAGCAGCTTGCTATTCAACAAACATTGAAATTACAGATTGTGTAGCTTGGGCAGGTAAGGCAAGACCCTTCGGTATCTCCGGTGAAGCTTACCTTGATATAAATAATGTCACATTCAAGGATTGTGCTGTTATCTGTCACGACGCTACCTGGGGCGAGTATAATATTGCCGCAATCGGTATTATGGTTGATGAGTGCGGACAGCGAGCAAATACAATTTCAAATGTTACGTTTGAAAATATCAGAATATTCCGTAACGAATCAGCGGCATTCAGCTTGTACGTTGCTGAAAATGTCGGTTATGGCGTTACAATGAGCAATATTACGTTCAAGAATGTTTATTACGATTCAAATGACGTTAAGAGTAAAGCCTGGTCAACAAAAGACGGTACAACAATTCAGGCAACTCTCAATAATGTATACTGCGGAACTAAAAAGCTTGTAGGTTCAGATTATCCCACATACATTGATACCACATCAAACATAAACCTTGCATTCTATTAATTAAAATCAGGGCAGCGGTTAATCCGTTGCCCTTTGTTATGTAAAAATGTACAATTTACAATTAATTAATAACATACAAATCGGTTTAAAGGGCGGAGCTCTTTCCTCCATTGTACATTGTTAATTCGATTTATATTCAATTAATTCAATAAGAAAAAACCTCCTTGTATGAACAAGAAGGTTTTTTCTTTTAATACTTGAACTGTGTATACTCCGTAATATCAACGATTCTTGCCTTAAGCTCTGCAATATGAGCGTTGGCTGTGATATCAATATTCATTGTCTGGTTGAGTGACTGCACGTGCTTTGTTTTATAATCATAAATGATTGTTACTGTGCAATCGGTGTAATTGAAATTGATTTCGCTCAGGGCAAGTGATGAAATTGCAGTTATCTGTTCAAGTGCATTGTAAGGGTCGAAAATACCGCTTATTGCACTTTGTGTTGACGTTGTACCGTAGGGCACGATTTCGGGATTAAGCTCGTCAACAACCGTTATAACAAGCTTATACATTCCGTCGTCGAGA
This sequence comes from Clostridia bacterium, assembly GCA_017465825.1. Taxonomy (GTDB): domain Bacteria; phylum Bacillota; class Clostridia; order Oscillospirales; family Acutalibacteraceae; genus UBA1081. The sequence continues at coordinate 19,896 of JAFTVI010000025.1, forward strand.
ATTTCGCAGTACGCATTTTTGATTTTTTCACTGTCCGTCAGAATGCAACCGTACGATGAATCAATAACGGGTAGCTTGTCGGAATTGCCTGCCACATAGTCTACTGCATTTGCCGCACTTTTTGAAGTTACGTATTTTTCGATTATCGGAAGCACAAGACCGCCCAGACCGCCTAAATTCTGATGTTCTGTGGGAAGATTCTGATACCTTATTTTTGAAAAAGCGGGGGAGTCGTTTTTAAGCTGATTCATAACAGCCGTGTATTCCGCAAGTATAGAGGACGCTGAAAGATAGGATTTGTCCGTTTTTATTTCACGGACCGTGCCGTCTGTATCTTTTACGGAAATTGTTGTGTTTCCCCAACCCTCTTTGTATTCTTTACCCTCCGCGTCGGTAACGGTTTCTTTTTTGAGGGTGTTGCCGTCGCCGCTGTCGGAATCACCTATGCTTGTAACGGCAAGTATAACAGTCACGGCAACAACAATCGTTACCATAAGAGCAATGCAAAGCTTTATTATGTTTTTCTTCTGCTTTTTTGAAGCAACTTTTTCTACAACCTGCTCAGGCTCTTCAGGTTCTATATCAATTACAGTTTCTTCACCTATAAATTCCACGCCGCAGAATCTGCAAAATCTTGAATCGTCATCAATATTTTTGTTGCAATTCGGGCAAATCATAACAAAAGAACCCCCTTGTTTTACATATAGTCGGCAAACATCGTCATAAAGCCTGTTTCCTTGTAGCCTTTAAGAGAAAGCATATCTCCGGGAATTGAGGCTGTAAAATATGAAATAACAAACTGAGATGTGATTTCTGTGCCTTCTCCAATATCAACCTGAACAAGCTCGTCGTCTGCAAAGTAGAAATTGAAAAATCCGCCGTTTTTGTCGTATCTGAAGCATACGCCGTCCTTGCCGTCGATGATAACGGGTTTAACGCTTGTGAGATGGTTTTTCATATCTTCATACGTTTTATCACCGAAATCAAAATTGAGCATATCAATTGATAAGCCGAATGTCTGCATTACCGCATCCGTCAGCTGTGCATACTGCATAAGGGCAGTACGCTTGAAATAAAGCTTGCCGTCCAGCTTGACCAGCGATACTTCCATACCCTCAAGACTTGTAAGCATTTCAAAATTATCTCCGTCAAAAGCAACGGCAATAGGCTCATTGTCCAGTGAGCCTTCAAGATAGCAGGAACGGTCAAGGTATGACTTTATGAGCGCTTCACAGGCAGCCTTGTCGTAGCCGGGTTCTGTCTGATTTTCGTTGGAATTCTCGTTTGCGACTGTTGTTTTTTCAACTATTGAATGAGGATTTGCATTAGCCGTGTTTTCGTTGAGCAGAGTTGTAGCCTCACTTGCAATGTTCTGAATATAATCCTTGTATTCTTCGCTTGAAATGGACTGACCCTCTTCATTTGTAAAGCTTTCGGCGTTGAATGCATCCTCCAGTGCTTCATAGTCAATGGAATCCGATGATGTGGTTGTTTCCGTGTCTGCGGTGCCGTCGCTGTCTTTCTGTACAAAGAAGAAAACAAGACCGCAAACTATGGCAACAAGAATTACGGCAATTACAACTATAACCGTTGTTTTGTTGTTTTTGTTTTTTGTTTCGGCGGGAACAATGTTGACTGTTTCCTTTACTTCAAAACGGATATCGTTTTTTTCTTCATTTTCGGGTGTAACGTCATTGTCTTGCCCGTTGTTTATGTTAAAATTTTCGTCCATTTTATTTTACTCCTATCCCATTAAATCTGTTACGAATGAAATAATATTGGTTTTTGAATAGCCATCGAGAGAAAGCATACTTTTATCAAAATCAGCTGTGAATTCATCAGCCTGCAGAATGGTGTTTGCCGTGCCGTTGCTGTCGTACTGAATCATCTGTATGATTTCATTGTTCACAACAACAAAATCAATATGGTTTTCACTGCTTTTGTAGGTATAACAAACAGCAGGCTGACCGTTATATTTAGCCTCAGTAACCTCAGTGGGGGACTTGTCCTTGAATGAGCTTACATTAAAGTCCAATTTAATTGAATCCATATCAATATCCATCATACTCTGGAGAGCGGAATTGAGAACGGTGTATTTTTTGCCGGCAGGATTTATGAGGTAGAATTTACCGTCAAGACTGAGTATACCCATATCAATGCCGTCCATTTCGGAATAAACGATGAAATTCTCGCCGTCCATAGCCATTTCCATAGGGGATTTATCACCGTGTGATACCATTATTCCGTCAAAGTAATACTTGCCGCTAAAAAATGAAGATATAGTGTTGACAACCTCATTGTCTGCGGCAGTTTCTTTGTCCGTTTTTACGGTTGTCTGCTCAAGGTACTGCTCTGTTGTGATTTTTTCGGATTTAACTGTGGTATTTTCATTGTTTCTGACAGTTGTTTTGTCAGCAGTTACGATATTTTCAATTGTGGTAGCTTCCGGTTTCAAGGCAGCAGTCAGCGTTGTTATAACATCGTAATTTTCAAATTCTTCTGCCAGATCGCCGTTCATATTTTCAAAGCTTACCTGAACATCGTCATTTGCGGATACAGGCTCATAATCTCCCGATTCCTCATTGATAAATGATTCCCCATTGTCGGTATCGTTAGATTTGCCTTTCGTTACGGCAACGGCAACTATCACGGCAATAACAATAATTACAGCGATTACTCCGATTATTATGTATTTTGTTTTTGTTTCCATTTTCTCAACCCTTAAATATAATCTTATATTACATTTTAACATAAGCAAATATATAATGCAAGACGGTAAAAACAGAAAAAGCGCCTGCTATGGCGCTCAGTTTAAGTTCTGCATATATTCGTGCATTGTTTCGGCAACGATTTTGCTGTGTGCAACTGCTTCAACAACAGTTCTTGCGCCGTTTACCACATCTCCCGATGCGAAAACTCCCGCACGGCTCGTTCTGCCCTTTTCGTCCGCAACAAGCAGACCTTTTTCATTCGCCTCAAGTCCCTGTGTGGTGGAAACAATTGCATTCTGCGGACCCTGACTTATGGCAATAATCACACTGTCAGCCTTGTACAGCTTGTCGGAATTTTCAATTTCGGTAGTTACACCGTTTTCATCCTCATTCAGATTGCGGAAAATAACTCCCTCGTCCGTTATTTCAACAGGCTTTTTGTTGTATTCAAACCTTACGCCCTCAAGCTTTGCGTAGCTGAACTCGTACCTGCTTGCACGGATTCTTTTGCGCATAGAAAAACAGGTGATGTTCCTCGTTCCCTTTCTCAATGCGGTGCGGGCAACATCCATAGCGGCGTTACCTGCACCTATAACGATTACCGTATCGCCCAGCTTGTATGAGTCGGGATTGCTTAAATAGTTTATTGCAAAATGCACGTTTCCGTTGGTTTCGCCTTTGATGTGCAGAGCGTTGGGTTTCCATACACCCGTGCCGATGAAGATTGCCTTGTAGTCGTCACGGAAAAGGTCGTCAATTCCGATTGTTGCTCCGATTTTGGTGTTAGGACGGATTTTTATCCCCTTAAGCTCCAGATGTCTGTACTGTAAATCGTCTATTACGGATTTGGGCAAGCGGAATTCGGGGATTCCGTAGCGGAGAATACCGCCGATTTTGTCCCTGTCCTCAAAAATCGTCACCTGATAGCCGTAGCGTGCAAGAATAATTGCAATTGTCAGTCCTGCAGGCCCTGAGCCAACAATTGCAACCTTTGTTCCGTTTGAGGGAGCAGGTCCTGCCGTCATTTTGGGCGCATAGGTGCTTGAAACATAGTTTTCAATGGTTGAAAAATGAACGGGATTGCCTTTTCTGCCTAAAATGCAACTGCCCTCACATTGGTTTTCGTGATTGCATATAAGACTGCATACGGTGGTGAGCGGATTGTTTTCAAAAAGCAGTCTGCCTGCCTCGTCAAGACGGTTGTCCTTTAAAAGCTCAATAACTCTCGGAATGGGCGTGCTTATGGGACACCCTTTAACGCATTGAGGCTTTTTGCAGTTTAAGCACTTGTCGGCTTCATCCATAATGTGCAGAGCCATTGTTTCACTCCTTACAGCATTGTAACTGTAATTAGGATGTGGAGTTTCAGCTGAAAAATACAAAATACCTTTTCAATAATAAAAATAATCAAATATGGTATTGCTATTATTCCAACTTTAGAATATAATTAATACAAACAATACAGAAGGTGGGTACACAAGTGGAATTTATGTCTGCGAGAGAAGCCGCTGATAAATGGGGCATTTCCCAAAGAAGAGTTGCAGTTCTTTGCTCTGAAAAAAGAATCGCTGATGCAACTATGGTTGGTAATATGTGGATTATACCTACTACTGCCGAAAAACCGACTGATGCAAGAAGTACACGATACAGCAAGACTGAAGAAAAAGCAGTCAAGCCTTTCTTGAAGTGGGCGGGCGGTAAAGGTCAGCTTCTTAAAGAGATTGAACGCTATTATCCTTTTGCGGATGGTCGTATTACAAAATATGCAGAGCCGTTTGTTGGTGGCGGTGCTGTTTTATTTGATATACTTAGCAAATATGATTTAGAAGAAATTTATATCAGTGATATTAATGCTGAACTTATCAATGCTTATCGCATTATTCGTGATGATATTGATGCTTTAATTGAAATGCTTTACGCTATGCAAAACGACTTTATACCGTTGGATACAGATAATCGTAAAGCATATTATATGGAAAAACGTGAGTGTTTTAATGATTTGAAGGTCAACGGAAACGAGAACATAAACATCGAAAAAGCGGCATTGATGATATTCTTAAACAAAACTTGCTTCAATGGCCTGTTCCGAGTAAATAAAAAAGGTTTGTTTAATGTTCCTATGGGCGCATATAAAAATCCAATGATTTGCGATGAAAATAACCTTCGGGCAGTATCGGAAAAACTACAAAGAGTTACTATTGTATGTAGCGATTACACAGAGTCAGCAGACTTTATTGATGAAAATACTTTTGTTTATTTTGATCCGCCATACAGACCTATTACAGATACAGCAAGTTTTACAGCATATACTGAGAACTTGTTTAATGATGAAGAACAGATTGAACTCGCACGATTTGTTGATGATATGCACCGAAAAGGAGCAAAGGTAGTAATTAGTAATTCCGATCCAAAGAACTCAAACACAGAAGATGATTTCTTTGATAACATTTATTCAGCTCACAAGATCAAACGAGTTGAAGCAACACGTATGATTAACTGTAATAGCGAAGCAAGAGGAAAAATTAAAGAGTTGCTTATTAGCAATTTTTAAACTAAAGGAGGAACAAATTTATGATTTGCAAAAAAGACCATCGTTATTTAATCGAATATAATTCACTTCCTGAAGCACAAGATAATCAGCACGGCGATCGCCATATTTGTGCCGGTTGTGCGTATGAGGAAGGATTAAAAGACGGTATGGCAGGAAATGATAGAAAAACAGATCTTTCACATTTGCCGTATAGTCAGGCGGGAACTGTACGCCATAAGGATGCCAAAGGAGCATATGACGAAGGATATGACGAAGGCAGAAAAAGAAGTTTATAATTACAGTGGAGTGTGTAAAATGCGAGATTTTAATAAATGGTTATCAGGATTTCGTGATAGTATTGCAGACTATGGTTATTACATAGATTTTGAAAAGGTTCATAAAAACGTAGACCATATCAGGGTGGAACTTAATATCTTAAATTCTCTCATCGGCTCCAAGAATATCGAAGCTGATTTTGAGGATTTGATGAGAAAATATCCCGAAGTATTAAAGTGTATTCCTCTGCTTTTAGCAGTTCGAGCGAATGAAATATACTGTCAGGATGAAAATGGCGGTCATTTATTCCAATTTGATTTAGGAAAGTATCCGCCGAACAGTCACGTTTATTACGATAGATACAAATATTTTATGCGTGAAACCGGATTATTTGATTTGTTGGAAAATCATATTGTGAATAATCTGGTTGACTATGCAACGGGTGTTGAAACAGGTCTTGACTCCAACGGTCGTAAAAATCGTGGCGGTCAACTTATGGAAGATTTTGTTGAGAGCTTTATTCAAAAAGCAGGTTTCGTAAAAGGTGTTAATTACTTTAAGGAAATGTATATCCACCAAATCACAGATAAATGGAACATAGACTTATCTGCTATTTCCAATCAAGGCAAGATGGAAAAACGCTTTGATTTTGTTGTTAAGACACCTGATATGATTTACGGTATCGAAACGAACTTTTACGGAAGCGGTGGTAGTAAGTTGAACGAAACCGCACGTAGTTATAAAACTCTTGCGTGGGAAACTGAAGAAATTGACGGTTTTACATTCGTTTGGTTTACCGACGGAAAAGGGTGGACAAGCGCAAGAAATAACCTCGAAGAAACTTTTGACATTATGCAGCACATCTACAACATTAAAGATTTGGAAGATGGCGTAATCAGCGAGGTTTTTAAATAATGGTAAAGAAAATAACAAAATGGGAGCCGGAAGATTTCGAGTTAGAAATGACTACGCATTGGTCGTTTCCAAAACGTGGCGATTGGGCAACCCACGATGCAAAGTGGCGTGGTAATTGGTCACCATACATCCCCCGAAACATCCTTCTTCGCTATTCAAAAGAGGATGATTTGGTTCTCGATCAGTTTGCGGGTGGTGGCACTACCCTTGTAGAAGCAAAATTATTAAACAGAAATATTATTGGCGTAGATGTTAATGACGTTGCTCTTGCACGTTGCAAAGAGAAAACTTCATTTGAATACGAAGGTGCAAACGGCAATGTGTATCTGTATAAAGGTGATGCAAGAAATCTTGACTTTGTTCCAGACAATAGTATTGATTTGATTTGTACTCATCCGCCATATGCCAATATTATTCAGTATAGCGAGGATATCCCCGAAGATTTATCTTTGTTAAAGGTTCAGGATTTTCTTGAGGAAATGAAAAAGGTTGCGGCAGAGAGTTATCGCGTTCTAAAAAAAGATAAGTTTTGTGCTGTTCTTATGGGAGATACCCGTCAGAAAGGTCATATGATACCAATGTCATTTGAAGTTATGCGCATATTTGAAGATGCAGGATTTAAGCTGAAAGAGCTGATTATAAAAGAACAACACAACTGCAAAGCTACAGGATATTGGAAAACAAATAGTGTAAAGTATAACTTCCTTTTAATTGCACACGAGTACCTATTTATATTTAGAAAATAAAATAAAAATCCGACTTGCAACAAATTAAATGTATAAGTCGGATTTTATTTTTAATATGAGAGTAATTCTGTCAAATTCTCAAAAACTGTTTTGTCAACTTTAACGCATACGTCACTTATGCCTGCGAACATTACATATCCGCCGCTGAAAAGGCGCAGATGAACGGTTGTTCCGTTGTTCATTTTAAAGAAAAGGTGATATATTTCCTTTTCGTCGTAAACACTTGAATTTTCACTGTCAAGGGGAATATCTGCGGTGTACATAAAACGGGAGCTGTACAGTGTGTCGATAAATTCATCAACAGCCTGACTGTTATCAAATTCCGTAGGCTCACCCGTGCTGTAATACCAGTCGCCGCGTGTCTGATAAGCTACGGATGTGTAATTTTCAGCGAGTTTCAGTCTGTCACGGAAAAGCTCATAGCCGTATATCATTGTGATATCGTTGTTGTTTATATATGTTGTGACTGTTCCGTCTTTGTTATCTATACAAAGCATAAAATCCTCGCCGTAGCCGTTGACGGTATAAATATCGCCTGATGTACTGCCCGAAAATTCAATATAGTCATCGGGAGAGGACCACTCATCAATTGAACCTGTTGCTCTGCCGATATAGTCACCTTTCAGGGAATCGTCATCAAGGCTTTCGTATGAAACATAGCTTCTTCCGTTGTAAATGAAAAATCCGATCATATCCACTACCGCGTTTGAGTCGGACACGGAAATCAGCATTTTATCTATCGTTACGCCCGAATATTCATCACTCAGCCAACCCATTTCCGCAAGCTGAATAAGTATTTCGCTGTTGATATCTGAAACGGAGCCGTCTTCGAGCTTTATGCACAGATAAGCTCCCGTTTGCGCAGGGTATGTTTCTTCAATACCGTCGTGTATTACAAGAATTCTGTCACCCGTTTCAATGTCCTTGAAAAATTCGTTTTTGTCTTTTTTCGTTGATATAACAATAGGGGAGCTTTCGTCAATGAGCATATACGTGTCATTGTCGGTAATCAATGCCCTGCCTGCTGTTATGCCGTAGCCTTTGTGAATAATAAATGCAAATGCCGATGCAATCAGTATGAGAACCGCCGCGAAAACTGAGATAATGATAATTAAAATTTTCTTCTTTTTCATAAAAGGTCACTCCTTTCAGAAAATTCCCGGAATGATATGTGCAATCAGCAGACCTGTACCGAATGAAAGAGCGTTTGCAATCAATGCATAAACTGCAGGAACGTACTTTTTGATTTGTTTGTCGGTAACGCGGTGAAGTGAATAGCTGAATATAACAGCTTCAATTGCAAAAACAATTATCTCAAACAGAATATAATATGCCGTGAATGCCATTGAACCGCTTGAATAGTTGATAATATTGAGCAGAACATTCAGTATTATCTGCGTTGTGATGTTCACACCCGATATAATGAGCAGATGCTTTCTGTTCCTGAACCCGAACAGAATCCCAATCCCGATTTCAAGGATAATTGTGAATACAATTCTCACCGCAAGAGAAATCAGTTCCCAGGTGTAGTCGTAGCTTTTTTCGGCAACGAGAATATGGGACATATCACTTACATCAACCGTGAAATAGCTGTCGAATGCATAAGTTTCGTAAATTCCGCTTGTAACAAACGTACCGCTTTCGGGGAAATACAGCAGAATTTTAAAGGAGTTCGGGGGATAGTATGTCCAGCTGAGAGCTTTTGTTTCGTTGATCTGCCAGCCCTCCTGCAAAAAGTAGTAGCCGTCGGCGTCCTCGTAATCAACAAAGGCTTTCCATTCGTCATAATCAAGCACCGCCCAGTCATAATTGCCCGAATGTACGGCGTAATCCGTTTCACCGTCGTATACGGATGCAGGCCCTGTTGATTTGTTCTTTGACAACAGAGTGCCGTAGCAAAGCTCATCGCCCAGATTCTCAAAAATTATGTTTACCGACGGCTTTGGGCCCATATCCGCGTAAGATGTTATTGAAAATAGCGTAATGAATACAAATGTACACAAAAATGTGCAGATAAGTTTTTTCTTCATTGCTTTCACTCCTTTCGGAATAGATCAAGTGCGCCTTTCTGTTGGTCTGTAAGGGTGTAAGAGTTGTTCGTTGCTGTGTTGAAAAGGGTGTTTCCGCTGATTCTGTACACCGTTGACCTTCCGGTGCTATCAACAACCGTAATTGAATAACTGTCCTCGGTGTAATTTTCATCGGATGTTTCTTCATTTGATAAACCTGCGTTGATAACGGTGTCTATCGTGCCGCAAATACTGTTTATGTCCTCTGCTCCCGTATAAAAGTCGGTAAGATTACCGTCGATGTCAAAAAATTCAACGGTAACGGGGTAAGCTGCAACATCTGCAATATCCTCAAGCTCCTGATGTACGTTGTTGTCTGCGCTTTCTTTCGCAGGCATCATAGCAGGCAGAATGAATATCGAGTATGCGCCTATGCAGATGAACAGTGGGATGCATATCGAAAGTATGCGGTTCCGTTTCTTTTTGCGTTCGATGATTCGTTCTTCACTTCTGCGGAAGATCTCCGCTTTGCGTTCTTCAAAATTTCTCATAAGTACAGCTCAGCCTCCTCTCCCAGAATGGTGCGAAGCTTGTTTTTCGCTCTGTAAAGAAGATTGTCAATCTGCTTTTTGTTCTTCTTCATAACCTTTGCGGCTTCATCGTAAGAAAGATCTTCAAAGTATACAAGATGAACTGCAATTTTCATTTCATCGGGCAGTTCTTCAATGGCGTCGTTGACTTTTTTATTCAGTTCACTTGTAAAAATCTGTTCTTCGGGAGAATGTCTGTCCGCAAGCTCATTTTCGACCTCGGATAATTCAACCGTTCTGAACCTGTTTCTGCGTTTTATGTAATTGAGCGCTCTGCTTCTGCCGATCATAAACAGATAGGTTTTAAGCGTCACCTTAAAATTGTATCTGTGCCTGTGTACGATCAGGTCGGAAAATGCATCTATCGCAATATCCTCTGCGGCGCCTGTATCGTGCAGATAGCGGTCGAGAAAAAACACAAGCGAGTCAAAATAAGCGTGCATTATATCATCAAATGCACTCTCGTCACCGTCAAGAAAACGGCGGTAGCTGCCTGCACCGTTATCCATAATTTTCACCCTTTCACTTATTATACAATCGGGAATGAAAAAATCCTTATTTATTTTAGCATAAATTTTATAAAAATAAAACCGCACAAAAGTGCGGAATTTTATATATGCAGAATTATAAAAACAAAGATAGCCATAGCAATAAGGAATATTCCTGTGATTAATTCAATTATGCAAAACGGTGTAGTTTTTCTCTGTATAATATTCAGCTGCGGTATTTCAGGGTGAATATATATTTCACATTTTGCACGGTATTCAGAATGATTTTTGATATACTTATATGGCATTAATTGTTGTGACTGTGTTTCATATTCTTTGCCCTCATATCTGAATTTGAAATAACAGCGATAGCTGTGGGTTTTATATATATGTTGAGTGTTTGTAAGTTCAGCTGTTATTTTTTCGGTACAGATATGAATTAAAATGAATTCATAAACAGAGAATGACAGAACAGACAAAACGCAAAGAAGTAAAAATGCAACGGAAACTGTTTTTTCGTATTTTTGATTGGTTGCTAAAATCGTTAATACACTAAGTGTCAGCAATAATATAACAACAATTGGTGATAAAGGATTATATTGTTTTGATTCTTTTTTCAGGACTTTTGGTAATCTGATTAAGAAAAAGACACCTGTCAAAAACAATATAATTGCAAAAACATAAAAAAGAGTTTTTAAATCTTCATTCATAAAATCACCCCTGTAAAAGTTCAAACAGGTTATATTTAATCACAAAAAATGAAACAATCCCCGCTACCATAAGAATTGCGCCCAATATAACAAAGTCTTTATTGTGTTTCAGGAGCTTAGGGAAAACGATATTGCACTGCGGCTTGTCAGGGTTTATATAAATACGGTAGGACTTGTCCGCAACTAAAATATTTGAAGATAATATCTGCTGTGATGTTGCTTTGTAGTATTCTCCCTCGTATGTATAGGTAAATACAGGGCGGGTCTCACCTTTTCTTGCTGTACAGTATAAGCACACGGCATTGACCTGATATGTGCATTTGCGTGCAAGATTCAGATCATATACTCCCCAAAGTAAAACAGGGATACTTATGGTCGTCAGAAAAAGCGGAAGCATCATATTTATGTCATCCATGAAAGGAAAGATAATTATATTAATACCCCCAATAACAAAGCCGAGTGATATTATCTGTGTTTTTCCGAACTGTCTGGGTTTCTGCTGTCTGAAAAAATCATATAATGACGCAAATATACCTATACCTGCAAAACCGATGCCACAAAGTATCAATTCAATGGTATCTCGCATAAATGATTCACCTCTTTATGCTCATTGTATCATACGGTTTTAAGTTGTTCAATATTTGAAAAAAATAATCTTTGTGAAAAATTTGTCAATCCGTATCAAAAAATCGTTAAATTTTATTATTTTTTGCATTAAATACTACTTTACATTTTGCGCTGTAAGTGTTATTATGATAAATGGTGAATTACATTATAACCGTATAATTATTCAAGGAGGAAAATATATCCATGGCAAGAAAAATGAAAACTATGGACGGTAACAACGCTGCGGCTCACGTGTCTTATGCGTTTACCGAAGTAGCGGGTATTTATCCCATCACACCTTCAAGCCCTATGGCTGACTACGTTGACCAGTGGTCTGCTCAGGGTCTTAAAAACATTTTCGGCACAACAGTAAAGGTTTCCGAAATGGAATCAGAAGCAGGTGCTGCAGGTACAGTTCACGGCTCTCTTAACGCCGGTGCTCTTACCACAACCTACACAGCTTCACAGGGTCTTCTTCTTATGATCCCCAATATGTACAAGATCGCAGGTGAACTTCTTCCCTGTGTATTCCACGTATCAGCTCGTTGTGTAGCATCTCACGCTCTTAACATTTTCGGCGATCATTCAGACGTTTATGCCTGCCGTCAGACAGGTTTTGCTATGCTTGCTGAAACAAACACTCAGGAAGTTATGGATCTCGGTGCTGTTGCTCACCTTGCATCAATCAAGGGCAGAGTTCCTTTCATCAACTTCTTTGACGGTTTCAGAACTTCTCACGAGCTTCAGAAGATTGAAGTCTGGGATTTTGACGATCTTAAAGAAATGTGCGATATGGATGCTGTTGATGCATTCCGTAAGAGAGCACTTAACCCCGAGCACCCCGTAATGCGCGGTTCTCACGAAAACGGCGATATCTTCTTCCAGCACCGTGAAGCTTGCAACAAGTATTACGATGCTATGCCCGAAATCGTTGAGGAGTATATGGACAAGGTCAATGCTAAGCTCGGCACTGACTACAAGCTTTTCAACTACTACGGCGCACCCGATGCTGACAGAGTTATCATCGCTATGGGTTCAATCTGTGACGTAGCAGAAGAAGTTATCGACTATCTCACAGCTCAGGGCGAGAAGGTTGGTCTTGTTAAGGTAAGACTTTACAGACCCTTCTCAACAGAAAGACTTGTTGAAGCTATCCCCGCAACAGCTACAAAGATTGCTGTTCTTGACAGAACAAAGGAGCCCGGCGCTATCGGCGAGCCTCTTTATATGGACGTTGTTACAGCTCTTGCATCAAAGGGTATTGTAAAGACAGTTGTAGGCGGCAGATACGGTCTCGGTTCAAAGGATACACCTCCCTCAAGCATTTTCGCAGTATACGAGGAGCTTGCTAAGGATCAGCCCAAGGCACAGTTCACACTCGGCATCACAGACGACGTTACAATGCTTTCTCTTGAAGAGAAGCCCGCTCCCGATACTGCAGCAGCAGGTACGATCGAGTGTAAGTTCTGGGGTCTCGGCGGTGACGGTACCGTTGGCGCTAACAAAGACTCTATCAAGATCATCGGTGACCATACAGACAAGTACGTTCAGGCTTACTTCCAGTATGACTCAAAGAAGACCGGCGGTATCACAATTTCTCACCTTCGTTTCGGTGACAAGCCCATCAAGAGCCCCTACTACATCAACAAGGCAAACTTCGTTGCCTGCCACAACCCCTCATATGTAGAAAAAGGCTTCAAGATGGTTCAGGACGTTAAGCCCGGCGGTGTTTACCTCATCAACTGCCAGTGGACACCCGAAGAGCTTGCTGAAAAGATTGACGCTGCTTCAAAGCGTTATATCGCACAGAACAACATTCAGCTCTACACAGTTAACGCTATTGACATCGCTGCACAGATCGGTCTGGGCAAGCGTACAAATACAGTTCTTCAGTCTGCTTTCTTCTCACTTGCTAAGGTTCTTCCTGCAGAGGAAGCTATCGGCTATATGAAGGAAAAAGCTCAGAAGTTTATGAAGAAGGGTAAAGAAATCGTTGAAATGAACGAGAAGGCAATCGATATGGGCGCATCCGCTTATGTTAAGATTGACGTACCCGCAGAATGGGCAAACGCTGTTGACGCAGATGCAGCTGCAGTTGCAGACGGCGATTCCAAGCTCGCTAAGATGGTTAACAACATTATGGCTCCCGTTGGCAAGATGGACGGTGACTCACTTCCCGTTTCAGCTTTCGTTGACCACGCTGACGGTACATTTGAACAGGGCGCATCCGCTTACGAGAAGCGCGGTGTTGCAGTTATGGTTCCCGAGTGGAATGCAGAAACCTGTGCAAAGTGTAACAAGTGTTCATTCGTATGTCCTCACGCAACAATCCGTCCCTTCGCTATGAGCGAGGAAGAAGTTGCAGCAGCTCCCGCAAACATCAAGATTGCTCCCAAGCCCGTTGTTAAGACTGCTTACAAGTATACTCTTGCAGTATCTCCTATGGATTGTATGGGTTGCGGCGTATGTATCGGCGTATGTCCCACAAATTCACTTAAGATGGTTGCCCGTGAATCTCAGGATGATATGCAGGCTGTATTTGATTACTGCGTAGCTAACGTAACAGAGAAGGAAGAAGTATCTTCTGCTGCTACAGTTATCGCATCTCAGTACAAGAAGCCTCTCCTTGAGTTCTCCGGCTCCTGCGCAGGCTGTGCTGAAACAGCTTATGCAAGACTTATCACACAGCTCTTCGGTGACAGAATGTACATCTCCAACGCTACAGGCTGTTCATCAATCTGGGGCGGCCCCGCAGCAACATCTCCCTACACAACAGATGCTAAGGGTCACGGTCCTGCTTGGGCAAACTCACTCTTTGAGGATAACGCTGAGCACGGTTACGGTATGTACCTCGGTCAGGAAGCTGTACGTGAGAGCCTTATGGCAGAAGTAGAAGCTATGGCTGCTTCCGATGAAGCTCCCGCAGAGTTCAAGGCAGCTGCTGAGAAGTATCTTGCAACAAAGAACGACGGCAAAGCTAACGCAGAGGCTACAAAGGATCTCGTTGCAGCTCTCGAAGCAGGCGCAGCAAACGGTTGCGACAAGTGCGCATCTATCCTTAAGAATAAAGAATTCCTTTCCAAGAAGTCCGTATGGATCTTCGGTGGTGACGGTTGGGCTTACGATATCGGTTTCGGCGGTCTTGACCACGTTCTTGCTCAGGGCAGAGATGTAAACGTTATGGTATTTGATACTGAAGTTTACTCCAACACAGGCGGACAGGCTTCAAAGGCTTCTCAGGTAGGTCAGGTTGCACAGTTCGCAGCAGCAGGTAAGGGCGTTTCCAAGAAGAGCCTTGCAGAAATCGCTATGTCTTACGGCTATGTTTACGTTGCACAGATTGCTATGGGTGCTGATATGAACCAGACAATCAAGGCAATTGCAGAGGCAGAAGCTTACAACGGACCTTCACTTATCATCGGCTACTCACCCTGTGAGATGCACTCCATCAAGGGCGGTATGGTTAACTGCCAGGCTGAAATGAAGAAGGCTGTTGACTGCGGTTACTGGAATATGTTCAGATATAATCCCGCACTCAAGGCAGAAGGCAAGAATCCCTTCACTCTTGACAGCAAGGAGCCCGCAACAGATGCTTACCGTGCATTCCTTCTTAACGAAGCCCGTTATGCATCACTTACACGTTCCTTCCCCGAAAGAGCAGAAGAGCTCTTCACTCAGTCCGAGAGACTTGCACAGGACAGATATGCTCACCTTGCAAAGCTCAAAGCACTTTACAGCATCGACGAATAATCAGCTGTTATAATAAAATTGACCTCGGTGTAACAACCGGGGTCTGATTTTTAATATGTTTTATATTGTTTTTTATTTTAATGTGTGATATACTATATTAAAAGATTATTATGCGAAGCGGATTGTGGTTATGGACTTAAATATTGAAATTTTGCAATCATTTTGTAATGATGAATCAATTATGATGACAAATCACGTGTTTAACAGAATGATAGAACGTGGCATAGAATATGATGATATAAAAAATGCTGTGTTGACCGGCAAAATAATAGAACAATATCCTGATGATTTTCCATACCCAAGCTGTCTTGTATTGGGATATACAAAAAATGATGTAGTATGAGTTACAGAAGATAGTATATGGATAATAACGGCCTATTACCCAAATGATAAAAAATGGGAAGATAATTATGAACACAGAAAGGAGTATTAATATGAAGTGTATGTTTTGTAAAGGAATTATGGAAGAAACAACAACAATTCACGCGGTAGAGGTTGATGGCAGAATTATAATTATTAAAAATGTACCCTGCAAAAAATGTACTCTCTGTGGTGAAATTGTTTATTCCGGTGTAACATTGAAAAAACTTGAACAGCTCATAAATGCTGTAAAAAACGCTCTTACTGAAGTGGCTATTGTTAATTATACGGATAAGGTTGCATAAATTCAATTCATATTAAGCAAAAGTCCCCCGAGAAATCGGGGGATTAGTTATATTTTGAAAGATAGATAATAATTTAGCGTTGTTCCGTAGGGCGCGTCGCCCTCGTCGCGCCGATTAATGAAAATGTACCATTTTCATTAATAAAATACCTACACCAAATCAACAAAAACATAAGACTCCCTCATTGAGGGAGCTGGATTTTGCGTAGCAAAAGACTGAGGGAGTTAAAATTTGCAGTAAACTTTACTCCATCCGTCGCCTTCGGCGCCACCTTCCTCAAGGAGGAAGGCTTGCTATATTTATTGGTTTTGTGCAGATATTACGGAGCGACGAGGGCGTCGCTCCCTACGATTTATGCCATCAACATTCTGCTGAATTATTGATTATTCCATTCAAAAATATTCTTATACACATTACCGAAGTCGCAGTCGGCGGCAGGGGTAATTTCGTTTGAGTAAATCAGCACGCCCGCTCTGAAACATATAGGAACGAATGGCATATTCTGCAAAAATGAATCGGTAAGTGCATTGATTGAAATATTTCCGGCAGCAAATTCGCTGTATGCAGTGTTTGTGGTATCTGCGGCAGAAACACCGTAAACCGCCTTGCTGTCTGTGAAAAGGGCGGACATATCCATATTTGCAGGGAGCTTGATTTCTCCGATATAAAGGTCGTAAGCTCCGTTTACAAGAGCGGCTTTGTAATTTTCCCAGGTAAGCTCTGATATCGTTACGGTTATGCCCACGTTTGCAAGGCTTGCCTGTATTTCCTTTGCAGCCGCTGTTTTGAAGTTATTGCCCGAATACACAATCAGCGTGTAGTTTATGTTATCGTTATAGCCTTCGTTTTTAAGGAGCGTCTGCGCCTTGGAGTAGTCAAGGGCAAGGGCGGATGAATCGTAATCCGCCGCTGCGTATATATGCCATTCGGGATGATACGGCGTGTAGCTTTCAACTGCATAGTTTTTGAATGCGTTTGTGACTATCGACTGCCTGTTTACTGAGTGATAAATGGCTTTTCTCACTGCGGATGACGATAAACCGTACGATGCGCTGTTCATTCCGAGGAACACAAGATTCGTCATATTCGTTTTGGTCGTCTGAGCGTTTGCCTGTGAATAATTTCCTGCCGATAAATCGTCAAAATATGCGTCAATTGAACCCAACTCAAGGGTGTGTACCAGCGTCGACGCCGAATCAAGGGGATGTAACTCTATTTTTGATATGTTTGGTTGCGGCTTTCTGCAATAGGGATTGTAGGAGAGTGTTACGCTGTCGCCGTCTGCGTTGATTGCATATAAGCCTGTGCCTATTGGCGTGCCGGCTGAGTTGTCAGCCGTAGCATTTTTAACAATAGGGAAGTTCAGTGATTCTTCTGCAGACCTGTAATAGCCTGAAAGGCTGAATATTACCGTATCACTTCCCGATGCGCTTGCAGACTGCACGTATTTAAGATTGTTTTTGTATGCAGATGAGCTTTTTGCAAGGTTGAATGAATAGACCACATCTGTTGATGAAAACTGAACACCGTCTGAAAAAGCGGCAGATGTATCAAGCTTTACAGTCAGCGTGTTGCCTGAAAGAGAGCTCGATAACGCAAGCCCGTTGTCTGCGCTGAAAGAATCGTCAATGTAGTAAAGCGGCTCAAATACAAGGGAAATCAAGTCCGAATTCAGATCTGTGGACATAAAATAAGGGTTGAGCGAATCGTCAGCGGAGTAGCCGAGCCTGAGTGTGACAGTCGAGGTTTGTACCTGTGCGGTTTTGTCAACATATGTGTCAGCTTCCGTTGCAACCGTTGTATTGTCACAGCCTGAAAAACCGCATACAAGCAATGCGCATACTGTAAGCAGGCTTATTATTTTAAGTGATAATGACTTGTTCAACTGAAAGTGTTTTGCCCGTTTTGTTGTCGATTTCAAAAATACATCCCTCCATTTTGCACGCACCCTCTGTGTTTTCAAATTTAACGGGCAGATTTGTGCGCGTTTTTTCTATTGCAAGCTCCGGTTTGATGCCCAGAACGGAGTGTATGGGCCCAGTCATACCCAGATCGGTGATGTATCCCGTTCCGTTGGGAAGAATCTGTGCATCAGCGGTGGGAACGTGTGTGTGAGTGCCGAACATAGCTGAAATTCTGCCGTCAAGATAAAATCCCATAGCTCTTTTTTCGGCGGTTGCCTCAGCGTGAAAATCAAGAAGCTTGATTTTGCAATGTGCCACCTCTTCAAGGATTCTGTCAATGCAGTCAAAGGGGTTTTCGTTGTTTTCAAGGTAAACCACCCCTTGAAGATTTATAACTGCAATCTGTACGGCACCCTTGTCAATTATATAGTATCCTTTACCCGGTGCGGTACGGTGGAAGTTTGCAGGACGAATCAGCGGAAAAGCTTCGCTGTCGAATTTTTCGTAAATTTCAAAACGGCGCATAGCGTGATTGCCCGTTGTTATAACATCCGCGCCGCTGTCAAGAATGTGATTTGCAGACTGCGGTATGATACCGTTTCCCTGTGCGGAATTTTCGCCGTTAACAATGCACACATCTATTTTTTTCAGTCTTTTCAGTGCAGGCAGATTTTTTCTTAAAAAATCACAGCCCGACGGACTGACAACATCGCCGATTGCAAGTATATTCATCAGGTATCCCCATTCATTACAAACTAATAATTTAATACTATTAAATAATACAAAATATCCGTTGCGATGTCAACGGATAAATTTTCAGCCGGAGATTGCGTAGTCTTCGACTGCAGTAAGTGTATTAAAATTTTCTGCCTATATATTCATTTCTTATTATGCCTGCAATTTCTTCGGGTGATTCTTTGCAACCGTTTTTAAGCCACAGCTTTATTACCGAATTGAATCCGTTTCTGAAAAATTCAATGTGGTATTCTATATGTTTCGCAAATTTTTCGTCAACATCAACCGTGATTTCCGTCAGGCTTACCTGATGTCTTGAATCGTAACCCAATTTGAAATATGTGTTGTAGAATATCTGGTTTTCTTTGATGTGCTTCAGCAGCGGAAGCACGCCCAAGGACTGATTCATTCCCAATGTGATGCTGTCAATGCTGTCACCGTAAAGCTCGTGAACATCATTATGCAGGTCGTCTCGCATTTTGTCCGCCAGATCGTAAATATCAAGAAAATTTGCATAAAACGTGCTTCGGTTTATCTGTGCCTGTTTGCATATGTCAGAAACTGATATCTCATTTATTTCTCTTGTCTGCAGAAACTGAATAAAAGCTCTTTTGATTTTCATTGCGGATTCTTTTTTTCGCTTGTTGTTAGGTGTATTCACAAAATCACTCCATTATCCCGACAAATCCTGAAAGATTGATGATTGTTTTAACTTTTTTTATGGATTATAATATAGGTGCGTTAAAAAAGTATTAACGCAATAATGAAAAGGAGGCTTTTTTATGAAAAAAAGCAGTTTTGCAGCACTTGTTTTAGGAACCGTCGGCGGAGTTTTGTTTGCGCTGGGTATGTGTATGGCTCTTGTTGAAGAATGGGCATCAATGACACAGGGTATCGTTGTGGGGGCAATCGGTCTTGTACTTGCTCTTATTACCGTATTTGTCTGGAGAAAAATGGAGCATAAGGCTCCCATAAAAATCTCAGGTAAGACTGCACTTACAATTCTTGTGGCACTTGTAGGTTCTGTAGTATTCGGCGTAGGTATGTGCCTTTGCCTTGTATGGGCAAACTACATCACAGGTGTTGTTGTAGGTCTTGTGGGAATGGTTGTGCTTCTTGCTCTTATTCCCCTCAAAAAAGGTCTTAAATAATTTTTGTGCGGTGATATATCTTGCCTAAGTGGATTAAAAATTTTCTTTACAGATTTAAGCTCGGCGTAAGATTCGTTGATGATACCCGATTCCGTATACTTGCAACAGCATCTGCCAGTTTTGCGATAAATGTAATATACGCTTTTTATAACGGCGTGCTCGGAATTATAGATAATTCCTGGTGGTATGTTACATTCTGCGTGTATTATCTTGTGCTGAGTGTTATGCGAATATACGTCATTACAGGTGAACGAAAAGCGGATGAATTTGTGCAGGAACGGCGTATTATGCGTGTCGTCGGTGCGTTGCTCATCGTATTGTCAACGGCAATGGCAGGCTCTGTTATACTTTGTACAGTGCTTGAGCCTGTTTCGGCAAAGCACGAAATCGTAATGATAACCATTGCGCTGTACACAACCATAAAGGTCACGCTTGCGATTATGAATGCGGTCAAGGCAAGAAAATTCAATTCACCCATACTTACAACAATAAGAAACATCAGCTGTGCCGATGCGGCGGCTTCGGTTGTATCGTTGCAAAGGTCAATGTTTGTTTCTTTCGGGGATGCGGGGACAACAGATGTGTTTATTATGAATATTGCAACAGGCACAGCCGCATTTCTGTTTATTCTTGTGTTGGGAATATTTATGATCGTTTCAAAACAAAAGGGAAAGAGGAATTGATATATGGCAAAATCAAAAATTGTTGAGGTAAGCGAGAAAATCGCTGCCGACGGCGAAAAAGGCTTTCAGAAGCTTTGCGACACGGTTGTGGGCGGCTATAAAAAGATAGAAGATGCTGTTGTAGGCGGATACACCAAAATTGAAGACAGCTTTGTTGACAAGTATCTGACAAAAGACGGAGAAACTATTGAAGAAGCTAAAGCAAGGCTTAAAAAAGAGATGGAAGAACATAATTCATTGTAAAACAAAAGTCCCGATGTCTGCAATTGTCAGATGTCGGGTCTTTTTTTGCGTTTTCATATTGTGATTCTCCTTGACTTTTTGCATTATTCCAATTATAATTGTATATATTAAAATGAGATAGTTTGCACTTGGAGTGGATAATATGAAAAATGTTCTCATTATTTTCGGCGGCAAGAGTAGTGAATACGAGGTATCTCTGCAATCTGCATATTCAGTTATTTCAAATATTCCGTCGGACAGATATACAGTTACACTTGTCGGTATTACAAAGGACGGCAGATGGTTGCTCTTTGAGGGTAATATTGAGGATATTCCCACCGAAAAATGGCTTGACAGCGCTTGCACGCCTGCTATGATATCAACCGACTTCGGTGATAACAGCATTATCGTTTTCAGAGAAAACGGAATTGAAAAAATACATATTGATGCCTGTTTCCCAGTTCTTCACGGCAAAAACGGCGAGGACGGCACAGTACAGGGACTTTTAGAGCTTTCGGGTATTCCTTATGTTGGATGTGACACTCTTTCCAGCGCAATGTGTATGGATAAGGCTGTTACCAATATGACAGCGGACTATGCACAGATTCCTCAGGCAAAATGGCTCGGCATTACATATTCTGATTATAACGCCGATAAGGATGCATTCGTATCCGCCTGTGTGGAGAAATTGGGACTGCCCGTGTTTATCAAGCCTGCAAACGCGGGTTCATCGGTCGGTATCTCAAAGGCAAAAACCAAAGAAGATATTTATACTGCTATGGATGTTGCATTCAGAGAGGACAGTAAGGTCGTTGCTGAGGAGAATATCGACGGCAGAGAGATTGAGTGCGCGGTTCTGGGTAACAGTCAGCCGATAGCTTCTGTTCTGGGTGAAATCAAGCCTGCAAGCGAGTTTTACGATTATGAGGCAAAGTATATAAATAACGATTCTGTCTTGTGTATTCCTGCAGATTTACCCCAATCTACGGCGGATGAGATCAGAGCTTATGCAGTTAAGGCATACAGAGCATTGGGATGTTCAGGTCTTTCAAGAGTTGATTTCTTTGTAAGAAAGAGCGACGGCAAGGCTTTGTTCAATGAAATCAACACACTTCCGGGGTTTACTCCCATAAGTATGTATCCCAAAATGCTTGATGCATCAGGTATTCCTTATTCTGAGCTTATTGACAGACTTATAAATTTAGCATTGGAAGTAAAATAATGAAAAAAAATATTCTTGTAACTATCAACGATTCTCACACCAACGACGGTGAAACAGAGTCCTATGAAATGACAACAAGAGGCACTTTTGACGGTGACGACTTCAATTACGTGGTTGAGTATGATGAACAGTACGACGAGCTTAAGGGCTGTCATACGGTTATGACCGTAAAAGAGGGTAAATGCGTTACTATTCTGAGAACGGGCAGTTATCCCTCTGAGCTTACCATTGAGCGTGGCAAGCGTCATAACTGCGAGTACAACACCCCCTACGGCTCTATGCTTATAGGCATTTCCGCGCAGAAGGTTAAATCAAAGGTGGAAAACGGCAACGGCACTCTTGAGCTTCAGTATACAATCGACTTCTACGGCGGAGTAGCGAGTGAAAACAGCCTGAAGATTAAATTTGAATAAATTCAATGTACAATATACAATGGTATGATTGTGAAACAGATGTGTATAAGGTGGTTTGTGAATGCGAACTGATAATGCAATTGTTACTAAAAGCAAAGCTTTTGCAATCAGAGTTGTAAAATTGAGAAAATATCTGCGTGAAGAAAAACGAGAATACGATATTTCAGCTCAAATAGTGCGTTCAGGTACAAGCATTGGTGCAAACGTGCACGAAGCCGTTATAAGTTTCAGCAAAGCAGATTTTACTTATAAGATGAATACTGCTTTGAAAGAAGCAGTTGAAACTGAATATTGGCTGGAAATCTTGCACGAAACAGAGTATATTACCGATGATGAATTTTTAAGTATAAATAAAGATTGCAGTGAACTGTCAAGAATGTTGACATCCATTGTAAAAACAAGCAAAATTAAAAATAAAATATAATTGTACATTGTAAATTGTACATTGTACATTGAAGGATGTAATAAAATGAGTTATGTAGTAAAAAAAGCAGAAGAACAGATTTATGATATTATAAAAAAATCTCTTGCAAAAGCAGTTGAAAAAGGGGAACTTCCCGAGGGTGAAGTTCCTGCATTCAAGGTTGAGATTCCTGCCGACAGAACACACGGCGACTATTCAACCAATGCGGCTATGGTTTCTGCAAGAGTTTTCAGAACAGCTCCTATGAAAATTGCCGACGCACTTTGCAAAAATGCAGAGCTTGAGGGCACATATTTCAACAAAATCGAGGCGGCAGGTGCAGGTTTTATCAACTTCACTCTTGACAGCTCCTACTATGCCGATATTCTTTTTGATGTTGATGAAAAAGGCTCAATGTACGGTCATTCCGATATGGGCAAGGGCAAGAGCGCACTTGTTGAGTTCGTTTCCGCAAACCCCACAGGACCTATGCATATCGGTAACGCAAGAGGCGGCGCAATGGGTGACTGTCTTGCTGAGATTCTCTCCTGGGCAGGCTATCATTCCGAAAGAGAATTCTATGTCAACGACGGCGGCAATCAGATTGAGAAATTCGGTCTTTCACTTGATGTCCGTTATCAACAGCACTTCGGCGCAGATATCGAAATGCCCGAGGATTCATATCACGGACAGGATATCATCGACCATGCAGTAAAATTTGCCGAAATTAACGGCGATAAGTATATGTCCGCAACACAGGAGGAGCGCAGACAGGCTCTTGTAGAGTATGCTCTCCCTCTCAATATTCAGGGACTTGAGCGCGATTTGCTCAAATACAAAATCAAATACGACACCTGGTTCAAGGAAAGCACACTCCACAACAGCGGCGAGGCTAAAAAGGTTGTTAATATGCTCACCGAAAACGGATATACCTATGAGCAGGACGGCGCCGTGTGGTTCAAGGCTGAACAGTTCGGCTGTGATAAGGACTTCGTTCTCCGCCGTTCAAACGGTTTCTATACCTATATTGTGCCTGATATTGCATATCATTATAATAAGCTTGTAACAAGAGGCTTTGACAGAGCAATTGACATTCTCGGCGCAGACCATCACGGCTATGTGCCCAGACTTAAAGCGGCTATTCAGGCTCTCGGCGTTGACCCCTCAAGAATCGAAGTTATCCTTATGCAGATGGTCCGTCTTGTAAGAAACGGCGAGGTCGTAAAGCTCTCAAAGCGTTCGGGTAAGGCAATTACGCTCGTTACACTTCTTGAAGAAGTTCCCATTGATGCGGCAAGATATTTCTTCAATATGCGTGAGGCAAACACACATTGTGATTTTGACCTTGATCTTGCTATTGAGGAGTCATCAACAAATCCCGTTTACTACTGCCAGTATGCGCACGCAAGAATCTGCAGTATTTTCAGAAAAATGGAAGAAAAGGGCGTTAATTTTACAGGTTGCACAAAGGAACAGGCTATGCTTCTTACCGCATCGGAGGAAACAGAGCTTATCAGACATATTTCATCTCTTACAGGTGAAATTGAGAACGCCGCAAAGAATCTTGACCCTTCAAAAATCACTAAGTACGCACACGACCTTGCAACACTTTTCCATAAGTTCTATAACGCCTGCCGTTGTGATGTTGAGGATAAAGATTTGCAGACAGCAAGATTATTCCTTTGCAAATGTGTCAAAGATGTTATGTATAACGTGCTGACAATGATGAAACTCTCCGCACCGGAGAGTATGTAACAATAATTCAGCGGAGCTGAATTATTGTTAGTGATATAAATCCGTAAACGGATTTGCGATATACCTGACAGTGCGATATATACATTCGTATGCGATATGTGCCTGTCGGCACTCGGATTTATATCATATCGCATTTGCATAGCAAATATATCGTGTTGCGTAAGCAACATATCGCTAGATTATTATAAAAGGGGTGAAAAAATATGCCAAAAGACGAAAACAAAACCGTATCCCAGAACAAAAAAGCCTACCACGATTATTTTGTTATCGAAACGTACGAGGCGGGTCTTGAACTGTTCGGTACGGAGGTAAAATCCGTGCGGCAGGGTAAGGTCAATCTCAAAGACTCCTGGTGCAATATAGTAGACGGTGAAATTTTTGCAAACGGAATGCATATTTCACCCTATGATCACGGTAATATATTCAACAGGGACCCGTTAAGACCGAAAAAGCTGCTAATGCACAAGAAAGAAATACTAAAGCTTTTCGGCTTGACAAAACAGCAGGGCTATGCGATAATACCCTTGCAGGTTTACTTTAAAAAAGGCAAAGCAAAGGTGCAGATCGGTCTTTGTAAAGGTAAAAAACTTTACGATAAGCGTGAAGATGCTGCCAGAAAGAGCGCCGACAGAGAAATCGAGCGCAATTTGTCTTTAAGAAATCAGTAATCAACTGTTGGTTGAACCGATTTTTTAATGAAATCAACCATAAGTTGGGTAAATTTTTCTCATTTCAACTTTTATTCTCTTCATTCAACCGCTTGAATCGGCTAAAATGAAATCATCAAACACAAAAGGAGAAATGATAAATGGCACTTGAAAACAAAGACAATGCATCAACATTAGGTTCAAGAATCGCCGATGCAAGAAAGCAGAAAGGCTATACGCAGGAGGAATTTTCACAGCTTTTAGGTGTATCACCGCAGGCTGTGTCAAAATGGGAAAACGATTTGTCCTGTCCCGACATTATGCTCTTACCGAAAATTTCGGAATTGCTGGGAATCAGTACCGATGAGCTGCTGACGGGCAACGCACCGAAAAAGGATGATGCATCGCAAGTGACACCGGAAATAAAGCCTGCTGTTGATATCAGTAAATTAAAACTGCGTATCCGTGTTCTGGCACCCAATAAAAAACCGGTCAACGTAACCGTTCCCGTAATGCTTGTAAAAAAGGTTGCAAAAATCGGCAACGGCATTTCGGGTATAGTGGGTACGTCAGCCTTGACAAATGAGCAGATAGAGCAGATTTTTGACCTTGTTGACGAAGGCGTAACAGGTGAAATACTCAATATCATAAGCGATGACGATACAAATGTTATCATTGAAATAAGTTGATTCAGAATTTTCAATGTGCAAAATAATTGTACATTGTTAATTATATCGGGGGATGAAAGGATTTCGACGGGGGTTTTGAACCTCGGTAAGCGAGCAGAGGTGCGGTACCGCTTTAAAAATCGCAAGTTTATTAAAAATAAACGACAACAATAAAACTGTTTTAGCAGCTGCTTAATAGCTGCCGTCTTGCCTGAGAGGACTGCGGCTCGGGACTAAGGCGTCGATTAGCAGTGAACGTGAACGGGTGAGCGTCTCCGTAACCCGTCAGGCATAACGGAGCTGTCCGATTGTAAGCCTGCCGACAGGCGTGCAAAAGGAGAGATTTAGTTTATCGGCTACGCTCGTAGAAAGCTGTGGGAATGAATTTTCGGACGCGGTTTCGATTACCGCCATCTCCACCAGTAAAAGCACAGTTCTGTTTTGCCACCACTCGATAAGGATGTAATTTGAAACTCGTAAAAATTACACTATTTATCGGGTGTGGCAAGGGCAAATGCAAAAGATGAATACCGAGAAGAACTGTAAAAGGTTTTTCTCGGTATTTTTCTGTTTATAGCGGTACATTCGACTATTAAACCGCCTTTGAGTACAATTATGGTAGAAAATCAAAGGAGGTAACAATATGGGCAAATTCATAGAAGAATTTTATTACGGCAACATTGATCCGCAGGCACGAAGCACCAAACAGAACAAAGTCGTGCAGAAGCAAATGAAAG
>JAFTVI010000026.1 GCA_017465825.1 Clostridia bacterium
CCAACCAAGCAGAATTGCGACACAGGCAGACATCAAGGAAGGCTAATTCCTACGCAAAGTAGCTTAATACAATAATTTTCCCCTTGGAGCAATCCAAGGGGATTTTTTTGCGGATTGAATATTTTACAAAAATACGCTATAATTAAGCGAAAGATACTTAAAGGAGAATATCGTTATGTGTGATGATGGATTTAAAGATTATATTGAAAAAAGATCTGTGAAAGAAATAATGGAACTACAGCGAACAAAAGGACGAATGGAAGACATTTTCGGTTGTTATAAATGGTCAAGACTCCACCAATACAAATTCTGAAAAGAAAAAAACTGAAAAACAGTTTTGAACAGAACGAACACATAATAACTGAATTATTTAGAATAATAGACAACTAAAACAATCTATGGAATTTTTTATCTCTTTTGCAAATATCTGTGCGAAGTGTTATGCTTTAATTAAGAGGTGAATAGATATGTATACATACTATGTTTCCTATATTGCAAAAAACGACAAATGGATATTTGTACAATGCAACGAAGAAGATAGCATACTCGATTATGAGCCGTTTGATGCATTGGTAAAAAGCATTGCAAAGAAATGGAACAATAACCAGTATGATGGGAATATCACCTCTATAGGTAATACGCAGTACAAAATCAAAAATGACCCAATGGATTTAATTTACCAATGGGATGACTTATTTGGCATTGTTTTGATTTTTTCATAAAAAACAGACTTCGGATGAAATAAAAAATTTTATTTATAAAAACTATGAAATAAAATAAAATATTGCATTGTTGATAGAATATGAGTAAATTTTGTATTGGAATTATTAATTCAAAATCTTCTGCACAACAAAAAAATAAAATCGTAAGGCTTTTACAAGAAAATGGTTTGGCGTGTTTTTTTGAGTTTGATTATATTGAGCCGTTCCTTAAAAAGTATCTGAATCAAGAAAAACAGTTTTTTAGTATTTCAGATAGCAATGATTTTGATAACTGTGACTGTTTTCTTTTGCCCGATAATTGTTATTATAACGGAAGACAAAACAATATTCCTTTTGAAAACAGAATGGAAATAATTGTAGCCACAGCACGGGAAATACTTGAAACGAAAAAAGAAGTCGAGTTCTTTATTGGAGATAGTGGTGCTTGTTTTGATGACTTTGAACATCATAATGTAGATATAAATTCTTTTAAAAATCTTCTCTTACAAAAAATGAATAATTTCAACTGTACAGATTTGCATTTTGTTGTTAAAGATAATTGCTAAACAACTCAAAAAATCTCCTATATTTGCTACTTGCTGAACAGCGTAACTATCAAAGACTAATCTATACTGAATAATTAGTTAAATAAATCAATGTTCCCATCGAGCAATCGGTGGGGATTTGTTATCATATCAAGTTTTTTAATTATTAATAAAGAGTAAAAATATACGCAAACACGCTCTCTTTATTTTTTATTCATCATAGGTTCATCAGTGCGGTTCAGCAAATAATCAACACTTACATCATAAAAATCTGCGAGCTTTATCAAAACTGCGGTGGGTAAATCGTTTTCGCCCGTTTCATATTTTGAATACCCTGTTTGCGACATACCAAGCATTTTTGCAACCTGTGTCTGATTCAAGTCTTTGTCCTCTCTTAAATCACGAATTCGCCTATACATAATATCACCCTGAAATAGTATATGCTAACCTGTTTTAGGGTATTGACATTTAATCTGAAATAGGTTAAAATGTAAAAAAAAAGAAAAGGAGTTGTTTTTATGAGAAGAAAAGCAGAAGGTATTGGCAGCGGTGTTGGACTGGCAGCAGGTGCGGCGGCAGGAGCAAAGCTCGGTGCAAGTATCGGCATTGCAGTAGGCGGTCCGGTAGGTGCCATTGCAGGAACTGTACCCTGCGCAATAGTTGGAGGAATTATTGGACTTCTCGGTGGTAATAAAATCGGCAGTGAAGTTGACCGTAAAAAAGAAAATATGTAATTATTTGAACTTTGCGATGTAGGAAATGTAATATTAACACTTATGTTCCATATCACACCGCAGGCAGACAGCAAGGACTAATTTTATACAGAATAATTAGTTGAATAACTCAATATCCCCATCGAGCAATGATGGGGATTTGTTGTTGATTTTGGCTGTTTGATAAACAATAATCCGGCTGCTTAATACAGTATACTGCCAATCAAAACCTGTACCGCTTATGTGGTACAGGCTTTTTGTTATTGAAATATGCGTGGGTGTATGATATAATTTTCTAAATAATTTTAAGGAGAACAATTATGAACGGATTGACAAGGCGTGAAAAGCTTATTACAGATACAGAAACGGTTACGCAGATACTGAACAAATCAAAGGTGCTTCATTTAGGGCTGGTTGACGGTGATGAGCCTTATGTTGTGCCGATGAATTACGGCTATACTTTTGAAAATGAAAAGCTTACCATTTGGTTGCACGGGGCAAGAAACGGCAGAAAGTACGATATTATAAGGAATAATCCAAAGGTTTGCTTTGAGATGTGCTGTGATATTGAGCCCTTTGAGGGTGAGGTTGCCTGCAAATACGGCATAAGCTATTCTTCCCTTATGGGCAAAGGAGTTGCCACAATCGTTGAGGATGTCGAAGAGAAAAAAGCGGCTCTTTCCGTGCTTATGAAAACGCAGACCGAAAAAGATTTTGAGTTCAACGACAAGCTGGCATCGGTGGTGGGAATTATTCGAATTGATGTTTCGGATTTTACCGCAAAACACAGACCGGCACCACAGAAACAATAATTCAGTTAAGCTGAATTATTGTAGTTAGGAGTTAGAAGTGATGAGTTAGGAGTTAAGGAAGCCGCAAAGCGGCTTGGATTTAAATGGTTCAAAAGGCGGAGCCTTTTCCTTCACTCCTCACTTCTCACTACTAACTACTAACTACTAACTGATAAATTATTATATAAATCTAAGGATAGATATTATGGACAAGAAATTTTTTAATTACATCATTCACGGCGGGGACTACAATCCCGACCAATGGATAAACACGCCTGAAATATGGGACGAAGATATGCGCCTTATGAATCTTGCAAACGTCAACAGCGCAACAGTCGGCATTTTCTCCTGGTCGATGCTCGAACCCGAAGAAGGCATATACAATTTTGAGTGGCTTGACGAAATTCTTGACAAGCTTCACAAAAACGGCAAGGACGTTATTCTTGCAACTCCGTCGGGTGCAAGACCTGCCTGGCTTGCACAGAAATATCACGAGGTTCTGCGTGTAAACGAAAACGGAATCCGCAACGAGTACGGCGTGCGTCACAATCACTGCCTTACCTCCCCCGTTTACCGCGAAAAAGTGCGCAACATCAACACACTTCTTGCCGAAAGGTACAAAAATCATCCTGCCGTAAAAATGTGGCATATTTCAAACGAATACTGCGGTGAATGTCATTGCGAGATGTGTCAGCAGGCATTCCGTGACTGGCTCAGGGCGCACTATAAAGACCTTGACGAGCTCAACCGCAAATGGTGGAACGGCTTCTGGAGCCATCAGATTACGGACTGGTCACAGATAAATTCACCAAAGGACAGAGGTGAAAATCACGTTGTTGCAATGAAGCTTGCCTGGAGAAGATTCGTTTCGGACAGCCATATTTCCTTTTACAAAAACGAGATTGCGCCCCTGCGCGAAATTACACCCGATATACCTGTCACCACCAACTTTATGCGTATGTACGGCGGCATTGATTATCAGGATTTTGCAAAGCACGTTGACCTGATTTCCTGGGACAACTATCCTGCGTGGGACAGGGGCAACACTGTCGGTCAGGCTGTTGAAACGGCGTTCGTGCACGATACATTCCGTTCAATGAAGGACGGACAGCCCTTTTTTATGATGGAAAGCACACCCTCAATCGTCAACTGGCACGATGTAAACAAAATTCCCAAGCCCTTCAGGCAGGAGCAGTCATCAATTCAGGCGGTTGCACACGGTGCGGACAGCGTTCAGTATTTTCAGTGGCGAAAGAGCCGCGGCGGTCACGAAAAATTCCACGGAGCAGTCGTTGACCATTGCGGACACGAAAACACCCGTGTTTTCAGAGAGGTATCACATCTGGGCGATGTGCTTAAAAAGCTTGACGGAGTTGTGGGCAAGGGCTACAACGGCAAGGTTGCGATTATTTACGACTGGCAGAATGAGTGGGCGGTAAACGTTTTCTGCGGCTACAATAACAACAAGCGCGATTATCTCGGCGAATGTCTTAAATGGTATAAGCCCTTGTGGGAACAGGGCATCGCAGTTGACGTTATCCCTATGGACGGCGATTTTTCAAAATATAATTTGGTGATTGCTCCGTTTCTGTATATGCTCAAGGACGGCACGATCGACAGAATTGAAAATTATGTAAAAGCGGGCGGAAATTTTGTTGCGACCTACCTTACAGGCATAGTTGACAAGGATGATTTGTGCTATTTAGGCGGTTTCCCTGCCTCAAAGCTCAAGGATGTTTTCGGCATTTGGTGCGAAGAAACGGATTCACTTCCCGAAGGCATAACAAACGCTGTAGCATTCAACGGTAAGGATTACGAGGTAATTGACATCTGCGACATTCTTCACGCAAACGGTGCTGAAACACTCGGTGAATATCAGCACGATTTTTATGCAGGCACGCCTGCCGTGACGGTGAATGAATACGGCAAGGGCAAGGCGTATTACGTTGCGTTTGCCAATGCAGGCGATTTTGCAGAGGACTTCCTCGGTGAAATTACAAAAGCTTTAAAGCTCAATGCTTCCGGAATCCGCACACCCGACGACGTGTACGCAAGGCAGAGAGGTGAATACACCTTCGTTTTCAACTTCGCTGACGAAAATAAAACAATATCACCCGACAGAGAGTACACAAATGTACTCAGCGGCGAAAAGCTGACGGGAGATGTTGTAATCCCCACCTGCGGCTATCTTGTGCTTAAATAAACATAATAATTAATCCGCCTGTCAGCAGACAAGCGGATTTTTGTTCTTATCAATCCCAATACATATCCAGTATTTCTTTGACAGGGCCTTGGAAGCATTTGGGCAGGAATGCAGGGATTTTTTCATTTTTGAGGATGCCGTTGAACAGATGTTTCAGGTCATTGAGCATCTGGAATTTTGCAACGGTATGAATAATCTGCTGCTTTTTATCCTCATTTTTAAGATATTCACAGTCTGTAAGAGCGATTCTGATATCGGCATCTGCCTTTGCGGTAACTGTGATTTCAAGAGTTTTGCCGTCCTTTTTAACATCAGCATTTACATCTTCGCCGTCAACCGTAACGGTTGCATTTGCTGACGTAACATCCCCGAACTTAACAACATAAGTTCTGTTTTCGGGCACAACAGAGCTGTCACCCTCTGCTTTTACGATTGAAAAATCAACCTTATCGGCATTTTCGGCAACTGTGAATGCGGTTTTGAAATATTCGCCGTTCTGATAAGAGAGCGTGTCACCGTCATCCTCATACATAGTGAATGTATTATTGCCTCTGTAAACGAGAATTTCGAGCGTTTCGGGGTTGGAGCAGTCGTTGGTTCTGTCGTTTGCGCTCATAGGAATGATTGAGCCTTCCCTTGCAAGC
Source organism: Clostridia bacterium (assembly GCA_017465825.1). GTDB lineage: Bacteria > Bacillota > Clostridia > Oscillospirales > Acutalibacteraceae > UBA1081. Next base: position 5,598 of record JAFTVI010000026.1, read on the forward strand.
ACGGGAATTGTTTCGATATCGCGGTACATTCTGACAAAACGGTTGCCTTTGTAAATTCTGCCTGTGAAAATATCGGTATATCTGCCTTTGGGAAGCCATACGTTGACAGATGCAAGGTTTGTTTTTGAGCTTGTATGCTCCGTAACGGGTGCGGCGATAAGCTCGGTACCGAAGAAGAACTCATTTTTGCACTTATACGCATTTTCATCCTCGGGATAAGCGTAGTACATAGGCTCACAGATAGCTCTGCACTCTGTATGCGTGCGGTAGTTCATTGTGTAGATGTAGGGCAGGAGCTTATGCCTTAAACGCAGGGCATCCGTTGCGATTTTGCCCACCTGACCGCTGTAATTCCAGGGCTCTTTGCCCATAAACTCGTTGTTTGTGGAATGCAGACGCATAACGGGACTGAACACGCCAAGCTGAACCCAGCGAAGATACAGTTCATCGTCCTTTCTGCCCATACAGTGACCGCCGATATCGTGGCTCCACCAGGGATAAGCGATATTTGACGCTGTTGCGGTAAATCCGGGCTGGAAGTCAAGACTTTTCCAGGTCTGAGTGGTGTCACCGCTGAAGCCTAAAGGATAACGCTGACTGCCGGCGCCGCAGAAGCGGGAAAGAATGAGCGGACGGTGATTATCCTTAGCATTGTCAAGGAAATGGTAATGATTCAGCGCCCAGAGAGGGTCAAGACCGTGAACTTTTGTGTTTGTACCCTGCTGCCAGTCGATCCACCAGAAGTCAACGCCCATATCCTCAAAGGGTTTATGAAGAATGTCAAAATAGCTCTCGGTGAACTTTTTATCCGTTATATCAAATTCAACAGGCTTTTTCTCATCGGGATTCTGCCCCATTGCCTGGCACATATCCTTATACTGATTCTCAAACCAGCGCACACCCATTGAGGGATGAATATTGAAGGTTGTATGATAATTGTCATCCTTGAGCTTTTTTATAAAGCCTTCCGGATCGGGGAAAAGCTCGGTGTTGAAGCTGTAGCCCGTCCAGCCTGTTGACCATACGTCATATACATACTCCATAAAATTGAGGTGCTTGCCCATTTTATGGCTGTCCTTGCCGAATTTTTCCTTGATATTTACCCAATGCCAGTCCATATCGACTGTTGCAACGGTAATGGGGATTTCCTCCGCCTTGAATTTATCCATAAGATTAAGGTACTCGTCCTGCGAATATGCCTTGTAGCGGCTCCACCAGTTGGAAAGAGCATATCGTGGAATCAGCGGAACTTTGCCCGTAAGCTTATACAAATCGGTCGTTGCACCTATGTAATCGTTGCCGTATGCGAAATAATAGCTGTCGGTTTCGGCATTTTCTCGGGGCAGAATCGTGCCGTCCTCTTTGAGAACGAGAGTTTCACTGTCGTCGAGAATTGCAACGCCGCCTCTGGAGCATACACCGTCGCCTAACATTATAATACCTGCGGTGATATCGAGTGTGCGGCAGGTTCCCCTAAGGTTGCCCGATTTGTAATCGGTAACGCTTCTGCCGTCGGCAAGCTTTACGCGCAGCATCCTGTTTCTTTTGAGCGAATAGTAAAAGCTTACCTTGTCGGTGATGATTTCAACAGTATCCGCGGAATCGTTGACCTTGTATTCGGGTTTTTCAAAATCACGGAACCACACGCTCTGCGTAGGCTCATCGCAGAATCTGCCCTCAGCCTGCACCTCAACACGGAGCATACAGGGCGTGATAACGGTAAAACGGGTGTTGCCCTTTACAATGACACTGCCGTCACAGGCAACGGGAGAGCAATCAATCTTAAAACGTTTGGCGAAATTATCCATAATGAACTCCTTATTAATATGTTAGTTAAATTATATATCTAATTGGAAATAAAGTCAATAAACAATAATTCAGCGTACCGTAGGGCGCGTCGCCCCGTCGCGCCGATTGATAAAAATGTACCATTTTTATCAATAATAGCATTTAAAAATTTGATTTAACCTGTTGTAATTATCCAAATCGCAGATATGGATTATTCGGAGCGACGAGGGCGTCGCTCCCTACAATTACAAAACAAATTCACTGATAAATTATTGTTTTCCATAAAAATTTGTAAAATGATATTGCAAAATTTTCTATTTGGTGGTACAATTCAAGTGTGTATCCATATATACATTAAAAGTCTTATGGCTTTGTCAAAATTTGGTAAAAATGGAGATGATTTTATGAAATCAGCAAAGAAGATACTGTCCGTATTTCTGGCAGTTCTTATGCTCTTTTCAGTAATGTCAGTCGGTATTGCAGCTCTTAATGTCACAATTGACGGCTCATACGATGACGTTTACGTAAGTACAGATGATGTTATCATCGCAGTACCCGAAACAATTTATATGACTCCCGGTGACGGTGAATCCGTAAAGGGTCAGTATTATGTTAACAATACTGTTGACGCAAGCGGTAAGATTACTCTTGCGGCTGAAAGTGCAAACGGCTGGGGTTCAATCAGCGTTTATGCTCCCGGTTCAACTGCATTTTCATTCACAGCTAACGCAGTAGCCGGCGGTATCGGTGACCCTATTATCGGTAGCGCTAACACCTCCGCAACTGCTACATTTGAAGACCAGAGATGGGAAAACACTGCGCTCGGCGGTACAACGGGCTATGCTTCCTACGCTTCTTGTGCTCTGTACATCAACGGCAAGGGTCTTACATTAGGTCAGACTGCTCTTATCGAGTGGGAAGTTACCGTTTATTTCGGTGATGACGACACAACGGGTAAGACTTACTATGCTTATACCACACTTTATATGCCCGGCAGGTCAGTCGGTGCTGTTGCTGAAGCCAGAAGATCCAGCACATACAACAACGAAATTTCATCCTGGATTACAGGTGTTACAGGTGTCAGCGGTGATCTCTCATTCCTAGGTTCAGACCGTATAGGTTCTGACGGCAGAATTACAAAGGGTTACTTCAGATATGACCCTCTTTGGACATCCATTGTTATTAACAATACAGATTCCGGTTGCGATACTACTGAAGACTATACAATAACCTCTTCTACAGAGAGATATGTAAGTGCTACTACTGTTGCAGATGCCGAATGGTCAAGAGCCGTCGGTTACATCGGTTATGTGCATATTGATGCTTCAAGATATACAAATACCAATCAGATTCCTAACTTTAAAATCGGTAGTGACGCACTTCGTGTTTGTGATGAGAAAAAAGACTCACTCGAAAGATATTATGCCTGGTATTACCTCGGTGACGGCAGTGAAAGCATCGGTTCAGATGAAGATTCTACTCCCAGCGGATGGACTCAGTTTGTGAGTCAGTCTGAGCCTCAGGACGGTTCAAGAACTCCTAAGGTTCCCGAGTTCAGCGTTGACGGCATCAACGGAAAGTATCTCCACGTTGCCTCTCAGGCATATTGTACTTATCTGTCAGATAAAAACTACTCAAACGCATACGTATCTGCAATGTTTGTTGTTACAGACAAGTCAGATCTCCGTGCAGCTGTAATTCAGGCAACAAGCCTTGATGAAACTAAGTACACAACCGATTCCTGGCGCGGTGCTTCTCCCTCTGTTGTTGAAGGCTTCCTCGAAGCTCTCCGTGAGGCAGCTGAGGTTCTCGGCAATCCCGCAGCTTCACAGGAACAGATTGATTCTGCACTTGAGAATCTTACTGCAAAGAAAAATTCTCTCAGAGTTGCAATTAAATTCGATGCTGTAACAAACGGCGGTGTGTTCACCGATAATGAAGAAGTAAAAGAATATGATGTTCAGTTCGGTGCTAACAATGAAGTAGAACTCAAAGCTGCTATCCTTAACTATTTCTCTGTTGCAAGATACGGCTACGAGCTTGCAGGCTGGTCACTTGATCCCAATGACCCTGCATCAGCTTCGCTTGAATCCGTAAAGGGTGTAACATTCGGCGATACTCTCTATGCACATTACAAAAAAACTATCGCCGTTGATTTCAATTACCTTGCTGATAAAAAAGGCAATACAGATGTTCGTACCGAATCCATTGTAATATACAATGATGAAAAAAATGCTCTTGATGTTAATGTAAGCGATGCAGATGACGTAGACGTATATACATTCGCAGGTTGGACACAGGACCCCGAATCAACAGAGGGTGCTGATATTGGTGATACTCTTGAAGATGTTACAGAAAGCAAAGCCTACTATGCAACATACGTTAAAGAGTTAACGCTCACTCTTGACGCAAACGGCGGAACACCTGCTCTTGATACCGTTACAGGCGGTGTATACTATAACTACAACCTTACACAGTCAACAGGCGATGCAATAGTAACTCTTCCCGAAACAGAACCCACAAAAACCGGCTACGGCTTCAAGGGTTGGGACATCGGCGGTACTGTTTATCAGCCCGGTGATGAGGTTGCCTTCTCCGGCAATACAACAGAGGCAACTGCAACTGCAGTCTGGGGCGTTGAAACATACGATGTAACATTTAATTATAAGAATGCAAACGGCAGCGATTTATCAGTTACTGTTGAGGTTGAATACGGTCAGCCTGCTACAGCTCCCGAAATCCCCGAATACTATGCAAATCAGACAATGCATTACAAATTCCTTAACTGGAGCGATTCATTTGACGTAATCACAGGTGACACTGTTATCAATGCAATGTATGCTAACGGCGCAATGCACAACTTCACAACAGAAGGTACACCCAACTGTGAGGAAACCGTTGACGTTACCTACACCTGCGAAACCTGTAAATATTCTTACACAATCACTTTTGAAAAAGGTCATAACTACGTAGTTACCGATTCAAAGGATGCAACCTGTGAAGAGGACGGATATATCACTTATACCTGTCAGCGTGATGCAAGCCATACTTACACAGAAACTGTTAAAGCAACAGGTCACTCATTTGAAAATACTGAATATGTAGCTCCTACCTGTACAGAAAACGGTTACTATATCTCCGGTACCTGCGGCACTTGCGGTGAAGACCTTGCCGGCAAAACAATTCCTGCACTCGGTCATAATTTTGTAGTTGAAACAGAAGCTACCTGTGACAAGGACGGTAAAAAAGTTTGTACAGGCTATACAGATGCAAGCGGTGTTCATCACGATTGTGATGCAACCGAAACAATTCCCGCATTCGGTCACAGCTATACATCAACTACAGTTCCTGCTGCCTGCGGCAAGGAAGGCTCTGTAACATACACCTGTTCAATCTGTGATCACAGCTATTCAGTTACAATTCCTGCTCTTGAGCATCATTATTCAAAGATGGTTATCGCTCCCACCTGTACATCACAGGGTTACACAGCTACAACCTGTACACTTTGCGGAATATCAACACGCGAAAACTATGTTCCTGCACTCGGTCATACACTCAAGTCAGTTGTTGTAGCTCCCACCTGTACAGAACAGGGTTACACAAAACACACCTGTACCGTATGTAACTACTCATACAAAACAGATTATGTAGATGCAATCGGTCACAACTACAGCACCGAAACAGTTGTAGCTCCCACCTGTACAGAAAGAGGTTACACACTTCACACCTGTGCAAACTGCGGCGATACATACAAGTCAGACTTCGTTGATGCAACAGGTCACGATTATAAGCACACAAACACTGTTAATGCAACTGCAACAATGGCTGGTTACTACCTTTACGAGTGTACAAAGTGTGACAGCTTCTATAAGGATATGCAGTACACAGGCGGTAAGGCTCTGCTTTGCGTAACACTCAGCGATACATCAGGTGAAGCTGTTACAAACGCAACAATCACTCTTACAAACAATGCAACATTCAAGGAAATCGTAATCACAACAGATGCAAACGGTTACTTTACCCACGTTGTTCCCGAGGGTGAATACACAGTATCAATTGTAAGAAACGGCTACTTCTGTGAATCCGAAGGTTCACTTGCAGTAGAGCTGGGTACAGCAGACCTTAAGCTTCCTGCTGTTGCAAAGAATCCTTGCGATTGCCTTTGCCATCAGAATACATTCTGGGCAAAGATTTACAGAGTTCTTATCAAGATGTTCAGCATCTTCGGCAAAATCTATTGCTGTGATTGCTCTGAAATCTGGGGTTAATCCTTAAATAAAACCAAGCCATCGGGTAACACCGGTGGCTTTTTTTTTGTAATTCATATTTTCCGTAGGGCGCGTCGCCCTCGTCGCGCCGATTGATAAAAATGTACCATTTTTATCAATAATAACCTTTTAGAATCTGATTTAACCTATTGTAATTATCCAAATCGCAGATTTGGATAATTCGGAGCGACGAGGGCGTCGCTCCCTACAATTACAAAAAAACTCACTGCTAAATTATTGTTTATCTTTTTATAAAACTCAAATTAACCATTGCAATCTGCACGATAATTAATTATAATATAAGTAAGATATTTCCAAGGAGGATAAGATATGAGCGAGGAAACACCCAGAACCTACGTACCCTTTAATGAATGGAAAGAGCCTTCAAAGCAGATTGAGTACACCGAAAGCACTCCCCTGCTCGCTCCCGACGGCACACTTCTTGCAAAGGGTTGGGCAAGACACAATGTTTTTGATTACAACAGAGATTACGTAAAAACAGGCATTATCAGCCGCAAGGAATGGGATTTTTATCAGGTTTCCGACGGCAAATTTATGCTGCAGCTCAGCTTTGCAAACATCAATGCAGGCGGCTACTTAGGCGTAAAATTCCTCAGTCTTGAAACGGGTGAGGTTATTTGCGACAGCACACAGTATTTCCTCGGCGGACAGAACAAGCACATTCCCCCTGCAAAAGGTGACGTCCCCAACCGTTTTAAGGATAAAGTCGGTGCCGCTGAATTTGACTTCAACACAATGGAAACCTCAAGAACCCTTTGGTGCAAGAGCGTCCACGAAGAAAAGGACATTCTGTGTGACATCACTATGGACATTATGCCCGGACTTGAGAATATCACAACTGTTCTCCCCTTTGATGAGGATAAAACAAGATATTTTATGACCACAAAACAGAACTGTATGCCCTGCGAAGGTGTATTCAGATACGGCGCATACGAGTATAAATTCTCAAAGGAAGATTCGTTCTGCACGCTTGACTGGGGCAGAGTAAACACCATTCACAAAATGGTGTGGTACTGGGGCAACGGCTCCGCATACATAACCGACGAAAACGGCGAGAAGCATCTTTTCGGCTTTGAAATAACCTGGGCAATCGGTAACGAATCAAATGCAACGGAAACCTGTATTTTCTACGACGGCAAGGCTCACAAATTCGGCGCTGTTGACGTTGAAACCTTCCCCAAGCCCGACAAATATATGGAGCCCTGGAAGTTTGTTTCCGAGGACGGAAGATTCAATATGACAATGATTCCCACCTTTGACCATCATTCCGACCTTAATCTTGTTGTGGGCAGAATGCACTCACATCAGGTACACGGCTTATGGAGCGGCGACGTAACTCTCGACGACGGCACAAATCTCGAAATCAAGGATATGTACGCTTTCTGTGAGTACGTTGAGAACAGATGGTAAAATAATTCATAATGCACAATCCATAATGAATAATTAACAGACATTTAAGCTCAAACTGTATGGGACGGCATCGCCGTCCCATTTTTAACTTTATAGGAAACTGCGTTACCTATAAAGTTAAAAAGATTATATGTCCCTCCGAACGCCCGCTACGCGTGCTCGGAGATGGACTAACCGAAAACGGTCGCCGCGATACGGCGAAAGCCGTTTTCTTGTAAAATTGTAAAACGTAACCGCCACTCGGACAAGTGACGGTTATAGTTTGCATTTTTATTTACCCAAATCTCATAAATTGTGATTTTTTTTCAAAATCTGAATTTCATCAAGAGAAAGCCCGCTATATTCAGCAACTTTTTCTAAAGGAATATTGTCTTTAAGCATTTTTAATGCATTTTCTGTAGCTTTTTCAATTACTGCGTTTTTTCTCATTTCTTCCATCATTTTGCACATAGCACTGCTGCCTCCTTCTGTTTCTTTAAAATATCGGACTTTATCTGCAAGCTGACTGTAATGCATATCGTCTGCTTTGGTACATCTGAAATCGTGCATCAACTTGCCTATAGCATTGTCCGGATTATTATACTGACCGTTTACAAATATTATATGCGAACCGTCATCAAACAATTCATCCGTTTCCAACACTTTACGTTCCATATGGTAGAGTGGAAGATTTTTACCCAATACATCATTTTCGGTTATAAAAATTATGTATGTTTCAGTCAGCTCGGTATAATCTTTTCCTTTTTCTAAAAGATATGTGTCAAGAACAGAATTGTTATATCTTGCTCTTTTGGGACTTGCACCTTTATCTGAACGCTGGATTTCAATATCATAAGGTTTGCCTGTTACATCTTTTGCAAAAATATCAAATTTCACTGAGTGTCCGATTACGGTTTTGAACTCTCTCTGAGCTTTAACGGATTCGACTTTTATATCTGTTCGCTCTAAAATTATATTCAGCAACAGTTGAGTTGCTTCAATGTTCCTGTCAAAGACTTTTGACATAAAATCGTCGTCCATTAATCGGAATTTGCTTAAGCGCTCCAGATCCTGACTTGAGCAACAGTATTCTTTTGAACTCAATGCTTGTATCGTCCTCACATTTTTTATAATTGTTCTTTACTTGATTATAATATTATACAGAATATTTTAATTTTTGTCAACAATCGCGTTTAGATACGGTCTTTGTATCTTTCTGCTTCGATGATGCCGTCGTTTACGTTGAGCTTACAGATTCGTGCGTTTCTTGCGTCAAATGCATTATTTTCATCGCCGTAATCTCTTGCGTGGTAAATGGCGTACCACTGACCGTTTTCCTTGATCATTGAGTGATGTCCCGTGCCCTCCTCAAATTCGTTGGCATTGAGTACGGGATGATATGTATTCTCATCGGGATATTTCTCAAATTTTATCTTCGTAAGGTCGGTTTCATCTGTCTTTGCCCTTGCATATCCGATGTAATAAGTAGGCTGTTCGTAGCAGTTGCCCGAATACATCAGGTAATGCCAATCGCCCTCTTTAAAATAGCAGGCGCCCTCGATTGTGTGCCAATGCTGACCTTTTTTGTATCTGTCACGGCGAAAAATATCCTCGTCGAGTGTGGGCTCAACAACAAGAACAGGCTCGCCTGCAGGGGTAAAGGGATCAAGCATTTTATCAACGTAAATACAAGTGCCGATCCGCTCACCCTCAAACCTGTTTGCGGAGTAGAAAAGGAACAGACCTGCCTCATTCTGAACGATGTGAGAGTCGATTGAAAACGGATGCAGAATTCTTGTTGTACCCGTGAACGGACCGAGAGGGTTGTCTGCAACGGAAACGTGCATAGCACCTCTGTGACCGCCTTTATCGGGCTCATCGTCGTAGATTTCGATTGAATTATACATATAGAATTTGCCCTCAAGCTCTATAACACTGGGTGCCCAGAAGGAATCACGCTCCGGCACTGTCATAACGACGCCGTAATACTCCCAGCCCTCAAAAAGGCTGTCTGAATGATAAGCGTAAACCGCATCGTGGCCTGTTACATAGATATAGTATCTGCCGTTGCTTTTTAATATAAACGGGTCTGCCTGTCCCTGATAATGCTCCTTGTCGATTTTCAATAAATGCATAATTATTCTCCTTCGATTCCTAAAATATTGTCTGCCGATGTGAGAGAATCCGCAGAATCAATTGATTTTAGCTTTTTGACTATCATTCCGTTACGCTTGATTGCCGCTTCGATTGAATTATCAGCCTCACCCAGCTTCTTTTTTACCTTTTCGAGCAGGTCGTCAAAGGTATCGTACTGTTTTCTGACTGCACCAAGCACAAGCTTTATTTCATTTGCTTTTTCGTTGATTGCCATAGTCTTGAATCCCATTGAGAATGAGTTGAGCAAAGCGGTAATTGTGGTAGGTCCTGCAATCATAACGCTGTAATCGTTCTGTATTTTTTCGAGCAGACCCGATTTTGAGGATGCGATTTCCGCATAAAGTCCCTCGGTGGCAAGGTACATAATTGCAAAAGGTGTGGTGGCAGGGGGATTTATGTACTTTGCAACGGCTTTTGCCTCGTCGGTAACGCGGCGTTCAAGCGCTTTTCTCGCAAGGGCAACCGCTTCGGCATCTGCGCTGTCTGCGGCGGCACAAAGTCTTGCATAGTCCTCCATAGGGAATTTTGAGTCGATGGGAAGATAGGTGATTTTTTTGCTGTCACCGCCGTCGGGAATCTTAACGGCAAATTCAACCATATCCTTACTCTCATCAGGCTGAAAATTCTTGACGTACATATTGGGAATGGTCTGGTCGAGAATGCCCTCAAGCTGATACTCCGCCCAGGTACCTCGAGCCTTTACGTTGGTAAGAATTCTGTTGAGTGATGTGACATTCTGTGTTATTCCGCCCGAAAGCTCCTTCATTTCACCCAGTGACTTATACAGATTTTCAAGCTGCTCAGAAACGGTTTTGAATGATGAATCGAGCCTTGTGGTAAGGGTTGACGTGAGCTTTTCGTCAACGGTAACGCGCATTTCTTCCAGCTTTTTCTCGTTGCTCTGCGTCATTTTTTCAACGGATGTCATAAGAGTCTGCATCAGCTTTTCACTTTGCTGAGCGTTTGACTTCTGAATCTCGGCAAGAGAATCATTGACAGACGTAATCAGCCTGTGCTGACGTTCAAGCGTTTTTTCGGACATATCGGAAAGCTTGGTGTTGATATCGGACATTGCTCTTGCGTTTTCCTGCCTGTTGTTGGACATCTCACGAGAAACGGTGTCTGCAAGCGTATCAATTTTGGTCTGCATTACCGCATTGCTTGAGTTGTCCTGCGGCTTTGAGCCTTTCTTTGCAAATATCACAGCGAGAACGGAGCACACCGCCGTTATCGCAAGCAGAATTATCATAATAATTTCGGTTGTTGTCATTTTATCACACTCCGTATAAGAGTATATCATAACTTTTATTAAAAGTTAAGTAAAAATATTAAATTTATATAGAAATACAAATAAAAGTATGTTAGAATATTTTACAAAGGAGAGATATAATTTGAAAAAAGCGATTGCGATTCTGCTTATTTTAATTTCAATACTGACAATATTCACTTCCTGCGACGAAGAAACGAGCTCCGACCTCTACTACCCCGTTACGGAGGATTTCGGCACGATTGACCCTCAGGTCGCATCCGTTTCGTCCTCAAAAATGATTGCATACAACTGCTTTGAGGGACTCGTAAGGCTTAACGAAAACAAAGAGATCGTTGCCGCCGGTGCGGACAGTTGGAGTGTTTCAAACGATTCGCTCGTATACACATTCAATCTGCGCAAGGATGCCAAATGGTATCTTACCAACACATCAAAAGAGGAACTGAGCGACGAGGATAAGGACGAATCGCTCCTGCCGGAGAATTTTGACAACCGTGTTACAGCTTACGATTACGCCTTCGGCTTAAAAAGAGCGTTAGACCCCGCCACAGGTTCGGCAGAGGGCAAATATCTGTCATCAATAAAAAACGGCTCCGGTGTACAGAGCGGTGCGCTCACAACCGATGCGCTGGGCATTGAGGTGCTTGACGATTACACTCTGAAAATCACCCTTGACTACCCGGACCCCAATTTCCTTTACTACCTCACAAGGCTTGCGGCTATGCCCTGCAATGAAACATTTTTCAACGCCTGCAGGGGCAGATACGGTCTTGCGATGGAATATATGCTGTGCAACGGCGAGTATATGGTTTACCGCTGGACACAGGGAGCTGTTATAAGGCTTGAGAAAAACCCGCTTTACACGGGCAGTGAGCCTGCAAAGAACGACAGAGTGTGGGTTTACTATGTTGAGGACGGGGCAACCGTACCCGAAAAAATAGAAAAAGGCACGTATGATGCAGGCTATGTTTCCGCCGATTCACTGAGCCTTTTTAACGATGATTTCACAGTTTCTGCCCTTAGTGACGTTATATGGGGTTATTGGTTCAACTGTGCGGCAGACACATTTACAACAACCGCTCTGCGCAAGGCTTTTGCCGCATCGGCTGATTTATCGTTGCTTACTGCTCCCGATTACATTGAAGGCACAACGAACAGACTGCTTACAAACACACTTTCTCCCTATTACGATTTCACCCCCGAACTTATTTCCTACAATGAGAATACGGCACTTGCCCATTACAAGACGGCGATGAACGAAAACGAAAATATTTCCGCATCAATGAGTGTAACGGTGCTTACAACAGAGGATTTTGCAGACTGCGTCAAAAAGCAGATTCAGATATGGCAAAGGGTTTTCGGCATTGACGTTAAAATCAACATACAGTCAAGAGATGAGGCGCTGAAGCTCTTCAATTCGGGCAATTATCAGATAGCATTTTTACCCGTAACCGTTACAGCCTCAAACACAGCGGAGTTTCTGGGCACATTCAAGTCCGGTTCATCATACAATATCACGGGCTATGCCAACGAATTCTACGACAATCTTATTGATTCGCTCACAAACACTATGACCGATGAGCAGAAAAACGATATTTTCAAAAAATGCGAGCAGACGGTGATTTCCGATGCTGTTATAATTCCCGTTTACACCGAAGCATCGTATTTTATACTCGGCAAAAACGTTTCGGGCATATACTCCTTCTCCGAAAGCGAAATATATTTCCGCAACGGCAACATATTATCATAAGAAAGGTTAATAAATATGTCAGTTATAAGACCATTCAGAGCAATCAGACCAACAAAAGAATACGCATCAAAAGTTGCGGCACTTCCCTATGACGTTATGAACAGCAAGGAAGCAAAAGAAATGGCGAAGGAAAATCCCTGCTCATTTCTGCACGTTGACAAGGCAGAAATCGACCTGCCCGACGGCACATATATATACGATGAAAAGGTTTACCTTAAAGCAAGGGAGAATCTCGACAAATTATCGGCTGACGGCATCTGCAGGCAGGATGACGAACCGAAGCTCTACATCTACCGCCAGATTATGAACGGCAGAGCGCAGACAGGCATTGTAGGCTGTGCATCAATTGACGATTATATGAACAACATAATCAAAAAGCACGAGCTTACAAGAGCAGACAAGGAAGCGGACAGAATCAATCACGTTGACTACTGCGATGCAAATACAGGCCCGATTTTCCTTACATACAGAGGAAAGGATGCAATTGACGCTGTTGTTGCAAAGTACACGGCAACCGAGCCCGAGTACGATTTTACTACAGATGACGGCATTGTAAACACCGTATGGGTGGTAGCTGAGCAGGCAGACATTGACGCACTTGTGAATGAATTTGCAAACGTGCCGTATCTCTACATCGCAGACGGACATCACAGAGCCGCATCCGCCGTAAAGGTGGGAATGAAGCGCCGCAAGGCAAATCCCGATTACGACGGCACAGAGGAATTCAACTTCTTCCTTGCGGTGTATTTCAAGAGTGACGACCTTGCAATTATGGACTACAACCGCCTTATTGCAGACAAGAATTCTATGGCAACGGCAGAAATCCTTGAAAAAATCGGGGAAAATTTCACGGTAGAAAAGCACGGAAAGGGCGCATACAAGCCCGAAGCAAAGCACACCTTCGGTATGTATATAGATAATGAGTGGTACAAGCTCACCGCAAAGAACGGGGCATTTGACGAGACTGACCCTGTTGACAGGCTTGACGTTTCCATTCTGCAGAAGAATGTAATTACGCCTGTTTTCGGCATTGACGACCCTCGGACAGACAAAAGAATCGACTTCGTTGGCGGTATACGCGGTCTTGCAGAGCTTGAAAAACGCTGTGCAGAGGATATGCAGATTGCATTTTCGATGTACCCCACCACCCTCGACGACCTTATGGATATTGCGGATGCACAGAAAATTATGCCCCCCAAGTCCACCTGGTTCGAGCCTAAGCTGCTGAGCGGATTGTTTATTCATAAATTATCATAATTCATAATGCATAATTCATAATTAAACAAGAATTAACATTGAGAGCAAAATAATAAAAAGCGAAAATTGATTGATATTCTGTAGGGGACGGCACTTTGCCGTCCCGTTTTAGATTTAGTTGTAATTTGGAATTGCGCACGGGATGCCAGAGTGGCATCCCCTACAAATATATCAATCAGTCTGTGCAGATTGTTTATTAAATTGTCTTAATTCATAATTTGTCATATCTAACCACATATAATATTTTTAATTTCAGCAATAATTTTGTCCCCATACTAAATAATGGGGACAATTATTTTTATTCAACGCAGAATCTGAATCATACAATAATTATGAATTATGAATTACTTGCATAGCTGAACCCTTCGCCCTTGAAGACGATTCTTACGTTATGTCTGCCGATGCCTGTTGAGATCTTAATGATATATGCTTCATCATCAAGCTGTTCAATTTCATATTCGCCGTCGGTGATGACCTCTGCAATCTCTTTATGGGCGAAGATCTCCGTGGGCGCATCAAACTCCTTATCCTGAGTGTAAACGAGCGTGAATGTATTGCCGTCACGGTCAAAATAATAGCTGTCAATTTTACCCGTAACCGCTCTGGGGTAGGGCTTTTTGAGAGTTTCCCACATAGGAGAACCGAGTAATCCGTCAAAATACGCCCAGTATGTACTGCTCCACTTATTCTTATCGAAAAGCTCAAGCAGAAATTCAATATGCGGCAACCACTCCGTTCCCTCAGAATATCCGCCCCATTCGCCGACGATAACGGGCATATCAAGGTTTTCGTCCTGCTCCTTTTTACGGCGGTCAAAAATAGACTTCACGCGGTCATTGCTTGCGTGCTTATATGCAGGGGTATCAACCATAAGGTCGTAGGCGTGAGGAGCAAACAGCTGATTTTCGGCTTTTTCGCCGTTAATGAGGACAGGTCTGCCTGCAAATTCAATACCCAGATTTGAATAATAACAGTTTTCCATAAAAATTATGGGATCGGGAGAAACCTTTCTTATGGCAGACGCTGTTTTATCCATAAAAGGCATATAGCGGCAAAGGTCAAAGCTGTTTACAATGGGGGCAGCTGTGTTCACAATATCATTGAAAACCTCACCGTTGTACTGGTCAAGCACGTGGATAATATCGCCCTTGGTAAGAGCATCCGCCGCAAGCTGTTTCATGCTGATACGCTTATCTCCCACAGATGTTTTCACAAGATTTTTAATAAGAGTTTTAAATACCCTGCCGCCGTCGGAGCCTAAAAACGGCTCATTGAGCAAATCGTAACCGAACAGCGCCGGATGTCCGTCAAGCTTCGATGCAAGATACGCCCACATTCTGACAAAATCATCCTGTACACCGTACTTGTTATCCCAGAAATTATCAAATGCTCTGTGAGTAGCCTTACCGTAGAAATAGCTTTCTGCCCACACAAGCTTGGGCATTTTATACTTAATGCCGTCCGTATGGCAAGCCCAATCGGGCGCTCCGTCACCGGGGCCGTTCCCCCAACCGGAATAGAGGTCCTGATGCATATCAATATAAGCGTACATTCCGTACTCACGGCACTTATCAAGCATTCCCTTGACTGCGGCTATGTAAACGTCGTTGTATTTACCTCTCTGCGGCTCAACGGCATCCCAGGTTATGCCCAATCTTATAAGATTGTAGCCCTGTTTTCTGAACGCCTTAAGCATATCGTCGTCACATTTATAATTGTAGCAACGGTTGCCTGTTTCTTCAATGAAGCTGCCCTTGTCGCACACGTTTATGCCGTAAAAAATCCGTTCTCTGCCCTGTGAGTCCAGCAAAACCTTACCCTGAGTGCGTATTTTATCCATAAAATCACCTCTATAAAAATATAGTATCATATTTTTTGCTTATTTTCAATACAGTTTGACAAACGGAGAACTTTTTGATAGAATATACCCGATGGGAGATGAAAATATGAAAAGATTACTTTCTTTTTTGCTTGCGGTTGTTATGACGCTGTGTATTTCAACCGTTGCTTTTGCTGATTACAGGGGCACTGTTGACGGCATTGAGCTTAATGCAGGGCTGAATCCTGTGGTACGCGTTTCAGAGGGCACCTTCGATTATGTGATTTATGCACGTGATATGACAGGAATGACCAACGGCGACCTGCTGGTGTCTTACGACACGGATGTGCTCACTCTTCTGTCCGTTAAGCAGACAGGCAACTACTCAAACTCAGTTTACAACGACGTTGACGGTGATATATATTTTTCATACCTGTATTCAGGTACTAACGACTCAGATGCAGTAAAGCTCTACATACTCACATTCAGCTACAGCGCAGAGGGGGTTTATCCTGAGCTTACAGCAAGAAATATTGCAGGTACGTTTATAAAATCAGTTAAAGAGCTTAAAGTTTTTGAAGCAACTGATGACAATGCGGCAATTTCCGAGGGTACGGGCAGGAACGACAGCTTTATGCAGGACGACGCAACATATTCAATGGGCGATGTCAACGGTGACGGCGAAGTTACCGCCGCTGATGCGAGGTTGATTCTGCGCCACAGCGCAAGACTTGAGATTCTGTATCTTGAGCAGTATCTGCTTGCAGATTATAACGATGACGGAAGAGTTACCGCCGCCGATGCACGGCTTGCGCTGAGAAAATCCGCAGGACTTGAATAATTTTTGAATTAACTGTACATCTAAAAAGAGCCGCGTCACGTGACACGGCTCTTTATTATATTTTACTATTCGTTCTGCACTGCCGAAACAGGTGTTTCTCCCTGCGCTGAGGTCACGGCGGCAGATACGTTATCCTCTGCGGCTGCCGCATCGGCTCTTTCCTGCAGAACCTGCATAATATGGGCGTGTTTTTCGTCAGTATAATCCCAGAACAGTACATAAGGCAGACACATAAGTATATAACCTGCCATATCAAATCCGAGACCGATAAGCATACATTTTATCCGCACGTCATCTATAAACAGAACATCCCAATCCGATGTAAAGCCGCAACGGTAGAACATAAGCGGAATAATCAGACTGATAAGGCTTGAAATGGGGCTTGTGAACCAGCCTACAACACCCTGATATGATTCAAATCGCTCACCTGAAATATACATCTGGTAGTCGCTGATACGGATATCCATATCCTCCGAAGCAAGCTCTATGGCGGATTTGAGCGAATCACAGCAGCAGATGCCTATAAACAGAACAATGCCGCAAATCATAGGCGAATTGCCCAGGAACAGGAATGCCAGAATATAGAACGCGCTGGAAATGAACATTACAAGCTGTCTGAACACATAGAGTGTTTTGTATTGGAATCTCTTTCTTATCCAGGGGGCAAGAAATGCACCGGGATTGCCCACAAAGGAAATTGCATTCTCAGCGAGTGCAAAGAAAAAGCCTGTTTCACGCCATGTATAAATAAGCAGTATCTGCTTGATGCCGATCATACCGTTGCCGAGCGAATCGAGAAGCGATGATGCCTGCTTTATCCAAAGATACTTGTTCCTCATAATACCGCCGATGCAGTCCCAGAATGAGAAGTACTGTTTTTTCTCAATAGGCGGTGCAGGGATTCGCTCTTTGATTTTGCCCAGACCTATAAACATTGTAAACGTGCTCAGCAGGAGCGCGATAGGAATTATGTACTGGAACGTACCTCTGTCACGGATACCGTTTGTAAAGCACACACCTGCAACGGTGGGGATTATAAACGTCATTAAAGAACGGAGCAGATGGCTCAGCTTGACGGGATAGCAACGGACGATCATTCTCTCGTGGCCGTTGGGACTTATATTGTTCGCAATCTGCTGAGGTGAGCCTGTATAGCACCACATTCCGTAAAGCTGGAAAAGAACATAAAGAATCCATACACGGTCTGTCAGCTGCATTTCAAAAATCGGAAGCTCGCAGATAAGAACCACCATAATAAGGCACTGAATAACGTTTGCATATGCAAAAACCTTGTATCTGCCGAGCTTTGGTATGAGCTTCTTTTTAACTATGATCGCTCTGAAACCGCCCCAGCCTGATACAAACATATGAATACCGAAGATTTTGAAAATGCTGTAGAGATTCAGTCCCTGCCAGGCGGTGTTTGCGTAGTTTGCAACCGCTTCGGGAATGGGCAGAACGGACGACATATCAAATATGAGCAACACAAGTCCCAATGCCGCAACGGTAAGATAAAAAGCAAAATATTTTTTCTCCGTTTTCTTTGGCAGAACACCCAAGTTTGCGTCAACACCCATACTCAATATGCTCCAGATATAGCCTGAAACGAGGAAAAACGCATTTATTGCGGTGAACGTGAGAATGGGAATCTCATAATAATAAGCAACGAGATAACAGCCTGTTCCGAAGGACAGAAAGCTGAGAAGATACTCCGACGAATAGTTACCGCCAACGGCAAACAGGATTGAAATATATTCCTTGTAAGGAACGTGCTTGCCCTCTGCGGGAGTGTTCCAATGCTCTCTGAAATCTGTAAGGAGGTTTGTTGCATTGGTTTTAAGCTTTGCAAATTTACTCATACTTATTCAGCCTCCTGTGCATTATGATTATCAATTCTGACCTTTTCAGCCTTAGCTTCTTCAAGGGTTTTACCCCATTCGGGTTCAACAGCCACACTGACAACGCCCTTCATTACGTTTTTTGGCAGCCAGCTCTCGCCAAGCTCCATCCCCTCGTCGCTTTCTGCGCCCATATATACCTCCTGTATACCTCCGCAGGAGAAGAATGCGTAATTGTCAATCTGCCTGACTGTTGAGGGAATATACAGCATTGGCGAAATACTTCCGCAGTAGCTGAATGCATCAGCACCGATTGATTCAAGCCCTTCGGGCAGCCAAACGGTCCACATATTTCCGCAGCCGAAAAATGCCATATCACCAATGGCTCTGAGGGTAGACGGGAATGTGAGATGCACAAGGTCGGTGTTTTTATAAAAGCTGAAGCCGCCTACCCTTTCAACACCTTCGGGGATATCAAAGGTGTCGTTTGTTTCGGCTATACCCTGCTCAACCTTCCATTTTCCGTTGCAAATGGGGTGCAGAAGAAGGGTTTTCATATCCTTTGTATAAAGAACGCCTTCAACATCGCAGAAATAGGGGTTTTCGTCATCAACAAAAACCGCCTTGAGCATTTTGCAGTAATAAAAAGCTCTTTCGCTTATGTACTCAACATCCTTGCCGATATAAATATATTCAACATATTCGTCACTGACGATTGTAAAGGAATCAACACCCGTAACAGGCTTCGATTCGTCGGGATTTTCACCGTTTTTATCCCTCGCATAGTCAATATGCACTTCTTTTGTGTTGCTGTTGCCGTTAAAGCCGTAGAATACCCAGCCTGACAAGCCTTCAACACCGTCTTCCGCGCCGACTGCTTCCTGATACTCAAATTCGAATGTATCACGGGCAATGGAATAGAATGTAAAGAACAGTGACAGACCTATGAAACCGACCAGCACGGTTACAAACAGCACTTTTTGCCAAGTTTTCACAAATATACCTCCAAAATATAATGTTAATTGTGGATATTATAGCATATATCTTTGTGAAATTAAATAGTTTTTCAATTAAAATAAAAATTTATTTATGAAAAATGCAAAAATATAATTTTCCGTAGTCTGCAGGCTTCACTTTTTAACCTTGTTGCCAAAATTTTCTTTCCTTAACTTTGCTAAAAATGCAATATTTATTTGACTTTTTGCAAGTATTGATGTAGAATATTATTTGTAGAAATTTTGTTAAGGTGAAGATAAAATGAAAAAGAGTATATTAAAAAATATTTTTGCAGTAATTCTGACAACGATGCTTATGTTTACCACAGTTTGTACCGCATTTGCAGAAACATTGCAGGACAGATTGGAGAACTACATAAACGGAGCTGTAGAGGACTTCGAATCCGCAGAAACCGAAGAAGAACAGGCATCCATTCAGGAACAGCTTGATGCATTTCTTAAAGAAAACGGTCTTGACAGCATTGATTTAGGCTCTATCACGGAAACCGACATCGGCTCCATTGTTTCCGGTCTTACGGGTGGCGGCGGTTCTTCAATATTCGACTCTGTTGCAGGTGCATTCGGCGACCTGGGCGGTCTTATGTCTGACGCATTCAACAGCGGTCTTGGTATGATAACCGATGCTATCGGCGGCGGCTTCGGCACGTCGGACGGTTCAAACACTGCCACAACAGAGCCTGTAACATCACCCAATATTATTATTGCTGACGATACCACAAAGGAAAACGCAACACAGGCAGTCGGTGTGCCTTCCGTTTCAACAAAACCGCAGACCACTACCACCGAGCCGGCAACCTCAGAACCCACTACATACAACGTCGGTAATGTTGTTTCCGATAACCTTGTAGGCTCAGGCGTTACGACAACAGCTGCAGACAATGCAAATTCCGTTGTCAAGGATGACGATACGTCCACCGTTCTTGTGCTTGTTGTGCTTTCTGCATCAACACTTGTCGTAATCGTATCAATAATCGTGTTCTTCCTTATGAAGCGCAGATACTAAAATAAGATTTTTAAAGAGAGGAAGTATTTCCAATGGAAATAAGAATTGAACGTACACAAAATCCAAAACCACATCCCACAGATGAGAGCAAGCTCGGTTTCGGTAATTATTACACCGACCATATGTTTGTTATGAATTATGATGAAGGTCAGGGCTGGCACGACGCAAGAATCGTACCCTACGGACCTGTTGAGCTTGACCCTGCGGCAATGTGTCTGCATTACGGTCAGGAGGTTTTTGAAGGTCTTAAGGCTTACCGCTGTGCTGACGGCGAAATCCGTCTTTTCAGACCCGACAAAAATATGGCAAGACTTAACCTTTCAAATGACCGTCTTTGCATTCCTGCAATCGACGAGGAGTTTGCAGTTGAAGCTATCAAAGAGCTTGTAAAGGTTGACGAAAGCTGGATTCCCACAGCTGAGGGCACATCCCTTTACATAAGACCTTTCATTTTCGCTACAGACGCTCACGTTGGTGTTCATCCCGCAAAGCATCTTCTGTTTATGATAATCCTTTCACCTGTAGGTGCATACTACCCCGAAGGTCTTAACCCTGTTAAGATTTACGTTGAAACAAAGTATGTCCGCGCAGTAAAGGGCGGTATGGGCTTTACCAAGACAGGCGGTAACTATGCCGCATCTCTCAAGGCTCAGGACGAGGCAGACAAGGCAGGCTACACTCAGGTTCTCTGGCTTGACGGTGTTGAGAGAAAGTATGTTGAAGAAGTAGGTACAATGAACGTATTTTTCGTTCTTGACGGCGAGGTTGTAACTCCCGACCTTCAGGGCAGTATTCTCGGCGGTATTACAAGAATGTCCTGTCTTGAGATTCTCCGCTCCTGGGGACTTAACGTTTCCGAGCGCCGCATTTCAATAGACGAGATTTCAAAGGCTTACGACGAAGGTAAGCTGCTTGAGGCATTCGGCAGCGGTACTGCGGCTGTTATTTCTCCCATCGGCGAGCTCAAGTGGGGCGACAAGATTATGAAGCTCAACAACGGCGAAATCGGCGAGATTTCACAGAAGCTTTACGACACTCTCACAGGCATTCAGTGGGGCAAAATCGAAGGTCCCGAAGGCTGGAGCGTTAAGGTTTAAATCTAATACAAAAAGGTGTCGTTTGTATTCGGCACCTTTTTTGATAGGAAGTACAAACAATATTTTAGCGTACCGTAGGGCGCGACGCCCCCGTCGCGCCGATTGATAAAAATGTACCATTTTTATCAATAATGGTATCTAAGCATCTGAATTCATCCTGTTGTAATTATCCAAATCGCAGATTTGGATAATTCGGAGCGACGAGGGCGTCGCTCCCTACGATTTAACCATTCAATTTCCTGCTCCGCTAAATTATTGTTCAAGGTGTTTTTATGCGTCATATTGAATTTACTATTGATGAATCCTACAACGGCAAAAAGGTGAATGCCTATCTTCGCGGCTGTGCAAAGCTGTCCGCGCGGCTTGTCAATTCCCTTAAAAGGGTTGAAAACGGCATAACGCTCAACGGTGAACACATCCGCACAATTGATATTTTGCATACGGGTGACGTTCTTGCGGTGAATATTCCTGAGGATTCAAGCAAGATTGAGCCTATTGAATATCCTCTCAACATCGTTTATGAGGATGACGATATTCTGCTTATAAACAAGCCTGCAGGACTTGCTATGCATCCCACACACAATCATCAGGGCGATACTCTTGCAAATGCAGTTGCGGCGTATTTTCTGAATAAGGGTAAAAATGTCACATTCCGTGCCGTGGGCAGACTCGACAAAAGCACTTCCGGACTGGTGCTGGTTGCTCTCAATAAAATGGCAGCCTCAAAGCTGTCGGGCGAATTTCACAAAACGTATTACGCTGTCGTATCGGGAGAATATCAAGGTTGCGGCACAATCAACAAACCGATTTACCGTCCCGACCCTATGAAAACTCTGCGTGCAGTGGGCGAAACAGGCGACTTCGCTGTCACCCATTGGGAAGCTCTTGTCACCGACGGCACGTGCAGTTTTATGAAAATCCGTCTTGAAACGGGCAGAACACATCAGATCCGCGTGCATTTTGCATCAATGGGTACACCTCTTTGCGGCGATGATATGTACGGCAGTTCGGACAAGCGGATTGCCCGTGCGGCACTTCATTGCGGTGATATCGACTTCATTCACCCCGTAAACGGCTGTAGTATGCACTTTTCCGTGCCTGTGCCCGAGGATATACAAGCAATAATTCCGAAAAAATCTTAAAAAAACTTTCACAAACTTTTTTTGAAGAAATACCGCGAAAAGGCGTTTATTCGTCATTATGCTGTAAATCAAAACACTCTGTTTGTGACAAATGCACAAAAGAAAATTCCTTCATATTTAATTCCTGTTAAAGTTGATATTAAAATCAAATCCTCCCATTTGTAACATTTGCACAAATTTGTTTTTACTTTGTTGTGCAATATGACTTGACAAATTTAAAAAAATGAGTATAATAAGGGTGTACTCAAGAGAGAGAGGAGATGAGAAACAATGTCAAGAGAAATGCGTAACTACGAAAGAAAATTACTCAAGGAAATGGAAGAAGCATCTTTCTGGAAGAAACTCTGGAAGGCAATCGAGCTTTCAAGCATCTACAACAAGATGGGCGAGTAATCGATTCTTTCCGACTTGCTAAAACAACGCCTGTAAAAGGGCTTTACATATAACAATAACGCCTGAAAAGGCTTTACATATAACAACAACGCCCGAAAGGGCTTGATATATAGTCCATTTCCTTGCGGGAGCATTAACTTGCTCCCGTTTTTTTGTTAAACAATGATTTATCAGTTAGTAGTGAGAAGTGAGGAGTTGTGGAAAAGGCTCCGCCTTTTGAACCATTTGAATCCAAGCCGCTTTGCGGCTTCCTTAACTCCTAACTCATCACTCCTAACTCCTAACTACAATAATTTATCGCACAGCGATAAATTATTGTTTGCCTTTACATTTAATTAACATTCCCATACTATAATATATTATCTTGACTTTTTTGCCGTTCGGCGGTACAATATTCATTCAGGAGGAGAGAAAAATGCGACTTTTTAAAAAATCTCACAAGCTTGACAACGTATGCTACGATATTCGAGGCCCCGTTATGGACGAAGCAAACCGAATGGAGCAAATGGGAGAAAAAATACTCAAGCTGAACATCGGCAATCCTGCCTATTTCGGCTTTGAAGCTCCCGAAAATATACTCAGAATTATGGAAAACAGTCTTTCTTCAACAGAAGGCTATTCCGATTCCAAGGGATTGCTCTCTGCAAGAGAAGCAATCGTACGCTACTGCAAAAAGAAGAACATTCCGAATGTTACCGTGAATGATGTTTACACGGGCAACGGAGTCAGCGAGCTTATTACAATGAGTATGCAGGGTCTGCTGGACACAGGCGATGAAATTCTTGTGCCTGCACCCGATTATCCGCTCTGGACTGCGTCCGTAACCCTTGCAGGCGGCAGAGCCGTGCACTATCTTTGCGATGAGGATAACCATTGGTATCCCGATGTTGACGATATTGAAAAGAAAATTACGAAGCGCACAAAGGGCATTGTTGTAATCAATCCAAACAACCCCACAGGCGTGCTTTATCCCAAAGACGTGCTTGAAGGCATCGTTGAGCTTGCAAGAAAGTACGAGCTTATCCTTTTTGCGGATGAAATCTATGACCGCCTCGTTATGGACGGCAAGGAGCATACCGCACTTGCATCACTTGCGCCCGATCTGCTCACATTGAGCTTCAACGGTCTTTCAAAATCCCACCTTATTGCAGGCTACCGCTGCGGCTGGATGTGCCTTGCAGGCGATAAATCAAAGGCAAAGGGATATGTTGAAGGTCTGAATCTGCTTTCATCTATGCGTCTTTGCTCAAACGTGCCTGCGCAATCGGTCATTCCCACAGCTCTTGATGAAGACAACAAGGCAAAGTCGATTCTCGAAAAGGGCGGCAGAGTTTACGAGCAGAGAGAGATTGTGTGCAATTACATTGATTCTATTCCCGGCCTTTCGGCGGTGCGCCCCGATGCGGCGTTCTACGTATTTCCCAGAATGGATGCGCGCTTCAACATTATGGACGATGAGAAATTTGCTCTTGATTTCCTGAAAGAAAAGAAGATTCTTGTCACTCACGGCGGCGGCTTCCATTGGGAACAGCCCGACCATTTCAGAATCGTTTATCTGCCACCGGTGGATATGCTCGAGGAATGTTGTGAGCGTATGGGCGAATTCTTCAGTACGTATAAACAATAATTTATAGGCGTAAGCCTATAAATTATTGTAGCGATATAAATCCGTAAACGGATTTTCGATATACCTGACGGTGCGATATATACATTCGTATACGATATGTGCCTGTCGGCACGCGGATTTATATCATATCGCATTTGAGCAAAGCGACAAATATATCG
>JAFTVI010000027.1 GCA_017465825.1 Clostridia bacterium
TGGTGCGGATGTTCATAACACAAGTAGTTCTCCGGTAGTACATATTCAATCTTTCGTACTCTAATATATTTCCTCGGATATGGAGGAATACATAATGTCAAATATTATTGAAGATTTCTATTATGGCAACCTTGAGCCACAAGAAGTTAATTCCGAATTAACATCTAAACTCAAAAAGAAATTGAGTAACCTCGCAGAGAAAGAAGAACAGCTTACTGCAAGATTGAATGGTGAGGATAAGGAACTGTTTCTCAACTACGCAAGTGCTTGATGTTGAATTTTCAACATCAAGTAATGCTGATAGTTTTATATCAGGCTTCAGGCTTGGTGCAAAATTTGTATACGATACATTTGTTAAGGATACGAAAGGATGAAGGCTATTATGGAAAACAATACAAATATTCAATACAGACAGGTTGGAGATTACAACATACCTAACCTTATATTACCGCCCGAAGAGGTAAACATCAGGTTGGGCAAATGGGGTATGTTACATAAGGATTATCTTATGAATCACAAGAAAGTTGTATTCGCTACTTTGTTGGTTGAAGGTAAATTGTGGCAGTATCTTGTAGACATTGATGCTCAGGCTCAACAGATGTTTGATACTCTCATTGAGCAAATGAAAAAAGCGGAGGGTATCACCGAGCAACTGAAAGAGGAGAATCAGATGGAGTGGGTATGTCGTATGGAGAATACTGAAGCAATGGCAAGAGAAATAATTAGTAGTTCTGTTAATATATAAATGAGCAAATCAGCAGTGATTGCCAAAAATTATATTTTAATTTTCTATTAAAAATCTTGACAAAAGAATAAACCATATAATATAATATGTACAAATAATTAATATTTTGGAACCAGCTGTCTGCAGAGGATGTTGGTTCCTTTTTGTGTTTTTTGGAACAAAAAACACATTGCCGTAATTAAAAACAAGCTGAAAAGGAGAATGTTTTATGGAAATTCAACTTCAGGAACTCATTGAACAGATTAAAAAAGACGGCGTTGAAGCTGCTGAAACTCAGGCAGAGGCAATTCTTAAATCTGCAACAGACGAAGCAGAAAAAATTATCTCTGATGCAAAAGCACTG
The DNA here is from genome assembly GCA_017465825.1 of Clostridia bacterium. Taxonomy (GTDB): domain Bacteria; phylum Bacillota; class Clostridia; order Oscillospirales; family Acutalibacteraceae; genus UBA1081. Next base: position 1,089 of record JAFTVI010000027.1, read on the forward strand.
GCAGATAAAATTATGTCCGAAGCCAAAACCGAAAACGAACGAATAGTAAAATCAAGTGAAGATGCAATCCGTCAGGCAGGTCGCAATCTTCTTATCTCTTTCAGAGAAAGTGTTACAAAAGAACTGAATGCCATTGTCGGAGAGAATGTGTCTTCTGTTTATTCTTCAGATGCATTATCACAACTTATTATTAAAGCTGTTGAAGGCTGGGCAGCAAAGCCGGATGCAGAAGAAATTACGGTTATTTTAGGTAGTGAAGAGTTGAAAAATCTTGAAACTATAATTCAGGATGAACTTAAAGCGAAAATGCTCACCGGGGTTACGCTTAAAGCAAATGATAATTTTGATGGCGGATTTCGAATTGCAGTAAACGGTGACGGTGTTTATTATGATTACTCTCAAGAGGCTGTTACCGATATGCTTTCAAACTATCTTAGCCCTAAAATTACCGCATTATTGAAAGAGGCTGAATAATTATGGCAGAATATTGTCTGATATCTCAATTGCCTTCTCTTGACGGTATAAACGAAAATACACCAATACCTGTTACTGAAAAGCAGTTTTTTGAGTTGTGCAGTCGCTTTTTAGGCAAAAAAGCTCTTGCTGAGCTTAACAAACTAACTCTTGTGCCATCAAGAAACTATGAAAAATCATCATCCGATCTGATTGAAAAATGGAATGAAGGCGAACGGAATCTTCGCCTTTCTCTCGCAAAGTTTCGTGCAGATAAAATGAATAAACATTTTGATTCAGAAACGCAATCATTACCTGCAGGGCTTTCGCAGGCGGCACGGACCGCCATTGAAATAGAAAGTCCTATGGATGCAGAAAAATTTCTCAACCGCTACCGTCTTGAATTTCTGGAAACACTCAGACCGATGGATTCTTTTTCGGAAGAATTTGTGTTTTATTACGGACTGAAACTGAAACTCATAGAGCGTATGAGAAAATTTGATACACAAAGCGGAGAGACCGCATACAGAAAAATCTATGACTCAATTATGAGTGAGGATAAAACGGAGGTTATACAATGACCGGAAATAAAGGTAAGGTAGTAAGCATTAACGGCAACCTTGTATCCGTAAGGTTTGAAAACGATGTTTCAATGAATGAAATATGCTATGTTAATGTTGACAATACAAAACTTAAGAGTGAGGTTATCCGTATAAGAGGCAACATCGCTCAGATACAGGTTTATGAAATGACAGGCGGTATAAAATGCGGTGATACTGTTGAATTCACAGGCGAAATGCTCTCTGCACAGTTAGGTCCCGGTCTTCTTGGTCAGATTTATGACGGGCTTCAGAATCCTCTGCCTGTATTAGCTGAGCAAGCAGGCTGGTTTCTTGAAAGAGGAATTTATGCAGACGGGCTTAATGCCGAAAAGAAGTGGGGATTCACTCCTACTGCAAAACCCGGAGATACTTTCCGTGCCGGTGAATATATAGGTACTGTTCCTGAAGGATCTTTTACTCATAAAATTTTTATTCCGTTCAATTTGCTCGGCACTTATACCTTGAAATCTATTGCAGAAAAAGGCGAATATACCGTAAATGAAGAAATTGCAGTTTTAGCTGATGAAAGAGGCAGAGAAATCTCTGTTTCTATGTCATTCAGGTGGCCTGTAAAACGTGCCATTAAGTGCTACAGTGAAAGATTGGCACCGGTTGAAACAATGGAAACCAAGGTGCGTCTCATTGATTCTTTCTTCCCTGTTGCTAAAGGCGGCACCTATTGTACTCCGGGACCTTTCGGTGCAGGTAAAACAGTTTTACAGCACACCACTTCAAAATATGCAGATGTTGATATCGTAATAATCGCCGCTTGCGGTGAGCGTGCAGGTGAAGTTGTTGAAACACTTACAGAGTTTCCTGAGCTTACTGACCCTAAAACCGGTCGTTCGCTTATGGAGCGTACCATTATTATATGTAACACTTCTTCAATGCCTGTTGCTTCCCGTGAAGCATCGGTTTACACATCAGTAACACTTGCCGAATATTACAGACAGATGGGACTTAATGTTCTTCTTCTTGCAGATTCAACTTCCCGTTGGGCACAGGCACTCCGAGAAATGTCAGGAAGACTTGAAGAAATTCCCGGTGAAGAAGCATTCCCGGCATATCTGGAGTCATATATTGCAGCATTCTATGAAAGAGCAGGCTATGTTCGCTTACCTGACGGAAGCAAAGGTTCAGTTACAATCGGAGGTACAGTTTCCCCTGCAGGCGGTAACTTTGAAGAACCTGTTACTCAGGCAACACTCAAGGTTGTCGGTGCATTCCACGGTCTTTCCCGTGAACGCTCTGATGCGAGAAAGTACCCTGCAATAGACCCGCTCATTTCGTGGTCAAAATATAAGACTGTTACTGACCCTGCGAAATCAGATTTTTGCAAAAAAATTCTTCTTCACGGTGACGAAATCGGTTCAATGATGAAGGTTGTCGGTGAAGAGGGTACAAGTATTGAAGATTACACGATTTATTTAAAGGCAGAGATGCTTGATACAGTTTATCTTCAGCAAAATTCTTTCGATTTAACCGAAGCAAACTGCACAAAAGAACGTCAACGCTATGTTACAGATAAACTTATATATATTCTCGGCAGTGAATATGCACTTGATAATAAGGACGATGCCCGTAGCTTCTTTAATCGTATGAGACAGAAGTTTATTGACTGGAATTATACTGAATTTGAAAGCGAAGCATTCAAAAAGGCTGAAGCTGAAATCAACACAATATATGCAGAAGGTCAGGGAACTTTAAGCCGTGAAGCAGAACTTCTTCTGAAGGGTGGTGAGTGATAATGAATAAAGTGTATAACAGAATTGAATCAATCACAGGTAATGTTATTACCGTAAAAGCACAGGATGTCCGTTATAATGAACTTGCACAGATAAATACCCGATTTGGTAAATCACTCGCTCAGGTTAATAAAATTGACGGTGATATAGTATCTTTGCAGGTTTTTGCCGGCGGTCAGGGTGTTTCAACGGGAGATGAGGTCCGTTTCTTAGGTCACGAAATGAGAGTATCTTTCAGCGAAGACCTTCTCGGCAGAATATTCAACGGCTCGGGTGAACCGAGAGATAAAGGTCCCGCACTCACCGAAAATATGAAACCAATCGGCGGTCCGTCAGTTAACCCTACAAAACGTATTCTTGCAAACCGCATGATGAGAACAAATATCCCGATGATTGATATGTTCAACACTCTTGTTGTTTCTCAGAAACTCCCGATTTTCTCAATTTCAGGTGAACCGTACAACCAACTCCTTGCACGAATTGCTTTGCAGGCTGAGGCGGATGTTATAGTGCTTGGCGGAATGGGACTTAAATATGACGATTTCCTTTATTTTAAAGATGAACTTTCAAATGGCGGTGCTTTAAGTAAAACAGTTATGTTTATTCATACTGCATCCGACCCTACTGTTGAATGCATGATGATTCCCGATATGGCGCTTGCAGTTGCAGAGCAGTTTGCTTTGCAGGACAAAGACGTATTGGTACTTCTTACTGATATGACAAACTTTGCCGATGCAATGAAAGAAATTGCAATCACGCAGGAACAGGTTCCCTCAAACCGTGGTTATCCCGGTGACCTTTATTCACAGTTGGCCGCTCGTTACGAAAAAGCTGTTGACTTTGACAATTCAGGCTCTGTTACTGTTCTTGCAGTTACAACAATGCCCGGTGACGATGTAACACATCCCGTACCTGATAATACAGGATATATTACAGAAGGTCAGTATTATCTCAAGGGCGGAAGAATTGAGCCATTCGGTTCACTTTCCCGACTGAAACAGAATGTCAACAGTAAAACCCGTAAGGACCACCGTATTCTTATGGACTCAATGATAAGATTATATTCATCCTATAAGGAAACTCTGGAAAAGAAAAATATGGGCTTCTCTATGAACCAATGGGATGAAAAATTATTGAAATACGGTCAGCTTTTTGAAAACAAACTTATGGATCTGTCGGTTAATTTAACACTCGAAGAGTCGCTTGACCTCGGCTGGCAGATACTTGCTGAATGTTTTGAAAAGGATGAAACCGGAATAAAGTCAGACCTTACAGATGAATTCTGGCCTGTTAAGTAAGGAGGACTGAATTTTGGCAAAAATCAAATTAACTAAAAATGAGTTAAAGGTACAAAAAGATGCTCTTAAAATGTACCGGAGATATTTGCCTACACTGACACTTAAAAAACAACAACTTCAATCAGAAATCCGTACTATTGAAGCAAAAGCTGTTGCGGTAAGACAAGAAAAAGAAAATTTAGAAAAAGGGTTTTCTTCATGGATTGCCGTTTTCAGCGAAGAGAGTGCTTTCCCCGATGGAATAATCACCGTGAGTAACATCCGTAAAGGTACAGGAAATATTGCAGGTGTTACAATCCCGGTTTTTGAGGGGGCGGACTTTTCCAGAGGAGATTACGATTTATACGAAACACCGCTTTGGGTCGATATTGCCGCTGACCATATGGAAAAAGCAATGTCACTTGATTTAGAAGCGGAAGTGTTGGATGAACAGGTAAGGCTTTTAGAAAAGGAACTTCTATCTACTTCTCAAAGAGTCAACTTGTTTGAAAAGGTTAAAATTCCCGAAACTGAAGAGAACATCAAAAAAATATCAATTTATATGGCAGACCAACAGGTAAGTGCTGTTGTGCGTTCAAAAATATCAAAGCGCAAGATAGCACTACGTAATGCTGTGGCTTCCGAAAAGGAGGTTTATTCATTATGATAGTGCCTATGAAAAAAGTATCTCTTATCATCAGAGAAAACAAAAAAGATGAAACCCTGAAAA
>JAFTVI010000002.1 GCA_017465825.1 Clostridia bacterium
AATTTATCGGCAGATGCCGATAAATTATTGTAGCGATATAAATCCGTAAACGGATTTGCGATATACCTGACGGTGCGATATATACATTCGTATACGATATGTGCCTGTCGGCACGCGGATTTATATCATATCGCATTTGAGTAAAGCGACAAATATATCGCGTTGTAAACATATCGCGTTGCGTCTGCAACATATCGCTAAATTATTGTTTATCTTCCTATATAAAAAAACCGAGAATTAAAAAAAATTCTCGGTTTGCTGAATTTATAAATACATACTGCTGAAACGGCGGCTGATATCAAAGGTGCCGTCGGGCTCGATATCGGTAATGGTTACGCCCTGTGGCCAATCTTTTTCGTCACAGTCACATTTTTCGTCCAGCGTATAGGTTTCGTAGCCGCCTGTCTGATTGTACACAAGGTAAACTCCGTCGTACAGGGCGCAGAAATCGTTAACGTGATCGTGACCGCTGAAAACAGCCTCGGTACTGCCAAGCTCCTTGATAAGCGAGAACATTCCGCTGTTGAACTGAGAACTGCCTACCGTTTCGTATGCGTTTCCGTAAATGATCTCGCACTTGCCTGTGAACGGGAACAGACCGTTTTCATCCTTTTCGGGAATGATCGCATTTTCGTACTCTTTGAGCGGAATATGCATATACATAAAGGATTTTACATCGCCGTACTGCTCCTTGAGTGCGGTGATTTTATTTTTGTACCAGTCCATCTGATTATTCTTGATGAAGTCGTAGTTTATTATATCCTCGGGTGCACCGTGAGATTTTACGTATTCGGGTATAACATCTCTGCCCGAGTCAAACATAAACAGGGTTTTGAGTATCTCGTTTTCGCTTTTCATTATGTTTATGCAGTAGTTGCCGTAGCCGAAAAGCTCCTCTTTGCCCTGCCTTGCAAGACAATGGGGGAAATGCGTCTGGCAGGTCATAAGCAGGTGCTTGAATCTGCCTTTTTCCTCTCTTGCCTCGTGATTGCCGAAAACAAATGCCCAATAAACGCCGATTTCTTCCATAAACTGACCGAATTGTATACAGTCAAAATGCTGAAACTTTGACTGTATAATGTCACCCGTAAGCACAACAAGGTCGGGTCTTGTGGCTTTGATATGCTTCATAAACATATCCATACATTTAAAGCGGAGGGCGGGGTCATCCCCGAAATGGAAGTCTGTGGATGATAAAATTCTGAATCCGTTGTTTTTGATATTTCCGTTTTTGTCTACCTTTGCAATGGTAACGGAATCCTCATCCTCAGCAAGAATTTTTACATCTGAGCCGACGTTTGTTGTCCTGACCTGCTGTGAAAACATAATTTTTGCCATTTTGCCGCCGCTGACTTTGTAAAGACATCTGCCGCCTGCAAGTAAAGCCTTGTCTGTTGCTATTCTCAATGCTTCGTATGTGTTCATTACTTTTTCTCTCCTGTCAGTTGGCAATTCTGCATTGCTTTGTCTATATCTCCGTCAAGAATGTACTTTATCGCATCGCAAGCGGTTTCCATTGTTTTTGCTAAAACGTCCTTTTCGTGCTTTGAAAAACTGCCTAAAACATAGTCTTTCAAGTCGTAATCGGGATGAGGCTTTGCACCTACGCCGATTTTGATACGGGGAAAATTGTCGCTGTTAAGGTGATAAACTATGCTTTTTACGCCGTTGTGACTGCCTGCCGAGCCTTTGCGACGTATTCTCAGCGCTCCCATAGGAATGTCAATGTCATCAAAAATGACGATACACTTTTCGGGCGGAATTTTATAAAACTGTGCCGCCTCACGGATAGCCTCGCCGCTGTTGTTCATATATGTCTGGGGACGCATTACAAGACAGCGGTGTCCGTTGATAACGGTATCGGCAACAAGGGATTTGAATTTCATTCTGTCGGTTCTGAATCCCTCTTTGTTTGAGAGGATATCAAGGCACAGAAAGCCTGCATTGTGTCGGGAATATTCATACTCCTTGCCCGGATTGCCCAGACCTGCAATGATGAATTCTATTGAGCCGCCGCTCTTTTCTTTGAATTTGCTGAAAAATGCCATTATAAAATATCCTTATACTTTCTTTCTGTAAGGCTGTTTTTCCTTTACCCAGCCTTCTTTGACAGTCTGACGCTCTCTTGCAATTGCAAGTGAATTGTCGGGCACATCCTGCGTAACAGTTGAGCCTGCCGCCGTGTATGCGTTTTCGCCTACAGTTACGGGAGCTACAAGGTTTGTGTTGCAGCCTATGAATGCTCTGTCCTTGATGACTGTTCTGTTTTTTGTTTTGCCGTTGAAGTTGACAGTTACAACGCCGCAACCGAAGTTTACATTTTTACCCACATCGGAGTCGCCCACATAGGTAAGGTGTGATACGCTTGTGTCGGAGTCGATCGTAGAATTTTTAACCTCTACAAAGTTGCCGAGATGCACGCCGTTGCCGATAACGGAATCGGGACGTATCTGTACAAAGGGACCGATTGTAGCATTATCAAGTACCTTTGCATTTCTTATCTGCGCGTTGTTGAATGAAACATTATCACCGATAGTTGAATTCTGCACATAGGAGTTGGGGCCGATTACGCAGTTTTCCCCGATTTCAACGTTGCCGCACATAATTGTGCCGGGGAGAATTTGTGTGTCCTTGCCGATAACGCAGTCGGGGCCTATCATTACTCCGTCTGTACAGGGGATGTCAACGCCGTTTTCCATATGCTTTTGGAGAATTTCTGCTCTTGCAAGCTCGTTGAGCTGATTGAGCTGTGCTCTTGAATTTGCGCCAAGAACGGTTTTTTCGTTGCCTGCCGTGTATGCACCTGCTTTGCCGTTGCCTGAAAGAATTATTGAAATTGCATCGGTAATGTAGTATTCACCCTTTGCGTTGTTGGGAGTGATTTTGTTAAGCACGTCGCTGAGCGCATCAGCCGAGAAACAGTATGCCCCCGAATTTATTTCCTTGATGAGCTTTGTCTGCTCGTCAGCATCGTTTTCTTCAACGATTGCTTTGATATTACCCTTTTCGTCGCGGACGATTCTGCCGTAGCCGAAGCTGTCTTTCACCTTTGCGGAGATTACGGTTGCACAGTTGCCGTTTTCTTTGTGATATGCCAATGCATCGGAGATCGTGTCTGCATCCACGAATGGAGCATCACCGTTGAGCACGATAACATTTGCGCCTTCGTGAGCTTTTATGAAGTCTGCCGCCTGCATAACTGCGTGACCTGTACCTTTACGTTCCGCCTGATGAACGGTTTTTATGTCCTCGCTGAGGTGTCTTTCAATATATTCTGCCGCATAGCCTGTTACTACGCAGATGTCATCAATTCCTGCCTTTTTTACAGCGCATATTACCCAATCGAGCATAGGCTTGAAAAGAACCTCACTCATAACCTTGGGCTTTGCTGATTTCATTCTCGTACCCTCGCCGCCTGCGAGAATTACGGCACAGTTTTTCATTGTATCAACTCCGTTAAGTTTAAGTGTTGTGTTTCGCCGCTGTTTATTATACTATTTTTATTCCGTCAATGCAACAGGAAAACTCCCACAAAGGGGAGTTGTGATTATTCCTTAGCTTTTTTCGCTGTCTTTTTCTTTGCAGGCTTTTCTTCTGCAACCTTCTTAGCTCTTTTAACGGGCTCTTTTTTCATAAGGTCAACAAGCATTACTGCGTGACCCAAATTGCCCTCAACCTTGAGCTTACCTGTAAGATACTGTGCAACTGCATCGGACTTGCCCGAAAGGATATTTTCAAGCACCTTGCTTGAAACTTTGATTGATGCGGTGTTGTCGTGATAATCGTAGGGCTGAACCTCAAAAGGCTTGCCGTTTGCGTATGCAACGTAGAAAATGCCGCCGCAGTCCTCGTCTGTCAGCTCAACCTGTACTGCAAAATTTTCGGTGAGCTTGCTCTCGTCTATTTTACCGTATTTTTTATTGAGCGCTTCAAATTTTTCAATGAATGTCATTTTAAATATCTCCTTCAAATGATTTCTGTATAAATTATATTGGTTTTTCAGCTTTTTGTCAATATTGATTTGTACCAAAATTGCCATAATTTGCCTTAACAAACATTTCAAGAGTATATGCAACAGTAACCAAGAAAAAATATTTCCGAAGGAGATGATTTTTATGATGAAACGCGGCAAAATAAGGATGCTGTCGTTTGCAGTTGCAGTTATTGCGGCATTATCTGTATGGGGAATCACGGAAACGGTACAGAATAATAAGCTGAAAAAGGAAATGTCCGTTTCTCAGCAAAGAACGGTAACATCTTTGGCGGATTATGTGGATTCTCTCGCCAACGATTTAAGAAAAATGCAGTATGTAAATACTTCCACAATGGCGTCAACGCTGTCACTTTCTCTCTGCAAGGCTTCTGCAGGAGCAAAAAACTGCCTGTCCTCTCTGTCAAGCGGAGATACACAGCTTTCCAATATCAATAAATTTCTTACACAGTCAAGCGACTATGTGCAGTCGCTGACGAAAAGGGTGTCAAACGGCGAAACGCTCAGCGAGCAGGACCATCAGCAGATTAAAGAGCTTTATAATTATGCCGTAAAGCTGTCGGAGCAGATAAGCTATCTCGAGGAGGTTATGTTTGCCGGCGGCGTTGATTTTGAGGATGTTACATCAACACTCAGCCTTCTTTCTGATGAAGGTGATTTGTCTGTTTCGTATTCTTCCGCAGTTTCCGATGCGGAGGATTCATTTTCAGATTATCCCACTCTTATTTATGACGGCCCGTATGCTGATAATATGCTCGAAAAGGAGTCGGAAATGCTTAAAAGCGAAAAGGAAATTTCCGAAACTCAGGCCAAGAAGAAAGCATCACAGTATTGCGGCATAAAAGAGGAAAATCTTATCCGTCAGGAGGACGAAAACGGCAAAATCAAAGCCTATGTTTTCTATTGTGACGGCACGAGCGTTGCGGTAACGAAAAACGGCGGATATCTTATGTATATGCTGTCTGACACATTTGCAGGCGAAGAGAAGCTGAGTGCAGATGATGCAATCGCAAAAGCAAGGGAATATCTTGAAAAAATCGGTTTTTCTTCCTTGAAAGACAGTTATTACTCAATAAACGACGGTATATGCACCGTGAATTTTGCATATACTCTCGGTGATGTGATTTGTTATGCGGATCTCATCAAGGTGGGCGTTGCTCTTGACACGGGCAAAATTGTATCTGCTGATGCAGAAGGCTATCTTATGAATCATAAAGAACGCACTGTCAGCAGTAATGTTCTTTCGCAGAGTGCGGCGCAGAAGAATGTAAGTGCAAATCTTACCGTTACAAAGATTGATATGGCAATTATTCCTATGAGTGACGGCAAAGAGGTTTACACATACGAGTTTTTGTGCAACGATAAGGACGGCAATGACGTGCTTGTGTATATTGACGCTCAGACAGGTAAAGAAGCCGATATCAAGTTGCTCTTGTACTCGGATGGAGGCATCCTGACAAGATAAGGACTTTTTACGGCAAAAGGGAAAAATGAAAGGACTTTCAGAAATGAAGAAAACAGCAATCGTAGTGATTTTGCTGGCATTATCGGTTGTTCTTCTCTTTACGGGTTGTACAAGAAAAACGGATATGGACAATAATGTTACAACTACAAATCCGGTAACTACTACAAGACCCGCAACGGAAAACAATTCTCTTACAACAGGCGAGCTTACAACCAAAAACGGCACTGTTGAATCCACAAGTAAGGATTCTGCATTGGGTGATGTTGTTGACGGTGTAGCAGACGGCGCGGCTGATGTTGTTGAAGGCGCGGCAGAGGGCGCAAAGGATGTTGGCGAGGGAATAGCAAACGGCGCAAGAAATGCCAAGAACAATATGGGCAGATAATGCAAAGCAAAAACGGCGTACCGGGTAAATTGGTACGCCGTGAATTTTAGCACAAAACCAATAAAGAGAATCTGTAGGGAGCGACGCCCTCGTCGCTCCGCTTGCAAATGTAGATATTTATACAAACAAAAACAAAGAATACAAGGCTCCCTCTCCGAGGTAGCTGTCAGCGAAGCTGACTGAGGGAGTTTAAGAAATGGCTATTCTGCAGTAATTTTAGCTTTTTTTACTCCATCCGTCGCCTTTGGCGCCACCTTCCTCAGAGAGGAAGGCTTGCTCTCTTTTTTTGATTTGTATAGTTTTTGAATTGATGAAAATGGTACATTTTCATCAATCGGAGCGACGAGGGCGTCGCTCCCTACAAACAATATCATTTAATTTCTGCTGAGCTAAATTAACGTTTAAAGGCGAACCGTGATTGGCTCGCCTTTTGTGTCGATTATTATTCAAGTCCTGCTGATTTGCGGAGAATCAATCTTGCATCGGCGGCGGTGATTTGTTTATCACCATTGTAATCTACCATTTCAAGAACAGCATTGACCGATTCAAGAGTGTCAAGTCCTGCGGAAATTCTTAAAGCAAGTCTTGCGTCAGCGGCGGTAATTTCATTGTCATTGTTGACATCACCGACAATATAACTGAGCTTTTCAATTGCTCTTGTTTCCTTTTTACCGCAAACATTGCAGGCTCTTTCTTCAATACCCTCTGCACTTGCTGTGGGTGCTGTTGCAACAACCCACTCACCGAATGTGTGACTGAGTACCGGAATCTCTTTCTGTGCTGTGAGAACCTCACCGCAAACTGAACACTTTTCACCGTCTGTCAAACCTGTCTTCGTACAGGTAGCGGCATAGCCTTTTACGGTTGCTTTAGTGTGACCTGTGGCAGGAATTTCATCAGCTGTATATGTATCACCGCAAGAACAAGTATATGTTGTATAGCCGTTTTCTGTGCAAGTTGACTCGGTTATAGAACTACTATATGAATGTGTGTGTGGATTGTGATTATAGTGCATTGTAGAAGCTGTCAATTCACTATAGCCGTCAATATTTTTCCAATCTTCTTCGCTACCGGCGTAATAAATATCTGAAATTGAAGTATACAAAAAGGCCCAAAATCCGATTGATTTTAATCCTTTTCCTACTGTAACTGAATTAAGACTTGAACAATTAAAAAATGCTGTATCCGCAATAGAAATCAAACTGTCCGGAAAAACAAGCTCTGACAAGCTTTGACAGTTATCAAATGCACTGACACCAATAGTTTCAATTTTATTGCCTAAATCTATATATTCCAGACATTCGCATCCGTTGAAAGCATAATCCTCAATTTTAACAACATTTTTGCATATTACGCTTTCAAGGTTTGTTGCATCCGAAAATGAATATGCACAAATTGTTTTGGTTGATTCTGCTACTGTGTATTCGGTGTGTGTACTGCCGGCAGGATACTGAATGAGTGTGTCTTGGTTTTTGTTATACAGCACACCAAAATCATCGCTGTAATAATGTTGATTCTCAACAGAAACTGTTATTTTTTTTAATGAATCACAATCGGAAAATGCATGATCACCAATATTTTCTACACTTTTGCCTATAGTAATATTTTTTATATTCTCGCAAAAACGGAAAACACCCGCTTCAATAGTTCTAACGGTATCCGGAATTGTATAGCCCGCTCTTGTGTTCCCAGTAGGGTAATAAACAAGTGTTGTTTTATCTTTATTATATAAAACGCAAAATGTATCGGTCGAGAAATAATCATTTTCACTGTTTACATAAACAGCCACCAAATTTGAGCATAATGAAAATGCTCGTTCGCCTATTGAGTTTACATTTTTTGGTATTGTTATCTCTCCAAGTTCAGTGCAATAAAGAAATGCCTCATCACCGATTGTTGTAAGACTGTCGGGAAGGTCAATACTGTTAAAAGAACAACCTCTAAATGCAGTTTTTCCTATAGTCTTTAAACTATTGCCCAATTGTATTTCTTCTAATGCAGAACAATGACAAAATGCTTCATTGCCAATTGCAGTAACAGTATCAGGAAGTGTTATGCTTGTGATTTTGTCACACCAAAGAAATGCTTCATCAGCAATTGTTGTTACAGGATAACCTTCAATAAAAGCCGGAATCACAACATTACCACTTACCTGTGTATCGCAGTATGTTATGTGGGCTTCATTGTCAACAATATCATAATATATTGTGCCGTCATTTGCAAATGTAGTGATTTCAGTTGCTGATAATATGGAAAACCATATTATCACAGATAAGAATAGTAACAGAAATTGTCTTTTCTTTTTCATAAAAATACCTCGATTCTTTATTTTAATGCAGGAGCATTATAAAACAAAATGATTTGCAGTTCAACAGAAAAAGAACGAAATGGCGTTTTCAGGGAATGAAATGCAAAAACAATCTCATTTTTTATAAACAACCACCTGCATAAATGCATTTTGTAGTACCTTAAGGTACTACAAAAGAATAATATCACATTTTTGTGGTATTGTCAATAGTACAGAACGGTACTATTGAGGTGGTTTTATGTATCTTCCGAGGCTTCGTGATTTGCGTGAGGACAATGACCTTACACAGTCTCAGATTGCTGAAATTCTCGGTACAAAACAGACCATTTATTCGCGGTATGAGAGGGGATTTCAGAACATACCTCTTGAATTTTTGCTTGCTCTTTCAGATTACTACAATGTTTCCGTTGATTACATTCTCGGCAGAACGGACAATCCCCATATTAATATATAATGAAAAGGTTATTGACAACAGAATCAATAACCTTTGTTTTTTTGTTTCAATTTTATCTTAGTTGCTTAAAGAACTCTGTCATCAGTCCTTTACAATCGTTTTCCATAAAGCCTTCCTGCAATTCGGGTTGGTGGTTATATGGCAGATTGAAAAGGGAAGTGACGGAGGAGCAGGAGCCGGCTTTTAGATCGTATGCACCGTAAACAACCTTTTTTATCCGTGCATTGATTATTGCACCGGCACACATCGGGCAAGGCTCAAGGGTTACATACAGCGTGCAGTCGGACAGCCGCCAATCCCCCAGAGCTTTACAGGCGTTGTCTATTGCCTGAATCTCCGCGTGTCCCAATGCGTTATGCTCTTTTTCACGGGTGTTGCGTCCCTCGGCGATAATCTCGCCGTCCTTTGCAATTACGGCACCTACGGGGATTTCCCCCTCGTTCATAGCCTCTTTTGCAAGCTCAATTGCTCGCGTCATAAGTTCTCTGTGGGTCATATTTTTCTCCGTTTTGCACAATGCTGTTGGTATGTCGTAGGGGACGACGCCCTCGTCGCTCCGAATTATCCAAATCTACGATTTGGATAATTACAACAGGTAAAATCGGATTTTCAAACATTATTATTGATAAAAATGGTACATTTTTATCAATCGGAGCGACGAGGGCGTCGCTCCCTACGGCATAATGCTAAATTATTGTTTATTTTCCAACGCAGAATTTTGCGAATACTTCGTTTACTACGGCTTCTCTTGCTTTTTCGCCTGTGAGCTCAAGGAGCTTTTCTATTGCGTAATCAATGCTTACGTTCACGGCGTCGAGCGTTACGCCCATATCAAGACCGTCGATTGCCTCTTTGAGTGATTCTGCCGCACTCTGACAGCAGGCGTACTGCCTTTCGTTTGAAAGAATTCCCGAAGATGTGTCAAGCTCTGCCGTGCCGAGGAGCTTTTCAATAACATTCTGCAGTTCTTTTACACCCTCACCCTTAACGGCGGAGAGGTAAACCACATCGGGAATGTATTCCTTCACCGTATCAACGCTGATTTTCATTTCAAGGTCGGTTTTGTTTATGATTGCAACAGCGCGCCTGTTTTTACATTCGTCAAGAAGCTGAATATCGTCCATACTCAACTCCTGTGAGCCGTCGAAAACAGCTATAACAAGCTGTGATGTCTGCAGCTTTTGGAGTGAACGGTCAATGCCGATTGACTCGACCAAATCATCACTCTGATGTATACCTGCCGTGTCAGCAAGACGGAGTACGATATCACCGAGCCGTACCGTTTCTTCAATAACATCCCTTGTTGTGCCTGCAACGGGAGTGACGATTGAGCGGTCAAAGCCTGTAAGCAGATTCATAAGGGTTGATTTGCCGACGTTGGGATGTCCGCAGATAGCGGCGCTCACACCCTCGGTTACAGCTCTTCCCGAATCAAATCGGCTCAGCAGTTCCGTTAATTTTTCGTATGCAAGCTGTGCCTTCTCTTTTACATTTTCTTCGTGGGCGGCAGGAACATCCTCGTCGGGGTCGTCTGTCCACACTGCGATGCCTGCCGAGACGTTGGTAAGTGTGGCGGCTATTGAATTGATTTCACGGCTTAATTTGCCGTCAAGAGTGTTCATTGCCGCATCGAGTGCCTGTTGACCCTGTGCGGAAATGACGTTCATAATTGATTCCGCCTCTGCAAGGTCGATTTTGCCGTTGAGGAATGCACGCTTTGTGAATTCACCAGCCTGAGCAGGAACTGCACCTGCCGCAAGAACGGCTCGCAGAACGCGTTGAGTAACATACATACCGCCGTGACAGGAGATTTCCGCCACATCCTCGCCCGTGTAGCTTTTCGGCGCACGGAATATGAGCGTAACGCACTCGTCGATAAGGGTGTCGTTTTCATAAATATGCCCGAACAGCGCGGTGTAACCCTTGATGTCGCAGAGTTTTTTGCCCAAAACGGATCTGAAAACCTTGTCCGCAACAGCTATGGCATCTTCGCCCGATATTCTGATAACGCCGATACCGCCCGATGAATTGGGCGTGGCGATTGCCGCAACGGTAGACATAAATCAGTTTCCTTTCCCTAAATAGATAAGTAATACGGAGATATCAGCAGGACTTACACCTGATATTCTCGATGCCTGTCCGATGTTGACAGGTCTTATTTTTTTGAGCTTTTCAACTGCCTCAAGGCGCAATCCCGTAACGTCGTCATAATTGATGTTTTCGGGAATAAGCTTTACTTCAAGACGGCGCATATCGGCAATCTGTGAACGCTGACGCTTTATGTAGCCTTCGTATTTAAGCTCCGTTTCGACCTGTTCAAAAATATCGTCGCTCAGGTCGGGGCGTGTGGTGTCGATTTCTTTAAGCTTTTCGTAATCGAGCTGAGGTCTTTTGATAAGCTCGGACAGTCGGCAACCTGTGGTAAGAGGCGCAGTTCCGCATTTTATAAACACTTCAGCGGCTTTTTCACTTGGTGCAATTACGGTGTTTTCAACTCTTTTGCGTTCCTCTGCTATAAGCTCGATTTTGTTTAAGAATTTATTGTAACGCTCGTCGGAAATAAGTCCGATTCTGTGTCCTGTTTCGGTAAGTCGGATGTCGGCATTGTCCTGCCTTAAATAAAGACGGTATTCACTTCTTGACGTCATCATTCTGTAAGGCTCGTTGCACCCCTTTGTTACAAGGTCATCAATCAGTGTGCCGATGTAGGAGCTTGCCCTGTCAAAAATTACTTCGTCCTTGCCCTGAATCTTCAGTGCGGCGTTGATGCCTGCAACAAGTCCCTGTGCCGCCGCCTCTTCGTATCCGCTTGAGCCGTTGAACTGACCTGCGCCGTAAAGGTAAGGCACGTCCTTGAATTCAAGTGTGGGTTTCATTGTAACAGGGTCAACGCAGTCGTACTCGATAGCATACGCAACGCGCATAACCTCAACGTTTTCAAGGCCCTGAATCGTGCGCAGAAAAGCAAGCTGAACATCCTCGGGCAGAGATGAGGACATACCCTGAAGATACATTTCCTCGGTGTCACTACCGCAGGGCTCAATAAAGAGCTGATGACGCTCTTTTTCTGCAAAGCGCATAATCTTATCCTCAATACTCGGACAGTATCGGGGGCCTATGCCCTCAATTTTGCCGCCGTAGAGAGGGGAGCGGTGGATGTTGTCGAGAATTATCTGCTTTGTTTTTTCGTTCGTGTATGAAATATGGCAAACTGCCGTGTTTTCGATTTTTTCCTGTGTTTCAAAGGAGAAGGGAACTGTTTTTTCGTCACCCTCCTGCAATTCGAGCTTTGAAAAATCAATACTTCTGCGGTTGACTCGTGACGGAGTACCCGTCTTGAACCGTCTTAAAGGTAAGCCGATTTTTTTTAGTGAATCAGCGAGACCGAGCGACGGGAATACACCGTCGGGGCCGCTCTGATAGCACTTATCTCCCACATAGATCTTGCCGTCAAGGAACGTTCCCGTTGCAAGAATTACTGCTTTTGCCTTGTATACGGCATCCAGCTTTGTGGTAAGCTCCCAGATGTCGCCCGCTCTCTGAATGTCAACGATTTCTGCCTGTTTCAGCTCAAGGTTGTCCTGTGTTTCAAGACAATGCTTCATATACGCGCTGTATCTGCGGCGGTCAATCTGCGCTCTCAATGAATGAACGGCAGGACCTTTGCCCCTGTTGAGCATACGGGTCTGTATGGATGTTTTGTCAGCCGCTTTGCCCATTTCGCCGCCGAGCGCATCAATTTCACGGACAAGATGCCCCTTTGATGTGCCGCCGATTGACGGATTACAGGGCATATTGCCTACAAAATCAAGAGTTATTGTGAATACGACGGTTTTACAGCCTGAACGGGCAGCCGCAAGACAGGCTTCAATGCCTGCGTGACCAGCGCCGATGACCGCAACGTCAAATTCTCCTGCGTTAAATTTCATATGTCTCTCCTGTGAACAATAATTTAATTTACAATGTACAATTAATAAATAATAAAATTGGGTTAAAGGGCGAAGCCCTTTCCTCCATTGTACATTATACATTGTACATTGTTAATTCGATAAATTATTGTTTATTCGCTACTAACTGCTTAAAATGATTACCTTTTTCTTCAAAGTCTCTGTACACGTTATAGCTTGCGGCGGCGGGGGACATAATGCACGCCTTACCCCATTTTGTGTTGGCGGTTGCGTATTCAACGGCTTCGGGCAAATCTGCAACCTTGACAACAGTTGCTTTGCAGTCCATAGCTGCAAGAGCATCAGCCGTTTTGTGACCTGTTTCGGGCAGACATACGATGTTATCAATATCCATCTGTGCGAGAGCCTTGTTGAAATCGATGTAATCAATACCTCTGTCAAGACCGCCGATGATAAGCGTACCTACACTTCCCAGAGCCTCAACTGCGCAAATAACTGCCTCGGGAATGGTTGCTATTGAATCGTTGTAGTAGTCAACGCCGTCAAATGTGCCGAAATATTCCATTCTGTTGGGAATGCCCTCGAATTTTACGATTGCACGACGGATGGCATTGTCGTCAGCACCCATTTTTCTTGCGGCAGCCATAGCGTAGCCAATATCGGTCTTGTTGTGTCTGCCTTTGAGATTGTTGTTGAGTGTTGCAAGGAAATCGAGGAATTCGTCATTTTCGGGAACAACGGCAATTTTTTCGGAGCTGATTTCGTTTTCATTGATATATTCGCTGATACCCTGTACGCCGTTATAAATGAAGATATCGTTTTCTTTCTGATGCTTTACAATATTGAGCTTGGAATTTACATATCCCTTGAAGCCTTCGCCGTAGTGGTCAAGATGCTCCTCGTAAACATTGGTAAGCACTGCAATATGGGGTGAAGTTCTTGTAAATTCCAGCTGATGTGAGGACATTTCAATAACGGCAACGGAATCCTTATCTCTGTCGATATCCTCAAACACGGGAACGCCTATATTGCCTATAAGGCAAGCGTCAATGCCTGCTTCGCGGAGCATTTTGAAAATAAGGGTGGATGTTGTGGTTTTGCCCTTCGTGCCTGTGATACCCACAACCGTGCAGTCGCAGTATCTTAAAAACATATCCGTCTGACAGGTGATTTCCGTTGTTTCGGGGTATGTTACGCCCACAAAAGGTATACCGGGGGATTTGAAAACAAGGTCGTAATTGCCGAGGTTTTCAAGATAATTTTCACCGCAGGCAAAGTCAACGTTTGCATCGCTCAATGTTACTGTGTTTCTGTCACCGATTGTAAGCTGTTTTTCGGGCAGATATCTTCTTATAAAATTGTATGTGGATTTGCCCTCTCTGCCGAAGCCGAGAATGAGTATTTTTTTATCCTTAATGTATTCAATTAAATTTTGTGCTGACATATAAATACATCTCCTTTACCGCTGAAGTAAATTCTTGGGGAATATTGTTGATTTCATTAAATTCTTTCATCAGAGGTTGCTTTAATATTTCATTTATATCAAAGCTGTTGTTGAATTTTTCTGCAAGATAGGGGAGCTTTTTGTCCTCATCAAGCAGATTTTTAACACAGACGGCAACCGCGTATTTTATTTCGCTGACCGTTCCTACACATTCAAAGGGCTTTACTGCCGACAAACCTACAAGACCGTCAAAATCTGACTCAAGCTCTTTTTTATCAAGCATATTTTCACCGAAAATGCTTTCCAACTTCTCCTGCGGTAAAAATGCCGATAGAATTCCGTAAACAAAAAGGCACTTCGGGCAGTTACAGCACCATATATTATTTTTACTGCCTGCATTACAGCTCCTGAAAGAATGAAGATAGCTTTCGTGACGGCAGAATTCAGCCGCAATCTGCAACTCATTGAAGGGTCGCAACAGGCTGAAATATCTTATATCCGATATGATATTTTTTGAAATATACTCGGAAAAATCTTTTTCAAACTCGTAGGATTTTGAATACTGATGATTAATATTACTGCCCTGAATATTGGATTCGTTCGCGCTGGCTTCGTTGGATAAAACGATGTTTTTACTGCCTGTGAGATATGCACAGTAGAGAGAAAGAAACGCAACGATAGCCGAAAACGGCGTGTGACCGTTCAGAAATCCCTGCTTGTTCAGCTCTAAAAGCTCGGGTGATATTTTTCGGTAGGTTTTGATTATATCGTTTTCGCCGTAGCCTGCGGCGGTTACGGTATCTGTTCTCGCCTGCTGTGAATTGACTGTGAAAAACAGGATTTTATTGCTAACCTTTTTTACAAGCTCCGCACTGACTGCGGAATCCTTACCGCCGCCGACGGGTACTACTGAAAAACCGGACAAATTCATTTTTTCGCCTGATGTGTCAATATCCTGCCCTGTACATTCAATTGTCAGAAAGTCATCAAAGCAAGCATCAACCCCGTTGCGGTAGAAAAATTCACCTAAGCCGCCGAAGTAAAGCTTTTTCCACCAATTGCGGTCATCTTTGTCAAGATTGCCGCACTCAACAATCATTTTCGGACAGCAAGCCGATTTTAAGTAGCTTACCGCCTCAACCATTCCCAATGAAAAAACCATTTTTCTGCCAACGGCGGAATCAAAGCTGTTGACAAGCTGTAAATTGCGCTTGTCGATTCTTATTTCGGGCTTGAAAGATGTAAGACCTTCAATTTCAAAATCGTATGAAATATAAATATTGTCGTTATCACTTGTAAGAGAGTAGGATTTGTACCTGAAAACAGGATATTTCTCCCTGAAAAGTGTATACTTATCGTTTGCCATAATTATCATCACCACATACTAATCTATTTTAATTATACATTATTTATATCAAAAATCAAGGGAATACATACTAAAAATCATTGTATAACTCTGAAAAAAAGCTAAAATTTCGCTTTTTTTCTCTCAATTGTAAAAAAATACTTTATAAAACTCTTGACATAAAATAAACATTAATGTATAATAACCAAAGTATCGTTAGATACATAGATTGATTTTAACCCCTGCGGTAAATGCGGAGGGAGGGAATATAATGAGCCAGATTAAAGTAAAAGAAAATGAATCCTTGGACAGCGCGCTCAGACGTTTCAAGCGTCAGACTTCACGTGACGGTATTATTCAGGAAGTTCGTAAAAGAGAGCACTATGAAAAGCCTTCTGTTGCAAGAAAGAAGAAGTCCGAGGCTGCTCGTAAGCGCAAATTTAAGTAAGTTTCTTTCAAGTGGGTTCTGCAAAGAGCCCGCTTAAATTTTTATGTCAATTGGAAGTGACGGTATGAATATCAATTCTCTTATGAGCCATATGCCCGAAAATGCGGATTCCGCATTGATAGTTACTCCCGAAAACCGCCGCTATTTTACGGATTTTCCGTCCTCAGACGGTATTCTTGTTGTAACAAGACAGGGAAGTATATTTTTTACGGACAGCAGATACATTGAAGCCGCGCAGAAAACAATAACCTGCTGTGAGGTTGCAGAGGGCAAAAAGGTATATGAGCAGATACGCGATTTCCTCAATGCCAATAATGTCAAAAATATTGCCGTTGAACAGTCGGGTATAACTCTTGCACAGTTTGAAAACCTAAAGAAGAATGAGAATTTAAAAGCCTTTGAGCTTTTGAGTGATAATTCGCTGGATAAGGCAATCAGCGCATTAAGACAGGTAAAATCTGCCGATGAAGCTGAAAGAATAAAAGCGGCACAAAGAATTGCCGAAAAAGCCTTTGAGCATATTCTGGACTTTATTAAAGTGGGCAGAACTGAGCGGGAAATTCAGCTTGAGCTTGATTTCTTTATGCTCAGGAACGGAGCGGAAGCGTTATCCTTTGATACCATTGCAGTCAGCGGTGTGAATTCTTCAATGCCGCACGGCGTTCCGTCCGATAAAAGAATTGAAAACGGCGATTTTATTACAATGGATTTCGGTGCTGTTGTTGACGGCTATCACAGCGATATGACGAGAACCGTCGCGGTGGGATTTGTTACCGATAAACAGCGTGAGGTCTACGAAACCGTACTTTATGCTCAGGAGAACGCTCTTTCCGTGCTCAGAGCAGGCGTTGCCTGTGCAGATGCGGATAAGGCGGCAAGGGATGTTATTGCATCGAAGGGCTACGGGGAATTTTTCGGTCACGGCACGGGTCACGGTGTCGGAATCGAGATTCACGAAAAACCAAATCTGTCACCGAGGTCGGATGCCACACTTCAAATCGGCAATGTTGTCACCGTTGAACCGGGCATTTATCTGCCGTCAGAATTCGGTGTCCGCATTGAGGATATGGCTTTAATCACCGAAAACGGATATGAAAATCTTACAAAAGCTGAAAAATCTCTTATCATACTTTGATTTATTGCAAAAAAGACTTGAAAAACATAACAAAATATACTATTATTTAATAGTAAATAATTTTATACACTTATACACACGGAGGAAAAAAATATGATTTCTGCAGGCGATTTCAGAAACGGCGTTACATTTGAAGAGGACGGCAACGTTCTTCAGGTCGTTGAATTCCAGCACGTTAAACCCGGTAAAGGCGCAGCTTTTGTCCGCACAAAGACAAAGAACATTATCACAGGCGCTGTTGTAGAAAAGAGCTATAACCCCACAGCAAAGTTCCCCACAGCTTTCATCGAGAGAAAGGAAATGGAGTATTCATACAACGACGGCGGTCTTTACTACTTTATGGACCCCGAAACATACGATATGCTTCCCATCAATGAGTCCGACCTCAGCGACAACTTCAAGTTCGTTAAGGAGAATATGGTTTGCCGTATTCTTTCATACAAGGGCAAGGTATTCGGCGTTGAGCCTCCCAACTTTGTTGAGCTTCAGGTTGTTAAGACAGACCCCGGCTTCAAGGGTGACACTGCTACAAACACTCTCAAGCCCGCTACACTTGAAACAGGAGTTGAAATCAAAGTACCTCTTTTCATTGACGAGGGCGAAATGATTCAGGTTGACACCCGTACAGGAGAGTATATGTCAAGAGCATAATTATTATGTTTTTGCATATAAAATAAATCGAGGAGGTTATTTTATGATGACTATAACTGAAAAAGCAGCATACCTTAAAGGTCTTGTTGAAGGTTCAGACCTTGATCAGGATAAAAAGGTTACAAAAATAATCAATGCTATTGTAGACGTTATTGACGAGCTTGCTCTTTCCGTTGCAGATGCAGAGGATGATATTGCGGCTGTTTATGATGCTCTTGAAGAAATGGACGAACATATCGACGCAGTAGACTCTGACCTTGCAGACGTTGAAGAGATTCTTTATGAAGAAGATGAAGATGATTTCTGTGACGGCTTCTGCGATGATTGTGACGATTGCTGTGATGAGTTCGATGATGACGAAGATTACGAGGATGTTTACGAAGTTGAGTGCCCCGAATGCGGCAAGCCCTTCTGCTTCGATGAATCTGCTTTTGAAACAGAAGAACCCCTCACCTGCCCCGAATGCGGTTACGTAATCGAGGAAATCGAAATCGAGGACGAAGACGAGGATTAATCTTCATAAACAAAATTAAGGAGCTGTAAAAAATATAGCTCCTTTTTTTGTTTTTTAAGTGTTACAAAAAAAGTGTTACATTGTTATTTACAATAAAAGGCATATGTACAGTACATATTAATTTACTTGTGTGTTTTGGTTATAATTTAAACAGAATCGATATTAGGGGTGATTCCAATGTTTTTTAATATTTTTAGTCGAAAATTTTAAAACTTTTTAGTATATGTTTAAAATATAAAAAAGGTGGTAGTATAATGAAAAATAAATCAATAAAAAGATTATTATGTTTATTGTTATCTGTGATTATTATGTTTAGTTTTAATGTTACTATTTGTGCAGAAAGCATATTAAATTCAGACGAAAATAAAATTATTTCAGTTTTGCAAAACACAGAATATATAAAAGATGATATCGGCTTAACAAATATCGATTTCTGTGAATTATATATAAGTGAACCTATAAATACATATGAGTTCGCAGATTCAGGGTTTGTATTTTTGCGAAATGCATATCCATTGCTTATTGATAACTGTGTAGTTGCTTTTGCATTGGAATCAGGAAACGGAGTTGAAAAAACTTTTCAAATTTCAACAGCTTTTGTCGAAAAAATAAATACAATTGAATTTGGGACTCCGTTGGCTATAGTATATGACAACGAAGGTGCTTATATTTTTTACAACGATTGTTTTTCTTTGTTGGGATTACATTCAACAAAAATTGACAACAGGTTAAATATAAATAATTTTGATTTAGACAAGATTGATAGAGATAAATTAGATTTAGTTGCAATCACAAACGGTAAACACTTGAATTATACATATGCTTTATCATCAAGAGTAGAAATATATTATGAGTGTGATGTTGATTTTGTGAGCCAAAATCCACCCTCAAATTTATGTTGGGCAGCAAGTTGTGCAATGATAATAAACAGTGTACGAGGCTATCACTATACCGCAGCACAAATTGCAAGACGTCATTATGGAACTTCGTATGATTTTGGACTTCCTGCGGGAGATGAAATTAGTGTTCTTGCAGATTTTTCTGTTGTATATACTTATAGAGGTATAAAACCAAGTGATGGAATAATGTTACATAATATAAGATATGGATGGCCTATTTTTGCACAATTTCTGACTGATAATGGTAACGGGCATGCAGTTGTGATTTATGGAATTAACACAATAGGTGGATATTTATATATAAAGGATCCTGAATTTGGTTCTTGTACTGCTACATATAATACTACTGACGGCTATCATTATATAAGCAATTATTCAGGTGTTGAATTGACTTTTAATTACGGAACATGTCATTATTGGACGGCGGGGTAATATTATGAATAAAAAGAAAATTACTGCTATAATCGTTATTATTTTCTTTGTTGCATTGTCAGCAGTTATCGGATTTATGCTTATTGATCGCCCCGCTTTTACTGATATTCAAAAGGATGAAATATCATCTGTTTCATATCACATATATTATTATGAAAACAACGAACCCGTATATCTTCCTTTGCCCGAAGAAAATCTTGATGAACTTCTGGAACTGATGCAGAATATTAGAATCAGAGGTTTAGGTACAGACGAGTCTGGCAAATATGTCGGCGAAATACCGTTTATGTTTGTAGTACAGATGAAAGACGGAAAACAGATTGAATTCGCAGCAAGCAATCCTCATATGAAAATAAACGGCAAATATTACAGTACAGAATACGAACCGGCGGATGCACTTGCTGAGTTCTGGCGTGAAAAAGCTATTGAAGGTAGAAAAGAATACGGACTCGATAATTAAATTTATTGTTAGTAATGTAAAAAAATGAAAACCTTGAGCTTTTATCCGAAAAAGAAAAAGTTATGAACAATAAAAAACTGCCCGATAGTAAGCTTTATCAGGGCAGTTTCATATTTTATTCTGTTATTTTGACGAACCCGAATTTAAGATAGGTTTTTATCATTACTCCGAAGACTGCGAGAGCAGTCCTTAATTTTTTTCGGCAAATGCCGATAAAATGAGTAAGTAGCAATTAGCAATGAGTAATTGTGGAAAGGGCGTTGCCCTTTGACTCATTTTATATAATTCAAGCCCGCATGGCTTCCTCAATTTCTCATTTCTCATTGCTCATTACATTTCAGTTTTGGTTTGCTGTGTATACATCTGCTACTTCGCAAATGGAAATGTATGCAGAGCGGTCAATATTGTGGACGATATCCTTCATTTTGCCTATCTGGAATCTGTTGAGGATAATATATACAACGCTTTTTTCAGCATTTGAGTAGTAGCCTTTTGCCTTTGTTATGGTCATTCCGCATTCAAAGCTTTCCGATAGCGCCGCACAGACTTCGTCGGGTTTGTTGGTTACAATTTGCGCGCCTTTTGAGCGGTCAAGACCTTCAACGATAAAGTCAACGGTTTTTAACGCCGCACCGTAAGTGACTATGGAATAGAGCGGCAGAATCCAGCTGTTGAATACAAATCCGCATACAATATAAAGCGCAACGTTATATATCATAACAAATGTGCCGACTGTGATTCCCAGTTTTTTTGCAAATATTACGGCAAGAACTTCAATGCCGTCCATTGCTCCGCCATACCTGATTGCAAGACCGCTGCCTACACCTGAAATCATACCGCCGAAAAGGGCGCATAAAAGCAGATCCGAGCCTGCAAGCGGTGAAACAATGCTTACGTCAATGGGCAGAACATCCGTTATCAGCCAGGAACAAACGGAATATATCGTTACGGTAAAAATAGCGTATATGGTAAATGACAGTCCCTGTTTTTTCAGTCCGTAGAGAAACAGAGGAATGTTGAGTATCAGCAAAAATATTGAAAGTGTCAGCCATTCGGGTGTAATCTGCGCAAGCAGCATTGATGTACCTGAAATTCCGCTGTCGTACAGCTTTACGGGATAGAGAAACAGGGTGACACCTATCGCGTTAATGATACCTGCAATTATAAGAAATATAAAATTTTTGATTTTCAGTTTTTTGAGTTCAGCTATGATGTCTGATTTTTTCATTTTTACTCCTTCCGTAGAATGTAATTATTCGATAATGCGATATGTTGCTGACGCAACACGATATATTTGCTATGCAAATTCGATATATTTTCGCTTCGCTCAAATACGATATGATATAAATCCACGTGCCGACAGGCACATATCGTATACGAATGTATATATCGCACCGTCAGGTATATCGCAAATCCGTTTACGGATTTATATCGCTGACAACAATTTTCCGTAGGTAAATTGTTGTCAATATTGCCAGAAGCCAACCTTTTTCATACACTTTCTGACTGTTCTGTCGGCAATACGGCTTGCTTTTTCTGCGCCGTTTCTTGCACATTCTTCAAGGTATGCCTTGTCTTTAATCAGCTTTGCGTATTCTGTCTGCAAAGGTCTTAATTCTTCAACAACAGCCTCTGCAACAGCAGCCTTGAAGTCGCCGTAGCCCTTGCCCTCGAATTCGGCGGTGATTTCATCAAAGCTCTTGCCTGTGCAGGCGGAATATATCTCCATAAGGTTGGAAACGCCGGGTTTATCCTCGCTGTAATATACTCTTGCTTCGGAGTCTGTAACCGCGCTCTTGATTTTCTTTACGATTGCGTTGGGGTCTTCGGTAACAAGAATAAATGACTTCTGATTTGTGTCGGATTTGCTCATTTTCTTTGCAGGCTCCTGAAGTGACATTACCCTTGCGCCTGCTTTTCCGATGAATGGCTCGGGAACTTTGAAGAAATCACCGTAAAGACCGTTGAAACGGTTGGCAATATCTCTTGTCAGTTCAAGATGCTGTTTCTGGTCCGCACCGATGGGCACGTAGTCTGCGTTATAGAGAAGAATATCCGCCGCCATAAGGGTGGGGTAGGTGAACAGACCTAAGTTTACGTTGTCTGCGTGCTTTGCGGATTTATCCTTGAACTGTGTCATTCTTGATGCCTCACCGAACTGAGTGTAGCAGTCAAGAATCCAGCCCAGCTGTGCGTGAGCGGGCACGTGGCTCTGGCAGAAGATTATATTTTTTTCGGGATCAAGACCCATAGCAAGAAGAATTGCAAACAGGTCGATTGTTCTCTTTTTTAAGTCGGCAGGAGCCGTTCTTACGGTGATTGAGTGAAGGTCAGCCGCACCGAAAAGACAGGCGTACTCCTGTGACATCGCTTTCCAGTTTTTGAATGCACCTAAATAGTTGCCGAGAGTGGGCGTACCCGTGGGCTGTATAAGGCTTAATACTACCTTTTTCTGTTCGTTGTTTTCCATATATATCATCCTTTTTTTGTTGCGATAAACAATAATGAATTATTAAAATTTATTTTTAACTTCGCCGAGAATTTTCATACCCTTGACGATACCTTCTTCTGTGGGGGTGGAGAAATTAAGGCGGATGCACTGTGTTTTATCTTCGGGATACATCATAAACGCCGTACCGGGTACCACAGCAACCTTGTTTGCGGCGGCGGTGTTTGCAAACGTCATCATATCCACGTTTTCGGGAAGCTCACACCATATGAACAGACCGCCCTCGGGCTTTAAGTATTTAACGAAGTCACCGAGCTCGGAATCAATAAGTGAGCACATAAGGTCAAGTCTTTTGCCGTAGTTTGCTCTTATCTTGTTGATATGACCTGCCATATCGTAATTGTTCATCCATTCGTTAACAATCAGCTGGTTGAGTACGGGAGTGTGAACATCGCTTGCCTGCTTGCCAACTGTCATTTTTGCAATAAGCTCCTTGTTTGCGATTGTGAATGCAACTCGCAGACCGGGGGAGAGTATTTTTGAGAATGAGCCTGAATAGATAACGATTCCCTCTGTGTCGATTGACTTGATGCAGGGAATGTCCTCACCCGAATATCTCAAATCACCGTAGGGGTTGTCTTCAAGAATGAGCACGCCGTACTGCTTTGCAAGCTCGTAAAGCCTTTTTCTCTTTTCCCAGCTCATTGTAACGCCTGAGGGATTCTGGAAGTTTGGAATTGTATAAATAAACTTTGCTTTCTTTTCGGTTTTAAGCACTTCTTCAAGCTTTTCCATATTCATACCGTCGCTGTCAACGTCAACGCCCACAAGTCTGCCCTTGTAGGAGCGGTATGTGTTGAGCGCACCGATAAATGAGGGGCTTTCGCTGATAACAACGTCATCCTCATTGAGAAGCACCTTTGATGCAAGGTCAATTACCTGCTGAGCGCCGGAAGTGATGATTACCTCGTCATCCTCTGTGCCCACATTGAAGTTCTTTTTCATATAATTTTTTACGGTATTGCGAAGAGGTGTGTAACCCTCTGTGATGCCGTACTGAAGAGCTGTGATAGGCTCTTTTTCAAGAATTTCTGCGGTGATTTTGCGTACATCGTCAACGGGAAATGCCTCGGGAGCAGGATTTCCTGCCGCAAAAGGAATAACGTCACCCTGTGAAGTAGCTTTAAGTATCTCTCTTATTGCAGAGGGCTTGAGATTTGATATTCTGTCTGAAAATGAATAATTCATAATATTTTACTTCCTTTTTTTTAATCTAAAATATATATTACACTAATATTATATTATTATAATTCTGAATTAGAATAATAAAAGCATAATTTATGAAAATACTAAAAAAGAATTGACAAATCTTTTGAGCCGAATTATAATTACAAAAAGGTATACTTCTCAACGACTGTAAAGGAGAAAAGCTATGGCAGGTACAAATATACCCGAAATTTTCGGCAGCCTTGTGTTTAACGATCAGGTTATGCGAGAGACCCTCCCCAAGGAGGTTTATAAATCTCTTCATAAAACCATTGAAGAGGGTAAAGAGCTTGATATTACTCTTGCGAATGCAGTTGCTCACGCTATGAAGGATTGGGCAATCAGCAAGGGTGCAACTCACTATACCCATTGGTTCCAGCCTATGACGGGTATCACAGCCGAAAAGCACGACAGCTTTATTGCTCCGGCTCCGGGCGGAAAAGCCATTATGGAATTCTCCGGTAAAGAGCTTATCAAGGGTGAGTCCGATGCGTCAAGCTTTCCTTCAGGCGGTATCCGTTCAACATTTGAGGCAAGAGGCTACACTGCCTGGGACCCCACCTCTTATGCATTCATAAAAGAGGGTTCACTTTGCATCCCCACCATTTTCTGCTCATACACAGGTGAGGTTCTTGACAAAAAAACTCCTTTGCTCCGTTCAATGGAAGAGCTGAGCAAGCAGGCTGTGAGAGTTCTCAGACTTATCGGTGTGCCTGCAAAGCGCGTTATTTCAACAGTCGGTCCCGAACAGGAATATTTCCTTGTTGACAGAGCGCTGTACGAGAAGAGAAAAGACCTTGTGCTTACAGGCAGAACGCTTTTCGGTGCAAAATCTCCCAAGTCACAGGAGGTTGACGACCATTACTTCGGCGCAATCAAGCCCCGTGTTATGGCATATATGCACGACCTTGACGAGGAGCTGTGGAAGTTAGGTATACTTGCAAAAACAGAGCATAATGAGGCAGCTCCCGCACAGCACGAGCTGGCTCCCGTATATACAACCACAAATATCGCAACCGACCATAATCAGCTTACAATGGAGATTATGAAAAAGGTTGCAAGAAAGCACGGACTTTCCTGTCTTCTTCACGAAAAACCCTTTATGGGTGTAAACGGCAGCGGCAAGCATAACAACTGGTCGATTTCCACCGATACGGGTAAAAATCTGCTTGACCCCGGTAAAGACCCCAAAACAAACAAAACATTCCTGCTGTTCCTTACGGCTGTTATAAAGGCGGTTGACGAATATCAGGATCTTCTGAGAATTTCCGCCGCAAGTGCAGGTAACGACCACCGTCTCGGCGCAAGTGAAGCTCCGCCTGCAATTGTTTCAATTTTCCTTGGCGATGACCTTTCTGCAATTGTTGACGCAATCAAAAAGAAAGATAACGATTTTGAGAACGTACCCGAAAGAGTAAAA
This sequence comes from Clostridia bacterium, assembly GCA_017465825.1. Classification (GTDB taxonomy): domain Bacteria; phylum Bacillota; class Clostridia; order Oscillospirales; family Acutalibacteraceae; genus UBA1081. The sequence goes on from JAFTVI010000002.1 coordinate 24,975, forward strand.
ATGGAAACCGGTGTTGAGGTTCTGCCCGATTTTATGAAGGACACTACCGACAGAAACAGAACTTCCCCCTTTGCATTTACGGGTAACAAGTTTGAGTTCCGTATGCTCGGTTCCGCATCTTCCGTTGCAGGACCCAATATTATTCTTAATACAATTGTTGCAGAGTCACTTTCCGTTTTTGCGGATGAGCTTGAAAATGTGAATGATATCGACAGCGCTGTTATGAAGATTTGCAGACGCGAGCTCAAGGCACACGACAGGATTCTGTTTGACGGCAACGGCTATGCTGATGCGTGGGTTGAAGAAGCTGAAAAAAGAGGACTGCTTAACCTTAAGACAACCGCAGATGCGTTACCTCATTACGTAGACAGAAAGAATATAGAGCTGTTTGAAAAGCACCGTATTTTTACAGAGGTTGAGGTTCATTCAAGATATGAAATCCAGCTTGAAAACTACTGCAAAACCATCAATACAGAGGCTCTTACAATGATTGAAATGGCGAAGAAACAGATTCTTCCCGTTGCTATCAAATATACTACAGAGCTTTCAGAATCCGTTGAAGTAAAGAAGAATATAGGCATTGATGCGGCTGATGATGCGGCATATATTCTTGCAGTCAAGCTTGCAAAGCTGACAAATGAAATGTACAAAAAGCTTGAAACGCTTGAAAATGTTGTTGCAGACGCAAAGAACATTAAAGCAGGTCAGCCTCTTGCAGATTACAGCAGGGATAAAATTCTGGTTGCAATGAACGACCTGCGTGCCGTTGCGGATGAAATCGAAGTCGATATCCCTGACGAATATATGCCCTATCCCACATATACACAGCTGCTGTTCAGTGTTTAATATGCAAATAATCCCGAAGATTGCAGTCTTCGGGATTGAATTTTTTAATGGAATGTGTTGATGAACAATAATTTATCAGTTAGCAGTGAGGAGTGAGATGTGATGAGTGAAGGAAAAGGCTCCGCCTTTTGAACCATTTGAATCCAAGCCGCTTTGCGGCTTCCTTAACTCCTAACTCATCACTCCTAACTCCTCACTACAATAATTCAGCGGAACGCTAAATTATTGTTTAAAAAAACATTCCTCAAAAAAACTCTTGACTTTATTATCTTAAAATGACAAAATAACATTATATTGGAGTGGTGCGGCGTGCGTATTTTTCAAAAGGGTTTCAACTTCGGTCAGGACGGTCCGGGCAACAGGCTTGTGTATCATTTACAGGGCTGTAATATGAGGTGCATATGGTGCTCAAATCCCGAGGGAATGTCATTTGGCGGCGGCACGGAATATTCTCCCGAAGAGATTGAAAAAGAGTGCATTCGCAGTAAAATGATGTTCTTTTCCGGCGGCGGCGTCACATTTACGGGCGGTGAGGCTACCGCGCAGGCGGATGATTTGCTCGAAGTGCTGAGAAAGCTCAGAAATGCAGACATTCATACCTGTATTGAAACTAACGGCACATCAACGCGGCTTGCGGAATTGCTTGAATACATAGATTATCTTATAATGGATTTCAAGCACTACGACAGCGATACACTCAAAAAGTACACGGGTGTGGGCAATGAGCAGATAAAGAAAAATTTTGAAATGCTCTGCCAATCCGGCAGGCAGGCTCATATCAGAATACCGCTGATAAACGGTGTGAATACCGGCAGTCCGCAAGGCTTTGCAGAGTATTTTTCACGGTATGATACAGGTAATGTTGTGTTTGAATTCCTTTGTTATCACGAATACGGCAAGGATAAGTGGACTGAAGAATATAAAATGGAAAACGGTTTTGTATCAAAAGAAAAATTACAGGAATTTATTGCCGTTTTCAAGGAGTACGGACTTAAAATAGTTACAACATAAGGAGTTGTTGTTATGATTTATTCAATATACGAAAAAGGTGAGCTTACCGCTATGGCGAAAGCCCTTTTCAAGGAAGAGAGAGCAATAAAAAGGCTTGACGGCTGGTTTATTGCAAAGGAAACAGAGCGTGACTGCGAGGCAAAGTACGCTCATATGCATCCCGAAGTAAAAAAAGCACATCTTGTTTGCGAGGTGCTTAAGAATATTCCGCTTTTTATCAGCGACAACGCAGTTTTCGTCGGCACTCAGCGTGACGCATTTGCAAAGAGCTATGCGCTTATCAATCCTTCCTTCAAGGTTGAGGGATTTTCGGGCTATTGCGACCCTACGGCAATTTATAACGACATTGAGCCTGATGAAACATTTTCAAAAAACAGAATTGAAGCTATGCGAGCATACACGGAGAAAACTCCTATGGTAAGCATGCTCAACGATACATATTCAAGAGCCGAAAATTATACAAAGGAAGTTATTTTCTTTGTTGAGCAGGTAACGGGTCACGTAATTCCCGATTTCCGTTCAGCTCTTAAGCTGGGCGTTGACGCTCTTATTGACGAGGCAAATTCAAAAGAGGGTGATTTTTATACTGCGGCGGCTGTTGTTCTGGGTGGTGTAAAGATCCTTTGTGACAGATATCTTGAAATCATCGCAGAACAGAAAAAGTCCTGCAACGAAAAAAGGCTTGCACAGCTGGAGCTTATGGAGAAAACTTTAAAAAATATCTCCTGCAAGGGTGCAACCAATCTTTATGAGGCATTTCAGCTTTACATCCTTCTCTGGACAGTTATGTGTATGGAGCAGGCTCCCAATCCTTATGCATTTTCCGTTGGTAATGCGGACAGAATTTTTGAGCCTTACAGAGGTGAACTGAGCCGTGAAGAGGCGGCAGAGCTGTTCAAGCATTTCCTTGTTTATTACAATGTGGGCGACAGAAGCTGGGCAATTTCACAGAATGTGCTTATCAGCGGCAGGGATGAACAGGGCAACGACCTTACAAATACTATGTCCTATGCAATTATGGATGCGTATTACGATATGAATCTGCCCCAGCCCATTCTCTCGGTAAAGCTTCATAAGAACACTCCCGAAAAGCTCTATGAGGAGATGGGAAGATTTTTCTTCTCTCCCGGTGTTCTCACACCCTCACTTTTCAATGACGATTCACTTTACGAAACTCTGCCCAAGTACGGCGTTGATGTGAAGGATCTGCCCGATATCGCAGTTGCTGGCTGTCAGGAACCTCTTATTATGGGTAAGGACAACGGCAACACAACGAACAGCTGGCTCAATCTGCCAAAAGTGCTTGAAATGATTCTTACGGGCGGTGTTTCAACAGTTACGGGCGAAAAGCTCATTGATGCACCCAAGTGCAATCTTACTAACGTAAGAGAAGTTTTCTATGATACACTCGATAAGGTGCTTGATGAAATGGCAGTTGCGGCAAACGGCTGTTCAACTGCACTTGCAGAGCTTAAAGTGCCGTTCTTAAGCTGTTTTATGGGCGGTCTTGAATACGGCGCGGATATGCGTGACACAAAGAAACAGGGCACAAAGTACAACGGCAGCGGATGCCTTGTTCACGGTCTTACCGTGCTGGCGGATTCATTTATTGCCCTTGACAAGTACGCAGAGAAATACCCCGACGGTATGGATACTCTCGTTGACGCTCTTAAGAATAATTTTGAGGGCTATGATGAAATAAGAGAATTCCTTTTGAGCTGTCCCAAATTCGGCAACAATATTGAAGATGTTGACAGGGAAGCAGTTGAAATTGCAAACAAGGTTTCCGATATGCTCCGCAGTAAGAAGAATTACCTTGGCAACTCATTCCGTCCCGATTTTTCAAGCCCCTCAACACATCTTCTTTACGGCTATTGGGTGGGCGCAACTCCCGACGGCAGAAAGAGCCGCGATATGCTCGGCTACGGTGTTGACCCTCTTTACGGCGAGGCATCAAACGGACTTGGTTTCCGTATGCTTTCAAATATGAATCTGCCCTTTGAGCAGTTCAACGGCGGTTACGCTTCACATATGGGCATCGACCCCAAATATTTCAAAGGCGCAACATACGAGGCAAAGGGTGTTGAATTCTATAACAATATTATAAGACCTCTGTTCTTCAACGAGCTTAAAGAGGGCGTTTCTCCGTTCTATCTTTATGTTAACGTTACAACTCCCGATACATTACGAAAGGTTCTGGCTAATCCCGAAAAATATGCTCCGAGCGGAGTTTACATTATGCGTATTCACGGCACATTCGTAAACTTCCTTGACCTTTCACCGGCAATTCAGAACGATATTATTACGAGATTGGATCTTCAATCCACAAGCGTAGGTTGTTAATATGAACGCAATTGGTATAGATTTAGGCACAACGAGCATCTGCGCCGTTGCAATTGATATTGATACGGGTGCAGTTCTTAAATCAAAAACAGTGTCGAGCAATGCATTTATCAGCACGCCCAACCCTTGGGAGAGAGTGCAGGATGTGTCCGCAATCATCAATATTGCAACTTCGCTCGCAGAGGAATTTATTGATGAAAATACCTGCGTTATCGGCGTAACAGGACAGATGCACGGCATTGTTTATGTTGATAAAAACGGCAAAGCGGTCAGCAATCTTTACACCTGGCAGGATGCAAGGGGTAATCTGCCCTACGGCGAAACCACGTATGCAAAGCATCTTGATTCCTTTGCAGGCTACGGCAACGTTACGGATTTTTATAATAAAATCAACGGCTTGCGCCCCGAAAGCGCAGTAAGCTATTGCACGGTACACGATTACCTTGTAATGACACTCTGCGGTCTTACTTCTCCCGTTATTCATACTACGGATGCGGCAAGCTTCGGCTGTTTTGATATTGAAAAAAACACATTCAATTATGACCTGGATGTAAAAGTCACGGGCGGTTTTGATATCGCAGGGGAGTACAGGGGTATTCCCGTAGGCGTTGCCATAGGTGACAATCAGGCAAGCGTATTTTCGTCAGTTTCGAGCGATGACGATATTCTTCTCAATGTGGGTACGGGAAGTCAGGTTTCCGTTATTTCCGCAACACCCGTAACAGGTGAAAACATTGAGGCAAGACCCTTTTTCGACGGTAAATATCTGCTTTGCGGTGCGGCTCTTTGCGGCGGCAGAGCATATTCTGTGCTGAAGGACTTTTATTCCGCCGTGCTCAGTGCGGCAGGTGTTGAAAATGCAGATGTATATGCCGTTATGGATAAAATGCTCGAAAATGTAACCGAATCACTCAATGTTGACACCCGATTTGAGGGCACAAGAAAAAATCCCGCACTGTCGGGCAGTATTTCGGGCATAAGGACTGATAACTTCACTCCCGCACAGCTCACACTCGGATTTCTTGAAGGTATGGTTGAGGAATTATATTCAATGTATCTGCAGACAGAGCAGAAAAACGGCTTTATTGTCGGTTCGGGCAACGGTGTAAGAAAAAATCCTCAGCTTGTTGCGGCGGCTGAAAGAAAATTCGGCAGTAAAATGAAAATTCCCGTGCATCTTGAAGAGGCGGCTTACGGCGCGGCTATGTACGGACTCGTTGCCTGCGGAAAATTTACCTGTGATGAGGTAAGAAAACTTATTAAATATTAAGGTGATATGTTTATGATAAATTCTCCTGTATTTTTTGAACGCAACCGCGTAGGCAGAGTGTACTCAGGCGGTAAGCTTTTCAGCGGTTTTTTCGGCGATGAGCCTGTTGACGGCTTTTTGCCCGAAGAGTGGATTGCATCTTCCGTTAAGGCTATAAACAAAGTTCAGCTTCACGAAAAAGAGGGTATTTCAAAAATCAAGGACAGTGATATGTACTTTGACGAATTGCTGGAGAAATATCCCTCCGAGATGTGCGGTTCAAGAGGCAAAATGCGTATTCTTGTCAAGGTGCTTGACAGCGCGGTAAGACTGCCTGCACAGGCACATCCCGACAAGCCTTTTTCAAAAAAATATTTCAACTCCTCATACGGCAAAACCGAGAGCTGGATAATTCTTGACACAAGAGAAAATGCAAAAATCTACTTCGGCTTTAAAGACGGCGTTGACAAAGTGGTTTTCTCAAAGGCGATTGACGACAGCAAGACCGATAAGGATGCTATGGAGCGTCTGATGCTTTACAGAGAGCCGCAGAAGGATGATGTTTTTCTCGTTCCTGCGAAAACTGTTCACGCTATCGGCGCAGGATGTCTTATTCTTGAAATTCAGGAGCCTACGGACTTTACGGTTCAGCCCGAGCATTGGTGCGACGAGTACGAACTGAACGATAAAGAGATGTATCTTTCACTTACAAAGGAGCAGGCAATCGAGTGCTTTGATTTCACTCCCGCACCCGATACGAAAATGATTCCGCAGGTGCTTACGGACGCAGACGGAGTTGTTAAAGAAAATCTCATAGGTGAAAGTGCAACGGATTGCTTTATCGTTAACAGATACAATCTGAACGGCGGCAGAACCGCTCTTAATATTACCGATAGCTACGGTGTGTATATTGTCACCGAAGGCGAGGGTGTTGTTGAGAGTGTTGATTATAAAAAAGAAATAAAAAAAGGCGACTATTTCTTTATGCCTGCTTGCTGTATGGGTAAATTCAGCATCAGCGGCAATATGAAAATTGTAGAATGTTATTAAGGTGATTTTTATGAACAGATACGAAAGCGCAAAAGAAATCTATGCAGCCTTGGGTGTTGACACCGAAAAGGCAATTGAAACATTAAAAGACGTTACTGTTTCGGTACATTGCTGGCAGGGTGATGATGTCGGCGGATTTGACAACCTTGAAAGTCTGTCGGGCGGTATTCAGGCTACGGGTAATTACCCCGGTAAGGCACGAAACCCCGAGGAGCTTATGGCTGATATTGACAAGGCATTCAGTCTTATCCCCGGCAAGAAAAAGCTCAATCTTCACGCATCTTATGCTATTTTTGAAGAGGGTGAAAAAGTCGGCAGAGATGCCATTGAACCCAAGCACTTTGCAAAATGGGTTGAATTCGCAAAGGCAAGAAATATGGGACTTGACTTCAATCCCACATTCTTTTCACATCCTATGGTAAAGGATAATCTTACACTTTCTTCTCCCGATGAAGAGGTGCGTACATATTGGGTAAATCACGGCAAGGCTTGTGTAAGAATCGCAGAATACTTTGCAAATGAAACAGGTACGCCCTGCGTGCTTAACATCTGGATTCCCGACGGCTACAAGGATATCCCTGCAGACAGAATGGGACCCAGAGCAAGATTTAAAAAGAGTCTTGATGAAATTCTCTCAATCCCTTACGATAAATCAAAGGTCTATGTTACTCTTGAGTCAAAGGTGTTCGGTATCGGTCTTGAAAGCTACACCGTAGGTTCAGCCGAATTCTGCCTTTCATATTCCGCATCAAAGGGAATTACTCCTCTTATGGATAACGGACATTATCACCCCACAGAGGTTGTATCCGATAAGATTCCCTCTCTTCTTCTTTTTAACGATAAGATTGCACTTCATATCACAAGAGCAGTCCGTTGGGACTCCGACCACGTTGTTATCTTCGATGATGAAACAAAGGAAATTGCAAAGGAGATCGTAAGAAACGATGCTCTTGACAGAGTGTTCATTGCAACAGACTACTTCGATGCATCAATCAACCGCATCTCCGCCTGGATAACAGGTGTAAGAAATGTGCAGAAGGCTTTGCTTTTCGCACTTCTTGAGCCCAATGCAAAAATGAAGGAGCTTCAGGACAGCAATAAGACAACTCAGCTTATGGTTCTGCAGGAAGAAATGAAAACTGCACCTTTCGGCGATGTCTGGGCAGAATATCTGTGCAGAGCAGGCGTAACAGCCGATTACCTTACAGAAGTTGAAAATTACGAAAAAGAAGTATTGGAGAAAAGAGTATGAAAGACATTCTGACAGCTCCGTTTATTGCGGAAATGAAAAAAATGACGGCAAATATGTACCGTCTTGGCTGGGATGAAAGAAACGGCGGCAACATCAGCTATATGCTCAGTGAAAATGAGGTTGCCGAGTATCTTGATATCAATAATGTAATAAGAACGATTCCCACAGGCTTTGATGCAACCGACCTTATAGGCAAAATTTTTATCGTTACGGGTACGGGTAAGTATTTTAAGAATGTTGAGGGCGATCCCGAAAACAATCTGGGTATTATCCGTATTGCAAAGGACGGCACAACAGCTGAACTTCTCTGGGGCTATGCAGACGGCGGTAAATTTACATCCGAACTGCCTGCACATCTTATGAGCCATATGGCAAGACTTAAGGTTGACCCCGAAAACAGAGTCGTTATGCATACTCATCCCACATACACCCTTGCTATGAACTATGTTCACGAGCTTGACGAAAAGAAATTCACACATACTCTCTGGGAAATGTGTACAGAGTGTATCGTTGTTTTCCCCGACGGTGTGGGCGTTCTTCCCTGGATGCTTTGCGGCACGAACTCAATCGGCGAGGCAACTGCGAAGAAAATGGAAGAATTCAGACTTGTTGTCTGGGGTATGCACGGCATCTACGGCGCAGGCAAAACTCTTGATGAAACCTTCGGTCTTATTGAAACCGTAGAAAAGGCGGCGCAGATCTATATGCTTACGGCACATCTGCCCAGAGTGAACACGATCAAGGATTCCGAAATGGTGGAGCTTGCAGAGTTCTTTGGCGTAAAATATAGAAAAGATTTTCTTGATATTTAAAAAACAAAAACGCATCGATATCGGTGCGTTTTGCATTTATTGCAGATGTTGACAAATTTTAGCTGACGATGTATAATTGTGTCGGTCAAAAGGCTACAGAAGCGGTTAGCACACTCTCCGGAAGGAGGTGTTGCATATGGATCTTACAACTTTAATCATTGTGTTACTTATTGTAATTGCAGTTGAACGAGCAATTAAGACCATAAAAAATAACCGCCCTGTTGGCGCAGGACGATTATTATTTAAATAAATCACCTTAGCTAACCGCTTTAAACGGTTACCTCTTGGCTATATTATAGCATATGTGTTTTTTTGTTGTCAAGTTCCGGTTTTCGGAGCTTTTTTGATATAATATAAACGGTGATAAAATGAAAAAAATCCTTCTTATTGCAACGGGCGGAACAATCGCATCGGGAATGACGGAAAACGGACTTTCTCCGCAGATTGATGCAGAAGAACTGCTGTCATTTTTGCCCGAATATGCTGAAATATGTGATGTTGACTGCATTCAGCCGTTCAGTGTTGACAGCACAAACATCACGCCCGGGCATTGGCTTAAAATTGCCAATGTTATTGAGAAAAAATATACTGCGTATGACGGTTTTGTTGTAACTCACGGAACTGACACGCTGGCGTATACTGCGGCGGCACTGTCCTGTCTTATAGAAAATCCCGAAAAGCCGATAGTTCTCACAGGCTCTCAAAGACCCATAAGCGATGCGGACACCGATGCAAAAAAAAATATGCTCGATTCCTTGCGCTTTGCAGCTTCGGGACATCAGGGTGTTTGCGTTGTTTTCGGCGGCAGAATTATAGACGGCTTGCGCGCCAAAAAAATCAGAACAAAAAGCGACGATGCATTCCGAAGCATCAACGCTCCCGAAATCACCGCCGCAAAAAAGCACAGCAAAAATGTTAAGTTTTATTATAACCTTTGCAGGGATGTTTTTCTTATCAAGCTCACTCCCGCAACGGATAAATCCGTTTTTGGTTTTGCTAAGCGGTTCAGGGGAGTAGTCGTTGAGGGCTACGGTCTTGGCGGAATCCCCGACTGCTATCTGGACAAGGTCATTGAGCTTGCCGAAAACGGCACTGTTGTTGCAATTACAACTCAGGTTATGTATGAGGGCTGCGACCTGTCCGTTTATGAGGTAGGCAGACAAATCAAGGGTAAAAAGGGCATAATTGAAACCTTTTCACTTACAGCGGAAGCTGTTACCGCAAAACTGATGTTTGCGCTCGGTCAGACTGACGATGCAGACCGTATTCAACAGCTTTTTATACAATAAATTTAATAAAAGTCCTGTCATCAAATGATTTGTTGCCGGGCAATATTCCCTTTGTTGAAACGAAAATGTCATCGCAAAGGGGATTTTCTTTTATTGTACGTTCAAGCTCTTTTTCGCTTTCTTCAAGCGTTGAATCAAGATACGGATAGCCGTCGCTTGCAAGAATAACGGTGTCACCGATGTTGACTTTTTCAATCTGAATCTTTTCACGGACAAAGGGTGTGCCGTTAAGCACCGCATAGCCGAAGTTTCCGTCGTAATTTGCAAGCAAATTCTGTTTTTTCAGTATCGGAAGTATAAATTCTCTGCCTGTATCATTTTTTAAAAGCTCTTCGTCGGTTGCGCCTTCAATTTTTGATATTTCAAGCACAAGAGCACGCACCTGAGAGAGAAGTCGGTCAATATGTTTATCGTTGGGACGGTATAATTCTTCATTGCTGCCTTTATAAATTATACGGTATTGACAGTCACCCAATGACCATATTTCATTTTTGTGACGGCTGAAAACAACTGCACATACAGCGGCTTCACCTGTGGAATTGCCGTCATAAAGCGAAAGTACCCCGCTGTTGATTCTTTCAAAAAGCCCGTTTGCATCAATATCAAAAGGCATATCCTGCATAGCTTCAACAGCCTTTTCCATTGCGGCTCTGCCGCCTGTTTTGCCGCCGAATGTGCGACTGCTCTTGCTCGTAACACCGTCAAAAACGGCAATAAAATCTTCATTTATAAAAAGGCCGTCCTCGCAAAGGGATTGGTCTTCTCTTTTACCCATAATGAACTGTTCGAGAATTTTCATACTTCCACCTCTGTATACATTATAAATATGATGAGGGGTAATGTCAAACAATAATTTATCGCTGTCCCGTAGGGAGCGACGCCCTCGTCGCTCCGAATTATCCAAATCTGCGATTTGGATAATTACAACACGTTAAATCAAATTCTTAAATATTATTATTGATAAAAATGGCACATTTTTATCAAT
>JAFTVI010000028.1 GCA_017465825.1 Clostridia bacterium
AAACTCGTAAAGGTCTGTGGTCGGAGCCTTTCTGAAACCGTCGGGCGGTAGGAGGTGAAACCGATCCACAGTATCCATTACAGTATAGCATACAGTCCTTGGAGAGGGACTCTAATAACTACTACTTTATTATACGAGGATTTGATACAAATGAAAGAAATTAATGTTACCGTTATCGGTTCAGGTTCAACATACTGCCCCGAGCTTGTAGACGGATTTCTCCAGAGACAGGATTCATTAAAGCTCAAAAGACTTGTTCTTATGGACATTGACGAGAGAAAACGCACAATTGTAGGCAATCTCTGCATCCGTATGATTAAAAATGCAGGACTCGACTGCGAAGTTGTTATGACAGACGACCTTGACGCCGCATTACAGGGCGCAGACTTCGTTGTTACACAGATTCGTGTGGGCAAGCTTCACTGCCGTTACCTTGACGAGCAGATTCCCGTAAAATACGACCTTATCGGTCAGGAAACAACAGGTATCGGCGGTTTCTTCAAGGCTCTGCGTACAATTCCCGTAATCGGCAACATCTGTAAGAAAATCGAAGAGATCTGCCCCGACGCCTGGCTTATCAACTTCACAAATCCCTCCGGTATCGTTACAGATTACGTTCTTAACAACACAAACGTTAAGTGCATCGGTCTTTGCAACGTGCCCATTGATATGATTGACGATGTTAAAGAGGCTGTAGGCGAGGATGCAGACGTTACATATCTCGGACTTAACCACTTAAGCTGGATCACATCCGTTATGAAGGACGGCGAAGAGAAGCTTTACGACCTTTTCGACGAGGGCTACGCTCCCAAGGTTATGGCTAACATCAAGGATGACGGCTTTGACATCGGCTGTCTTAAGGCTGTCGGCGGCATCCCCTCATCATATCTCCAGTATTACTACTGCCGCGATGCAAAGCTCGATCATCTTATGACAGACGAAAAGAGCCGCGCACAGGTATGTATGGAAATTGAAGAGGATCTTCTCAAGCTCTATCAGAACGAGGAAATCGTTACAAAGCCTGCACTTCTTGATAAGCGTGGCGGCCACAAGTATTCACTTGCAGCCTGCTCACTTATTGACTCAATCGCAAACGACAAAAACGACGTTCACGTTGTAAATATTCTCAACAACGGCACACTTCCCTTTATGAATGATGATGATGTTGTTGAAATTGCCGCAAGAATCGGCGCTGACGGCGCAAAGCCCGTTCCCGTAAGAAAGACCTGGAACAGACACATCGAAGGTCTTATGAAGGTTGTCAAGGAGTACGAGAAGTACACAGTTGAAGCCGCAAAGAACGGCGACGACAACGCAGCTATGAACGCTCTTATGATTCATCCCCTTGTAGGCGATTACAAGAGAGCACACGCTTGCTACTACGAAATGAAACAGGCTCATATGGACTTCCTGCCCCAGTTCTTTAAGAAATAATTAACAATGTACAATTTACAATGTACAATAAAAGCAGTCACTACCTCAATGGCGGTGACTGCTGATTTTTTCAGTGTTTGCGTTAAACAATAATTTACCTAATTAACAATGTACAATGTATAATGTACAATAGAGGAAAGGGCTCCGCCCTTTAACCCGATTTATATATTATCCGTTAATTGTACATTGTAAATTGTAAATTGTACATTAAATTATTGTTTATCACTCTACGTATCATTCTCAACAGGATTGACTAAAAATGAAAAATCAATTATAATTAGATAAAATTTCACAGGAGATTTCATATGACATACAAATGGTTAAATTACAATCCTGACACAATGAATTTTGTCGAAGATTGGCTTGATGATGAAACGGTAAGAGTGACGGGGCTTGATGACGGTTTTCAGGATTTTTATGAATATTGGAAAAATGAAAACACACCCAATAGAAATTTTTGGTGCAAGGTGGTTTACGAAAACGGGGCACCATTTGCAGTTATTGCAATTGGTAAAAATGAGGGTAGGTACGTCATAATGGAGTTGGTCGTAGCCTGTTATGAGAGAAACAAGGGCAAAGGTACATTACTTTTAAAAGACTTGCTCCAAAACAGTGAAAATATTTTAGGGCAGGAAATAATGACATCCGAAGCGGTTATATTTCCAAGCAATCCGGCATCACAAAGAGCATTTGAAAAAGCAGGATTTATTTTCAGCCACGCTCACGAAGACGGCGATGCGCTATATTACACATACACAAAAAAACAAAAAAGCCACGGATTTTGCTCCGTGACTTGACAAACGCATTAAGATAGTGTAGAATATAATCAAGAGGTAACCGTTCAAAGCGGTTAGCTTATAGGATTTTTATTTATTTATAACTGTCCTGTCTGCCAACAGGGCGGTTATTTTTTTATGGATTTGATAGCTTCTGTAATCGCAATCACAATAAGTAACGCAACAATCAAAGTTGTAAGATCCATATGCAACACCTCCTTCCGGAGAGTGTGCTAACCGCTTCTGTCGCCTCTTGACTACCCGTTTATTATACAAATTATGTCGTATTTTGTCAACTGTATGTCTTGCTTTATTGACAATATCTTGTTTTAATGCTATCATAATTTCATTAAAAGCAAAGGAGCAGAATTATGTCCACCTTTACATACAAAGACGATAAATTTTATCTTGACGACGAGGAATACACCATAATTTCAGGTGCGATGCACTATTTCCGTATTCCCCGTGAATACTGGTACGACCGCCTTTTAAAGCTCAAAGAGTGCGGCTTCAACACTGTTGAAACCTACACCTGCTGGAATCTTCACGAGCCGAAGGAAGGCGTTTTTGACTTTTCAGGAATGCTCGATTTAGGCGCATACATCGACATTGCAAAGGATTTAGGGCTCAACGTTATTCTTCGTCCGGGTCCGTACATCTGCGCTGAATGGGAATTCGGCGGACTGCCCGCCTGGCTTCTCACATACAGGGATATGCATATCCGCTGTAACGACGAATCCTTCATTTCAAAGGTTGACAGATACTACAAAGAGCTCCTTAAAATTGCCGTTCCGCGCCTTTGCACCAACGGCGGCAATATCATTATGATGCAGATTGAAAACGAGTACGGCTCTTACGGCAACGACCACGAATATATGCAGAAAATTGCCGACATTTACATAGAAAACGGTGTTGACTGTCAGCTTTACACCTCCGACGGAGCGACGTATTTTATGCTCGGTGGCGGCACACTCCCCCAATACCCCTGTGTTGCAAACTTCGGCTCAAAACCTAAGGAAAATTTCAAGGTGCTTGACGATTTCAGACCAAATCAGCCGAGAATGTGCGGCGAATACTGGTGCGGCTGGTTTGACCATTGGTACGGCGAGCACCACACCCGTAACGCAAAAGAGCTTGCAGGACTTTTTAAGGATATGCTTGATGCAGGTGCATCACTTAACTTCTATATGTTCCACGGCGGCACGAACTTCGGCTTTATGAACGGCGCAAACTACTACGACAAGTACGAGCCAACCATTACAAGCTACGATTACAACGCTCTGCTCTCCGAAGCAGGCGACCTGACACCTGCCTATCACGAGGTACGCAAGGTTATTGAAAAATGGAGCGGCAAAAAGCTGCCCGAGCTTACAGTTAAAAATTCAGAGAAAAAGGCTTACGAAAAAGTAGAATTAACCGAAAAATGCGATATTTTCACCGCAGCAAAGCTCCTTGCAAAGCCTGTTCATTCAGCCGCACCGAAATTTATGGAAGATTTGGGGCAGAACTACGGCTTTGTGCTTTATTCAACCGAGCTTGAAGGGCCGAGAGAGGATTGGGAGCTGAATTTTGACGCCGTACACGACAGAGCAGTAGTTTTTGTAAACGGCAAGTATAAAGGCTATGTTGAAAGAACCCGTCACAAGGACACTATCCGCATTCCCCTTAAAAAAGGAGAAAAAGCAAAGCTGGACATTCTTTGCGAGAATATGGGCAGAGTGAACTACGGCAACAAAATTATGGACAGAAAGGGACTTTCGGGCATCCGTTTCGGCTTGCAGTACCACTTCGGCTGGGATATGTATTCCTTGCCTATGACCGACCTTTCCGCCCTTGAATATGAGCCGAATACAGGCAGAACAAAGGTTGCATCATTCCTCAAAGGCAATCTCAACATTGAGGGCAAGCCTTGTGATACATTTATTAAACTCGACGGCTTCCACAAGGGGATCGTTGTTGTAAACGGATTTAATCTCGGCAGATATTACAACGATGCAGGTCCGCAGAAAACACTCTATGTCCCCGCACCGATGCTCAAAGAGGGCGACAACGAGGTAATCGTATTTGAAACGGATAAGACATCGCGAGGATATGTAACATTCACAGACAAACCAAAACTCGGATAAACAGCAAAACCACCGACCATAATGTTCGGTGGTTCGCTTTATTATAAAAGAAAAAAGCAATTTCCAAAAGGAAATTGCAAAAAAATGGAGCGGATGACGAGGCTCGAACTCGCTACCTCCACCTTGGCAAGGTGGCGCTCTACCAGATGAGCTACATCCGCAAACTGCTTTAATATAATAGCAGAAACATATTGCTTTGTCAAGCAGTTTTTTATATTTTTTTAATTTATTTTTCGTTTATGAAAACCCTGAACAGCGGAAGACAGGCATTGAAAAATCTTTTATACGCCAAACAATAATCCTCACTCAGCTGAGTTCTTTTACATCCGCCTGCTCTGCAAATGGGATAAACATTGCATTTTTTGCACCTTTCGGGCACAACAAGGCTTTCCATTATAAAATCTCTTGCTGTTCTGCTGTTTACCATTTCATTCAAAGAAGAATCTTTTATATTGCCCAGCAGATATTCATCGGTACAGTAGAAATCGCAGGGATAGATATTTCCGTTTGCCTCGGACACAAACTGATGGGTGCAATGCCCCATTATTCCGCACTGCTCGGTAGGCTGACGGAGAAATGAACGCACCCAGTTGTCAAACTGCCTTACGCTCACATAATCGTGCCGCACATAGTCCTTCACATACATATTGAACACCTTTATCAGGAAGTCGCCGTACTGTTCGCCCGTCATATACAGCTCGCTCTGCTCCGTTGAGCCGAACGGGCGCAGACAAGGAATAAACTGCAGATATCTGAAACCTTTTGAACGGAAATATTTATAGATCCGCTCGCCGTTCTCCGCACAATAGCCTGTGAGAACGGTAAGAATATTGAAATCAACCTTATGCTTTTTGAGAATCTGCGCCGCAGAGGTGATTTTGTAAAAAGAATTTTCTCCGCTCGGTTTTTTACGGAATTTGTTACCTTCATAATCTCCGTCAAGGCTCAATCCCACAAGAAATTTATTATCGGCAAAAAATGAAGCCCATTCGCCGTCAATAGTTGTGCCGTTGGTCTGTATGCTGTAGAAAACCGTACTGTTTTTTGTGTTCAGCTCGTTGACTGTGTCAACAAAAAAATTGAAATAATCAAGCCCTGCAAGAGTAGGTTCACCGCCCTGAAATGCAAATGCAACCGTTTCTCCGTTTGCAAAGTCCAACGATTTTTTTATAAGGATGCGTGCCGTCTCCCTGTCCATTTTACCGAAACCGAGATGCTCGCGATGCTCGGAAACATCGCGATAAAAGCAGTATTCACAGGAAAGATTGCACAGCGACGATGCAGGCTTTATCATCATTGACACAGGCGGCATAATTATCACCCTTTACTGATTTGTAAGGACATTATACATCATATTTGTAAGAAAAACAATAATTTATCGATGTTTCGTAGGGCGCGTCGCTCACTACAATTACCAAACATCACTGCTAAATTATCGTCTATCTTTATTTTTTTGACTATACAAAAAACATTACAGCTTCTTATTAATTCTGTCCGTCTGGATTTTTGTGCAGCGGTAAATAATCAGCCATATTACGGCGTAACCGACAATAAATACCGCCGTAAAAATGAGAACAGGCACAAGCTGTCGTTTCAGCCAGCCGTTGATGAGATAGATTAAAATATACGCAACATACAGACCTGCACCGTGAATGAGAATTGCAGATACAAGCGGAAGTTTTTCCACCTGATAAATTGCAGTCATACCGCCCACAAACAGCGCAAGAAGGGTTATGGTAAAAATTCCCAGACAGACCTCTTTCGGAGTAAAGCTGCTTACCTCACCCGTTGCACCGAGTATGCCGTAAACAATTGCCAGCACCACAGGTCCGCCTGCCGCAGCCATTAAGCCTCTGAGAAAAAAATCAGAAATAAACTTTTTCATAATCATTCATACCTCCGTTTGATTGCCGCAAAACAGCGGCGTGATACATACTCCCTGTAACCGCACTTAAAAACTGCATCAACTCCGCCGCTGAATGCCGCAGAAAATTCCTTTAACCGGTTTTCATTTGCGAATGAAGATTTGTTGATACGGATAAAGCTTGATGGGAGCATTTCTTCCAGTTCGTACAGTCTTTGCTTAAGACGGTATTTCTCTGCGTTGCAGTCAATTGCACAGGTTTTGCCGTTTACAACCGTGATGCACTCAATTTCGGATAATTTTAATATCCGCATATCATCCTCGGTGTAAGCAACAATTCTGTCGGTCTTTTCGTACGCCATAACGAGCGCCTCAATTTTATCTGTAAGCTCTGTACGCCCGTGCACTGTTGCAACAACTTCTTCGTCTTTTGATTTATCAAGAATAAGCCTGAATTTCATCCGCTCACCTCCTGTACACATATTACCACATTAAAAAGTAAAAATGTTGTATTTTTCACTCATCGGTCAAAAAAGAATATCAAACGGAAAAGGCAGCGACTTAAGACAAAACAGAAAAATATTGCATTCAGCAATCAATTAGTGTATACTAATAATGAAGAAAGGAGGAACGGTAAATGTGCACTGAAAACCAACTTGGAAATATTTTATCTGTTGTGGCATCACAGGCAAAGGTCTTATTTGCCGACAAGCTTGATTCTGTAATTCTGTTCGGTTCTTACGCCAGAGGAGATTTTGATAATGAATCCGATATTGACATTATGATATTGGCAGATATAAATGATATTGATGTAAATATCTGCACAAGGCAGATTTATGAAAAGATTTATTATCTTGAGCTTGAATATGATTGTGTTCTGTCCCTTTGCGTTGTGCCGCAGGAAAGATTCAATAAATTCAAGGGAATTTTGCCGTTCTATCGCAATGTAGACAGAGAGGGTGTTAAGATTGCAGTATGAAGATAAAGTTTCTCTGTCCAAAGTAAGGCTGGAAACAGCAAAGAATTGTCTTGGCGATTCACAGATTCTGCTGAACTCGGGCAGTTTCAAAGCATCTGCAAACCGTTCCTACTATGCAGTATTCCACGCAATGCGTGCAGTCCTTGTTTTTGATGAATTTGACAGTAAAAAACACTCAGGAATAATTTCGGAATTCAGAAAAAGATATATAAAAACAGGAATCTTGAGTGCTGAAATATCTAAAATTATAGACATTCAATTCAGTGTGAGAACTCATAGCGATTACGACGATTTTTATGTCATATCAAAAAGTGAATCCGTTAATCAGCTTCTTGAAGCTGAAAAAATGGTTAAGGAAATTGAAAAATATTTAACCGGGTTATATAATAAATAATATCAGAGCTGTTTTTGTCTGACGACAAGAACAGCTCTTTCTTTCAATATCTATCCAAGCATTTCTATTATTGCTTTGAATTCTTCGGTGGATTTGAATTCAGCTGAAAGCGGGTAACGTTCGGTCAAAAGAAATTTCATTCTTTCGCACATTGTTTTGCCACGCAAATCTTTTTCGTAAGTCCTGTTTTCAAAAAACTGCGCTTGTCGTTCGGTTATCTGCGGAAGATTATCGTATTCCTTTGAATACTTTGCAGATAATTCAAGATTTTTCAATGCATTTTCTCTGTCACCGATTGCCAGATACAAATACCCAAGATGACCAAGATTATAGATTTTCTGCATCATATTTTTACCGAGATTACCGTCAGTATAAATAATGTCATAAATCTTGTTCATTTTTTCCATTGCTTCAATTTTATATTCGGGAGAAAAGCTGTCATCATAATTGCAATAATGACTGATTGCATTCTGCAGAAGAAACAAAAGCTGTTCAATAGCATCGGAGCAAGCTTCATAATGCTTGTTCATATCCGCAATCAGCATGGTTGAAAGGTATTCTTTTGTGTCGATCATTGCAGGCATTTCATTTAACAGTTGTTCAGCCTGTTCCTGATATTCAATATTGCCCGTGTAGTACGCTTTTGTGTGAAGATGCTGACAAATCAACCGCTTTGCCCACATACGAATGCCGTCATCTGAACAATGATTTCTGATATTATCGTAAATCGACAGCAGCTCGTGAGAGACTTTTTCGTAATCGGGTGCATCTTTTGATGTTTTTTCCGCCATTAAAAGTTCCATATACCTGACAAGCAGACGGAATTCACCCGGAAACTCCTTAACGGCTTTTGTTAATGCTTCAAGGGTCAAGGGCGTGTCTTTCAACCGCATTTTATTGTAAAAATCAAGGTACTCGTTGATTTTTTCTTCTTGTTCTGATTTATCAATACCAAGCAACTCATCTACAGATACATTAAAAAATGATGCTATCGCAGGCAGCATTGTTACATCGGGATAGCTTTCGCCGCGCTCCCATTTGCTAACGCTCTGGAAGGTTACGCCTAAAAACTGTGCAAGAGTTTCCTGTGTAAGACCTTTGTCAAGCCTGAACCTTTTTATATTTTCGCTTAGGTAAATTGTCATTACTATCACCTCTGATTTATTTTAACTGATCAGCTTAAGCTTATAATAATCTAAAAAACACAGAAAAACAATAACTTATCTATTGAAAATGATTCAACTGACGGGTGAATTATTCAATTTAATGAAGAATTTTGCCGTTTTTCCATTCTCCGCCAACTCACAAATCCGTAAATATCATTTATAAAAAATGCAATAAAGCACACCACAACGGAAATATAAGAGCTATCTTCAAAAGATGCTAAAATCCAAAGAACAATCAGCACCACATCATTAGCGGCGTAACATATTGCATAGTAAGGACTTCTTCTGAATGTAAGATACACCGCGAGAAAGCTTGTTGTTACGGACACCGTACTCGGCACAATATTGGCAGTATTGAAGCTATCCAATAAAAAATAGAAAACCGCTGTAACGATTGCGGTAAGGAGCCACATAAAAATATGCTCGTTTTTGCTTATGTGATTGACTTTAACCTCCGCTTTATTGCCGTTGTAGGGATTTTTCAGCCAGGAAATCAACGCAAACAATGCCATAGGTGCAGTCATTCCAAGGTATGTAATCATTTCGCCGTAATATGAAAATGTGTACGAGATTATGCCGTACAATGCGCTGAAAATAATCATAAGCAATTGACCGAAAGGGTTACCCTTTGCGTTGAATATCAAAGATGAGACGCCGATTACAGATGCGGCAAGAGTTAAATAATTCTCCCTGTCAAAAATGCAGAATGACAGAATAATTGCACCAACAGACACGCTCCATAACAGAATTTCAATTACAGAAAAATAGTTTAATAATTTTTTCATTGTTTTTCCTCCGGATAAACAATAATTTAGCGTTCCGCAGGGCGCGTCGCCCCCGTCGCGCCGATTGATAAAAATGTACCATTTTTATCAATAATAATATTTTATAATTTGATTTAATCCGTTATAATAATCCAAATCGCAGATTTGGATTATTCGGAGCGACGAGGGCGTCGCTCCCTACGATTATCAAACAAATTCACTGCTAAATTATTGTTTACTTTATATTTTCAAAATCAAAAAAACATCCGACTGCACATCTTCTAAGACCTGACGATGTGCAACCGAATGTATAACATTCACTACCCGGTGGCAGTATTATTCAGTTTTAATTATTTATCAACCGATTTCATTGTTGGGAAGAGGAGGACGTCGCGGATAGCGGCGGAATCTGTAAGAAGCATTACCATTCTGTCGATACCGAAGCCGATACCGCCTGTGGGTGCCATTCCGTATTCGAGAGCTGTCATAAAGTCCTCGTCGGTTGTATTTGCCTCGTCGTCGCCTGCGGCAAGCTGTTCTTCCTGTGCCTTGAAACGCTCTCTCTGGTCGATGGGATCATTAAGCTCTGAGTAAGCATTTGCCATTTCCCAGCCGTTCATAAAGAACTCGAAACGCTCAACGTAATCGGGATTTTCGGGCTTTCTCTTTGTAAGAGGTGAAATTTCAACGGGGTGATCCATAAGGAATGTGGGCTGAATAAGATGGTGCTCAACAAACTCCTCAAAGAACAGGTTGAGAATATCGCCCTTTTTATGTCTGTCCTCAAATTCTATATGTTTTTCTTTTGCAATAGCTTTGGCCTCTTCGTCGGTCTTGATTTCATTGAAATCAACGCCTGCGTATTTCTTGACAGCGTCAACCATTGTGATACGCTCAAAAGGCTTGCCCAGATCCATTTCAACACCATTGTAAACGATCTTGGTTGTGCCGAGAACCTCCTGTGCAACGTGACGGTAAAGATTCTCCGTAAGATCCATCATACCGTGATAATCGGTATAAGCCTGATACAGCTCCATAAGGGTGAATTCGGGATTATGTCTTGTGTCGCAACCCTCGTTACGGAAAACTCTGCCGATTTCGTAAACTCTTTCCATACCGCCGACAATAAGTCTTTTAAGGTAAAGCTCGAGAGAAATACGGAGCTTGAAATCCTCGTCAAGAGCGTTGTGGTGAGTTTCAAAGGGTCTTGCCGCCGCACCGCCTGCGTTGGCAACCAGCATAGGTGTTTCAACCTCAATAAAGCCCTGTGAATCAAGGTAATTTCTTACTGCTCTGATAATAAGTGAGCGCTTGATAAAGGTATTTTTAACATCGGGATTTACGATAAGGTCAAGATAACGCTGACGGTATCTTGTATCTACGTTTGTAAGACCGTGATACTTTTCGGGCAGGGGAAGAAGTGACTTTGTAAGAAGCTTTACAGATTTTGCGTGAACGGAAATCTCACCTGTCTTAGTTTTGAAAACATAGCCTTTTACTTCAACGATATCGCCGATATCATACTTTTTGAAATCGGCGTATTCTTCTTCACCTATATCGTCACGGCGCACATATACCTGCATTTTGCCGTCACGGTCGTGAATATTCATAAAGCTTGCTTTACCCATAGGACGCTTTGTGATAATTCTGCCGCAGATTGCAACATCCTTACCCTCAAGCTCGTCATAATTTTCTGTAATATATGTGCTGTGGCAGTCCTGCTGAGCAACGGTTACCTGAAAGGGGTCCTTGCCTGCATCCTGTAATGCCTTGAGCTTGTCAACACGGATCTGTCTTAATTCGTTGACATTCTGTTCCGGTTCCTGTGATTCTGCTTCCGGATTTCTGATTTCATCAGCCATTGATTTTTTACTCCTTAAATGAATTACTTAAATTCTGCGTTGGAAATCTCTCTTACAACAAGTTTTACGATGCCGCCGGGAGCTTCAACCTTAACCTCGTCGCCCACTTTGCTGCCTACGAGAGCTTTGCCTACGGGGGACTCATTTGAAATTTTGTTTGCAAGAGGGTCAGCTTCTGCTGAGCCTACGATCTGATATACTGCTTCCTCGTTGAAATCAACATCAAACACCTTGACATATGAACCCATATTGACTTCGTCTGTGCTGATAGCGGATTCGTCAATAATTACGTGATTTTTAAGTATTGCTTCAATTTCTGCAATACGGCTTTCGATTCTGCCCTGCTCTTCTCTTGCAGCATCGTATTCGCTGTTTTCGGAAAGGTCACCGTAGGATTTTGCTTCACCGATTTTTGCTGCTACTTCAGCTCTTGCTGTTTTGGTAAGGTAATCATATTCACTTTTATATTTCTCATAAGCGGTTTGAGTAAGAGAAATGCGTTTTTCGTTATCCATCATTCATTACTTCCTTTATATTATTACAGTTATAGATTATTATAGCTAAAAATTACAGTTATGTCAAGATTATACGGTGAAAATTATGCTTGTTTCGTTTGCTGCACTTTTGGGAACCAACCGTTCAAGAAGTTCGAGAGCTTTTATGTCGTTACCCTCAAAGCTGAAGGTGCGGCACACCGCATTGTGCAGCCGTTTGTCGTGATTGAGCTCATAAACTGCGCCCAGAAAGTCAACAGGCTCTATATACGCAGGGCAAAGCACCTTTAAATCGTTGAATCCGTCGGTGTATTTAGGCGTGATTCCGTTGTTGAACGGAGAAAACACCACTCCCCTTTTGCCGAAAAGAGTACCGGCTGTGTCAATAACCACTGCATTGTCGTCTGTGATCTGCGCCCTTTCGGTCACCGAAACACCTGCACCGAAGTCAGAATACATCTTCGCCGCCTGAGTAATATAGCGGAATCGGTTGGCGGTGATAACGGTTGTCCGCGCAGAATACCGCGCAACCTTTGACAGAAATGAAAAATAATCACCCTTGGGGTCGTTTATATAACAGGATGTACGGCATCCTGCAAGGAACATCTGCTTAAGAAGCAGTTCCAGAGTGTTGAATATAAGCAGATTTTTATATGCAACAGGATCAAATCTGCCAACGGGTGCATTCTCGGGCAGAATTATGTTTTTATTAAGCAGAATATGTGATGCGTGCCTGCCTAAAAAATGAGACACCTCATTCCAATCCACGCCTTTTTCGCTGTCCAGCACATCTGCAATATAGAATCGTTCTCCCTTCGCATTGAAGTGATCGTAAACCTTTTCAACGGTTTTGCCTTTTTTGATTTTTCGCTTTCCCGACGGCTTTACATTTACAATTACAAACAAAAAAATATCCCCTTTCTGACATATACAATTAAGTATATAGCCGAAAAAGGGGAAATATAACAGATTTTAAATTTTTTCTATTCTGAAAATTGCAGAATCGTTTGCGGCAAGCTTAAGAGAGAAATCCTCTGCCGAGGCGGTGATTTTTTCTTTCGTCCAGAGGTTTGTCAGGGTGATATTTTCAGTTTCTGCTATTTCTGCAGGCATAGTGAATGTCATATCGTCATCCGTAAGGTTAAAGAATGCAACCACCCTGTTACCGTCCTTATCAAAACAGGTCCAGACAGCCTTATCCTTTTCGGAAACAACAGGTCTGTTGCCGCTTGAATGCTGATTGATGTCGATAATATCCTGATTTGTAAGGAGCGAAAGTGTAAATTCGTCGTTATCGGGCATATGACCGCCGAAGATAAGAGGAGAACGGAAAATCGACCACAGATTCATTACGGTATACTGATCTTCCTTTGTAAAGCGTGTGTAGCTGTCCTCTCTCACGTCGCCTACGCGGAGATGACCGAAGGGAAGCATATCGCAGTCGGGCCAACAGCCTTCGGATGTAAATTTATACCACATTTCGCACTTGCGGAACATTTCGTGTACCTTTTCACGCTGATCCCAGAAGTCACCTGTAAGACGCCACATATTTGCATTTACTGACAGATGATGTGCGTGCTCGATCTGTGCAGGTCCGGGAGAGAGGCTGAGAACCATATCTCTGCCGCACTTGTCCATAGCCTTTCTTATCATTTCGATTTCAGCTTTGCCTGAATAGAGGTTGTTGGGATGTCCCTCTGTGATGCAGATATCGTCAACCTTGATAAAATCAACACCCCAGGATGCATACAGCTCAAAAATCGAATCGTAATACTCCTGCGCGCCCTTTACGCCCGCCTTGATGCCGTACATATCCGTATTCCAGGAGCATACGGAGAACTGCTGTGCAATATCCCTTGCTGTCACGCCGTCGCACTTGATTGCCGTGTTTCTGTGAACAGCCTGTCTGGGAATACCTCTCATAATATGTATGCCGAATTTAAGTCCCATAGCGTGGATTTTCTCCGCAATAACGGAAAAGCCTTTGCCGTCTGCCGAAGATGGGAATCGCTCAGGAGCGGGAATAAGACGGGAATATTCATCCATATACAGCTCTGCAAAATTATGGTAATTGCAGGAATGTGCGGTAGGCTCACTCCATTGGATATCACAAACCACATACTCCCAGCCGTATTCTTTAAGATTATCACACATATATTCTGCGTTTGCCATAAGCTGTTCTTCATTGACGCCTGCGCCGAAGCAGTCCCAGCTGTTCCAGCCCATAGGGGGTGTCAATGCAACTTTATTTTTATCAGTCATAATTATCAACCTCCGTTTCCACCATTATAATAATAAAAATGTGGCTTGTCTACTGTTTTTTACCAAAATTTTTATTTTTTACTCTTGTGAAAATATCTTATATATGATAGTATTATAGTTGATTAATTATGAGGAGAAAAGAATGAGAACCATAAAAAAATTTTCAGCAATATTACTTATTGTTTTAACAGCGATTTCAGTATTTACAACAACTTCCTGCGCCATTGATTATGAAGATACACCCTTGAGTGAAATATACAAAGACCACACAGGCTATACGATGGTTGCATCAAGAAAAGGAAACACTCACTATGAGCCTGAAAATTCACTTTCGTCCGTTGAACAGGCTGTAAAAGACGGTGCTGACATAGTTGAAATTGACATCAAAAAGACATCTGACGGCGTTTTGATTCTTATGGATGACGATACGATAACAAGAACCTGTTACGGCTACGGCGAAAAAACCGCAGTCGCAGAAATGACCTATGCCGAAATCAAAAAACTTAAGCTCCTTACGGGCAAAGGCGGTGCAAGTGCTGATAAAACAGAGAAAACTGTGCCGTCCCTTGAAGATGTTTTCAAAAACAGGCAAAATTGTCTTTATCTGCTTGATGCGGAGTGGGAATTACGAAATGAAATTTACACTCTTGCCGAAAAATACGATATGCTCGACAGCGTGATTTTTTATATCTGCGATGCAAAAACGGATGAAATTGCAGATTGGAAATCAACACTTTCAACCAAACCTATGATAATGACGTATTTCAAGGGTAACGTTATCTTTGCGGCAACGGCAAGCGTCAAAAATGCGGCAGAAGTTTCGGACTGCATTCAGCTTGCGACAAAAAATCCGTACGGCGTTATCTTCGGCGAAACAGTACAGGAAACGGCATACGAAAGCTCAATCAGAACAATGGCGACGCCCTGTTATTCCGAGCTTTGCGGCGGCAGACAGGATACTGCCGAATACTGGGATGAGCTTATCAGCAGAGGTTTTAACGTAATACTTACCGATTATGCTTACGAATTACGAAGATACGTTGACGATTCACACAATATCAAAGCTCTTGAGCTTAAATGGATAACCAATATGCTTGTGAACAAGTGGGAGCTTCCCGATTTTAATTCAGACAAATTCCTTGATTACAAATTAGCGTATACAACAGCGGCAGAAAAAGCAGAAGAATTGATGTCAAAAGATCAAAGCCGTTCATACAGTGACTGTGCTCAGGCAATTTACGAATTGCAGAAGGCTTATGACGACATCAATGCAAACTACGAGGAGCTGTCACAGGGCACGGCCGGTATGACCGTAACACCCGTAAGAATACTTCTTTGCGTGCTTGCTGTTGCGGCTGTCACATTGGTTGAAATTTTCTTTTACAAAAAGAAGAAAAAAGCTTAATCGGGAGGTTATTTTATGCAGACTTGGCTGTTTATTTCACTTCTTTTACTCGCTATAATAATTGAGCTTATCTTTGTGCCGAAATTCCTTGTTGCTCAAAGACCGGGAATCTGCATAAAATCGTTCTGCTTTAAAATGATCTGCGCCACGATGTTTGTGGCAACAGGCTTTTTATGCTACCGTTATTCGGGCAACACCTCGGAATTTGCAAAACATATGCTCATAGGCTTATGTCTTGGCTGGGTGGGTGATGTATTTCTGCATATCAAACCGAAAAAAGAGTTTTTCTTTGCTATCGGTTTCTGCTTCTTCTTTTCCTCGCATATTCTTTACCTTATTGCTTTTTCGAAGGCATCAAAGCAGTATTTACAGCAAAGCAAAGCCGCAACTATCATCAGTATTGCGCTTATTGCGATTGTAATTTTCGGCTCATATCTTTATATAAAATTCAAAAAGAAGATGAAAATGAACCTGCTTACAGCGCCGCTGTGCTTCGGCTACGGTCTTGTGCTTGTACCTATGATGGTCAATGCATTTATGTTTTCCGTTCAATATATTGCGGCAGGCTATCCCAATGCAATCTGGGGCGGAATATGCCTTACTCTGGGTGGAATTTCATTTTATCTGTCTGATTTCACTATTGCTTTTCTTATGTTCAACGAAGCAGACAAGGGAAATATACCCCTTAAAAATTTTAATATCGGTACATACTTTTTTGCGCAGACAATGCTTGCGCTTTCAATACTTTTCATAGGAGGATAAAATTATGAGAGCCGTTATTTCAGTTATAGGAAAGGACGCAGTGGGTATTCTTGCCGCTGTTTCCGCAAAATGCTCGGATTACAACATCAACGTTCTTGAGGTTACACAGTCCGTTCTACAGGATATGTTCGTTATGGTTATGATGACGGATATTTCTGCAATCAACGCAGATTTTGCATCATTCGTTGATGAAATGGATGCTCTTGGCAAAGAGAAAAACCTTTCAATCAGAGCTATGCACGAAGACATTTTCAATGCTATGCACAACATATGAGGTGAACGACCTTGATTAATCATAACGATATTCTTGAAACAATAACTATGATTCAGGAAGAGAATCTTGATATCCGTACAATAACTATGGGTATCTCTCTTCTTGACTGCTGTCACAGCGACATTGACGTTGTCTGCGACAAAATTTACAACAAAATCACAACATACGCTAAAGACCTTGTAAAAACAGGTGAGCAGATTGAAAAGGAATTCGGCATTCCCATTATCAACAAGCGAATTTCCGTAACACCTATAGCTATGATTCTTGCCGCCTGCGAGAATAAGGACGCTGTCAAAATCGCACTCACGCTTGAAAAAGCGGCTGTAACCTGCGGCGTAAACTTCATAGGCGGATTTTCGGCACTCGTTCAGAAAGGCTTTGCTCACGGCGACAGGGAGCTGATTGAAGCAATTCCCGAAGCTCTTGCTGTTACCGAGCACGTCTGCTCCAGCGTAAATATCGGTTCAACAAAAACGGGTATCAATATGGACGCAGTCAAGCTTATGGGGGAAACCGTCGTAAAAGCGGCTGAACGCACCAAGGACAACAACTGCATAGGCCCTGCAAAGCTCGTTGTATTCTGCAACGCTCCCGAGGATAACCCCTTTATGGCAGGTGCATTTCACGGCGCAGGCGAGCCCGATTGCGTTATCAACGTGGGCGTATCAGGCCCCGGTGTTGTAAGAGCGGCGCTTGCAAAATCAAAAGGACTTGACCTTACACAGGTTGCAGACCTTATCAAGCGCACGGCATTCAAAATCACAAGAATGGGTCAGCTTGTAGGCACAGAGGCATCAAAAAGGCTCGGTGTCCCCTTCGGCATCGTTGACCTTTCACTCGCTCCCACTCCCGCTGTCGGAGATTCCGTTGCATATATCCTTGAAGAAATCGGTCTTGACTGCTGTGGCTGTCCCGGTACAACTGCGGCGCTTGCTATGCTCAACGACGCAGTTAAAAAGGGCGGCGTAATGGCATCCTCACACGTGGGCGGTCTTTCGGGCGCATTTATCCCCGTTTCCGAAGATGCAGGTATGATTGCGGCGGCACGCAACGGCTGTTTAAGGCTCGAAAAGCTTGAGGCTATGACTGCCGTATGCTCCGTAGGTCTTGATATGATAGTTATCCCCGGTGATACATCTGCGGCAACGATATCTGCAATCATCGCAGACGAAGCGGCAATAGGTATGGTCAACTCAAAGACAACGGCGGTAAGAGTTATCCCCGCAATCGGCAAAAACGTGGGTGACGAGCTTGAATTCGGCGGACTTCTGGGCTCAGGCCCCGTAATGCCCGTAAATACAGCATCACCTGAAAAATTCATAAACAGAGGCGGCAGAATTCCCGCACCTATGCAGAGTTTAAAGAACTAAATCATACAAACAAAAAAATACAGACACCCTGTTGGGTGTCTGTATTTTTGGAAAGGTTGCGTAAAATAGAAGTATAATCTGTATAAGATTGAACCATCGAGAATAATGAAATCCTTGCTCTCTTCCAACGAAGTTGGATTTCATCGCGGAGCGATTTCATCCACCATAGGTGGATTTATTCCGTACGACAGGACGGATTTAGTTGAAAAAAGCACTTGCTTTCGCAAGTGCTTTTTTCTGGCGGAGAAGGAGAGACTCCCCTCTTGCGGTGCCCAAAATCGACGGGCGCTCGTTCCTTCGCTGCCGATTTTGACCGCTGCGCCATCTCAAACTCCCTCTCCCCGCCCCCGGCGGCGGTCGTTTTCGATGCCCGCGCCTTTCGTCGCTCGAGTTCGAGTTTTATCATTATACAAAAAAAAACACAGACATCCGATAGAATGTCTGTGTTTTTGGCGGAGAAGGAGAGACTCGAACTCTCGCGCCGGGGTTTAGCCGACCTACGCCCTTAGCAGGGGCGCCTCGTCACCAACTTGAGTACTTCTCCATTGGTAACTTTTTGAAATTATTCAAAAAAAGTGGCGGAGAGAGTGGGATTCGAACCCACGGTACCCGTAAAGGTACGACGGTTTTCAAGACCGTTCCGTTATGACCACTTCGGTATCTCTCCGTAAATGCTTAGTTATGATATCATAAAACGCCCACTTTGTCAATACCTTTTTTATTATTTTATGTTATTTTACTGATAAAAAATCGGTAAACTTTACAGTTTACCGATTTTAGTTTTATTTACCAATGAGCAATGCCGCAGTCGCAGTAACGGTTAGCCTGAATATTGAAAAGCTTGCTGAAGAACAGAGCAATCTGCCAGAAGAATTTCATAAAGGCATTACTGCTGTGGCAAATGTGAGAGCAGTCTGCACTCAAATCATAACCGCAGGAATCACACTTACTGTCGCCGTTTTCATTAACGTGACCTGTTGCAAGGATAACCTCCTGTGCCGTCAACTTAGTATTGCATACAGAACACTTAATACCGTCGGTAAGACCGTCATTTGTGCAATCGGCAGGAGTGCCGCTGATGCTTTCTTCCGTGTGACTGAGAGCTGAAGCATTAGCACCTGTGTATGTATCACCGCAATAGCAGGTGTAGGTTGTGTAGCCCTGTGCAGTACAGGTGGGCGAAGTTTCAACAATTTCATAGAGATGATAATGAAGCAGTTTTGCACCAAAAACAAGAATTGAGTATTCTGTTACATCTTCATCCAGCACATACTCAAAAGTAAGATTTTCGCTTTCTGCCGTTTTCTGGTCAATATAAAGAATATTGTCTGATGAAAGCAAGTCGTCTGCATTTTCATCCTTAACTGCAACCATAAGATAATTATTACCAATAGTTGCGTCATTAACAATCTTTGTTTTTGTATTATCTTGCGCAGGTATAGAATATCCAACACTCATCAATTCAAAAGGAGCATCTCCTTTACAAAATATAGTTGCAGATACAAGACATTCATTACCTGTTCCTATTGAAATTTCATCCCATTGTTCTTTTGTTCCTTCAAAAAATACATATTCCAGTTCATCACAGCAATCAAACGCATAATCTTCTATAGCTGTTACACTTGAAGGAATCGTAATACTTTCAAGTTTAATACAACCGCCAAAAGCGTGCTCCTCAACATCTGTTACGCCACTTGGTATTTCTATATTTATAAGATTTCTGCAATCTCCGAATAAATATTCTTCAATGATCTTTACACTGTTCGGTAAGGTAATGCTTGTAAAGCCGCACTCATAAAAAGCAAAAGGACCAATAACACTAACTGTATCCGGAATATTTATTTCTGTGAGATTTTTGCATTTAAAAAATGCATTCATTGATATTTTTTCTACACTATTTGGAATATCTATTTTTACAAGATTGGAACAATGCTGAAATGCCGCATTTCCTATAATTGAAACATTATCACCAACAATCACATCAACGAGATTTTCACAAGCATAGAATGAATATTTCGAAATTGTGTCTATACCATTGCCAATTAAAACTTTTTTTATGTAAGATGCGTACGGATACCAAACCACTGATTCAATAGAATTCCAATCTGTCATACTTCCCGAACCATTAATTACCAATTCTCCATCGTTATATAGCATCCATATTATATCATCACCACATTTACCGCTTTTATAAACCCCGCTATCATTCTTACTTATGTATACAGTTACTTTTTTATCTACAATCTTTACTGTTTCCGTTCTGACTTCGCCATTTTCAAACTTCGCTGTAATTGTATGTATTCCGCTTGCTAAATATATGGTCAGCATTCCGTTTTCATCTGTTTTGTATTCATCATTGATTACAACATCCGACAATGGATCTCTTTTTTCATCAGTGACATAAATATTGACTGCATATCGTATATTAGGACAGTTATCCAATCCGAAACCGAAAGAGTCAGAATAATATGCCGAAAACCAAAGCAGTTTTATATTACCGAATACAGTTTTCTTATTAAATATATCAAAAAATTTAGCAGATACTGACTGGCTTGTAACGAGATAAAAATCAATATCCAAACAGGTTCCGCAATCGTGAACAGCTTCTTCCGGATCTAAAACCAAAGGTTCAATATTAACTTCAAGTCCTGCACGTGCCGAAACTGATATCTCCACCCAGTCCAGAACTTTTGCTTCCGGTTTTAATTCAAAACCTGCAAAGAATTTAACTTTTATTTCAAGCTCGTGGTCATATTCCAATGCCGAAGTTTTATTTTTATTTACAAATTCACCTGTATTGCTGTCATACGAAAAACCGACAACCACTTCTGCAAGGCTCCAACTAAGACTTAATTCAGCTTCTGCTTCAAAGATAAAGTTCAGCGGCACCTCTGCTTTTATACTACCAAAGAAATTAAAACCAACTTTTCCCAAAGGTATTTCACAGTCTATTTTGCCTGTTACGGCAACTGATACATCAAATCCGCTTGTTGCTGTAAGTTCTATGTAGAAATAGTCATCACCAAACAAGAGAACATCATAAAATATTTTCAAACCAAAAGTAAAATTACCTGTAATATCAGCGGCAATTTCAATATTATCAGAAAGTTCCAACTGAATTGCCCATTTTTCAACAGCTCCCATACTGCCATCGATATTAATATCGTATCCCATAGGAGCAATTGCAACTGACTCGTGAGTTACACCATCAGCCATTTCTGTTTCATCGAAAACTGAATCTGTTGATGTTTCATCAATTTTAATGAATTGAAACAATTCACTTATTGATTCCACTTTGGATGCCGTAAGTGTGACTGTATCTTCATTTATTTGTACTTTATCAACTTTTATTATGATATACTCACTTTCACCACTACCATACTTATAATAGAAAATATCATCTTTTTTTAGATTTTTCACCTGTTCATCAGCATTTTCAATAACATAGACACCATTTGCATAGTCATCTGTTACAACTGTATTTGTGCCGTTTTCAAATTCAACGATTGTTGCATCGTCTGAAACAACAAGAAAGTTATTATCTTTCTTTTCATCAAGATTGATGACTCTGTCAGCGTCAAAGTCAGCAGTAGTTTTTTGTATAAATTCTTCATATTCTTTTGTGTATTCGTTTGTTTCGTAACTTTTACAAAGAGGAACATTGCTTTCATCAACAAGAAACGCTTTTACATAAAAATAATCCGGCATTTCATCTATTTCAATCTCAACAGTTACTGTATCATCATCCACATATTCTTTTGCATCAACATCCGCTTTTCCGCTGGCAAGCATTTTTTTGCCTTTTTGCTCAAAAACAGCAACAACAACATAACAAGCAGCGCTGTTCTTTAAATCAACAGTTGCAGTTGTTCCCTCAATACTGACAGATTGAATAAGGTATTCAGTATTTTCCTCTTGTTTACTTTCTGCATTATCAAGAATTAATTCACCCAAAACATTGGTTGCTTCGTATTTGACATCCGTCTGAGTATTCACATTTGATTCTTCACTTTCCGCAAATGCAGGAACAACCGTCGTTGCAAGCATTACAATTGCTATAAACACTGCCAATGTTCGTTTTAAAATTGTTTTCATACGAATCATCCTTTCAATTTTCAGAATAATTTTTTATTCCGCTGATATTATAGATAAAATTTATCTAAAAGCCAATAGATAATATTTATCTAACATATAATATCAGTGGGGTGATTATAATGAAAAGCCGAATCCGTGATTTACGAGAGGATAACGACCTTACACAGCAACAGGTTGCGGATGCTATCGGCATCACTCAACGCAAATACTCTTACCTCGAAACGGAAACTCAACCGCTGACTGATGAATTACTTATAAAATTAGCTGATTTTTACAATACAAACATTGACTATATACTTTTCAGAACCGATATAAGTGCAAAAATTTAAGCATCGCCTGCTGTTGGCGATGCTTTTTGTATTATTCATTTTCCGCTGTTTCTTCCGCAATGCCCTCTATCAGGTCGGTTACAACTCTGTTAAGCTCGGCGGCATTTTGCGAGGTTATAACGGGTTTTCCCGTTCTGTTCTCAATAGCTTTACGTGTATCTCCTGCAATCGAGCCACCCTCACGGGCAATTTTTATGTTTTCATCAATGCTTATTGGCTGTTCTTTCTTTGATATTTCCGTAGTGGTAGCTTCTGCAAGCATATTCAAAACCAATTCAAGCGTACTCATATTGTCACGCAAATTCTCTTTTTTCAAGCCTTTAAGGTTTTTATACTCCCTTGTTTTCATACCTGACCACGATTTTGTAATCTCATCTGTCAGTATGGCATACTCAATGCCTTTCTGTACTCCTCGTTTATCCCATTCATCCGTAAGCTCCTTGCGTACCTGAATAGCCTGCAAACGCTGATTTATCCATTCCCGTGAATATCCTTTTTTCAGATATGTTTCCAATGCTCTGTTAATTGTCAGTTCG
The DNA here is from genome assembly GCA_017465825.1 of Clostridia bacterium. GTDB lineage: Bacteria > Bacillota > Clostridia > Oscillospirales > Acutalibacteraceae > UBA1081. Next base: position 22,893 of record JAFTVI010000028.1, read on the forward strand.
GGGTCAATGGTTTCATCAATGCGTTCTTTTCCGACCTCGGCAAGCCACATTTTAAACGGCTCTGCCTTTGGTGACGGTATAGACTGAATAATACGGAGTATTCCGGCAACATCAGAAACCGTAGTTTTATATCTTTTACCATCTGCCGCAGTTAGTTCAGTCAGGGTACAAATTGTACCCCACCTTAAATTAAGTTCGGCATCACGGCTCCGCATTTTCTTTATGTATTGCTTAACATCCTTACTGTCTGTTAATGCTTCTACCACATCGGCAACGGAAAAATACCATTCTTCGGCTTTTTCATTCCAAGCAGTTCTTATCTTTTTATTTTCAAATAATTGAATATTGTTATTTTCCGATACACCCATAATGCATATGCCCTTTTGCAAAATTCATTTATTTTTTTATTCTCATTGAAATATCGAAGGCTTTTACCGAATGGGTTATTGCTCCCATCGAAATAATATCCACGCCTGCCTGTGCGACTGTTCTGATATTTTCAAGAGTTACATTGCCCGAAGCCTCTGTAAGTGCCTTACCGTCGATAACATCAACGGCTTCTTTCATCTGTTCGAGGTTCATATTATCGAGCATAATAATATCTGCTCCTGCCGCTACAGCCTCTTTTACCTCATCGAGAGTTCTCGTTTCAACCTCAATTTTAACGGTATGACCGATTTTTTTGCGGAGTGCCTCAACGGTCTTTGTAATTCCGCCGCCTGCGTCAATGTGGTTGTCCTTGAGCATTGCCGCATCGGAAAGATTATAGCGGTGATTATGTCCGCCGCCGCAGGTTACCGCATACTTCTGTATTGCGCGAAGGCCCGGGAGAGTTTTTCTTGTGTCTGCAATGGATGTGCCCGTGCCCTCAACAGCTTTGACCGCCGCATTCGTCATAGATGCAACACCCGACATATGCTGTAAAAGGTTGAGTGAAGTTCTTTCGCCCTCAAGCAGTTTGAGAGTTTTGCCGCTGAATTCGGCAATCAGGTCACCTGCCTTAAGCTCCTCACCGTCGTGCTTATAAAGGGTATATTCAAACGTATTGTCAAGGAGTGAGAACACTCTCATTGCGATATCAATTCCGCACAGAACACCGTCTGCCTTTGATACAAAATATGCATCTGTTCTGTCATCGTCGCTGAAAAGATATGCAGAAGAAACATCTATATAATTTATATCTTCCGTGATTGCTTTTTTAATAAGCTCATCAACATAAAAATCGGGAAGTATCATCTTTCGTCCACCTCATTGAGTATAATATGTGCCGCTGTTGCCATACTTAAAATTTCACACAGCTCAGTCGTTATTGCGAAGTTGCCGTTTTTAAGTCTGCCTAAAAGGTTGTCTATACGGATTCTGCCCGAACGGATCTTGCCGTTATCGGGCAAAACAAAATATCCGCGCTGAAGAATCTCTCTTATTTCTGTTTTTACGCCCTTAGGAACAGGTGCGCCGCCTGTTATATTGTCAATCGGGCTGGGGTACTCCCCTACCGTCGGGAAGCCTGCCGCCATACAGCGCTTGATATCCTGTGCGGCTCTGCGTGAGAACACAAGAGCCTCGAGGAGTGAGTTGCTCGCAAGCCTGTTTTTGCCGTGAACGCCTGTATTTGCACATTCGCCCGCCGCATAAAGCCTGGGAACGGAGGTTTTTGCATCAATATCAGTTTCAATTCCGCCCATAAGATAATGCTGACAGGGGAAAATCGGAATCAGATCCTTTGTCATATCAACGCCGTAGCGCATACAGCCCTGATAAATTCCGGGAAAACGCCATTTTACAAATTCGGGATCTTCGTGAGTGATGTCGAGATAGAAATTATTACTGCCTGTTCGTCTGCTTTCAAGGATAATGGACTTTGAAACAACATCACGGGGAGCGAGTTCAAGTCTTTCATCATAACGGTGCATAAAGCGTTCCTTATTGCAATTGAGAAGAACAGCGCCCTCACCTCTTACAGATTCACTGATAAGGAACTGCTCACCGTCCTCCGAATTGAAAGCGGTAGGATGAAACTGAATATAGCTCAGATTTTTTATTTTTGCGCCCAATTCATAGGCAATTCTTATGCCGTCACCTGTTGCGGTTTTGGGATTGGTCGTATACTTGTAAATTCTGCCGATACCGCCCGTGCAAAGGATGCAATAACTGCAGAACACACTTCCCAGCTTGCCGTCCTTGATGATATCTGCTCTGAAACCGCTTTTTACTCTTGAAAGAGCATAAAGTGCCGTATTGGAGCTCAGCTCAATGTTGCTGTGCTTTTCGGTTTCTTTCAACAGCTTGCGCACCATCTCTGCGCCTGTTGAATCCTTATAATGCATAATTCTGCGTCTGCAATGACCGCCTTCAAGGGTTTTGTCAAGAGTTCCGTCCTCGTTACGGTCAAATTCAACGCCCATATTATCCATAATATTTCTTACATCGTCAGGACCTTCACGCACAAGCACGTCAACGGCTTCAATATCATTCGCCTGTCCGCCTGCAATCATAGTGTCCTGAATATGCAGATCATAGCTGTCATCCTGCAAATCGAGAACAGCCGCAACGCCGCCCTGTGCAAGGTTGCTGTTTGAAACATTGCTCTCATATTTTGACAGCATAAGCACGCTCGTTGATTCGTCAAACTGCAGAGATGCGTACATTCCCGCAACACCGCTGCCCACAACAAGCACATCATATATCTTTTTTTCAGTAAGTAAGCTATCCATAAAATCACCCTATTTAAATAGTATAACACACTTTTACATTTATTTAAATATTTTTTTAAATGAATTTTTATTGCAATAGGTCACACAATATGGTAAAATTAAATAGGTGATAACTTTGGCTTCATTTTTTGAAATAGAAGATAAACAGGAAGTTTGCGTTCTCGTAAGCGTTGACACAGGCGAATTTGACGCCGATGCTTCCATTGACGAGCTTGAAGAACTTGCGCACACTGCAGGAGCAGAGGTTTTTGCAAAGCTGATTCAGAAAAGAGAACGCCCCGACAATGCCACGTATCTTGGCGAAGGCAAGCTATTTGAGCTTAAAAATATATGCATCAACAACGACATTGACCTGCTGATTTTTGACGGCGAGCTCACTCCCTCACAGCAGAGAAACATAGAAAATCATACCGACATAAGAGTAATTGACCGCACAATGCTCATACTTGATATTTTTGCTCTCAATGCAAGAACAAGCGAAGGCAAATTACAGGTTGAGCTTGCACAGCTTAAATATTCACTTCCCCGTCTGGGCGGCAAGGGCGCACAGATGTCAAGACTTGGCGGCGGCATAGGCACAAGAGGTCCCGGTGAGTCAAAGCTTGAGTCCGACAGACGTCACATTCACAGACGGATCGACGCTCTGGAAGAGAATCTTAAAAATCTCTCCAAAAGACGCAGTCTGATGCGTCAGAGAAGAAAGAAAAATTCAGTAACCACCGTTGCAATCGTCGGTTATACAAATGCAGGCAAATCCACACTGCTCAACGCGCTGACTGATGCAGGCGTGCTTGCCGAAAACAAGCTTTTTGCCACCCTTGACCCAACATCAAGGGCATTGAAGCTCCCCGACGGCAGAAGTGTTCTGCTTGTTGATACGGTTGGATTCATTTCAAGACTTCCGCACGACCTTGTTGAGGCATTCAAGTCAACTCTTGAAGAGGTTGTTTACGCCGACCTTATACTCAACGTCTGCGATGCATCCGACCCCGATTTTGAGGAGCATATACAGGTTACAAAACAGGTCATTTCCGACCTCGGAGCCGGAGCAAAGCCTGTGCTGACCGTTTACAACAAGTGCGATAAAAATCCCACTCTGCGTTTCTTCGGCGAATCGGGCAACGATGTAAGAATATCTGCACTTCATAAAATCGGGCTTGACAATATGCTTACAAAAATGTGTTCAATGCTCGAAAACACAAGGCGGCAGGTAAAATTGCTGATTCCCTACTCTGACGGCAGTATTGCATCAAAAATCCGCAAACAGGGAGCAGTTTTACAGGAGGAATATCGCGATGACGGTCTGTTTATGGAGGCTGTTCTTGACGGTGTATTTCTCAATAACATAAAACATTATATTCTTCCCGATGAAGAATGATATAAAAAGGAGAAAATTATGGACAAGTATTTAATTATCAATGCCGATGATTTCGGTATGTGTCACGCTCACAACGTGGCAACAATGGAGCTTTTCAAATGCGGCGGTATCACGTCGTCAACAATTATGGCACCCTGTGCCTGGGCAAAGGAAGCTGTTCAGTTTGCAATTGACAATCCGCAGTACGCAATCGGCGTACATCTTACAACTACAAGCGAATGGGGCAACTACCGCTGGGCGCCCGTAAATAAAGAAAAAACCGCAACTCTGCGCGACGAAGAAGGCTTTATGTGGCACGAATGTGACCAGTTTGCAAATGCCGCTGATTTGCAGGAGGTATGCGGAGAAATTGTTGCACAGGTTGAGCATCTTAAAAATTTAGGTCTTAACCCCTCACATCTTGACAATCATATGGGCTCACTTTACGGTGTTGACACAGGCAGATTTGAGCTTCTTGTTGCAACGATCGAAATTGCAGGCAAATACGGCTTGCCTTTCAGAATGCCCACAACATTTACAGATGCTCAGTTCTCCAACGATATGCTCGACATCAAAGTTCCCCGTGAAATGATAGATTCACTTATCGGTCAGCTTGTTGAATTGGGTAAAGCTCACAAGGTTGCAATGCCCGATTTCCTGCTCCCCGGTGATTGGAACGGTCCGCAGAACGACAGCTACGAGAATTTCAGAGAGTACATATACGAGCTTTACAGAACATTCGAGCCCGGTGTAACCGAAACATACATTCATCCTGCTGTGGAATGTGATGAAATAAAGGCTATCACAGGCTGCTGGCACAGAAGAGTATGGGAATACAAGCTCTTCTCCGACCCGAAAACAAAACAGCACATTGATTCTATGGGAATCAAGCTTATCAATTACAAAGACCTCAACAAAATGAGAGGTTATTGATTAAAAAATCTACTAAAAAGAAGATGTTATTATGAGCAAAGTAAAAAACGAAGCAAAAATCAAAAATCCCCTTATCAAAGCCGTTCGTGAACAGCTTGAGCACAGAGCTTTATGGCTGTATCTGCTGTGCGACGAAGCCGGCAAGAGAGGTCTCGAGTGGGAGGATTTCGGTTCTGCCGCAGTTAAAAGATGCGGTCTTTCACAGGGCGCAGGTCTTGTAAAGAAGGGCAATACTGACTCACTTGTGGGACTTAAGAAAACTCTTTTCACAAAGCCTGCACAGTGGGTGTTTGAAATGGATATCATCAAAAGTACCGACGATGAGCTGAACATCAATTTCCATTACTGCCCTCTTGTAAAAGCCTGGCAGAAGGCAGGATGCACCGATGAAGAAATTGCAAAGCTCTGCGACATCGCTATGTGCGGCGACAGAGGTATAGGCGAATGCTACGGTAGTGTGCTCGACCTGCCCCAGAGCATTGCAAAAGGTGACCCTATCTGCGAATTGAGATACCACAAGAAATAACAACATTTTTTGTTAATCTTAAATTGATATATTAAAAAAACAGTCAGCAGAATTGCACTGCTGACTGTTTACCGTTTTGTATCAAGTTGAACTCAAGCTGCTGAAAGAACCAAATGCAATAATCAATGCGCCTATTGCATCAAAAATTTCGGGTGAGAGTCTTTCTTCATCAATATTGATCTCAGCAACCTTTGCACCGTTGTAATACTCGTTAATGCTGCTGTCCTCACTGCTGCCGCCCAGCACATCAAACAATCTAAAAAGAATCACGTGCAAAGCAAGCTCACCGGCTATATGGCTCTTACTCATAAGCACATAAGTACCGTCATCAAGCTCTGCCTGCTTTTCGTAAAGAGCGAGAGTTACACCATAAAGAGTGCCGATATCGGTAAGCTCGGGATTGTTCTCAATGTCAACACTGATAACAACAGTTTTTGCGTCTTCACCCAAATCACGCACTTTGCAAACAGACTCACCGGCAATTTCATCAGCCGCATCCGCAAATGCACACAGTGAGAATGAAAAAACAAGTATAATTGATAATACGATTGCACCAACAGATTTTAATTTCATTATTTTCCCTCCGATTTTGTTTATATCATAACTTTAGCATAAAAGCTGTATATTGTCAATGAAATTGTAAAATATTTTACATTATTCCAAATCTGTCGCACAAAATTAAGCAAGCATTAAACAATAATTTAATGTACAATTTACAATGTACAATTTACAATTATTGAATAATACAAATCGGGTTAAAGGGCAGAGCCCTTTCCACCATTGTACATTATACATTGTACATTGTTAATTCGATAAATTATTGTTTATCACACATCAAACGGGTCGATATCAAGCGTTTTGCATATTAACATTACTGAATCAAACGATGCGCCGCCGATGTTCCTTGAAAGAATCGTCATCAACGTGCTGTAAGGGATGTCTGCTTTTATTGCAAATTCACGCAGACTTTTATAATTATCGAGAATTGCATTACGCAATCTTAACTCACGGTTCATTTTGGCTCCTCGACAACTATAACTTCAACTCCCTTTTCTTCAATAGCTTCAATTTGTTCATCCTCGGCTACATTCCAGTCGGTAATAAGATAATTGAGCCGTTCAACAGGACAAATACTTACAATTGAATCAAAACCGATTTTTTCGGTAGGGTACAATCCGATTGCAGTCTTTGAACTGTCGAGAACCGCATTCCAAAAACTGATTGCCTGCGATTTTTGAATGGATAAACCAAAATCAGCAGAAATGCAAGCCGAAGTAATAAAGCATTTATCGAACCGCAGTTTTTTAATCATTTCAACAGCAAAAGAATCATACAGACTGCCTTTATTATTCATTTCACCGCCGAGCAGAATTGTTGAAATGTTTTCTTTTGTCCGCAATTCTTCCGCAAGAATAATACTGTTGGTTACAACGCGGATATGCAAATCATCAGGTATATTCTGAACCATTAAATATCCCACAGATGCCGCCATTATAAAAACAACATCATTTTCTTTTATCATTGATACGGCTTTTTTGGCAATCTCTGAATAGTTAACCTTTACCTCGGTAAAATCTCTGCAGGTGCATCCGGCAGGCTTACTGTAACCTATCTGACGCATTGTTATTGCGCCGCCGTGTGTTCTTTTGCAAATGCCTTTTTGCTCAAGCATACGCAAATCCCTGCGTGCCGATTCATCCGATATTGCATATTTTTCCGTAATCTCACTGACGGTTATTTTTCCGTTCATTCTGATTATTTCAGCAATCTCCTGCTGTCGTTCTTCTATGAACATATCAATTCCTCCGTTAAATTTCAGATTTAATCGAATTCGACAACATCATAATAACACACATTCGGCAACATATCAACATTTTCGGTAATCGGATTTGCGTATATTTCAATTATAATCAAAAAAAAAGCTATGCGGTAAAAACCACATAGCAATTTTTATATTACATCAAGCAATTATTTCACTCTCAAAATACTGTTCCTGAAAATACAGGATTTCTTTAATCTCCCGTTTAGAAAAGCGCATCCCGTCGGGAGTAACAACCCACTTATCCTCGTTATCGTTCAGCCTGTGAACTATTGCGATAATTGTGCCCTCGAATTCAGTCAACGGCTCATCAATGCCGAGAATGTAAACATCCTGTTCCTCACCGTCACCGCCGATGAGCCCCTCAACATATCCGTAATTAACAGGATAAATCATATCATACTTCGGGTGTTTACTGCCCAACGGTCGGTCAACGGTTACTTTTACTGTTTTGCCAAGCATAAATTCTCCTATAAATGCCATTTTAATTCTTTTGCGGAAATAACCGTATATTCATCCGCATTTTCACCCACGCGCATAATTACGTTATTAATGCCTGCCTGAATGATAAGTCTTGCACAAATTGGACACGGTTTTGCACTGTGAACAGAATTATCATCAGGATTTATACCTGCCAGATATATATCTGCGCCGACAGTCAGTTCTCTTGAGCAATTAAGGAGCGCATTCTGCTCTGCGTGAATTGCCTTGCATAAGCCATATCCCTCGCCCTGATGCATATCCAGCTCAATCCGCTCACATTTGCCTGTATCGCAACAATTGTCAAAGCCACGGGGAGAGCCGTTATAGCCTGTTGAGATGACAACATCATTTTTAACAATCACCGCACCGTATTTTCTTTTCAAACAAGTGCTTCTGTAAGCAAAAGTTTCGGCAACATTCAGATATGTATCGATTTTTGATATTCGTTTCTTTCCGTCAGGCTTTACCATAATATTACTCCGTTAAAATAGTATAATATTATTGTATAGAGAAAAAAATGTTTTGTCAACACAAAAACGGCACCGAAGTGCCGCCATATGGAAAAATTATTCATTCAACAACACGTAAGTTGTTGGCAAAACACCCTGTCCCGAATACGGATATAAAATCTTCCTCTCTGCCAACATACCTACCGGCATAGAAATTGCATCCTCAAAAATTCTGAAATATGCCATATCTGCAGACAGATTTTTCAAATGGACAGGAATATAATTCCTTATGATTTTTGCAGCTGTTTTCATAATACTTTCCGCGTTCTGTTCAACGATATCAATCACATCAGCAAACGAACCAATAAATATATCAAACTCAGATTTTGTAAAAACAGGAACATTCACACTCAATTTTTCATCCGTATTGAGAACATAGCCTTTCTGAACAAGCTCTGCAACGATAGCCTTATCAAATTCACTTGTAAAATCGGTTTTTCCTTTTGCAATATCAACAAAAACATTTGTCAGGCTCTGTGATGTATAAAAGCTGTGATGCACCATTTCTCCGTTAACAGAAAAATCGAAAAACTGAACTCTGTCACCGTTTTCATTCTCTGTATTTGACACCCCGAATGAAAATCCCTTGTTTCTCATTGAATTTGAGCCCTTTTCAACAGCCCACACTATACAGTTTTCGCCGAATTTGTTCTCGGGAATTTCAGGACTAACCCTACCCTGCAATTTTTCAAAAATCGCCTTGTAAAGTATACAACAGACTGAAAGCCACGCCTGAGAATTTGACAAGTTTCTGCTTTCAATAACATTCTGCAAAGAATCTGCGATATTTTCTTTAAGCCGAGCTGTTTTATTGCTGATTTCAACATCCATTTCTCTTGTAAGAATAACAATGTTAGTGTAATACTTTTTTCCGTTAAGCTTAAGTATCTCATATTCACAAAGTTCTTTAAGAATATCCTCAATATAAGGCAACGACACACCAAGTTCAAGGCTGATTTGCTCTGCAGTCAGCCTGTCATTATAACAAGCGAAAATAATATTTTGAGCAAGTCTTTTTTCAAGAGTTTTGCAGTATGATTTTTTGCCGTTTCCCCAATAAAGAATTGATAATTCTCTGGGATTGTAGCTTTGTTCACCGTAGGTTCTTTCCATAGTAATACCTTCTTTCAATATTTGTCTTGATTTGAAAAGCAAGTATTTTACCATACTTTCGCTGACAGAGAGAATATCGGATATCTGCTTACAGGATTTATTTTCAATATAATACAGAATTACGGCTTTTCGGTATTGCTCCGACAGAATTGAAAGCTCTCTGCGAAGGAGATTTAACTGATAATCATCTTTTACATCATCATAATTAGTAACTTCTTCGACAAGCTGAATGTCTGTATTTTTCTTTTTTCTGCACCACTGCTTATAAACATTGCCTGCAACTGACCACATAAATCCGTAAAATGCGGCATCATTCCTTAGATTCTCGGCTGATTTGCATAATTCGAATATAATATCCTGTGCAAGATCCTCTGCATCGAAACGGTTTGACGTTCTGTTTAAGCAGTAAGACAAAATGCTTTTAGCTGCATCAGAAATTTTATCATCAAAATCCTTTTTATCCAATATTACACCTCCCAAGCATTGCTTTCACCTATATAGTGAACAAAACAATCAAACGGTTAATAAAAACATTAAAATTTCACCCATCAAAACGATGGGTGAAAATCTTTGATATAATTATTCAGCTGTCTGTGCAAAATCTTCAACATTGCCGTTTTTAACAGCCTCGAAGTCTTCTTCTATTTCCTTTGAAGGCTTCTTTGTAAGCAGTGAAACCACAACGATGCAAAGAGCTGAGAAAATAAATGCAGGAAGAAGCTCATAAATTGCGAACACGCCGCCAAGATTACTGATAACAAGCTTCCACAGGAATACCATACCTGCGCCGCCTACCATACCTGCGATAGCACCGGCTCTTGTTGTTCTCTTCCAGAAAAGTGAGAGAATCATAAGAGGTCCGAAAGTTGCGCCGAAGCCTGCCCACGCGAATGAAACGATGCTGAAAATAACGCTGTTTTCATCAAGAGCAATAAACATTGCAACAAGAGCGATAGCAAGAAGTGTAATTCTTGTAACAAGCATAACCTGCTTGTCGCTTGCCTTTTTCTTTATAACACCCTGGAAGATGTTCTTTGCAAATGCAGACGCAGCAATAAGAAGATAAGAGTCTGAAGAACTGATTGTTGCGGCAAGAATACCGGCCATAACAAAGCCTGCAATAATGGGGGGCAGGAAAGATGTTGAAAGTGTAATAAATATACTTTCAGCACTTGTCTTTGTAAGATGCTCTACGGGGAAAAGCTGTCTGCCGATAATACCGATGAATACTGCAACTGCAAGGGAAATGATAACCCATACCATTGCTATTCTTCTTGACATTTTAAGCTCGCTTTCCTTACGGATAGCCATAAATCGGAGAAGAACCTGCGGCATACCAAAGTAGCCGAGACCCCAGGCAAGCATTGAAGCAATTGTAAGTCCGCCGTATTCGGATGCTTCACCAAACAGGGGTTTACCTGCTTCAACAAGCTGTGTACCCGCTGCATCAGTAACAGGTGTTGCGAGTCCGAAGAAATCAAGGAAACCGGGAATTGATTGAGCATTTTCAACGACTGCACCGATTCCTCCAGCCTTAACAGTGCTTATAATGACGATAACTGCAAGAGCAACAACCATAACGATTGCCTGCATAAAGTCTGATGCGCTCTCTGCAAGGAAACCGCCGAGAATAGTGTATGCAAGAACAAAAACTGCACCGACAATCATCATAAGCTTGTAATCAAGACCGAAAAGTGTTGAGAAAAGCTTACCGCAGGTTACGAAACAGCTTGCAGCATAAACAGTAAAGAAAATAAGGATGAAAAGTGCGGCAAGAGTCATAATGACCTTGTTCTTTTCACGGAAACGGTTTGAGAAAAATTCGGGCAGAGTGATTGAATTGTTTGCCCTGATACTGTAACGGCGAAGTCTTTTTGAAACTATAAGCCAGTTTAAGTAAGTACCCACAGCAAGACCGATTGCAGTCCAAGCCGCGTCAGCTAAACCGCACCAATACGCAACACCGGGAAGTCCCATAAGAAGCCAACCGCTCATATCGGATGCCTCCGCACTCATTGCAGTGACCCAGGGACCGAGCGATCTGCCGCCAAGGTAATAATTTTCTGAACTTTTATTTGCTTTTTTGGCGTAAACTACACCGATTCCGATAACAGCGGCCATATAAATGACCATCGCAACGAGAATCTGAATAGTATTTCCGTCCATAAAAACAACTCCTTTCACATTTTTAAATTACATATAATTACAATACAGACGAAAGTATAACATATTTTTCCGCAAAATGCAATACAGAACAAAGTACAGACTGTAGTCTGTACTTTGTGGCTGATATATAGCAATAACTATCGTGTTTAAGGTATATTTTCAACAAGAATATAGTATATACTAAAAATGATACAAAAAATAAACTTTACTTATTTGTGATCCGTTCCATAAAAAACGGCATCATTCTGGATGCGGAATCACTCAACGAATAGTCGCCGTTACAAAGACACCAATCGTAAATGATTGCCCTTTCACAAAAAGCGTAATATTTGACAATCTCATTAACCGACATTGCTTTTGTAATCTCATTAATTTCCTGACCTTTGATAACAATCTTCCTGAGCAGACGATAATAAACACGGTTATGGTCAAGGAGCTGCTTCTCATTTTTGGTTACCAGCTGAGTGGAATAAAGACGTTTCATCAGCTCAAGGTCAACAGTATTTTCTATCATTTCAAAAAGCTGACGGTTTAAGAACAAAAGCGTGCCGATACTGCTCAGACTGCTATCAATCTCATTCTCCAGCTGTTCATATTTTTCATCAAAAAGATATGCCAATGAACCGAGAAGTGAATCCTTACTCTCAAAATAATGATAGAAAGATCCCTTTGATGTGCCGGATTCAACAATTATTTCATCAACGGTAGTGTTTTCGTAGCCGTTGTCATAAAAAAGCTTCCACGCGGCGGATACGATTTTGCTTTTTGTGTTTCTGCTGTTCTTTTTTGACATATTATCACCGTTTACATTATATATCAGGGATAAAAAAATGTCAATTAATCTGATTTACCATTGAATACATTATAAATAGTATGTTATTATAAATAATAAAAATCTTTTGAAATCAAGTAGGTGATATTATGCGCTTAGGGGTTATTACAGATATACATAACAATCTTCCGGCACTTAAAGTTGTTATTGAAAAATTACAGCAGCTTGATTGCAATAAGATTATTTGCTGTGGTGATATAATCGGAATCGGGCCATATCCCGAAGGAACTGTGCAATATCTTATGAAGATTCCAAATCTGATTGCTGTGCGAGGGAATCACGAAAAATACCTGCTTGACAAAATGCCTGCCGAATATCCCAATGAAGAAAATATGGGCTACGAGGAAATGAAACATCACAAATGGGAACATAGTTTATTATCAACAGAATCCATTGATTTCCTCAAAAAGTTACCGTATCAATTAAGCTTTATTTGTGAAGGCTACTCTTTGTCTGTTATTCATTACTGTATGGACAATGACGGGCATTATAAGAGCGGTAAAATGAATCCTACAAAAAAAGATTTAAATAAGATGTTTGCCAACATTGAAGCAGATATTGTTTTATACGGTCACAACCATAACAGAAGCATTTACAAAGGTGATAAATTTTATATTAATGTCGGTTCACTTGGTTGTCCGGCTCAAGACAAGAACATCGTACGGGCAGGTATCTTAAGCATAGAAAACGACACAGTTGAATTTGAGGCAATTGACTTGGAATATGATGCCGATGAAGTAATCAGCGCAATTGATGAAATCAATTATCCTGATGCTGAAAATATAAAAAAATACTTTTATGGAGTGCATTATGATTAAAATAGATGCAGGGGATTTTTTCTTGGTTGAGCCGAGTGAAGAATATGCTGAACAAATTGCAGAATATAAACAGGCTTGTTTGGATGCAAATTCTTCAATGGATGGATGCGGTCCTCTTCGTAGATGTGAAACCACGACAGATTATATTGCGGAATGTCAAAAATACACAAGTCCTGATACTTTACCTGAAGGTTTGGTTATTGCAACTCAGTTCCTGTACATACGAAAAGACGATAATTGTCTTGTGGGAATGATACAAGTGCGGCATTATTTTAATGACTATCTTTCTGAATTCGGTGGCAATATCGGGTATTCGATAAAACCCAACGAAAGAAGAAAAGGATATGCAACGTCAATGTTAAATGCTGTTCTCCCGTATTGTAAAGAAATCGGTCTTGACAAAATACTCATATCTTGTATTGATGGCAATATTGGCAGCGAAAAAACAATACTTAATAATGGTGGTGTTTACGAGTCTACTGTTTATGGACAGAATGAAAAATACCACTTGAAGAGATTTTGGATAACTCTTTGACAATATAATCCGCATACTGACTGTCCTTGCATTTGTGAGGACAGTTAATTTTATCATAATTGACTATGATATAAAAAACAAAAGAGCCGTAGAAATAATCTACGGCTTACTGTGGGAATGCACCCTCAAAACTAAACAAAGGAGAAGTGGAATAGAACCAAATGAAGAAAGGACAAGCCCTCGACCTATTAGTACTGCCAAGCTGAACGTGTCACCACGCTTACACATGCAGCCTATCAACCTCATAGTCCATGAGG
>JAFTVI010000029.1 GCA_017465825.1 Clostridia bacterium
AATTATTGTGATGATGGATGCCTGACGGCATATGATGGTTTGCTACGCAAAATGATATATGACCTGCGGTCAAATGATATATTTGCCTTTCGGCAAACATTGCGGAAGGGCGTTGCCCTTACCCATTATAATTCAAGCCGCATTGCGGCTTCCTCAATAATTTGCCTATGGCAAATTATATCGCATTTGCGAAGCAAATATATCGTATCCGCCATTGGCGGATATATCGCATTTTTCCGCAGGAAAAATATATCATTACAATAATTTATCGCACAGCGATAAATTATTGTTTATCGTTCAACACAACAAAGGCACACTTCCTTACGGAGTGTGCCTCTTATGCTTTTAATTCATTACCTTATCAATCGGTTATCTTATAAAATGTAAGATTTGAGCTGTTGCGTTCCACACCTCTGTCAAGAACACAGATTACAGGTTCTCCGTTTTCATCTGCATAAACAGTCAATCCTTCCGCCTCAAAGCCTGCACCTATATTTCTTGCAAAAACAACATCAACTTCACCTGTTGCGGGGTCAAGGCTGAAAACTCGTTTCATATCGTTTTCTTCATCGCAGGACATATAGAGAATGCCGTCAAACATTTCTGCGCCCTGAATTCTGTCAATAGTCTCTGAAAGAGGAACAGTTTTGATAAGACTCATATCATCAAGACTGAAAACATTGAGAACTGTAGCATTTTCCCATTCTGCGGTATAAAGGCAATTGTTTTCAACGTCAACTGCACACCAGGGCACGCCTAAAATGTGAAGCTCGTGAGGAAGCTCATAGTAAACACCTGTATATTCAAGTGTTTCAGCATCGTAAAGAACGATGAATGAATTAAGATAATCGGGGCCGTCCTCAACAGCAGCATAAACATATCCGTTGTAATAGCTCAAGCCGCCGATGTGATTGCAGCCTTTGTCCTTAAGCTCCTGCGGAATGGGAGAAACGTTCACAAGAGTGATCTCACCTGTTTCCATATCCGCTTTACCGAGATTTTTGGTGCCGCTGAAATAGAAATACTCGCCGTCGTTAGTAACACCCTGTGAGGATGCGTGATAATCCATAAGAACATAAGTGTTTTTTGCAATTATCTCTGCGCCTGTGGGGTCGGGCAGGTCTGCCTCGCTTGCGCCAACGATCATAAGCATAATTGCGGAAATTACAGATACAAGCTTATGATAGAATACGTAAAGTGCGCTGAATGTCATAGCAACATCTCCTTAACAGAATAATGAGTTTATTATAAACCTCTGACAAGCAATTGTCAAATATTTCTTAATAAATAAGAGTGGGAAATTCGCTGTGATCGGGCACATACTCCCCTGCGTACATAGTATCTGACTCATTGACGGCTGTTACTGTTACACCCGAATCGGTAAGAGTGAGAGTATAAAGCAAAGTATCTTCACCATCAACGGAATGTGTTGCCCAATAGTATGTGCCGTCTTTGATGGCGAGCTCATCGGTGCAGTATACCGTACCTGTAAGATGTGAGCCGTTGTTTACTGCAATCTTGCCGTCACTGATATAAAGATAGTTTCTGCCGCATCTGTATGCGCCGTCAAAATTTTCAGTAAGAGCATCAATTTCCGTTGCCTTCTGTGTTGCAATAACAAATGAAGCCGAGCATTTATTGCTGAGCAAATCATAAGAATAGCCGAGACAGCCGTTTGTGATATAGTCGTTCATAGCCATTGAATAAAAATACCAGTCAGTAACGTCTGTTTTACCGGATGCCGCACCGCCATCATCATAATAGCCGATTGCCGCCGCATAATCGCCGTTTATTGCCGCATCGGTCATCATTTCATAGGCATTGTCATTGACTCTGGTACAGCCTGCAAATGCAAAAATCATCACAAGACACAGCAAAAGCGAAATAACTTTTTTCATTTTAAATCCCCTTTCTTTTTGCGGACACTTCACCTGTGGACAGATACTCCCGAGTGCCGTCGTCATAGGTAACAAGCAGACGGAAATCATCGTCAATTCCGTTTGCTACAGCCTCTCTCTCCCCTGTAGGCTTTATGACTTTTATCCGCTGATTTTCAAGATAGTCACGCTCTCTGTAAAAGGATAAAAAGTTCTTGCTGGTGAGCGTTCTGTATTCGTACATAAAATTATCAACCGTTTTGCCGACGATTTTTGAGGCGGCATCAGGCACAATTTCATTTTTATCAAAAACAGCGCCTGCAATATCCTTGATTTCATCGGGAATTTCATCAAAGCAGATGTTAATTCCTATTCCGAGAACGGCATAAGCAAGCCTGCCCTTTTGCATATCGAAGGACGCTTCCGTCAGAATACCTGCCACCTTTCGGTCGTTCATATAGATATCGTTTACCCATTTGATTGCAGTCGGTTTGACCGAAACCTCTTCAATGGCTTTTGCCGCCGCAACAGCCGCACAGGTAGTAATAAGAAGTGAATCAGCAGGCCTTAAATCCGGTCTTAAAAGCAAGCTGAAATAGATTCCCGTCCCTTTTTGGGAAGAAAAGCTCCTGCCCAGTCTGCCTTTGCCTGCCGTCTGCTCCGACGCAACAAGCAACAATCCCTCTTTTTCACCGTTTTCGGCTCTCTGCTTTAACACCGTATTGGTTGACGTTACGCAATCGCAGTATTCAACGCTTATTGTTTTATTGGTAATATGTCTGCTTATACTTCCGGCAGATACAGGTTCATAATTAATCATTTTACCGCTCCGAGTCCTGACTTTACCGCTTTTGCAACCCAGCAGGCAAGACCTGTTTTTAATAAATCGGGAATTATATAGGGCAGAACACAGGTTACAAGCGCGGCGCCGATTGTGACATCGCCCGTGTTGCGAAGATACACAAAAACATACCACAGCGTACCGGCTGTATAACACAAAAGCAAGCCTACGGCGGTGCCGATAAAATTCAGAATGAACTTATCACCGAATTTTTCGCAGAAAAAGCCTCCTGCAAGGGGGATAAAAACAAAACCTGCTATATATCCGCCCGTTGCGCCCATTATTGCACCGATACCACCCGTAAAAAACGAAAACACAGGCAAGCCCACCACGCCGAGAAGTATATAAACAACAACTGCAAGGGTACCTTTTTTCATACCCAACAGAATTCCGCATACAGCAACAGCAAAAGTCTGCAAAGTTACGGGAACGGAACCCACAGGAATGCTTATCCAGGAGCAAACCGCAATAACCGCCGCCATAAGGGCAATCATAACCGCGTCAAACGTACGGCTTTTTTGTGTTTTTTCAGCCATAAAAATACCCCGATACAACCCAAGTGCCCCATTCAGGACACTCGGAAAGTTTTACAGTTTAATTCTGCTGTTGATGTCCTTGACGGTATCTTCATCAACCTTGACAATAGCTCTGTCGTATGTGAGAAGTCCGTTTACTTCAAACTCAACGTCGCTGACCTGTGTATACACAAGAGCGGAAAGTCCCTTTTCGATTTTGGGAATAATCTGCTTTTCGTAAAGATTCTTATAAGCCTTTGTAAGCGACTCCTTGGATGTATACATCATATAGCCGAAGCTTTTGCTTTTATTCCATACGTGACCGTCAATAATATGAGAATAACCGCCGAATTCGCTCAGCGCAAACACTCTCTTATCCTTTTTTGGCATAACAACGGGCACGATATACCTGTGAATACTTCTGAAATCGCCGCCGCCCTGATCATACCAGCCGCTTGCCTCATCAACAAATCTTGAGGGGTCTTTTGCTTTTACGGCTTTGCTGATTTCTGCCGCATCAAACTGTCCCCAACCCTCGTTGAAAGGCACCCATGTGCAGATTGAAACACAATTGTAAAGCTGATCCATCATTTCAAAAAGCTCGTCTTTGAAATTCTCGCGCCATTCTTTTTTATCGCGATTGAAAATCTTATATTTATTATCTTTCAGAGAAAACTTTGCAACAGGCAAAAATGCCCCCTGAATGTTGGGAATAACACCTGCGTGAACGGGATTGAGAGCCTTACCGCCGCTTATCATATCCTGCCATACGAGCATACCAAGGCGGTCACAATGATAATACCATCTTGCAGGCTCAGTCTTGATGTGCTTACGGAGCATATTGAAGCCGAGGTCTTTCATTTTCTGGATATCGTAAATCATAGCCTCGTCAGTAGGGGGTGTCAGTCCGCCGTCGCACCAATAACCCTGATCAAGCAGACCGTTATGGAAATAAGGCTTATTGTTAAGGCAAAGTCTGGGAAGTCCCCTACTGTCTGTTCCTACGCTGAATTTACGCATACCGAAATAGGATTTTACCGTGTCCTTGACTTCACCGTCAACGGAAAGCTCAAGCACGATATCGTAAAGATTGGGTTCTTCGGGACTCCAGAGCTTAAAATCGGGAATTGCAATATCCTCATCAGGACTGATTTCTTTTTTTACAACTTCATTTCCGCCGTCAAGCACTGTTGCGGTGAGAGTATAATTTTCAGCTGTAACAGCCGATTTAACGTTGATTACGCCCTTATCAATATCGGGAAGAAGCTTGATTTTTTCAATTCTTGATGCATCAACGGCCTCAAGCCATACCGTCTGCCAGATACCCGATGTGCCTGTATACCAGAAGCCGTGAGATTTAAGCGCCTGCTTACCACGCTGCTGCCAGCCTTCGTCTGTGGGGTCGTATACACGCACAACAAGCTCGTTTTCGCCCTCGGTGACGTAATCGGTTATATCAAAAGAAAAAGCGTTGTAGCCGCCTGTGTGCGAGCCTACCTCGTTGCCGTTGATATAGACAATACTCTGCCAATCCACCGCGTCAAAATTGAGTATTGCTCTCTTACCGCTGAATTCATCGGAAAGAGTGAACTTTTTTCTGTACCAGAGCCTTTCGGTGGGCAGAAATGTTCTTTCAACGCCCGACAATGCTGATTCAATTGCAAAAGGAACTGTAATTTTGCCGTCAAACCTCTCGGGAATCTGAGCAACATCACCTGTTACGGCATAATCAAATTCGCCGTTGAGATTAACCCAGAAATCACGCTGAAACTGCGGTCTGGGATATTCATTCAAGGGGCAAGCCCTGTCAACCTTATCGTAAAATACGGTTTTGATATGTGACATAATATAACCTCCGTAAAATCATATAAATATATTTTACAATAAAAAAACAGTTTTGTCTACACGATTTTGGTATTGACATATAATTTTTTTAAGTATATAATGAATCAGTAAAATATCTTCAGGGCGGGGTGCGATTCCCCACCGGCAGTAAAGTCTGCGAACACCGCAAGGTGCCGAAACGGTGAAATTCCGTTACCGACGGTAAAGTCCGGATGGAAGAAGAGTATAGCATACATAATTGCAAATCTTCATTCTGCGTTCTGATGATATTTCGGAGCGTATTTTTTATGTCCGGAATTAGAAGAAAGTAGGTATTTTTATGGCAAAAACAAAGAAAACAAACATAAGAGCAATCACGCTTACGGCGGTAATGGGCGCGCTTGGCACTGTGCTGATGATGCTTGAAATTTCTCTGCCCATTATTCCGTCATTTATAAAGCTGGATTTTTCGGAGCTTCCTGCGCTGATTGCATCCTTTGCATACGGACCCGCTTACGGAATTCTCGTATGCCTTATAAAAAATGTGATTCACCTGTTTTTCGGCTCAACAATGGGAATAGGCGAAATATCAAACTTCATTTTAGGTGCGATTTTCGTGGGCATTGCGGGCATAATCTACCGCAGAAACAAAACGAAAAAAGGCGCTCTTATCAGCTGTCTTATCGGCTCGGCTGTAATGGCTGTCGTAAGCATTTTCACAAACTACTTCGTGGTTTATCCGCTGTACGTCAAGGTTCTGGGAATGTCTATGGATATGATAATTTCAATGTATTCCGCCATTCTCCCTACGGCTGACAATCTGTGGAAAGCGCTTATCATATTCAATCTGCCGTTCAACCTGTGCAAGGGACTTATTGATGCTATAATGTGCTTTGTGATTTACAAAAGAATTTCACCCATACTCAAAAAACAGTAAAATATATTAATATGTAATAAATTGAGATAGTTCCTTTATTATTACGCATTAAAGACGCAAACAAGCCCTTCCGATGTAAATGATATCGGAAGGGCTTACTCCATTTAGATTTAATTAAACAAGTTTATTTCTTATATTTTATTGCAACTTCACTTTTTGGAACGATATGATTATCTTGATATATATAAAATCTGATTTCATAATCATTCATTGAAGAATCTTTCATATAAATTTTATTATTCTGTAAAAAATATGTATAAGTTTTCATCTCAGCAGCACTACCATAATATGGTGGATCATACCATTCACAAGTTCCGTCTTCGTTAAAAGTATAATCAGACAAGCCATAAACATTTCGCAATTTAAGATAAAATGTTTTTCCACTAGGCACAGTATACGAATACAGAATTGGATTATTATCGTTATCTTTGATCCTTATAAGAATATCATCGTATTTTCTAAAGCAAAATTCTTCTGAATATTGATTTGTAAATTCAATAGTACAATCATCTTCTTTTAATTCCCATACACCCCGAAATGAGTATTTTTCACCTGATTTATAATCTCCTGCATCATCGTACATTTCATAAGAACCATCTTTATTTATAACCAAAATATCGCTTCCGCCTATTTGATATACTCCTGCAACAGAATTATTTAAAGAATTTATCGTAATAATTATAATCACAATAAGCACAACAAGCAAACTCATCCCTATAAACAATTTCTTTCTTTTCTTCATAAAATCCAACATTGTTAACACCCTTTTACAATTTTTTATGATCATAATTTTTAATTTAATCAAAAATCATGTCTTTGCACCTATATAGGTGCAAAGACAGTATAACATTTGTTTATACTTTTGTCAAGAGAATTTTGCACTTAAATTAGTGCAAAAATATTAATGTGAGGACAAGTATGAATAAGAATTTTGAAAAAATGGTAGG
This sequence comes from Clostridia bacterium, assembly GCA_017465825.1. Lineage (GTDB taxonomy): Bacteria > Bacillota > Clostridia > Oscillospirales > Acutalibacteraceae > UBA1081. Next base: position 6,942 of record JAFTVI010000029.1, read on the forward strand.
AAACAACATAAGAATGATGCGTGAGAAAAAAGGGTTAACTCAAGATATGCTATCTGCAAAACTTCAGACAAATGGATGTGATATTACAAGAAGTGCACTTGCTAAAATCGAAGTTGGTCAAAGACATCTTTATATTGATGAATTGGTATTAATCAAAAACATTCTTAACATACAATTTGAAGATATTTTAACAAATACAATACCAAAATGAAATTATCAAACTTATAAGTGTTTTTAATCCTATAATTTAAGAGCTGAACATATTCATCAAGTTAAGATTTAAATTGTATTTAAAAACTATTGACAAACACCGACGATTGGTGTAGAATAATGACAAACTTAATACTCCTTATAAAGAGTGACGGAGGGAACGGCCCTATGATGTCCGGCAACCTGCTTTTGCAAGGTGCTAAATCCGACGGTATAACCGAGAGATAAGGTTCAGCTCACGGATACTGTATCTGTGAGCTTTTTTATTTTTAAGGCACCTTTTCAGAGATGCCCTAAGGATTACAAGTTTTAATATCTCATTGGAGGAAAAGAATAAAATGGCAAAAAGACTTTTTACTTCCGAATCAGTTACGGAAGGACATCCCGACAAGGTTTGCGACAATATTTCCGACGCAATTCTTGATGCAATGCTCGAGCAGGACCCTATGTCACGTGTAGCTTGCGAATCTGTATGTACAACAGGTATGGCAATGGTTATGGGTGAAATCACAACTACCGCAACCGTTGATATTCCTGCAATTGTAAGAAAAACTATCTGCGATATCGGCTTTGATTCCCCCGAAGCAGGCTTCGACGGCAACACCTGTGCCGTTTTCACCACGCTTGACAAGCAGTCTCCCGACATCAGTATGGGTGTAAGCAAGTCACTTGAAATGAAAGAGGGCGATGAGGACAAGTACAACCTCAACGGTGCAGGCGATCAGGGTATGATGTTCGGCTTTGCCTGCGACGAAACTGAGGAGCTTATGCCCCTGCCCATTTCACTTGCCCACAAGCTTGCACTTCAGCTTACAAAGGTAAGAAAGAACGGCACTCTGAAATATCTTCGTCCCGACGGCAAAACTCAGGTAACGGTTGAGTACGATGATGACAAGCCCGTAAGAATTGAGGCAATCGTCGTTTCAACTCAGCACAAGGAAGAGGCAACACAGGAGCAGATAAGAGCGGATATTATTGCTAACGTTATAAATCCCATTGTTCCCAAAGAGCTTATTGACGCTGACACAAAGATTTTTGTTAACCCCACAGGCAGATTTGTAATCGGCGGTCCTGTAGGCGACAGCGGACTTACCGGCAGAAAGATTATTGTTGACACATACGGCGGCTACGCGGCACACGGCGGCGGCGCATTCTCCGGCAAAGACCCCACAAAGGTTGACCGCAGTGCGGCTTATGCGGCAAGATATGCGGCTAAGAACATTGTAGCGGCTAAGCTTGCATCAAAATGTGAAATTGAGCTTGCATACGCAATCGGTGTTGCAAAGCCTGTTTCCGTAACCGTAAACACCTACGGCACAGGTAAGGTATCGGATGAAAAGCTTGCAGATGCAGTAAACAAGGTATTTGATTTAAGACCTGCGGCAATTATTGATACTCTTGATTTAAGACGCCCCATTTACAAGCAGACCGCCGCATACGGACATATGGGCAGAACAGATATTGACCTCCCTTGGGAAAAGACGGATAAGGTTGACGCCCTTATTGAAGCGGTAAAATAAAGTATATACAGGACGGCAACGCCGTCCTGTTTTTTTAGAATACTCATAGTTTTCCGTAGGGCGCGTCGCCCTCGTCGCGCCGAATAATCAAAATCTGCGATTTTGATTATTGCATGTTGTTTTTACAATATATAACATATTATAATTTATTGATAAAAATGGTACATTTTTATCAATCGGAGCGACGAGGGCGTCGCTCCCTACGGAATATCATCAACATTCAGCAAATCATATTATCTCAGTCAAATATGTTCCCGAATTCTTTTATGCCGATGAATCCCAGAAAGAATCCCAGAGTGAAGTATTCATCTTTGAGTGCGTGTTCCATTTTCCTTATACAGACATAGTAATTCTTAAAAACTTCCTTTTGTTGCGGGTCAAGCATTTCAAACAATTTATGCTGATATTCGTGATATTCATTTTGTAGCTTTATCTGTTCTTCTGTGAAGGGAAAATCCCCTGAATTTTTATCATCTTCATAATCTTTCAATACTGCGTTGATGTATTCATTAAGATTCTTTTCCATAATAATTCCTCCAAAAACAAAAAAGTGCGCCAACCGAAGTCAACGCACTGAAAAACGCAAACCCCGATTGTCGCCAAACAAATTTCAAGCAGTTACAGATTTACACACAACAACTTGATGGAATTTGCGTTTTTGCCAAATTCACATAATTGTTGTGTGCGAAAAATGATACAATTATTCCTTGGTGCTGAAATCATTGTAATGCTAATATGAAATTTGTTTGGCTAAATTAGTATATCATAAAAATTTGTAATATGCAATGTTTTTATTATGATTCTGCATAAATTACAATACATCTGTAGGGGATTCCACTCCGGCATCCCGCGCCAATGTTCAAATCTTATCTTAATTTAACGGAACGGCAGAGTGCCGTCCCCTACAGGATATCATTAAAATTCTTCTGAATTATTTAACAGTGAATCATCAATATTATGCAAATCATATCAGTTCAGTCAAATATATTCACGAATTCTTTTCCACAATTCCCCCAATAACAAAAAAAGTGCGCCAACCGAAGTCAACGCACCGAAAAACGCAAACCCCGATTGTCGCCAAACAAATCTAAATAGAATCATAACCTTAGTCAGAATACCCACCTAGTAGAGTTTGCGGTTTTACCCACACTCAGGTGTAGTATTTGAAAAAAAAGGCATAATTACCCCTTGGAAAAGATAATTACAGTGATGATTCTATTTATTAAACTTGTTTGGCTAAATTAGTATATCATAAAAATCTGTAATATGCAATGTTTTTATTGTGATTTTGCTTAAATTACAATAAACCGGTCGCGTCGCTCCCTACAAAATATATTATTCTTCTGTGCAAACTGCTTTAATTTTTTGTCGATATTTGAAAATTAATAAAAGCAAGAACCGCTGAGGTCCTTGCTTTGTGCTTTTATTCAAGATTCTTTATGTAAACATCAATAAGCTCTGCTACATTCAATCTCTGTTTCGGGGTAAGATTGTCAAGCTTTTTTGTAATATCTTCATAAATATACCTTTTGCCATCCTCAATTTCACCGCAAAGAATGTAATCAGCCGAAACACCTAACGAATCGACAATTTTAATAAACAAAGACAGACTGGGAAATTTCTTCCCTCTTTCAATATCTGAAATATATGTTGTACCCACTCCAACCGATTCAGCCAACTGCTCCTGTGTTAATTTACTCAAATTTCTTGCTTCCCTGATTCGGGAACCTATTACTGCCTTATCCATTATTATACTTCCTTAACAAATAGTAGTAAAGTTATATAAATAGTATAAGTTTAACGCGATCAATATAGAATAATCCATTTTTCGATATATTGGCTATTTGTAGAAATTCGGTGCAATTTTATTTAATTTGCGCAGATTTTGCTGAGCGACAAGAGCGTCGCTCCCTACAAAATATCGTCATCATTCTGTAAAAAAATACTCCCGAAGGGATTCTTCGGGAGATTTTGTATGTAATTTGAATTACTTGAGGTCGATTGTGAGGTCGTACTCTGCGCCGTAGTATGCGCCGTTGGATACATCTCTTGCTCTGATGATAACCTGATCCTCATAAACTTCCATAATAGCGCCCTGACCGTAGCCTTCGATGCCCTGTATGCAGTCCTTACCAAGACCGGGGAAGTTGATTGATGTGATGTTACCGTTGTCGCCGAGAGTTTCGTATGTGTACTGACCGAATCCTGTATGAAGGTGACCTGTGAGGAGGATTACATTCTCGTACTTATTAAGAACGTTGTAGATAGCATCACTGTCTTCACCTACTGAACCTGCAGTCTTGTTGCTACCGTTACCCCAGGTATAGGGAAGGCCGTGAGTATTTGCAAGAACCTGATGAAGAATTACGAATACGGGCTTGCCGTCTGCAGTAGCTTCGCTCATTGTAGCATCAAGCCAAGCAAGCTGCTCGTCACCGATGTTAGCTTCTTCCATTTCGCTTGTATCGGAACCCATTACGATGAATGTGTAGCCGTTAAGCTCGTAGGAATAGTTAAGCTCGCCTTCGGGTTCAACTACAGTAAACTCGTTCTGGAGACCGTAGAATCTGTCCTTGATCTGTTCCATATCACGGAGTCTGATGTCGTGGTTACCTGTTGCAAGAAGAAGAGTATCGTCGAAACCGTTAGCATTGAAGATTTCGGAAATTCTGTTCCACTCGCACTCAAGGCTGTTCTCAGTTACGTCACCGAGAATAAGAAGTCCTTCAAGGTCTGTTTCTGCATTCTGATAATCCTGCATTGCAAGGTCAAGATATGCGGAGTTTGTGTTGAATGCATTAAGCTGAGTATCAGCAAGAACCTCAACGATAAGCTGTACATTCTCTTCGTCTGTTGCCTTGATAGGGTCGTCTGTTGCGGGAGCTGCTGCCATACTGCCTGCGCTTACCATCAAGGAAAGAACAACGGACATAAGCTTCATAAAAACTCCTGCGATTGCGCCGAACACACCGTCCAGCATTGTCATAATTGCCATTTTTGATCACCTTTCGTGTTTTTAATATTTTGAGCTGTATGACGAACAGCCAATTTACTGAAATACATCAAGTGCTGCCGATACGCGGAGAATTTTTCTTGCATCGGATGCTGTAATATCACTGTCGAATGTAACATCGCCTGCTACAGCCTGTACAGTGTTAAAGGCATCAAGCTCAGCAGACACTCTGAGTGTCATTCTTGCGTCAGATGCAGTAATATCACCGTCGAAGTTGACATCACCGAGAATGATAACCGTATACTCAGCACCTGAGCTGTGTCTGATTATGTATGAGGTTGCAACAGCAGAATCATTTTCCACAGCATTGGCTTCGGCATCGAGAATACTCCAGCCTTCACCGTCAACGAGAGAAAGAAGTTCCGATGCTGTTACAGTATTCTTTGAAAGAACAAATTTCAATGTTTCCTGAGTTGCTTCATCAGTCAATTCTGATACCGTAATTCCGCTGTCAGCGACAAATTTAATCTCGGTTACGTTGATAACATCACAGTTTGCGCATTTGCCGTCCTCACCGAAGCTATGACCTGTTGCCTGAACTTCATCAGCAGTATATGTATCACCGCATTCACAGGTATATACCGTATAGCCTGCTTCTGTACAGGTAGGAGCAATTACTTGTGAAGAGTGACTGTGATTTGATGAATCGGCAGGGATAGTTGTGCCGTCTGCAATTTTCTCGCCGCAATCATTACAGTAGGTATCGCCAGTATAACCCGTTTTTGTGCAGGTTGCAACAATCGAATTTCTGACTTCCGTACCGCCGGTATGGTTTGACGGATTCTTTGCAATAACCTCATCCTTGGTTGTTTTACATACTGAACAGGTATATGTTTTTACGCCTGTTTCTGTACAGGTTGCCGCCTTTGTGACAGTGCCGGCATCGTATGTATGTGAACCGGTTGCTTTTATTACGGTACCTGTTGCAATTTTAGTTCCGCAATCCTTACAGTAAGTATCGCCTGTATAGCCGTCTGCCGCACAGGTCTCTTTTGAAGCATTACGAACCTCATTGTTGCCTGTATGGTTGCGTGCGTTGATTGCAATTTCTTCTGTGTAAGAATCGTCACATACGGAGCAGACAAATGTTTTTTCACCCTTTGCAGCACAGGTTGCAGGCTTTGTGACACTGCCTGAATATGAGTGCTTACCTGTTGCAGAAAGTACCTCTCCGCTTACTGTTTTAACATCACAGCCCTTACAATATTTGTCGCCGCTGTAGCCTGTCTTTCCGCAGGTCGGTGCAACATATCCCTTTGTCTGAGTGCCGTATGATGCGTGATTATTTGCATCCTTTGCTATGGGCTCAGTTTTTGTTTTATTACAAATTACGCAAGTATATGTTCTTACACCTTCCTCTTTACAGGTGGGTGTTTTTGTTACCTTTGAAGATGTATATGAATGAAGATTAAACTTTTCCGATACGGATGCTACGGTAACTCTTGTATCGTTACTCATAAACACCTTTGATGACAGTGTAACAGCCGCAGAATCGTTAGTGCCGTTGATATTAAACACAAGCGTTGCGATTGTATATTCACATTCGCCTGAGCATTTTTCATAGGGAATACAGGATGCCGCCATAGCCGCAACAGAAATACTACCTGTGGAGCCGTTGATTATTACACTCAGATCCCCTGTATCTGCATTACTGCCGAACTGCACGGGAGTAATCGTACTGTCGTAAGTAAAATTAAGGTTTGCGGCATTGAAGCCTGATGCATTTTTAATTTTAACAACAACCTTGAGCTGCTTATTTGTTGAATCGATTGAAGATTCAAGCCTGAGCTCGGGTGTTCTGAAGGTATATGATTTTGAATAGTTTTTACAATATTTATGAGCAGCATCATCGTAATTACAGGTGAACTTAAGACCTGAAATGCCGTCAAACGCATAACCGCCTATACTCTTTACCGAATAAGGAAGTGACACATTTGCAAACTTTGTGTTTTTGAAGCAATATGCACCGATAGAAGTAATACCCTCGGAGAGGTTTACGGTACTCAAAGAAGTACAACCCTCAAATGCTGATTTGCCGAGAGATGTAACGGTTGCAGGAATCGTTACTGCTGAAAGCTTTGTGCATCCCTTGAAGGTACCCTCACCTATCGTTTTAAGACCGGTATTGAATTTAACAGATGAAAGTGCTGTACAACCGTTAAAAATGTAATTGTTCAATGATGTAATGCTTGCAGGAATCTCAATACTTGTAAGCCTTGTACAGCCGTTAAATGCATATGCGCCGATTGATTTCACATTTGCGGGGATATTGGCACTTGAAAGCGCGGTACAGCCGTTGAAAGCGTGAGAACCGATTGATGTCACCGAAGAAGGAATGCTGACTGACGAAAGTGACGAACAGCCGTTGAATGCATAATTACCTATGGTTTTTACACTTGAAGGAATGGAAACACTTGTAACATTTTTAAAGCCTTTGAATACATTGTTACCAATATTTGTTACACCGTTATTGATAACAATTTTGGTTGCATTATTCATAATAGTAACAACCATTGTGCCGTTATAGTCTGAAAATGCAGTCGGTGTTGAAGAATAGTCAGACATTGCGCCCGAGCCTGAAATTGTAAGCGTCTTTTTTGATTTATTATATGACCACTTAACATTTCCGCCGAGATTGCCGTCTTTGCCCCATTGTATGGCTTCTGCTTCAATTGTGAAAATATCCGCATCAAAATCCATAACGGGTACACACACTACCGCCATAACAACAGCAAGTACAACTGCCAACAGCTTAGTAAGTTTATTTTTCATTTCATTACCTCCTGCAGAATCAAATCATAAATACGCGATTATAAACACACCACTATAATAAAATAAAATAAGGAAAAAGTCAATAGATTTATTATGCTGATTTCACATCTGCCTTTTTACGGGGGCTGATAATTAATTTCCAAAGTTTTCCGATATATTTTTCAAACAGCCATGCAATAATCACCGTTACAACAAGGCAAATGATAAAATATAGGTAGATATTACAGTCCGCAAGTCCCACTTCTCTGAAAATTATCATAGGTATTCTCTGCAGAATATACAAGCCGAAGAGGTTTTTACCGCACCAACGCAGAACCTTATTGTTAAGTGAAACGCGCATTGTAAACAGTACGACAGCCAACGCAAACAGCATATTGCCAAGCAGATTGAACACCAATGAATCATTTTTGAGCTGCCATGTGATATATGCTGCCGCAGTTGCAACAACAAAGCTGAAAAGCCACATCGTATCGTTGATGTTGATTATTTTTTCGAGCTTATCTTTTAATAGTGACCAGAATATTCCGCAGGGATAAAGCATAATTGTGTCAAACCAATAAGCACCTTTCAGACCGAAACCGCCAAGAACAACAATATATGCCATCGCGCCAAGAGTTACGGCAATTGCGGCAGGAAAATATTTACCCTTATCCTTAAAAATCATAAAAGCAACATAAGTAATCGCATAACATACAAGGATTGCAAAAATGTACCAGTTGCTGTTACCGACGGAATCCCAGCCAACAAAGGACAGTACAAGCTGTTTTGCTGAAAGTTCAAGGCCTCTTGCAAGATAGATAACAAGGAAAATCAGTATTGCAGCATCAAATCTGAACAGCGTGCCCAAAAATCTGTTTACGGGAATCTTTTTAACGTAGGTCATCTGCTTTTTCTTGATTGATTCCATTACACCGTAGCCCGAATAGAACATAAACAGCGTTACCATTCGCTGACCGATTTTTGAAAAAGCGTCAAGGTAAGCAATATCACCCGCTGAGGTGTATTCAACGTATGAATTGAAGTGGCTGAAAAACACAATGATGATAAATATACCCTTGATAGATGATGTTTTATCAACCGACATATAATCCGTTATGTAACTTTCACCGTTTGCCGGCTTGAGCTGAATACCGTAAAGGCACAGGCAGACGAAAACAGCAAATAAAATTATCATTACTTCTTGCTCCTTTTAAGAAATTGAGATATGTGATTGAGCTTGAATTCAGGGGTATAATCATAACCCCAGAGATATTTTATTGAAACGAAATCCTCAGTTGTTTCATCGGGAAAAACCTGAGCAGTTCCCAATTTATAGGGTAAAGTGAGCCTGACAGTGCCGTTTGCGGAAATATAAAATTCCTTTGCAATTTCCTTTGCCACACGGTTTGCTCTGATACGCGGAAATTCCTCGTCAATTTTAATCTGAGTATTAGGGCAAAGCACAACATCCGCATTTACATACTCATAAAACCGCTCCGATGTGCCGTTGTGTCCGTGATGTGAAAGCTGAACGATATCGGATTTGAGCCATTCGCCGTAGCGTTCTTCCATTATAATGCTTTCCTTGTCGCCGGCATCACCGGGGATAAGTATTCTCGAGCCCTCTGCATCAAGCATAAGCACAACGCTGGAATTATTGAAATCCTCGTTTGACTCGGGGTAAACATCCTCGTGAGTGCAGAGAACCTTGAATTCAAGATTCCTTACAAAGAAGCGCTGACCTGTGTGCAGCTTTACAATGGGAATATCACGCTCATTATTGATGAAATTACGGAAATTTTCCATAAGTACGTTGTTATACTGATTCCATCTGCCGCAGTCGGGGTGCTGAGCGGAAACAAGATTGAGATAAATGCGCTCAATTACGGTATCTTCGCAGTTGTAGAGCATATAATCCATAAACTTTGAGTAATGGTCCTCGTGACCGTGAGAGATAAACCAGCCCGCAATACGGATTTTTTTATTTTCGGGTGTCATTGACCTTAAAAAATCGTGGATTCTGTCATTATCGTGCACAGAGAAATAGTGAGCGCTGTCAATAATGAAAAAGCTGTTATCCGCGCACCTTATTATGTAACACATTCCGCAGTCAATAAGGCTGTGGTCGGTTTCAAACTGATAAAGCTCCGTGTTGCACTTTCTTTCAACACTTCCCTGCTCTTTATCATACTCTGCGGTATAGGGGTCTGCAATAACTCTCATTTTGCCGTCAATGCTTCTGTACAGCTGTACAAGCATATCATCATTTTTAAGGGTAAAATGGATATTGCCTGCAAAATCCGTTGAGTCAAAAACAGAATACCCCTCATTCACAAGGGCATTTTTGTAAGCGTGAAAAGCATCTTCATTCACATTTTCGTAAAGAGCCATTGAAACGCCGTCACTACAGTCGTATATGCCGAGAAAATCGGCGTTTTCGGGTTTTATAAGAGAATTTACGGTATACATAAACAGCACCTCAGTTATTATCTGCGTAAGGGTTTATAAAATCGTCGGGATTGGGAGCAGGCTTGCCGTTCTTATCCATTTCAACACGGTAGATTTCCTTTTTTGATATGTCGATATAAGGTATGATAATAGGCGGAATACCTGCATTTGACGTAAGCGTTGTGACAAATGCGCGCACATAGGGGAATATATCGTCATAAGTGGACAGATGGAGCTGTTCCTTGGGTGTATCCTGCTTAAATCTGAACATTCCGTTGCCCGTTACGGTGATTCTGAATTCGTCGGGGTTGGTTTTGTCGGTAATTTTGGCGGTAAACTCACCTATACAGGTGTTGTTATTGGAATATTTTACATTATAGGAATAGCTGAAACCCAGCTCAATTTTTTTATTTGCTTTGATGTTATTCTGAAATTCAACGCTTGTGAGCTTAAAGCCCTGCATAACGGCATTTTTCATTTTAATTAACTCCTTTTGCACATTTTTACTATTTTAGTATATCAAAAAAGTTAAAAAAAGCAATAGTTTTTTGTTGCGGTTATATTAAATAGATGCTAAAATACAGTAAGGTGATAAAAATGAGCAATAAAAAACAATCTTCAAACTGTGAAGACTGCGAAAATTATATTTATGATGAAACGTACGATTCATACTACTGTGATATGAACCTTGACGAGGACGAAATGATGCGTTTTATGACAGGCTCTTTCGTCAACTGCCCTTATTACAGACCGGATGATGAATACAGAATCGTGCGCAAGCAGAATTAAAGTGAAAAATCCTCTACGGAAAGCATAAACTCCTCAACAGTGAAATCAGAAGAGAGCTTTATCTGCCTGGGTTTGCGTTTGAGTGCATCGTATTTAAACTTTTTGCAGAAAGAATCAGCCTGCATAACTCCCCTTTTAGGGCAAAGCACCTCTTTGCCGTCGGGTGTGACAGTGCCGTTTGCACAGTATTCGCACCTTGGAGAAATATCCTGTGAATAAAGGGATTTTTTCATTATATAAAACCTCATTTCCTTAATTATTCTACACGAAATGACACCGAAATGTCAAGCAATTTGACAAAATAGGCTCATTGTAGTATAATGTGCGGCAAGGAGGATTTTTTTATGAAACCCTTATGTACAAAAATCACATCCGTAATCGTGGCGATTATGCTTATAATCCCCGCATTTTCTGCTTCTGCGTACACTACGGATGATGTTGTCGAAGCCGCTTCGGGCATTATTTTCAGCAACGAAGGCTCATACACATCAATAAATGCAAACGACAGAGGTGCTGTCAGCATAGGAGTTCTCGGCTGGCACGCAGACAGGGCGTTATCCCTGCTTAAAACTGTTGTTGATGCAAATCCCGAAAACGCCCTTGAGCTGTTGGGTGAGGAGCTTTATAACGAGATACTCACTGATTCAAACTGGAACTACCGCACCTTCAATTCATCAGAATCTGACGCCGTTTCCGCATTGCTCGGAACTCAGGAGGGCATTGACGCACAGAACGAGCTTGCCGCCACAGACATAAAAAGCTATGTAAACAGAGCCATTACTGCAGGAATTACCGACGGCAAAGCTCTTGTATATTATGCCGACCTTGAAAACCAGATGGGTTCTGTGGGCGCAGAGAGAGTTGCACTTGCGGCAATCAGCCTTGCAGGCTCAGCAGACAAGGTCACTCTTGACGATATGTACAACGCGGCACTTGGCGATTCCACCGCATCAAGCAGTCCCACAAGAAGGAAAAACACATATAACGCCTGCTTAAAGCTCGACCTCGACAATCTTCACGAATCCGACTACTGCGCAGGCGAATACGTGACAACGGCAAGTCTGCTGTGTGTAAGAAGCGGGCCTTCAACCGCCTACAACACGGTTACATCCGATCTGAAGAAAGGAACAAACGTTGTTGTAACTGAGGTTTCCGGAGAATGGGGCAAAATCAACGTTAACGGCGTAAACGGCTGGATCTGTCTGCGCTACGCCAATCTTATAAAAGCCGCTGAAATAATCGTTACCGTAACCGGTGACGTTACGGGCAACAACTCAATAGAGGCGGCAGATGCAAGACTGATTTTAAGATACTCCGCAAATCTTACAGAATTTTCCGAATCACAGATAAAATGTGCCGATGTAAACGGTGACAACACCGTAACGGCACAGGACGCAAGAAAAACCCTGCGTGTATCCGCAGGATTAGAAAATCTTTAATAGAATATTGAGCATTGCTTTGCCGACGCATCGGCAAGCTGACCGTTATGCTCTGTAATCAGGCTGTCTTCAATGGCAGCCTTTTTTATTAAATTTTTTACGGTCATTTCAAAATTGGTATTTTCGGAATAATCTGCCGCAAACATATAGTCAACTCTGCCGTGATTGAGCAGATCCTCAACAGACTGACGGTTAGCATCACTGTTATAAACCGCAATAGAACTGCCGCCGTAGGCTTTCACCATTTTCATACAGGGTACATCGGAAAGCCCGTCACCTATGTAAAGCATATTCTGAAAACGGACTCGCCTGTCCGTATCGGGAGTTGAGCGGTTAAGGTCACGGTCATTGGCAACGTCGAGAACACCTTTATTGATTCTGTAAACAAACTGAGTTTTTGAGGTGTAGTTTACCGCTGACTTGGGAAAAACAGCCACACCGTTTTCATCATAAAGGAATTCGCTTGCATAGATTTTTTTAAAATGCTTACCGATTGCAGAACCTTCCACAATCTCAACAAGACCCGATGAAAGCACGTAATGCTCAACGATAACGCCGTTTTCAATGCCGAAACGGTTCATTCTGTCAAACCAGGTTTCAACGCCCTTGAAAAACTCGATATTTTCGCCGCATTTTACAACACGCTCTCTTGTAAGAGGTATGTTTGCCTCCTCGGATTTTTTAATCATCGTATACATATAGGACAGGATTTTGTCCATATCGTTTTTATCACCGAAAGTATTTGCCTCGTTCCAGAATTCAGCGGCAGTAAGCCCCAGACTGGGAATAAACTGATATTCCTGCATATCACGGGGACTTAACGTCCTGTCAAAATCGTACATTATTGCAAAAATGGGAAGATTGGACATATGATTCAATCCTTTCGTAAACAATAATTTAATGTTGCTTCGTAGGGCGCGTCGCCCCCGTCGCGCCGATTGATAAAAATGTGCCATTTTTATCAATAATAATATTAAAAAAATTGATTTGACCTGTTGTAATTATCCAAATCGCAGATTTGGATAATTCGGAGCGACGAGGGCGTCGCTCCCTACGATATATACCATTTAATTTTCAACTTTGCTGAATTATAATTTATTTTACCAAATAAAAAAATATATATCAAGTATTTTATTGACATTATCGGGTAAATGAGCTAAAATCTGTTTATAAATCTTTTTCAGGAGGTTGATTATGGCTAAAAAAGTTAAATCGGCAGCACCTCACCAGCAGAAGCATCCGAATGCAATCGGCATAAAAGAAGCGTTCGGTTATATGTTCGGTGATATGGGTAACCTGTTCGTGCTCACATTCGTATCCACTTACCTTAAGGTTTTCTATACAGACTGTCTGCTTCCCGGTCACGGTGCATCGGCGGCAAAAATCAGTACAGACCTTACGGTACTTTTCCTTGTTATCAGACTTTGGGACTGCATCAACGACCCGCTTTGGGGCATTATCGTTGACACAAGAAAGCCCAGAAAAGACGGCAAATTCAGACCTTACCTCAAAACGGTATCAATTCCTATGGCGCTGTCCACCGTTCTGTGCTTCCTCAATATTCAGAATGTTATATCGTCATATACCGTTCTGCTTGCTTTTGCATACATCACATACTGCATATACGGTATGATGTACACAGGCATCAATATTCCCTACGGTTCACTTGCATCTGCAATCACGGACGACCCCAACGGCAGAACTCTCCTTTCCACATTCCGTGCAATCGGCTCGGGTGTTGGCGGTGCGGCAGTTACACTTGTTGCACAGAAGCTCATTTATGATGACGGTATCAGCCTGAATGCAGAAAAAACATTCATTGCGGCAATCGTGCTTTCTGCTCTTGCGGCAGTTGCGTATATGACCTGTTACAAGACAACAAAAGAAAGAGTTCTTTACTCCCCCGAAAAGAAAAAGGTTGACATCAAGCTTACATACGGTACACTTTTCAAGAGCAAGCCTTTCATTACTGTTACGATAGCAGGTATGCTCATAAGCGGACTTCTGCAGTTCGGCTCATTCAATCAGTACCTTACAAAGAATTACTTTGCAAACTCCGACCTTTCTATATGGCTCACCATTTCAACATATGCACCTATGGTTATACTTATGGCATTTGTGCCCAAGCTCTCCGCTAAATTCGGCAAAAAGGAGCTTTGTGTTTCAGGTCTTGCACTTGCAACATTATCAAGTATCATTCTTTGCATTATCGGCCCCAGCGACTACTTACAGGCTAACGCCTGGCCCTTCCTGCTTGTAAACTTCGGCGTAGGCTCAGGATATTCATTTCTTTCAATACTTACCTGGGCAGTGGTTACGGACGTTATCGACTATCAGGAGAATGTTACGGGAATCAAAAACGAAAGCGCTATTTACGCTGTTTACACCTTTGCAAGAAAGCTCGGTCAGACACTTGCCGATTCAGGCGGACTTCAGCTGCTTTATAATTATGCAGGCTACGACCCCGAAACAGCATCCGTCGGCTACATCCCCGGTGTTGGCGAAAAGCTGTACAAAATGGTTTCAAGAGTTATGGCTATCGCATACGGCGTAACATTTATAATGTTCCTTATCTACCCCCTCGGCAAAAAGAATCTTGCAAAACTGCACGAAGAGCTTATGGAAAAGCGTGCCGCACAGGCAGAACAGCTCAAGGAAAAAGCAGAGGCAGAAGTCAAAGCATAAAATCAAGCTCCCGATTGTTTTCGGGAGCATTTTTTTACAACTATTAACAGTACAACCGTAGGGAGCGACGCCCCCGTCGCTCCGCTATATCAGCACAAAATTAACAACTATAGCATAAGGCTTCCTCTTTGAGGGAGCTGGCTGCGAAGCAGACTGAGGGAGTATGATAAATGGCGATTTTGCTGTGATTTCAGTTTTTTACTCCTTCCGTCGCCTTCGGCGCCACCTTCCTCAGTGAGGAAGGCTTGCTCTCTTTTTTGATTTGTACATAATTTGAATTGATAAAAATGGCACATTTTTATCAATCGGCGCGACGGGGGCGACGCGCCCTACGAAACACCGATAAATTATTGTTTACTTTTCAAATTAAAAACAAATAAAAAACCGGTTGAATATTACAAATTATTGTGATATAATAAATATGCTACACAAATTTAATAATTAGAATCAGTATCGCTTTTTTTATTTTTCGGGAATAATTATATCATTTTTTATTCACATTCATCACAGAGGCGGTAAAACCGCAAGCTCCGGCGGATGAGTGTGACAGTGATGTTCTGATTCTGATTTAATTTGTGTAGCAGCAATCGGAGTTTGCGTTTTTCGGTGCGTCAACTTCGGTTGGTGCACTTTTTTTATTTATTGATGTAAAGTGCACATATAATTCCCCACGCAGCTCCTTCTGTTGCCAAACAATGAAAACACGCAGTTACCGCTGAAAGGCAGTAGCTGCGTTTGTTTGTTTCATAATAGATTATTACTTCATAAGTCCGTTTGCAACGCACCAGTTGTGGAAGGATTTGATTGATTCCATTCTTGCGCCGGAGAGTGTGTTGGGGCCTCTGTTGATAGGCTTAAAGTTCTTTACGCCCTGAAGCTGAACAAGGTACTTTGCCGAGTTATTGAAGCCTGAATCAATACAGTTATCAAGAAGGATAATTTCATTGTATCTCTGCTCGGCAAGAGCCATATCGCCGCTCATAAATGCCTCGTGGAATCTCTGGAAGAATGCGCCGCCGCAGGACGTGGGAGTAGCCATAACACCTCTTGCGCCTGCCTTGTAGGATTCGAAAAGGTAAGGCATATTTGCCTGAATGATGCAGGACTCGCCCTTGTTTGCAATCTTAGCTGTAATGCCTTCCATTGTACAGGTTGTATCCTTGATACCCTTTACGCCAAGAGCTGCAAGCTTGCCGTAGGTTTCGCCTGTGATAAGGTGAGGCTGAATACCGGGGAATTCATACATAAATACGGGAAGGTCTGTGTGAGTCATAAGCTCGCCTATGTAGGAAACAAGTCTTTCGCCGTCGTTGCCGTAGCCCTTTGTTACGAAAACAATACCGTCAATACCTGTCTGTGACATTCTCTTGACTTCTTCAACCTGTGCAAACCAGGATGCCTCCATATTTGCAGTTGCAACTACGGTTGTATCACCCTTGTGCTTTGCTGTAAGTGTTGCAAGCTTGATTCTCTCTTCAAGAGTAAGCTCTTTCATTTCTGAACTGCCGCAGACTGCAAAAAGGTGGTCAACACCCTGTGCTACCTGAAACTCACAATACTCCTCATAAGTACCATAGTCAACGGTTTTGTCATCGTGATAGGGTGTGAGCATAAGGGAATAAATACCCTCAATGTTGTTGATAAGTTCTTTTTTCATTGTAATCATTTCCTTTCGGAGCTATTAATTCCGCAGATATTATACAACTCGAACTTGCGTTTGTAAATAGTTTTAATAAAATTATTTTATCATATCTGCAAATTCATCTTCGTTGATAATTCTTATACCCAGCTCGGTTGCTTTACGCAGTTTACTGCCTGCATCCTCGCCTGCAAGCACAACGGATGTCTTTTTTGATACGGATGACGCTGTTTTACCGCCGAACTGCTCAATGATTTCGCTGGCTTCATTTCTCGTAAACTGCGATAACGCACCCGTGAGCACAAACGTCATACCTGCAAAGCGTTCGTCCTTGACTTCTCTTTGTGATTGCATATTAATGCCAAGCTGTCTGCACTTTTCAATTATAGTCCTTGTGCCCTCTCTCGACATAAATTCAACCACGCTGTCCGCCATTACTGCGCCGAAGCCGTCTATAGTGAGGATATCCTCTGCCGATGCGTTCATAATTGAATCAATATCGCCGAATCTGTCGCAAAGGAGCTTTGATGCTTTCTGACCGATATGGCGTATGCCCAACGCATATACAAATTTATATAAATCGTTGCTCTTGGATTTTTCCGCCGCGTCGATAAGATTCTGTGCCGATTTTTCACCCATTCTGTCGATTGATGCGATCTTGTCTTTATCGAGAGTGAAAATATCGGTAATATCGGAAACGAGTCCCTCTTTTACAAAGGTCTCAACAACTGCTTCCCCCATACCTTCAATATCCATAGCATCCCTTGTGCAGAAATGGATAAGATTGCGTACAAGCTGAGCGGGACAGGCAGGATTTATGCATCTTACAGCCGCCTCGCCCTCTTCACGGACTGTCTGAGAGCCGCAGGACGGACAGATATCGGGAATTTTATAAATCTCATTTTCTTCGTTATGCCTGACTACCTTAACGACTTCGGGGATTATATCGCCCGCTTTGCTGATAACGCAGGTGTCGCCTATGCGAAGCTCTTTTTCCTTGATAAAATCCTCATTGTGGAGTGTTGCTCTGCTTACGCAGGTGCCTGCAAGCATAACAGGCTCAAAAATGCCCGTAGGAGTAAGAACGCCCGTTCTGCCCACATTGATTTCCACATCAAGCAGTTTCGTTTCCTTTTCTTCGGGCGGATATTTGAACGCAACTGCCCATTTGGGGAATTTTGCGGTACTGCCCATTTTACGGCGGTGAGAAAAATCATTTACCTTTACGACTGCGCCGTCAATATCAAATGCAAGTGTGTCACGGATACTGCCGATTCGGTTTATTTCGGCTACCACATCTTCAACCGTACTGCATTTTGTATAGAACGGAACCGTATGGAAACCGAGCTCGCTTATATAATCAAGTGATTCCTTGTGCGATGTAAGCTCCTTACCATCAACACGCTGAATGTTAAAGCAAAAAATATCAAGCTTGCGCTGTGAGGTAATTTTGGGGTCTTTCTGTCTGAGTGAGCCTGCCGCCGCGTTACGGGGATTTTTAAAAGGCTTTTCTCCGTTCTGATCCTGCTTTTCAACAAGAGCTGCAAACACCTGACGGGGCATATACACTTCGCCCCTGACCTCAATCAAAGGCAGATTCTCTTTTGTTTTAAGGGGAATTGAACGAACCGTGCGCAGATTTGCGGTTACATTCTCGCCCACGTTGCCGTCACCTCTTGTAGAACCGACTGTAAACACGCCGTCGCGGTATTCAAGTGAAACGGAAAGACCGTCAATTTTAGGTTCCACAACATACTCGGCGTCGGGGCATACCTCTTTTACACAGCGGTCAAAATCGTAGATTTCGTCAACGGAAAAGGCATCCTGCAAGCTCTCCATACGAACCTCGTGCACAACGGGCTCAAACTGTCCCTCTGCACTTCCGCCGACACGGTGTGTGGGTGAATCCGCAGTGAGAAGCTCGGGATACTGAGTTTCAATTTCCGCAAGCTCACGCATAAGCATATCATACTCGTAATCTGAAATTTCGTTGGTATTTTCAACGTAATATTTGTGTATGTGATAATTGAGAATTTCTCTTAATTCAGCGGCTCTTGCGGCACTTTTTTCAAAATCCATTTTTACTTTCCTCCGTGTAAATCTTTTTTTAGTATACCACGCTTTTTTGCACTTTTCAAGCGAAGAGCTTTTTTTGTAAAAATCCTTGCGTAAATTTATTTAATATGGTATAATTTTTGATTGAAATTATTACTTCGGATGTGATTTGGATGGATAAAAATACAAACGTAATCGACCTTGAATTATATATTATACGTCACGGTCAGACCTTCGGGAATCTTGGCAAAAAAATGGAAGGCTTTTCCGAGCTTGATATGATGGATGCGCCGCTCACGCCCAAAGGTCAGCGTATGGCTGAGCTGTTGGGTGAAAGATTTAAGAGCTATCCCTTTGATGCGGTTTATTCAAGCGGTCTCAGACGCGCAATGATGACTGCCACCGAAATCATAAAAAGACAGCCCGAAAACGGCTCGCACGAAATAAAAATTCTCCCTCTGCTGTCCGAAAACGGCGGTAAAGAGGAGGAATATACGGGACTTACCTTTGCGCAGGAGAAGGAGTATTTTCCCTTTGCAACTCTTGCAGACGGCTACACTGAAAATGACCGTATGATAAGCTTTACATCCGGCTGGAACGACGCACAGCAGCTTGAAAGAGCAAAAAAGGTCATTTCCCACATAAGAGCGCATCACGGCAACGGCGAAAAGGTTGCAATTACCGCTCACGCCGCGTTCAACACATTCCTTTGCCACGCTATAATGGGGCTTGACCCGGAAGCGGTCATATTTGACCCGCACTTCCTTAACACAGGCGTTACGAAGTTCTACTTTTTCAAGGAGGGCACAGGCAGATACGGCATTGACGTTGTGCTCGCCTACCTTAACGACCTGTCACATCTTTACAACGAATTCCCCGAATACAGCCTTGATCCCTGTTTCTTCTAAAAGAGCACATATGAACCATTCGGGCGTATAATGTAATGGTGTTCTACATCAATACATTAAAAGGAGATGAAACCATTGGAAATCTATCTTGACAACAGCGCAACCACCAAGGTGTGCAAAGAAGCCGCTGAGGCTATGACCGATATGCTTGTAAACAACTACGGCAATCCGTCCTCGCTCCACCGCAAGGGTGTTGAGGCTTCAATGGCATTGGAAAAAGCCAGAGGCAATGTTGCTGATGCGCTGTCGTGTTCAAAGGATGAAATATACTTCACCACAAGCGGAACAACAGCCAACAACACAGCAATTTTCGGCGCTGTAGGGGCAAATAAGCGAAAAGGTAACAGAATCATTACCACGTCACTTGAGCATCCCAGCGTAAATGAAGCTATGAAACGGCTTGAACAGCAGGGATTTGAAGTCATACGGCTCAAACCCGATTCAAAAGGTGCTTTCTCCCCTGTTCAGCTGATGAATGCCATAAATCATAACACAGTTCTCATAAGCGTTATGGCGGTCAACAACGAAATAGGCACTATAAATCCCATAAATCAGCTCAGAAATGCTGTAAGACGGGCAAATTCACAGGCGCTCATTCACGTTGATGCAGTGCAGGCATTCGGTAAGATCCACCTGAATCCCGCGAAGTCGGGAATTGACCTTATGACAGTCAGCGCACATAAGATTCACGGTCCCAAGGGCGCAGGCGCAATTTATGTAAGAAAAGGCGTAAATATGACACCCTGCATCGTAGGCGGCGGTCAGGAAAAAGGCTTGTTCTCGGGTACAGAGGCTATGCCGGCAATAGTCGGTTTCGGCGAAGCGGTAAAGAATCTTCCCGATATAGGCAAGGAGTACGACGAAATCAGACACATCCGTGACGGCTTTATCAAAGACGTTACACAGATTGGCGGTGTGCACATAAATTCATCACCCGATTCCCTGCCCTACATCATAAATATGTCCGTATTGGGTGTGCCTTCACAGACTATGGTGAACGCCCTGTCCGAAAAAGGCATTTATGTTTCGGCAGGTTCTGCCTGCAAAAAAGGCCACCGCAGTGAAGTGCTTTCTGCAATAGGTCTTGACCCGAAATTCATTGATTCCGCAATACGAATCAGTCTTTCAAGATACACCACTGCCGACGATATGAAGTGTGTTACGGCGGCAATTGACAGTATTGTAAAACGAATAAGACGATAAAAATATATTTATTGGAGATAAAAATGAAGGAAATTATACTTTTAAAAGACGGTGAGCTTGCATTAAAAGGTCTTAACCGCCGCACGTTTGAGGACATACTTATTAAGAATATCAGAACTCGACTTCGCCACTCGGTAGGTGAATTCAAGTTCATAAGAGCGCAGTCAACAACCGTTATCGAGCCTGTTGACGAGAGTGTTGATTTTGAAAAAGCTGTTGATATTATTCAGCACATTTTCGGTGTTGTGGGCATTTCAAGAGCCGCACAGTGCGAAAAGAATATTGAAATCATAAAGCAGACCGCGCTGGAATACTTAGGTGATGACCTTGCTTTTGCAAGAACCTTCAAGGTGGATGCAAAGCGTTCCGACAAGAAGTTTCCTATGACTTCACCCGAAATCTGCAACGAGGTCGGCGGTTTTCTGCTCTCAAAATTCCACCACCTTAAGGTTGACGTTCACAATCCCGACATCAAGGTTACAGTTGAAATAAGGGATAATCACGCATTTGTACACGGCAATCAGCTCAAGGGTGCCGGCGGTATGCCCACAGGCTCGGGCGGCAATGCCTGCGTGCTCATTTCAGGCGGTATTGACAGCCCCGTTGCGGCGTGGATGATGGCAAAACGAGGCTTGAAGCTTACAGCCGTGCATTTTGCATCACCTCCCTACACATCACAGAGAGCTGAGATGAAGGTTCACGAGCTTCTTAAAAAGGTTGCAAAATACAGCGGCAGAATCGACCTTTATACCGTGCATTTTACAGAATTGCAGGAGCGCATCCGTGACAACTCGCCCGAGGATATGTTCACAATAACAATGCGCCGACTGATGATGAAAATTGCATCGGAAATCGCAGAGAGAAACGATTGCAATGCTCTTATCACAGGCGAAAGCGTAGGTCAGGTAGCATCACAGACTATGTGGGCATTGAGATGCACCGATGATGCGGCACAGCTGCCTGTTTTCAGACCCTGTATCGGTATGGACAAGAACGAAATCATTGAAATTTCAAGAAAAATTGACACGTTCGATATATCAATCGAGCCTTATGAGGACTGCTGTACTGTATTCACTCCCAAGCATCCCAAAACAAAGCCCACCGTCGAAATGGCTCGCACAGCGGAAGCGGCGGCATGGGACGATGAGCTTGTAAAAACAGCAATTGACTCTGCCGTTCATACTGCAATTTTTTAATGTCTGCACATTGACAGCGCGCTTACAGCAACCAGCACAAACGCAATAACGGCGGTTGCTGTTTTAAGGCAGTTGAAAATTTTAATCATTTTGCAAGCCTTTACGGCTACGCAGATACTCTTTGTAATACCCATATTTAATACCTCCCTGTGAAGTATTATTTGAAAAGGATGTGAAATTATGCCGTTCAAATACGAATTGCACTGTCATACAAAGGAAGTAAGCCGTTGCGGAGGATTTTATGCCGCAGATGCAGTTAAATTATACAAAGATGCAGGCTACGACGGCATTGTTATAACCGACCATTTTGCGCCGATGACATTCAGTCCGTCAACTGTATGGCGTCCGCACAAAGCGGTGGATTTTTACACAAGAGGCTACAAAGAGGCACTTAAAGCCGCAGGCGATGATTTCACCGTACTTCTCGGTATGGAGCTGAGATACTACGCAACGGCAAACGATTATCTTGTATACGGCATTACTGAGGATTTTCTCAAGTCAAACGGCAACATTTTGTCAATGTACCCTAAAAGGTTTTACCGCCTTGCGAAGAAAAACAACCTGATAGTTGTACAGGCGCATCCTTTCAGGGACTGGATGATAAGAATCAATCCGAAACACCTTGACGGCGCAGAGGTTTTCAACGGTAAATCAAGCAGAGAAGCCAACGAAAACGCCGAAAAATGGGTTAACGAAACAGGAATGAAAATAAGAGTCAGCGGAAGTGATTTTCACAGACCTGCACAGCTTGCAAAGGGCGGAATTATAACAGAAACGCCCATTAAAACAAATGATGACCTTTTAAAAATTCTCAACAGCGGAGACTATGAATTAATTAAAAATTACTAAAAAAATGCAACAACGGGCAGATTGCCCGTTGTTTTTAATGAAGTATATTGACAAAAAGTGTCAATTAATATATAATTATGTCGGTCAAGAAGTAATCGGCGAAAAAAGGCGGTTAGCACACTCTCCGAAAGGAGGTGCTGCTATATGGTAAAAGTAATTTTATTTTTATTCTTTTATGTTATACATAAGGATACTAAATCAGTTACACTTACTATTAAAAAGAAATAACCGCCCTGTTGGCCGACAGAGCAGTTATAATTCCAAAAAACACTTTGTAAGCTAACCGCTTTAAACGGTTACTTCTTGGCTTTATTATATCATAAACATTATATGTTGTCAAGCACCGCAAGGTGTTATTTTTTTTGCGCAATTTTACATATACAGCATTGTGATCACAGTTTCGATGCAAACCATAGCAAATGCAGATATCATAGGTAATGTAAAAATATATGCTCCGTAAAGGCTCTTGTTTGAAACCTTTGCCGAATAGGGATGCACCTGACCGAAAATATTTCTGCCTTGATTTATAAGCGGTGAACGGTACATAGGCTTATCTTTGAATTTTCTGATTACGATATATGCAAGTGCCGCACCTACTATCATAAACACATAAAATGCCGCGTCACAAAGCTTATATTGCCACGAATCCATACCGTAAATATCATAAATAATGCTAACTGTAACGGAAAATGCATTATTCATAAAATGAATCAGCACACCCGTCCATATTGACTCGGTAGCAATAACTGCATAACCTATTACAATGCCTGCAATAAATGCAAAGGGTATCTGCACAAGATTACAATGCATAAAACCGAAAACAAGGGATGAACAGATAATCGCGAACCAATCACCGTAGCGGCGCAAAGGCTGCATTATAATTCCGCGCATCGCAACTTCCTCAATAAGTGCAGGTACAACCGCCGTGCTCAGATAAAACAGCAGTATGCCGCCGACTGTATCGGGAGTTTCGGTTATAAAGCTGTACTCAAGCTCTGAGCCTGCAAGCATTTCAAAAAACAGGGTGATATATGAATTGATTATATTACCGAAAAGGCATACACCGAAGCCGGCAATGACAACCAACGGCAACAGCTTTGCTTTAAGCGGTTTGCCCATCGGCAATGTGCCCACAAGACCTTTTTTGTAAAAAACTGCGCCAAGAACAAAAAACGGACCGCCCACCACAAATACCGAATAGAGTATTTCAAAAATGAACAGGAACTCATTTGATGAAGTGACAGCTGTATACGCATCAGTAGCATTACCGCCGATAAGTCCCAACATATTGCCGATGAATGTATAAATTCCCACATAAACGGAGGAAAAAACTATAAACAGCAATACTCCTGCACCAGCAAGAATACTCAGCTTTTTAATGCGTGCTTTTTCCCTGTTCCATACATCATAAGGAATGAATTTTGGCATATTGTAGGGCGTATAGCTGTACGCGCCGTTGTTGTAATTGTTCTCAGGGGGTGTAAAACCGCCTTGGTTGAATTCCATTAAATCACCTTTTTTCAAAAAATTTACATACTGTAAATTTTCGGAATGAGAAATGAACAGTGAGCAATGAGCAATTGAGGAAGCCGCAAAGCGGCTTGATTAAAAATGAATCAAAAGGCAAAGCCTTTTCCACAATTGCTCACTACTCATTGCTAATTATTCATTTTTGCATTGCAAAATTAAATGTCAGCAAGAATTGCGTGCAAAGCATCTGATGCAACGGCAAATGCTTCTTCATTTGAAGAATAGTTATAGTTATCCTTAAGCACGTCTGCAGTGCCGCCTTCCTGCTCTAAATCTTTAAGTCCGTCAAAGACTTTGAGATGAGGTTCAAGAGTAAGGAACCGTTTGCCCTGTTTCTGTTTGAAACGTTTAAGCAGTTCGGAAATGCATCCGTCACCGCAACCGCAGGGCACAACAAAGCCGTCGGACTTTCTTGCGTCCTTGATATGCAGATACTCGATACAGTCCTTAAGCATCTCATATGCTGGAAGAATATCCACACCGCACTGAATGAAGTTTGCAGGGTCAAAAACACCCTTTATTTTACCTTTAAGCGTTGTGAGGATATCAAGGCATCTTTCTGCATTGTCGCCGTAAATGCCCTTTTCATTCTCGTGACAGCACCATATTCCGCTCTCAAGAGAATAATCGCAGAATTTCTCAAGTCTTGCCATAACCTCGTCACGGTACTGAGCATATGTGTCATCCTCAAAGTAGAATGAGAACATACGGATGTTTGATGTGCCGAGAATACAGGCATTTTCAACAGTTCTCTTGAATTTTTCAAAATGAGGCTCAAAATCGTCTGTAATATTGATTTTACCGAAAGGTGAACCGATAGCAGACACACCGATGCCGTTATCATCAAGGATTTTTCTTAATTCCTTTGCCATTTCGGGCGTGTAATCGGAAATATTTGTGCCGTTGATACCTCTGGGTTCAATATGGGTAAGGTTGTTATCCTTTAACGCCTTTATCTGCTCCTCAATGGTTTTGCCGCCCTCGTCTGCAAAAGCGGAAAGTAAAAATTCAGCCATAATCAGCCTCCGAGAATTTCTTTGTACATTCTGATATATTCGCTTGCTGAGCGGCTCCAGCTAAGGTCACATTCCATAGCTCTCTTAACGAGGATTGCCCAGCCTTCCTTATCCTTGAAGCCTTCAACTGCCCTGTTCATAGCGTGGAGCATATCGTGAGCGTTGTAGCTTGCAAATGTAAAGCCGTTACCCTCGCCTGCGCCGCTGTCCTGAATGGAATCCTTAAGACCGCCTGTTTCTCTTACTATCGGAATTGAGCCGTATCTTAAAGCAATCATCTGTGAAAGACCGCAGGGCTCACTCTTTGAAGGCATAAGGAATATATCGGAGCCTGCGTAGATTTTGTTCGCAAGGTCTGCAAAGAAACCGAGCTTAAGACCTACTCTGTCGGGATATTTTTCTGCAAGATATGAGAAGAAGCTCTCATACTGCCATTCGCCTGAGCCGAGAACAACTACCTGTGCGTTAGTTGTGTTTATAAACTCCTCAAGAACAGCCTTTACAAGGTCAAAGCCCTTATGACCCACAAGTCTTGAAACCATAGCTACAATGGGGGCGTCCTCATCCTGAGGAAGGTCAAAATACTTCTGGAGCTCAGCCTTGTTGACTTTCTTGTTTTCGGGCTTTTCAGCATTGAAATGTGCCCAGATATCCTTATCGGTTTCGGGATTATACATATCATAACCGATACCGTTGAGAATGCCCTGTAATTTCCAGGCACGCTGTGCAAGAATGGGGTCAAGTCCGTGTGAATACCAGGGGTCAAGAATCTCGTTTGCGTAGGTAGGACTTACTGTTGTAACCTTGTTTGCAGTTTCGATTGCGCCCTTCATAAGGTTAACGCAGCCGTCATACTCAAGGATGTGAGCAGTGTCGGGATTTGCACCTACAACCTCTTTTACAAGCTCCATACCGTACTTGCCCTGATACTGAATATTATGAATTGTGAAAACTGTTTTGATATTTTCGTAACCGGGAGCAGTTGCGTACATCGTGCTGTAATAATAGGGCACAAGGGCTGTCTGCCAGTCGTTGCAATGGATAATGTCAGGCTTGAAATCAATTACGGGAATAATCTCAAGAATTGCTCTTGAAAGGAATGCGAATCTCTCAGCATCATCATAATGGCCGTAGATTGAATCACGCTTGAAATAGTATTCATTATCCAAGAAATAATAAATTACGCCGTCCTTTCTAAGCTCGAAAACGCCGCAATACTGCCTTCTCCAGGCTACGGGAACAACGATGTTCGTAAGGAATTTCATCTGCTCCCTGTACTCCTGCTTAATACCGGAATAAAGGGGCATTACAACACGGCAACCGATCATTCTCTTTCTCAATGCCTGAGGGAGAGAGCCTGCAACGTCGCCGAGACCGCCGCTTGCGATAAAGGGCTTGGCTTCACTTACTGCGAACAAAACTTTCATAAATTTTTCTCCTTTCATTTCTGCTGTGCAAGAAATTCATCACAAAGTGAGGAATACGCAACAGAGCCTTTGGAATTTTTATCGAAATACATTATCGGCTGACCGAAGCTGGGAGCCTCCGAAAGCCTTACATTTCTCGGAATCGCGGTGGAATAAACCTTTTTGGGGAAGAACCTTTTTACCTCGGCAACAACCTGCTGTGTAAGGTTGAGTCTGCCGTCGTACATTGTCAGCAGCACACCCTCAAGCTCAAGATAGGGATTATACATCTGCTTTATCTTCCTTGCGGTGGACATAAGCTGTGACAGACCTTCGAGTGCGTAATATTCACACTGAATGGGTACTAAAAACGTGTCCGACGCGGTGAGTGCATTAAGTGTGATAAGTCCCAATGAGGGAGGACAGTCAAGGAAAATGTAATCGTAGTTTTCCCACACCTGTGCAAGAGCTTTTTTGAGAATACTCTCTCTGTTTTTCATATCTATTATTTCAAGCTCTGCACCGGCAAGGTTCATATTGGCAGGTATTAAATCTATACCTTCAAATTCGGTTTTTATTATAGCTTCCTCGGCGGTTATTTCACCTGTGAGAAGCTCATAGGAGGATTTTTTTATCTCTCTTTTATTTATGCCGTAGCCGCTGGTGGAATTACCCTGAGGGTCAATATCCACAAGCAACAGTTTTTTGCCCTTTGCGCCTATTGCGGCGGAAAGGTTTACTGCGGTGGTGGTTTTGCCCACTCCGCCTTTCTGATTGAGTATTGAAACGGTTTTAGCCATTTTTACACCTGTTTTATAAATCTTTTTATCCGATAAGAGCTTTTACTCTCTTTGCCTGAGCCTTTACATTTTCAAAAGCAGGACCGCCGAGGGATGTACGGTTAACGGTGCATCTGTCAAGGTCAACCGCGCTGTAAATGCCTTCGTCAAACTCAGGTGAGAATTTTTTATATTCATCAAGAGGTAATTCCTCAAGGGTTGTATTTTTTTCAATGCAGAATGCAACTATTCCGCCCGTGATTTTATATGCATCACGGAAAGGCATACCCTTTGAAACAAGATAGTCTGCACAGTCGGTTGCGTTTATAAAGCCGCCCGCCGCCGCCTTTCGCATATTGTCAGACTTAACGGTCATAGTTTCAAGCATAGGAATAAATGCCGTAAGGCAAGCCTTTACAGTATCAATTGCATCAAAAATACAGTCCTTATCCTCCTGCATATCCTTATTGTAAGCAAGAGGTATACCCTTCATAACGGTAAGAATGGTCATATTATCACCGAACACTCTGCCTGCCTTGCCTCTTACAAGCTCCGCGATATCGGGATTCTTCTTCTGGGGCATAATGCTTGAGCCTGTCGAAAATGCGTCGTCAAGCTCAATAAATCTGAACTCGTGAGAGCACCAGAGAATAATCTCCTCGGAGAATCTTGAAAGATGCACGGCTATTGTTGAAAGACAGGATGACAGCTCAATTACAAAATCTCTGTCCGAAACGCCGTCAAGTGAGTTATGACATACGCCTTCAAAGCCTAAAAGCTCGGCAGTCTTGTTTCTGTCCGTATTATAGGTAGTACCTGCAAGGGCGCAACAACCCAAGGGAGAACGGGCAGTTCTCTTTTTGCAGTCTGCAAGTCTTTCTCTGTCACGCAGGAACATTTCTGCATAAGCGAGCATATAATGACCGAACGTTACAGGCTGAGCGCGCTGAAGATGAGTATAGCCGGGCATAACCGTTTCGGCGTATTTTTCGCCCATATCGGCAAGTACGCTGATAATGCTGCACAGAAGCTCGTCAACCGCCTCATTCTCTTTGATAAGATGCAGTCTTACATCGAGAGCGACCTGATCGTTTCTGCTTCTTGCTGTGTGCAGTCTTTTACCTGCATCGCCGATACGCTTTGTAAGCTCGCCCTCTGTGAAAGTGTGAATATCCTCAGCGGACATATCAATTTCCAGCCTGCCCGAATCAATGTCAGCAAGAATTTCTTTAAGTCCGTTAATGATTTTTTCCGCATCATCCTGTGAAATAATGCCCTGTATGCCCAGCATTGTTGCGTGAGCGATACTGCCCTGTATATCCTCACGGTACATTCTTTTATCAGTACCGATTGAGGAATTGAAGTCGTTTGTAATTTTATCCGCTTCCTTTGAAAAGCGTCCTGTCCAGAGTTTCATAATGTTATCCTTCGCTTAAAATTAATACTTTGCAATTATGTCCTTAAGGAATACTACAGCCTTGCCGATATCAGCAGCAGGATTGTCACCAACCTCACGCTCTATTGTAAGGAAGCCCTTGTAGCCGATTTCTTCAAGCGCCTTGAGATAGTTGGGGAAATCAACACTGCCCTCACCAAGAGGTACTTCGATGAATGAATCATCCTCAACGATAATATCCTTCTTAATACCGTAAACGATTTCAGGGTCAAGATAGAAAAGCTGTTTGCCGTCCTTAGCGTGGGTATGTACGATATAATCCTTAAGATTGTGAACAGCCTTTACGGGGTCATCACCCGTAACCATAACAAGGTTTGCAGGGTCAAGGTTAACACCTACGCCCTTTGAGCCGAGAGAATCAAGGAATGTTTTGAGTGTAGCACTCGTTTCGGGACCTGTTTCAATTGCAAAATGAGCATCAAGCTTATCTGCATACTCTGCAAGCTGGAAGCAAGCCTCCTGCATAATTTTATATCTGTCGTGCTTGGGGTCCTCGGGAACAACGCCGATATGGGTTGTGACGATATCTGTTTCGAGCTCCTTAGCCATTTCAAGGATTTCCTTTGACTTTTCAACCTTCCAGATATTGTTTTCGGGAACGGTAAATCCGCCGCCGCCAAGGTCACCGCAAAGAGCAGAGATAACAAGACCGTTATCCTTAACGTGCTTTAAAAATTCCTTTCTCTTTTCCTTTGAAAGATTTTCAGGAGCCATTTCACCTCTTGAAGCGTAAACCTGAATACCGTTTGCGCCAAGATTTGCTGCCTTAACAACAGCTTCTTTCAAATCACATTTAAAGGAGTCAATGATAACACCTATGGGAAAATTGTACATAACAATATACCTCTTTCTGTTTTATAATTAATCAATATAAAGTATATACCTAATTTAAAATAAAGTCAATAAAATTTAACTGTGTTTGACAAGAATAACAGGCTTATGATAATATTAAAATATAAATTATAACCGGATGTGAAAAAAATTGACTGACTTCTTTCCTGCAAAAGAAATATGCTGTGCGGATTTTGATTCCTTTACGGCATTCGATATAGAAACAACGGGACTTCCCAGAAATTCAAACATAATAGAAATAGGTGCGGTAAAGGTTGTAAACGGCGTGATAACCGACAGCTTCAACGAGCTTGTTGACCCGCTGATGCCCATTCCCTCAAGAATTACTTACCTCACGGGTATTACAAACGCTATGGTCAGAGGATGTGATACCATTGACAAGGTGCTTCCGAGATTTGCGGAGTTTGCAGGCGATGACATCCTGCTCGGGCACAATATTGTAAGCTTTGACTGCCCTATTGTGCGACATTGGGCGAATATGCACGGAATTTACATTAAAAATGATGTTTTCGATACACTCCGCCACCTTCGCTCAAGATGTGCACCCTTCCCCGGTATGGCAAGCAAATCCCTTGAATATCTGTGCGACTATTTTCACATTGATGCCGATATTCACCACAGAGCGTCTGCGGATGCTGAAATCACGGCGAAGCTTTACTTCATTCTCAAGAACAAAGCAACACCTAAGATTTGACAAATTCTGCGGCATATTGTATTATTAAAAAGATATACATAAAACTAAAAAAAGGAGCATTGTGATGCATTATATAATAATGGATCTTGAATGGAACAACTCCTACAGCAAAAAACTCAAAAGCTTTTTTAACGAAATAATAGAAATCGGCGCTGTTATGGTTGACGAAAACCTTGAAATGACAGACACATTCTCCGTGCTGATACGCTCCCAGCTGTCCAACAAATTAAGCGGCAGAGTAAAGAGCCTTACACACATATCAAACGAGGATATGTACGGCGGAATCAGTTTCAGCAAGGCGATTTCCGACTTTTCAAAATGGATAGGCGGCAAGGACTGCATTTTTATGTCCTGGGGCAACGGCGACCTGAGAGTTATGCTTGACAACCTTAAATTTTTCTGCGATATCGACACCATTCCCTTTATTCCCCGATATATGGATCTGCAGAAATACTGTCAGCAGAAGCTTCAGCTTTCAAACGCTCAGCAGGTGGGTCTTTCGGCGGCGGCAACGATGTTCGGCATTGATGTGAGCGAATATTCCACTCACCGTGCACTTGACGATTCACTTTTAAGCCTTCGCTGCTTAAAAAAATCCTACGACAGAGAAGAGTTATTGAGTCAGACTGCTGTATGCGATGAAAATTTTTATAAAAAACTGCTTTTTAAGGCAAAATACATTACGAATATTCACGACGACAGAATCGACAGGAGCAAAATGGTGTGCTACTGCGATAACTGCAAAAAGCGTATGAGCAAGGTTTCCGACTGGAAATCGGTTAATCAGTCATTCAGGGCGTTATTCTACTGCAAGGAATGTGACGATTACGCAATGTTCACAATAAGGTTCAAGGACTGCTTTGACCACATTGACATACGCTCAAAGAAAAGTAAAGTAGAGGAAAACAAAAACACTCCCGACAACGGTGAAAAGAAAGAGAAAGAATGAAAAAGAGAAAAATTGCAATTTTAACGGTTGCACTTATAATGCTTGCTGTGGGTACTTTTGCCGGTTGGCTCGTATACGATGCTTACCGTCAGGACAACAGCGCGGTTCAGCCTGCGGATCTGGACGCAATGGCAAATGAAAATGCAGATTCCGCATTCACATTTTTAACAAAGGAATCTCCCCTGCCCGATAACATCAGGGGATATATAATCGACCCTGAAAAGGATTTTGACTCATCTGCACAGGACCTTTCTGCGGCGGCAAACGCTGTTTTTGAAAAGGTTGATGCCATTCTTCCCAACACAGTGCTTATAAAATACACCGACGAAAATGTGAAATATCTTGTTGACGCGGCAAAGCAGAATGAGCTGGATGTGATTTTTTACATCGGTGAGGATATGCTCAAGGCGGAAAAAATACAGATTCTGCAAAGCACTTACGGTGTTGATATGTTCTGTGTTGACGAAAACACCGAAAAAGCGATAAAACTCAGAGCAGAGCTTAACTTACAGGGTATTTATATCGGTTCTGCCGTAAGCGAAAAGCTTACTGACAAAATCAAAAAATCTGTTGAAAATTCCGAGCTTGACTTTTATTTTATTAAAATCGAATCTCACGCCACTGATAATGCAGATGAAATTATAAAAAACTGGGCGGCTGTTGCATTGACATCAAAGTCAAAAGTATATGCGATTTTAAGAAACGATAACGTAACGGCAAATGACCCCACCGAGATATTGAAGCTTGTAAAATCCACCTATAATCACGGCGGTTTTGCAGGTTGTATTATGGCAGACCGTGAAAAACTCAGCACAGACGACAACAGCACCGCGACAAAGCTCTATTCATACTACGAATATT
Source organism: Clostridia bacterium (assembly GCA_017465825.1). Classification (GTDB taxonomy): domain Bacteria; phylum Bacillota; class Clostridia; order Oscillospirales; family Acutalibacteraceae; genus UBA1081. The sequence goes on from JAFTVI010000029.1 coordinate 39,190, forward strand.
TCAACAATTCGGAATACACGGCACTTACTCTTAACAGCTTCAGCGTGGAGAAGGACTATTCTGCGGCAATTTTCAGCGGAATGACCTCCGACACGGCATACCCCGTTCATATATGGTGCACAGCCGCTGACAGCTGGAATCCCGCTGTTCTCAATCAGGAGAACGGCTCATTCAAGGTAACAATACCTCTCGTTTACGGCGAAAACAAAATTGTGATAAAGCACAAAAGCGCAATGTACACATATTACATCGACAAAGTTACCGATGTAATGACCTCGCAAAATGCGACAGTAGAAAACGGAATTATCAGCTTCTGTGTAACTGCCGTAAAAGGCGCAGACGTATATGCATCCGTTGCAAACACCTACACTGTAAAGCTTACTGAGGGACAGGCTGTTGACAGCACTTATGCAACCTACACAGGCACCTATGAACTGAGCAGGGATATGAGTCATTTAACAGCAGACTATATATCCTACGGTGCGTCATACGGCGGACTTACGGACATTGTGATGTGCAACGAAGAAAAGCAGATTACGCCCTACGATAATCATTCATTGGGCAATGCGGATTTCTGCGCAGTAACCAAGGATTATGCGGAAACCACTTCCACAGCATCCCTTGACGACACCTCCGACCCCACCTGCACACCTCAGCTTGCAGGCTCTTACAGCTATGTAAGCGATTACACGGTAAAAGATAACAACGTTATCTGCCAGACAAGGCTGGGAATGAAAATTTATATGAGCAACACAAGGCTTATTCTCGGCGGTTATGTGTTACCCGACAACAACATAAACCTTGACTCCGTTTCCGTTGCAGACGGTACAACGCTCACGCTTACAAGCAATTATCCCGTTTTCGTTAAGATTCTGCAGGAGCCTCAGCAATATTACACCGGCTATCTGGACAGAATATATAATGTTAAAGAATTCAGCGCGGAATATATTGACATTATGTTTATGGACACCAAAGCCTGTTCCCAGTCGGCACAGCTTGACTTGACAGGCAGTCAGATCTTCTCAAGATACGAGTGGTATTCCAATGCAGATGAAAGCTTTATAACATTAAGGCTTTATTTAAAAAATGCAGGCTCTTTCAGCGGCTATTCATACAGCTACGACGATAACGGCAAGATCGTATTTGAATTCAGAAACAACCCCACATCCCTGCAGGGTACGGTTGTTATGATTGACCCCGGTCACGGCGGCTACGGCAGTCCCGGCACAAACTACAATATGGAAATATACGAAAAGGACGTTACGTTTGCCGTTGCACAGACTGTTGCAGATATTCTCAGAGAAAACGGCGCAACGGTCATAATGACGAGAAGCGGCGACGACGCTGTCTTCCTTTCGGAAAGAGTGGAAATAATAAGAGAGCAAAAGCCGGATTTATATGTAAGCATACATTGCGACGGTACAGATTCCGCAGCAGTTTACGGCACTCACACATTCTACTACAAGAGCTACTCTATGCCCCTTGCCGAGGCGATACACAATCAGCTTGTAAAGGCATACAGAAGCTATTACTATACGGATTCTGCATCGGATGCGTACACAGGTGTTGATAAGGGTTACAAATTCTTCCCATATATGGTAACAAGGGTTGAAGAATGTCCGTCCGTGCTTGTTGAAATGGGATATATGTCCAATGAAGCAGATGCCCGATTCCTTATAAGCGAAGGCGGACAAAATGTGCTTGCAACTGCAATAGCACAGGGCATTGCGGATTATATTATAAATTACTGATTTAACAAAAACTTTATATTTTTTCAATGTTTTTTTAAGTTACAACAGATATAATTCAATCACAGGATGCATCACAAAGGTCAGCTGTCCTTACCTTATGGAAAAAGGGAAGAGAATTCATATATAACCAATCCAAAAAAAGGACAGACAAACAACCCCTGTCGTGCAAACGACGATTACATATAGCCCACTACTTTTTAGATAGTACACTACCTCTTAAAATGTCAGAACGCAGTTCCTTTGTCAGGTTCTGCGTTCTGGCATTTTATATGCAAAAAAAAGAAGTACCCTTGACTGTTGTTCTTTCGAATCTCAGTCAAGGGTTACTTCCATTCACTCTTGATATCTAACATCTTTTTGTTTACCTGCTTCTTTCTACAGATTTTTTGATACCCTGATCTTAACATTCCGTTTCAACTTGCAAAACTCAAGATATGCTCACTTAGTTACTTTGGTTCTTTTTTCGGATTGCTTCTGATCGGTATCTTTTTAAGGCCCATTTTTATTCTGAACCTCAGGTTTTTACCTGTACATTGGTATCACCCTTTCTGTGTCTATATAATAACACAGATTTTTTCACTTTTCAATATGTAATTTTGTACAATGTTAATCAAATTTATTTGTGTAATCAACAGAAAATATGTAAATTGCACATAAAATTATTGACACAGAATATATTGATATGCTATTATAAATTTGTTGGGCGGATTTTACTCCGCCCTTTTTTCATTTTGTATAAATCTGAATATATTCATTTCCCATATCCGTAAGAACATAACCGTCTGCTATCCATTTTTGAGCCAATCTGAGAGATTCATCCCTGTATGCCGAACGGACATCAAGCACAAGATAGTCCGTATCGGTCTGTGCGGTGTAATACACCTCGTAAATCTCTTCTCTTTCGCACAGGTGGGCAATGAGAAATGTGGATGCAGTTACGGTTGCATCATCTGGTATCTGCTCAAGCACCTGATTCATTGATGCATATTCCTCATAATTTTCAAGCTGTCTGTTCACATAGGTTGAAAACTTGGGCGAAAACATCATTGTAAACATCATAACCGATAACCCTGCCGCGATTAAGGATGTACAATCGCGGTTTTTCTTTTTCATATCGTCAACATTGAGAATACACAGGTACATAAGCATTGTGCTTATGCCGAAGCTGTACTGAAATGTTATGTTGTACTGGTAGGCGTAGTCCGTAAGAAGATTGAGCAATATGGGCAGAACGAGAATGAGCCTTGATTTTTTCTTTGTAAAAAATGGCACAAACGCAACAGGTGAAAAAAGCTGCAAAAAGTATATGAGCTTTTCAGCCGTGCCGTTTTTCTCATCAAAAATCTGTGTGACGGCGTATGCAGGATTTGCAAACAATGTTTTGATTATGCCGAAAAGTCCTTCATCACCGCTGATCAAATTCTCGTATCTGTACGCCATAATGCCCGTGCCGTAGTTTTCAATATATGCACAGGCGAGAATGAAATACAACACTGCTCCAACGGCAAGAATTGCACCTTTAAGATAATTCTTATCAGCAACTATGATATAAGCCGCAAAAATTGCAACATACACAAACGCATCCTCTTTTACCATAAGCGTTAAGACCGCAAACAGGAACACAAATGGAGTTTTCTGCTTTTCGTAAAAATAAAACATCCACATAAGGAACGGTACAAGCAGGCAGTTTTCGTGGAAATCGAAAAGACAGCCGCCAAGAAATGCCGCACTTGCAACAAACACCACAGACAACAGGCAAATGTTGATATTGGGCAATTTTCGGTGCTTCATTATAAGCGCAAAGGGGATAACTGCGCTGTAAACCGCAAGTGTCTGGCAGACTGCAACTGTAGCCGATGACGGAAAAATATAATAAATCGGCAGAAATACATACAGCGCCGGTGAAAAATGAATTGCAAAATGGGAAAGAATCTGATCCCTTTCACAGCTTACAAGAGGGCGTAGGCTGTTTTTCATATTGTAATACATATTTGCAAAAATGCCGAAATCGTAATTCGGAGCAGAATATGTTGTGTATCGGAGCACGGAAATCAGCGTAACTCCGCCGAAAAACAGCACAGCCGTAACGGCAACCGCCGCAACGGCGTATTTGCCCGGAATATCGAGCTTGAAACCGTCCTTATTCTTAAAATAATGATGAATTGCAAGGGTGTAAAAGATACCCAATGCAATAAATGTATAAATGCTGTCACTGCTCATAAGAATTACTGCGGAGAATACGAAAACGCTCAGGGCAAGCAAAAATTTTGATATACCCTTTCTTGAATATTCCGCACAGCAATCAACAAGAAAACACAGCACAAACACAATTGTGTAAGTTGCAAAATTTGTGCCTTCAAGGCTTATTGCACCCATATACGATACCGTCATAACAGCTGATGCAAACAGCCACGCAGAAATCACCTTTTCAAAAAACGAATCGGCAAAAAAACCGAAAATCTTTTTTATTTTCTCCATAAATTTCACCCGTATCAATCATAGCAACAATTTGTATTGTTGTCAATTAATATTTAATATACAATTTACAATGTACAATGTACAATTTACAATTAATTAAAATATGAAAATTGCAAGTAAATTGTAAATGTGTCATTGTAAATTGTAAATTGTAAATTATACATTGTACATTAAAAAAACAGATACCCCAATATGAGGTATCTGCAAATTATTATTACTGCTTAAGTGCGATTCCTATTTCACCCAGTGAAGCGAGGATTGCGTCGATATGAGCCTGAATTTCATCCATAGCAAGTGTTCTGTCAGGTGCAGAGAATGAAAGTCTTACTGCAATACTTTTTGTTGTGCCGTCATCGAACATATCAATAACCTTTGCCGAGGTAAGCTCAGGAATGTTCTTGCTTTCCCAGGTTGCTTTGATATCGGCATACTTTTTGCCCTCTGCAAGCACAAGTGAAAGGTCGTAGTCGATTGCGGGGAACTTTGAGGGGTCGCTGTACTGAACGTCGCTCACCTTGATTGCAAAGAAATCGTCAAGGTCAATTTCAGCGCATACGATTGCCGCATTCTTATCAAGCTTCTGTGCGTTCATAGGGTGAAGTGTGAACATTTCGCCTATCTTTTTGCCGTTGTAGGACACGGATGCGGTATTCTTGGGGTGCTGATATGCGTGAGTTACCTCGCACTTTGCAAAATCTGCATCATCGTGCTTGATATCACGGAAAATAAACTTGAGCATATTGAGAACCTTGAAATAAAGGTCTTTTTCACTCAGAGTCTTGTCAAACATTACGATACCCAAGTGTCTTCTCTCGTTGCAGTCACCGTTTTCCTTGTATCCGTCCACAACTCTGCCGCACTCGAAGATGCCGAAAGCGGGAGCATATGATTTATTTTCGTATGCCATTGTAAGAAGTGTGGGAATCATTGAATTACGGATTGTTCCGTTTTCGGGAGTGGGAATATTGAGAATACGGCAATTATCCTCAACCTCGATGCCCAGCTTCTTATATTTTTTACCGTCGCACCAGATATAGGAATGAACCTCGTGAAGATTGAACTTATTTACAAGCAGATCCTTAACAATAGCATCCTCGCTCTTTACAGCCTCCGCTCTGATAGGCTTAAGTGCGCTCTTTGTTGTGGTAATTGCAAAGTTGTCATAGCCGTAAATTCTTGTAATTTCTTCAATAATATCAGCCTTGATAGTAACGTCCTTTGTAGCTCTCCAGGAGGGAACTGTTACATCAAAATTATTATCCTCTGCCTTTACGCCAAAACCGAGAGCTGTAAGAGTTTCAACGATCTGCCCGTTTGAAATGTCAATACCTGTGTAACGGTCAACGTATCTCTTATCGAATGACAGCCCGATTACGGGATATTTCTTATTATAAACGTCAGCAAGCTTTGAAACAACTTCACAGCCGCCGTCAATATCCTTAAGCAGCTTTACAAGACGGCGGATTGCAGTTACCGTCATTTCGGGGTCGAGAATCTTCTCATAACGCATTGATGCATCTGTACGAAGACCGAGTCTTGAAGATGTTTTTCTTACGCATACGCCGTCAAAGTTGGCAGATTCAAGCACAACGCTGTCCGTATCGCCTACGATCTCGGAATCAAGACCGCCCATAATACCTGCAACTGCGACAGGTTCATCGTTATTGTAAATGAGGAGTGTGTTTTCGTCGGTTTCTCTCTCTGCGCCGTCAAGAGTTGTGAACGTACCCTTACCATCGGGTGTACCAACTGCGATAGAATCGACCTTTTTGCCGTCAAATGCGTGCATAGGCTGACCCATTTCGAGCATAACGTAGTTTGTAAGGTCAGCAAGGAGATTGATTCCTCTCATACCGCAGTAGAAAAGTCTTATTCTCATATCAACGGGGCTGACTGTTTTCTGTATATTCTTAACACGGAGGGCGGAATATCTGTAAACATAGTCGCTCTTTATTGCAACGGGGATTTCCTCGCCCTCGCTGTAATCGCTTTCGTCTATTGAAAGGGGCTTGAGAGGTCTTTTTGTAATAGCGGAAAATTCTCTTGCAATGCCGTAATGTCCCCACAGATCAGGGCGGTTTGTAAGAGATTTGTTATCAACCTCAAAGATTACGTCCTTAACAGGGAAAATATCACATATATCTGTACCGAGTTTAATGTCGCCGTCAAGCTCCATAAGACCTGAATGATCGTCGCTGATGCCAAGCTCTGACTCGGAGCAACACATACCGTATGATTCATAGCCTGCAACAACAGCCTTTTTGATTTCGCCGCCGCAGACTCTGCCCCCTGCCATAGCAACGGGAACAACCATATCGAGCTTAACATTGGGTGCGCCGCAGACGATATCGAGCACTTCACTTCCCACATCAACCTTGAGAAGATGAAGCTTCTTTGAGTTGGGATGATTTTCTATTGAAACAATCTTACCTGCAACAACCTTTTCGATGTCGTTGCCTTTGTAAATAATATCTTCTACCTCAGCGGTGGAAAGAGTAAATCGATGAATAATATCTTCAACATCAAGACCGCTCAAATCAACGTATTCGTTGATCCAATTCATTGAAACAAACATTTTATCTTTCCTCCTTACTTACCGATAAACTGTGAAAGTGACTTAAGATTGCCTGAATTGAGCACACGGATATCCTTGATACCGTACTTCATCATAGCAAGTCTTGTAAGGCCCAGACCGAATGCAAAGCCTGTGTACTTTTCGGTATCGATACCACCGTAATTGAGAACATTGGGATGAATCATACCGCAGGGACAAAGCTCGAGCCAGCCGCTGTTTTTACAGGAAGGACAGCCGTCACCGCCGCAGATAAGGCACTGAATATCAAGCTCAAAGCCGGGTTCAACAAAGGGGAAGAAGCCGGGACGGAGTCTTACGTTGACATCCTGACCGAAAACCTCTGAAAGCATTGTTTTCATAAAATAGATAAGGTTTGAGATTGAGATATCCTCGTCAATCATAATACCTTCCATCTGGAAGAATGTGTTTTCGTGGCAGGCATCTGTTGATTCGTTACGGAAGCATCTGCCTGGGAAAACTGCACGAAGAGGTGCGCCGTACTTTTTCATAATGGAATTCTGTGCGGCTGATGTGTGTGTTTTGAGGAGCTGACCGCTTGAGAGGTAATATGTGTCCTGCATATCTCTTGCAGGGTGATGCTTGGGAATGTTAAGAGCCTCAAAGCAGTTGAAATCGTCAACGATTTCAGAGAAGTCCTCAATGGTAAAGCCCATTGTGCGGAAAATCTCCTCAACCTCACGCTGAATAACGGTAATGGGATGATATGAACCCATATCAATATCCATAGGCAGAGTTACGTCGTAATCCTCTGCGGAGTCAATAAGCTTCTGCTCTTCTTTTTTTACAATGTCTGCGTGAGCATCGGCAAGCTTCTTTTCAATTTCCTGTTTAACTTCGTTAACAGCCTGACCGAATGCCTTTTTCTCCTCATTGGGTACACTCTTGAGCTGGCTCATAAGAGCGGCGATGTGACCCTTTTTGCCTAAAAATTCAACACGGAGCTGTTCAAGGCTTTCGGAAGAATCTGCCTTTGCAAGACTTTCTTCAAACATTGCCAGAAGCTGTTTTGTGTTCTCGTTCATCTGTATCGTCCTTTCAATAAATAAGGGCACCTCTGAAAACCCAATGCACAAATCCTGCGCGCCCTTTTTCCGCCATACAGTCCAAAAATACTCGTTAATACACAAAGTATTGCCTGCGTTTTTTGAACTATCTGTCGTAAAAAAATCAACGCAGCCTTTGCACCTTGCATTTTCAGAGATGCCCATAAAAAAATCCGCCCCGAAAATAACGGGACGGAATAATATACCGTGGTACCACCCGAATTCGGAAAATTACTTTTCCGCACTCACCGTCGCTTTAATGCAGCGAATACATTCTGCTTATACTTTCGTTTTCGCAGACAGCTCAGACGCTGAAATTCACATTTCATTCCATACCGAGGTCACTTACAGCCGATGATGACCACTCTCTTGCGGATAAAATGAACGCTACTTACACGCCGTCAACGCATTTTATTCAATATCAAATTACAGTTATATTAACATAGATTGAAATAAAAGTCAACAGCTAAACAATAATTTAGCGGAGCTAAATTATTGTTTGAAGTAAGAAGGAATAGTGAAGAAGGAATAAGTATGGAAAAGGCTCCGCCTTTTAAACCATTATATTGAGGTAAGGGGCAAAGCCCCTTCAACACTTATTCACTATTACTTATTACCTATTACTTAAACAATAATTTATCGCAGATAAATTATTGTTTATCAAACTGACTGTTATACAATTCGTAATAGAACCCTTTTTTGCTGAGCAATTCTTCGTGATTCCCCTGCTCAATTACCGAGCCGTCACGCATTACGAGGATAACATCCGCCTCACGTATTGTTGAAAGACGGTGAGCAACGATAAATGTTGTTCTGCCCTGCATAAGCTTTAAAAATGCTTTTTGTATACGGATTTCGGTTCTTGTATCTATCGAAGACGTTGCTTCGTCAAGAATGAGCATTGACGGATTACAAAGCATAAGCCTTGATATACATAAAAGCTGTTTCTGCCCTTGTGAAAGACCGCCCGTTGACTCTCCGACGGGAGTATCATAGCCCTTTGGAAGTCGCTTTATAAAGGAATGAGCGTGCGCCGCCTTTGCCGCCGCTATAATTTCCTCGTCGGTTGCATCGCTTTTGCCGATTGCAATATTCTCTTTTACCGTACCCTCACGAATCCAGGTTTCCTGCAACACCATACCGAAGCCGTGCCGCAGGCTGTCGCGTGTAATATCACGAATGTCAGAATTATCAACGCTTACACTGCCCGAATCAACATCATAAAATCTCATAAGCAGATTTATAAGTGTGGTCTTTCCGCATCCCGTAGGACCTACGATTGCAACACGCTGACCGGGTTTTACATTGAGGTTAAGGTTTTCAATAAGCTTTTTCTGCTTATTATAAGAAAAGCAAACATTTTCGAGCTTTACACTGCCCTCAACATCGGTGAGAACGGTTGCATTCTCCTTATCGGGAATCTGCGGCTCTTCTTCAATAAGCTCAAACAGTCTTGCCGCACAGGCAAAGGCGTTCTGCAGCTCCGTTATAACGCCCGATATTTCATTGAACGGCTTTGTGTACTGATTTGCATAGCTTAAAAGACAGCTCAGACTGCCAACGGTAAAAGCTGCACCTGCCGTAAAGGCTGTACCCATTACAGCAAATGCACCCGTGAGAGCAACAAATGCGTAAACCACGCTGTTTACAAAACGGGTCGTGGGGTTTACAAGCGAGGAAAAGAAAGTTGCCTTCAATGAGCTTTTTTCAAGCCTTGCGTTGATTTGAGCGAATTTTTCGATATTTTCGTCCTCTCTGCCGAAAGCCTTTACAACCTTCTGGTTTTCTATCATCTCGTTAATAAACGCAGTCTGTTCACCGCGGATTTTTGACTGTGTGCTGAAAAATCCGTAGGTCTTTTCCGAAATGAACTTTGCAACGAACAAGGACAGCGGAGTTAAAACCACAACCACAAGTGCAATTTTCCAATTTATTGAAAGCATAAATGCCAACGTGCCGAGAATTGTAACAACACCCGTAAAAAGCTGTGTAAAGCCCATAAGCAGACCGTCTGCAAACTGGTCAGCATCTGCAATGACACGGCTGACAGTATCGCCGTGCGGATGAGAATCTATATAGCTCAAAGGCAGAATTTCTATCTTTTTAAAGGCTTCGTCGCGGATGTTACGCACAATGTGAAATGTGATTTTGTTGTTCACCGTATTCATAAGCCATTGAACGACGGCAACACCGAGAGCAATAACACCTGTTTCAACAAGAAGCTTTGCAACACCCTCAAAATCGACGTCATTCACACCGATAATCATATCAATTGCATCACCTATAAGAATAGGTGCATAGAGTGTACCTGCAACGCTGAGAGTTGCAAGAACAATTGAAATAATCAGCAGAAGGCGGTATCTTTTAATATGCCTGAAAACCTGTTTCAGCGTGCCCGCCGATACTTTTTTTGACATATTATTCACCCTCCTTTTTAAACTGTGAATCGTAAATTTCACGGTAAACAGCACAGTTTTCCATAAGCTGAGAGTGAGTGCCTGCGCCTACCGCTTCACCGTCATCAAGGACTAAGATTTTATCTGCACCCATAACAGAGGCTGTACGCTGTGAAACGATAAAAACGGTGGTATCATTACACTTTTCATTGATAGCCTTGCGCAGTGATGCATCCGTCGCAAAATCAAGTGCTGATGCGCTGTCGTCAAGAATAAGGATTTCGGGATTTTTCACAAGCGCTCTGGCAATAGTAAGCCGCTGACGCTGACCGCCTGACAGATTTCTGCCGCCCTGCTCGATTACAGCATCAAGACCGCCCTTTGCCTTTACCACGTCAGCCGCCTGTGCCGCCTCAACAGCGTTCATAATGGCATTGTCATCGGCGTTTTCATTGCCCCAGCGCATATTTTCCCTAATTGTACCGCCGAAAAGGACAGCCTTCTGCGGAACGATTCCGACTTTATCAATAAGCTCCTCATCGGAATAATTTTTCACATCAATGCCGTCAATAAGCACACTTCCCTCTCTTGTGCGATAAAAGCCTGCAATCATATTCACAAGTGAGGTTTTACCCGAGCCCGTACCGCCGATTATACCGACGGTTTCGCCGTGCTTTACCTTAAAATCGATGGCAGAAAGTGAATCCTCTGCGGCATTTTTGTATCTTAAATAAACATTGTTGAATTCAACAGCATATTCACCTGATTTTTCACCGATTGTCTTTTCCGGAGCAACTGTTGACGGTTCAATCTCAAGCACAGCCTGTATACGGTTACCGCAAGCCACCGCTTTTGTAATGCTGATAATCAGGCTTGCAAGCTTGACAAGCTCCACAAGTATCTGCGACATATAGTTATAAAGCGCAACAACTGCACCCTGTGTAAGCAGACCGGTGTTGACCTTGATTGCATCCGTATGGATAAGCCATACTATTGCAAGGTTTACCACAATGTAAGTAAGCGGATTCATCAGTGCTGAAATTCTGCCCGTAAACTCCTGCATTTTCGTAAGGGCGTTATTGCGGCGTGAGAATTCCTCAGTTTCTTCATTTTCAAGGCAGAAGGCTCTTATAACTCTTGCGCCCGTAAGGTTTTCTTTTGTGATTTCAAGCACGCCGTCAAGCCTTGACTGCACCTTTTTATAAAGCGGAACACAGGACAGCATTATACCGAACACGATAACAGACAGAACGCCGATTGATGCGGCAAAAATACCGCCCGACGCCTTATCTATTGTAAACGCCATTATCATAGCTCCGAAAACGACAAAAGGAGAACGCATAATCAGCCTGAGAGTAAGATTTGTACCGTTCTGCACCTGATTTGCATCACTCGTCATCCTTGTAATAAGTGATGATGTGCCGAGAGTGTCAATTTCGGTATAGGTAAGAGTCTGTATATGGCTGAAAAGTGCCTGACGCACACGGGCAACAAAGCTGACAGATGCTTTTGCGGCAAAATACTGCGCCGTAACGGAAAATCCAAGCCCCACAAGTCCCAATCCGATAAGCAGACAGCACATTTTAATTATATACCCGGTGTCGCCGCCGCCTGCAAGACCTACGTCAATAAGCTGTGCTATTATCATTGGCACGGCAAGGTCAAGAAGTGCCTCAAGCATTTTAAACAAGGGGCTCAGTATACATTCTTTTATATATGGCTTGATATATCTTAATAATTTTTTCATTGGTAACCTCTCAGGGTAAATAAATAATTTCGTCTGTCATATCCGTACCGCAGGGTCTGTTCTGTGGCAATGACAGATTATATATATCCGTTGCAACGGACTCTTTCATAAAAATATTTTTAGCATTGTTGTCAAGATATTTAACATCACCGTACTTCATAACAACGGGGAAGAAATACTTGCTTTTCATTTCTTTAAGCATCTGTCTGCCGTTGTCGTTAAGAGCCAGCACTCTTATATACGGCGGAAGCGAGTTTACGTCACTCTCGGTAATACCCAGAAATGATGAAAGTATTATTCTGCGGATCCTTGCGTGAGCGTAACGCTTTGTTTTGACCTTATCAAAAACCTCATTGAGTGTTACCGACGAATTTACCGCATCAAGTATTCTGTGTTCAATCCCCTCTGCAATATCGGAAACAAATGCAAAATCAGCAGGTGATTTTTTTCTTAAATCAGCAAGCACGGCAGTTTCAAGTCTTGAATAAAGTGAGGGGAATTTATCCGCATTATCGGCACAATTGAGAATATCATATGTGGACTGCGGCACAAATACTTTGTAGTCCCTGCCTGTTTTTATAAGGTTGCGTATGTTCATTGCAGATGTCATTGAGCCTGAAAGGATATGAGAATCGTGCTCTACAGACTGCCTTGCAATACCCAATGGCTTTATGGGAGATTTGAGCGACTGCAACGCTCTTATATATTCAATTGCAAGGATGTTGTTCGGCTTGAGCATAATTTCCGAGCAGTCTTTACCAAGAACTTCGTTTACAACAGCCGTTCTTGCCTGAGCGTAGGAGCACATTTTATCGTCATAATAATTCTTTATTTCACGACTGTAAACCTTGTCGTTAAGAATTCTTGCAATCTGACTGAGTGCCTGAGTATCCTGAGTTTCACAGCCAAATGACAGATAATTGACTATACCCGCCTGAGCCGCGATATATACAGCTCCCTTTGCAAATCTTTCGGCAGATGCGGTTGCCCAGGGCACGGGCAATTCAACCACAAGGTCTGCCCCTGCGGCAACAGCCATTTTAGCTCTTTCACGCTTTTCAATAATAGCAGGCTCACCGCGCTGAACAAAATTTCCGCTCATTATAACCATTACAAATGAATTGTCCGTAAGGCGCTTTGTCTGCTCTATATGGTACTTATGACCGTTGTGAAAGGGATTATATTCTGCAATAATTGCCGAAACATTCATATTTTTCTGTATCCTTTCAAAAAATATGTTGAAAAATAATTTCCATAGGTATATAATACAATATTGGATAGAAAGTATCAAGTAAAAAAATCATACGGAGGTATTTTTATGAAAATTCTTGTTATCAATGCCGGAAGCTCTTCACTTAAATATCAGCTTATTGATATGAACGGTGAAGTTGTTATCGCAAAAGGTATATGCGAAAGAGTAGGCGCCCCCGAAGGTCATTTCGAGCTCAAGACCGAAAAGGGCAAGTACGAAGAAACAGTTGCTATGAGCAACCATACAGAAGCATTCCTTGTTGTTAAAAAGAACCTTACAGAGGGCGAATACAAGGTAATTGATTCACTCGACGAAATCACAGCTATCGGTCACAGAGTTGTTCAGGGCGGCTCAATCTACAAAGAAAGCACTCTTATCACAGACGAAGTTATCGCAGGCATCGAGAGCCTTTGCGACCTCGCTCCTCTTCACAATCCTGCACACATTCAGGGTATCAACGCCTGCCGTGAAGTATTCGGCGACAAGGTTCCTCAGGTTGCAGTATTTGACAACGCATTCCATTCCACAATGCCCGAAGAGGCTTATATGTTCGGTATTCCCTACGAATATTATGAGAAGTATCAGATCCGCCGCTACGGCTTCCACGGCACATCTCACAGATATGTAAGCGGTGAATGTGCAAAAATAATGGGTAAGGATCTCAAGGATATCAAGCTCATCACCTGCCACCTCGGCAACGGTTCATCAATCACAGCTATCAAGGACGGCAAGGTTATCGACACATCAATGGGTCTTACTCCCCTTGACGGTTTCGTTATGGGTACACGCTCAGGCGGCATTGACCCCTCAGTTGTTACATTCCTTCAGGAAAAAGAAGGCTGGACACCTGCTGAAACAAACGCTGTTCTCAACAAGAAGTCAGGTATCTACGGCATTTCCGGCGGTATGAGTGATGACAGAGATATCCTCAAGGCTGCCGACGAAGGCAACGAGAGAGCAGAGCTTGCAAAGAAGATGCTCTGGTATCAGATAAGAAAGTACATCGGTTCATATATCGCAGCAATGCAGGGCGTTGACGCTATCGTATTCACAGGCGGTATCGGTGAAAACTCACAGCCTCTTCGTCAGAACATCTGCGAGAGCTTTGAGTACATCGGCGTAAAATTCAACGCAGAAGAAAATCCCAAGGCTATCAGAGGTGTTGGCGGCGAGCTTTCAGCACCCGACTCAAAGGTTAAGGTTTACGTTATTCCCACAAACGAAGAGCTTATGATTGCAAGAGATACTAAAGAAATTGCAGAAAAGGTTCTTTAATAAAAGCACAAACGGGACGGCAACGCCGTCCCTTACTTTATGCATTATACATTCAATTCCATAGCGATATGAACTATGCCTTCTTCCAGAAATTCACCGGATACAGTTTTAAAGCCTGCTTTTTCATAAAATCCTACGGCGTACTTTTGTGCATTCATACATATCTTTTTACATTTCATCTTATTTTTAATTACAGGCAAGCTTTTTTCAAGCAATTCCTTGCCCATACCGATTCCGTGTTTCAAAGTCAGAACTCTTCCGACTTTTACCGCGGTCTTATCATCATCCGTATAGTATGCTCTTAAATAGGCTAAAATCCTGTCGTTTTCTTTAATAAAGCAGTGCAAGCTGTCATAGTCAATATCATCACAATCCTGACAATAGATTTTTTGCTCAATGATAAAAATTTCTGCTCTCACTTTTAAAATTTCGTACAGTTCCGTAGTTGTCAATTCACAAAATTCTTTAGCTGAAAATTCCATACCGTTCACCTTCACATTTCCCCTGAATGGCAATTTAAAAACATTGCAATCAACTGCGATTTTAATTATATATTTTTTATCACGATAAATCAATAGAATAAAGCAGCATTAATACATTACCGTTCAATTTATAACGCTTGACAAATCAGCGCATCGGAAGTATAATCTTTGTAATATTATATTCGGGCCCGTAGCTCAGCCGGGAGAGCGTTCGGTTCGCATCCGAAAGGTCGAGAGTTCAATCCTCTTCGGGTCCACCAAAAATCGACAGGTTTTGACCTGTCGATTTTTTATCCATTGCGAAAGCAATGGTATATCATCACGCATTAGCGTGTATATCATCACCGTAGGTGTATATCATCAGCCGTAGGCTGTATAAAACTTTCGCAATGATGATATACAAAGCGTCCCGCTTTGGTGATATGCAATTTCTTCGAAATTGATGATATACACGGCTTTATCGTGATTTATTTTCTTATTTTTGTAAAAAGTAACCAAACTTTTGTATTTAATTTCTACGAATGAAAAATTCTGCTTTTGGGTTATTTTATTGACTTGAATACCTGTTTTTGGTATTATAGATATAAATATAAATACAAATATAAAAAGGAGGAATATATTTTGACAGATGCAAAAACACTCGCATACATCAATATGTATGCAATATTCGGTTCACTGGAAAATCTTTGCGCTCTGGATTCGGATGCAAGAGCATTGCTCACAAACAAAAAGCCTATCTCCATCGGTATTGAGGTCAAGGATGGCCCTGCCGCCACGCTTACCTTCAAAAACGGCAGATGCAGAATGGAGGACGGTATAGCTCCTTGCGATATCAAGCTCCCCTTCTCATCCTGTGAAAAATTCAACGGTATGATTGACGGCACGGTAACTCCCATTCCCTCAAAGGGCTTTACTCACATCGGTTTTCTTCTGAGAGATTTTATTAAGCTTACCGATTTACTTTCAAGATATCTGCGTCCCGAACCTGAGGACCTTATGGATGAAAGATTTTTCAACATCAGCACGTCACTTATGTTCTACACAATTTCCGTTGCAATTGCACAGATAGGCAACAACGATGAAATCGGCAAATTCTCTGCTCACCATATGGTTGACGGCGACATTCTTCTTTCTATCAAGAACGGCCCCAAGGCTACCATCAGCGTCAAGAATCACCGTCTGCTCACAATAAAGAAAGCTCCCGAAAAGCCCAGAGCTCTTATGGAGTTCAGCAGTATGAAGCTGGCAAGAGATTTGTTTGACGGAAAGGTCAACTCCGTAGCCTGCGTAGGTGACGGCTCTATCGCTATGGGCGGTATGATTTCTATGGTTGACAATATGAACAGAATACTCGACCTTGTAGGTCTTTATCTTGCTTAAAGGAGGTTTAACAAATGGCTGCAAAAAAGAGTAAAAAAGATTCAGTGCATTACAATCACAAAAAGAGTCAGGAATGGTTCAAAAGAGCCGTAAATGTTATTCCCTCCGGTATTTACGGTCACCTGGGTCCTGCCGAGGGTCTGTGGATTCCCCCCACATCCTGGCCCTATTTCGCAGAAAGAGCAGAAGGCTCATATTTCTGGGATGTTGACGGCAACAAATACCTTGACTATATGTGTGCATACGGCCCCAATGTTCTGGGCTATAACGACCCCGATGTAAATGCTGCGGCAATTGCACAGGCATCAATTGCAAACTGCACAACAACTCCCTCTTACAAAATGGTTGAGTTCGCCGAGCTTATGGTTGACACAGTTGCATCGGCTGACTGGGCATTCTTTGCAAAGAACGGTAACGATACAACTCAGGCGGCTATTATGTGCGCCCGTTACCACACACACAAGAAAAAAATCATTTTTGTAAACGGATTCTATCACGGCGTTTCAATGTGGACACAGAAAATCGACTATCCCGGCGTTCTTCCCGAGGATGTTGCAAACAACCTGTACGTTGATTTCAACGACATCCCCGCACTTGAAAAGCTTATCGCTGAAAATGAAGGTGAAATTGCCGCATTTATCGCAACTCCCTATATGCATGGCAACTTCCTTGACAACGAAACACCCGAAGCAGGCTACTGGCAGAAGGTAAGAAAGCTCTGTACCGAAAAAGGCATTGTTCTTATCGTAGATGACGTACGTGCAGGCTTCAGACTTGACCTTGCAGGCTCCGACCACTACTACGGCTTTGAGGCTGACCTTATCTGCTTCTGTAAAGCTCTTGCAAACGGCTGGAATGTATCCTGTCTTTGCGGTAAGGACTTCCTCAAGAGTGCAATGAGCGGTCTTTCATATACGGGCAGCTACTGGATGAGCGCAATCCCCTTTGCGGCAGGTATTGCCTGTATCGAAAAAATGAAAAAGCTCAATACTCCCGCACTTTTCAGAGATCTGGGTACAAAGCTCACAACAGGTCTTAAAGCTGCGGCTGAAAACAACGGCTTTGACCTTGTGGTTTCAGGTGAACCTGCACTGTTCTACCTGAGAATTGCCAACGACGACAGCCTGTTCCTGCATCAGGATTGGGTTCAGGAAATGGTAAGCAGAGGTATATTTATTACAAGCCACCACAACCACTTTATCAACGCTTCACTTACTGAGGATGACATAAAATACACCTGTGAGGTTGCTGATGAAGCATTCAAGGCTGTAAGAAAACGTCATCCCGAAGCATTCTGATGCAATTCGTGTTACATTTTCTGCATTTCGTGTAAAACTTATTGACTTTCAAATCAGACACACTATATATTTATATCGTATTTTAAGCCGTTGCCGCGGAATACGTAACGGCTGTATTTATAAATGAACGGAGGAAACAACTATGCCACTTTCAAAAGCTGAATGGCTTGCTCTTGAAAAAAAGGCTCACGAGCTTCGTATGCTCACTCTCAACACCACAAAGTGGGCAGGCAGCGGACATATCGGCGGCGGTATGAGCGCACTTGACGTTATGACTGTACTTTATCACAAGTATATGAAAATTGACGTCAGCAATCCCAAATGGGAGGACAGAGACAGATTCATCCTCTCAAAAGGTCACGTAGGCGTTGCTTACGCTCCCCTTCTTTGCGACCTCGGCTTTAACGACAAAGAGCTGCTCAAGACATTCAATCTTTCAAACTCCACAATGGGTATTCACCTTGATTCAAACAAGGTTGTAGGTGTTGATGCATCCACAGGCTCACTCGGTCACGGTATGTCCATCGCAGTAGGTACTGCACTTGCGGCTAAGGTACTCGGCAAGGATTACAAGACTTATGTTCTCCTTGGTGACGGCGAATGTGACGAAGGCTCAAACTGGGAAGCTGCAATGTCAGCGGCTCACTACAAAACAACAAATATGATCTCATTCGTTGACCGTAACAAGTGTATGATCGACGGCAGAACGGAAGACGTTATGCGCCTTGAGCCTCTTGCAGACAAATGGGCATCCTTCGGCTTTGAGGTTAAGGTCATCGACGGTAACAACATTAAAGAAATCTGCGAAGCTATAGACGAAGCACTTGCAAACACAACCGACAAGCCCTATATGATCATTCTCGATACAATCAAGGGTTGCGGCATTGACTATATGGAAGACGATTACACCTGGCACTATGGCTCAATCGACGACAACAAGTTTGAAGAAGCCAAGGCAAGTCTTGAAAAACACTACCAGAAGAGAATCGCAAGAGTAGAAAAGGAGGCTGAATAATATGGCAGGCGGATTAACCTATACAGCACTTGACTCAACATCACTCTCAACAGCTGAAATTTACGGTCAGGCACTCGTTGAACTCGGCGAAGCACATCCCGAGGTTGTTGCCCTTACAGCCGACCTTGCAAAATCAACCAAAATCGGCGAATTTATGAAAAAGTTCCCCGACAGATTCTTCAACGTAGGTATTGCAGAGCAGAATATGTTCGGTATTGCGGCAGGTATGGCAAGAGCAGGTCTTGTACCTTTCCTTTCCACATTCTCTCAGTTCGCATCCTTCCGTTCTGCTGACCAGCTCCACACAGACCTTTGCTATCAGAACGTAAACGCAAAGGTTATTGCAACTCATTCAGGTACATCCTTCGGTCAGGCAGGTTCAACACACCACGCTATCTGCGACCTTGCGCTTGTACGTTCAATCCCCAACCTTACCGTTATCTGCCCCGCTGACGGCGTTGAAACCTACAATGCAGTTATGGCGGCTTACGAAACACCCGGTCCTTTCTACATCCGTATCAACAGAGGCTTTGACCGCGTGCTTTACAAAGATTCGAACTACGGCTTCGAGCTGGGCAAGGCTGTTACCGTTCACGAGGGTACTGACCTTACCATTATCGCAACAGGCTCCTGCGTATTCCAGGCTTGGGAGGCAGCAGAGTTCCTTGACAAGAACGACGGGCTTAAGATCCGTGTTCTCGATATGCATACAATTAAACCCATTGACCGTGAAGCTATCATCAAGGCTGTTATGGATACACGCCGTATCATCACAGTTGAGGATCACAACGTTATCGGCGGTCTGGGTTCTGCAGTTGCTGAGGTTATGGCTGAAGCAGGTAAGGGCTGTGCATTCAGAAAGCTCGGTCATCAGGATAAGTTTGCTCCTATCGGTCTGCACGAGGATATTATGAACTGTGTGGGTATTGACTCAAACGGCATCATCAACGCTGTAAGAGAAACAATGCAGATGGACTTTGAAGAAGACGACAACTGGGACGACGAGGTATAAGGAGGTTTTAAAATGGCTTCAAGAGAAGAATTTTTAACCAATAAAATTTTTATGAATGCCGTATTGCCCCTTTTAAAGGTCATTGTTGCAGATACTCCCTCTCTTGCAAAGAAGTTCAAGTCAGTTCACTGTGTTTATCAGGTAAGCGCACTTGATCCGGATGCTCCCGGCGGAAAATATGCAACTCACTTTCAGGTAAATTCCGACGAATGGGTAATACATACTGAAAAAATCGAGCCTAAGCCTATGGTTGAGCTTGAGTTCCAGACAGTTGAGGCTATGAACGCCTTCTTCAAAGGAAAAATCGGACCTGCAACTCTGCCTAAGATGAAAGGTGTGCTCAAGCACACGGGCGCATTTGTTGCATTTCTTATGGCTTTGCTTAAAATGTCATCAATCCTTACGGCAAAAACTCCTCCCGAAGCAGAGGAAGATAAAAGACTTATGGTTAAGTGCTATTTCTATCTGCTTTCAAGCGGTATAAGTCAGCTCAACAAAAACGGACACGAGGAAATTCACGATTGGGCAAAGAAGAGTCCCGACAGAGTTTATGCCTGGGCGGTTGACAACGAGCCTACCGTTTCCGCTTATATCCGTGTTAAAGCGGGTAAGACAAGAGCCGGCAGAGGCACATACAAGAGAGCATTGCCTTTCTTTACAATGCGTTTCAACAATCTTGACAGCGCACTGGGTATTCTTATGAGCACCGACGATATGCTTGAATCCACAAGAACAGGTAAGCTCATAATGGACGGCGCACCCGAATTCGGCGCACAGCTCGGCGCATATATGATTATGGTCGGAGATATGGCACAAGGATAATTTCATAAACAACAAAAGGCTTTCGGGAAACCGAGAGCCTTTATTAATTAGTAATGAGCAGTGAGCAATGAGCAATTGAGGAGCCCTACGGGCTTGAATTATATAAAACGGGTTAAATGGCAACGCCATTTCCACCATTACTCACTACTCATTGCTAATTACTCATTAATTTTTTATTCCCTTGTCAGTTTTTACTTTTTACTACCGAATATATTAGTAGAATTGCAATTCTTATATCAAAGGGAGTGTTCCTATGACTCAGGAGGAGCTTCTGCAGCTTATTAAGTCCGACACCGAAAAAGGTATGCAAGCCATACTTAAGCAATACTCCGCTCTGGTTTACAAAATAGCGTGGAGCAAGCTTTCATCCGTATGCACGGCTCAGGACATTGAAGAAACAGTAAGCGATATTTTTATAGAATTTTATAAGCGCATTGAAGTAATAGATCTTACAAAAGGCTCGCTGACTTCATTTATAATGCTTCTTGCACAGCGCAGAAGCGTTGACGCGTTCCGCAAATTCACCCGACAGCAATATATGTACAGTCTTGTTGAAAATACCGTTGCAGAGAGTGAGCTTACCGAGGACACCATACTCAGAAACGAGGACAGACAGGCGCTTTTTGACAGTATTCTTGAGCTGGGAGAGCCGGATTCCACAATTATTTTCCGTAAATATTATTTCGGTGAAACCTATGAGGAAATCGGCAAACGATTGTCAATGACCGCTAATGCCGTAAACAAGCGGTGCTTGCGTGCGATTGACAGACTTCGCCTTATGATGAAAGGAGAGATAATCGGTGACTGATAAAAATTTAGAGGCTCTGTTTTCGGAGCTGACACAGGAAGAACTCCAAAAAATAACCGAATCCCCCATTAATCTGGACTGCGAGCTTGACGATGCGGCGTATAAACGCATCTGTGCAAGGGTGCAGTCCGCAACAGGAAGAGAATCTGAATATATCAGGGAGGTAAAAAGTATGAAAAAATCACGAAAATTCAAAATTGCGCTTATTGCCGCCGTGCTTGCACTTGTTATGGCAGTCAGCGCAGGCGCTGTGTACCAGTTTGTGCTGTCCGACGGACTTAAAGACAGCCTGAATCTTGAAACCGTTGAGCGGATCAAAACCATAGTTGACACAGATGCTGTCAATGAAAACACGGTTCAGACAATGCAGAAAACCGTATCAACCTACGGACACACAATCACATTTGAGGCTATTGTTGAGGGTACGGCAATCCAAAAGTCCCTTGAATTTATTCTTTCAAACGAAGAAACAGGTGAAGTAATCGAGGTTGACAGAAATTATGCTATATTTTCAATAAGGCGTGATGACGGCGGACCGGTTCTCAATAACAAGGAATATCCCCGTGACCTGGAAGAATTCGGATATAATGTTCTTATTCACGGTTACGATGTTAATTCTGCTATGTTCACAACAAATTGTGCGGGATTTTATGAAGAAGGCAATGTTCTATATTATCTCTGTGATATTACGGATGCGTATATCTTTGCAGATTATGAATTATCAATAGTTGTTTGCGGTGAACGGGTTATTGACGGTACTGTAGTCCGTCTTGACGAAAACGGTGACCATTATCTGCTTGAAACTTACGACGATATTAAGGCGCTGTTTGATTTTGACCTTGATGATGAGTATGCAGACACAGCGGCACAATTAGCAGCTATGGAGGAAAGACCGTATTGTTTCGTCACAGACCCTGATTACAGCGAGTTTGATAAAATCATTGAAATTGAAGAAGATTTTAAAAATTCCAGTATTGATTTATCCTATGCAATCGGCAACCGCAGATGGAAAGGCTCATATCCCTTACAGTTCGGTGAGGTAGAACACTCGAAAGATTTTGTTGAACTTTACAAAAACAGAGCATCTCTTGACACAGTCAGCTTTGAAACATACGCAGAATGTGTAAACGAAGCTTGGGAAGCGCAGGATGCAATGGCAATTGATTTTATTGTTGAAAAAACAGGCAAAGCGCTTGAGGATATTACTGATGACGAATTCAACGCATTGGGTGATGAATTTGAAGCATACAAGGATGAATATTGTATATTCACAAAAAGCTACGTTGACGAAAAAATCAGTTTTGAAAAATTCAGCGACGGCTCCGAGTATGCATATTTAGGCGAAAATCAATTCCTTTACTTCCCTGTCGGCACTGAAAACGCAAAGCTCATTATCGTTGCAAGCGAAAAGGCGGTAATCAGCCTTGATGTGTCAATCGGTGATATGTATAATCTTTATGACAATGTAAATCCCGACAGCGGTTCTTACCCCGGTTATATCCTCAACATCTGGTATCTTGAGGGCGGTGCAAACGAAAACAGTGTTTATGCATATGCCTATAATGAAGATGATTACAACGCATATTCAGCAAATCCGATTATTTCACCGACTGAAGCAACTTACCGCATTGCTATGGAATTTGCTTATTACAACGGTATAATTCAGGTATTCGCTGAATAACAGCAAAAGGCTTTCGGGAAACCGAGAGCCTTTATTAATTAGTAATGAGCAATTGAGGACGTCCTGCGGGCTTGAATTATATAAAACGGGTTAAAGGGCAACGCCATTTCCACCATTACTCACTACTCATTGCTAATTACTCATTTTATCAGATTCCGCCGATATATTGATTAATCAAAAAAAATATGCAGCCACATAAAAGCGACTGCATAAATTTTGATTAATTATTGGGGTAATATATATTTGTATGATTGTCGGAATTTGAGTTATAGAAATAATACTCATCAACATCCTCTTCCACATTTGTAATGTATACATTACCTGCCGCATCAACAAGCGTTGACAGAAGAATCTTGATATATACATCCATATACATTTTAACTGTGTAATGAGTAGTTTTTCCGTATTTAATTGCAACAACATCTTTTGTTGAAGGGTTGAAATAAACGGTTATAGATGAATTATAATTGATAGAATCAAGCTTTGCGGTCATATCAAACTTAAACTCACCGCCGAACTTCTCAAATTCCTTGAATGCCTGTTCCATTTCTTCCATTTCAGTCTGTGATGCTGTCAAGGATTCTGTAATATCAGCTTCACTTTCAACAAGAAATGCTTTGGAAGTGTGGGCAGCGGCAACATTATTATCAGTCTTGAGCTTTACGGTAATGGAATCAAGACCTGTTACAGTTTCTTTATAAATGACTTTTGAAGTATCAATAACTTTTATGTTTTTCTGAGTATCAAGTTTTTTATCGTTGCGGGTAAATTCGTATGTCTGATTGGTTTTGTATTCAATGCTGTCTATATCATCAACGGTAAGATAACTGCTTGTTCTTTCGTCAACGCCCTGTGAATTAAGAATTTCGGGAAGAATGTATTTTGAAGTATAGCCGTCTGCAATGTAATAATTATCTTTTGCTCTTACCTGTGAGTTACCCGAAGACGTATAAGTGCTTGTATTCGCATTAAGACTTTTTGTGAGCGTATCCTCAAAATCTACTTCTTCGTCATCACTGGAGTAATCATTCAATCCATTATTCAGCTTAGTTATTACCTTGTTGGAGTCTTCTTTTACGGTAACATCACCAACATTTTTTATACTGTTTGCATAAGTGTGATAATAATTTGTTTTTGTATAGCCGGGCGCTGTTGATGCCGCAACTGCTCTGGGCAGATTTACAAGAGAATTGAAGCAGTCAAGCATATCTGCTTTTGATATATATTTTGTTGCACTGTCAAGCCCTGCGGAAATTCTTAATATGCTTCTTGCATCAATGGCCGTAACCTCGCCGTCGCCGTCAACATCCATTTTTGAAACGTCAACACCGCTGTCTGCAAGACCTGCGGATTTGCGCAGAGTGCTTCTTGCATCTCCTGCATCAATCGCACCTGATGAGTTCACATCAAACTTTACAAGCTGAGCGTAAAAATCTTCGAGCTCTGCATCACGTGTTGCTTCTGCATTTTTCCATGTCAATGTTTCCGCAAATGCAGGAACAGCACAGGACAAAACAAGTATAACCGCTAAAAATGCGGATAAAATCTTTTTCATAGCGTATTCCCCTTATCATTATGTTATTACTTATACATATTAACATAAATTTTCTGTTTTGTAAACACTGATATTTATAATTTTGCTATTGATATTCTAAAAATTTTTTTGTATAATAATTTGTGGTAAATTTTTTATCGGATAAAACCGAAAGGAGTTAATTAAAATGACTTATTCACACGAAGTATTAGAAATGTGCAAAGTCAACAAAGGACCCAATCACGGTCCCGCACCTATCCCCGAAGAGGGCAAATGGGTTAAGGCTTATGACGTAAAGGACATTTCAGGTTTCACACACGGTATCGGCTGGTGTGCTCCTCAGCAGGGCGCTTGCAAGCTTTCACTCAACGTTAAGGAAGGCATCATTGAAGAAGCTCTTGTTGAAACAATCGGCTGTTCAGGTATGACTCACTCCGCTGCAATGGCAAGTGAAATTCTCCCCGGCAAAACAATTCTCGAAGCTCTCAACACAGACCTTGTTTGTGACGCTATCAACACAGCTATGCGTGAGCTTTTCCTTCAGATTGTATACGGTCGTACACAGTCCGCTTTCTCAGAGGACGGTCTTACAGTAGGCGCAGGTCTTGAAGACCTCGGTAAGGGTCTGCGTTCACAGGTTGGTACAATGTACGGCACAAACGCTAAGGGCGTTCGTTACCTTGAAATGGCAGAAGGCTATGTTACAAGAATGGCTCTTGACGAAAACGATCAGGTTATCGGCTACGAGTTCGTTTCTCTCGGCAAAATGACAGACTTCATCAAAAAGGGCGATGATCCCACAACAGCTTACAACAAGGCTATGGGCACTTACGGCAGATTCGCTGATGCCGCTAAGTACATCGATCCCCGTAAAGAATAAGGAGGATATTGGAAATGGCATTATTTGAAAACTATGAAAGAAGAGCCGACAAAATCCTCGGCGTTCTTAAAGAATACGGTATCAATTCAATCGAAGAGTGCAAGGAAATCACTCTTGCAAAGGGTATCGACTGCGATAAAATCGTAAGAGAAACTCAGCCTATCTGCTTCGAAAACGCTGTTTGGGCATACACAGTAGGCTGCGCTATAGCTCTCAAGAAGGGCTGCACAAAGGCTGCTGACGCTGCTGCTGCTATCGGTGAAGGCCTTCAGGCTTTCTGTATCCCCGGTTCTGTTGCTGACAACCGTCAGGTTGGTCTCGGCCACGGTAACCTTGGCAAAATGCTCCTTTCAGAGGAAACAGAGTGCTTCTGCTTCCTTGCAGGTCACGAATCCTTCGCTGCTGCTGAAGGCGCAATCAAAATCGCTCTTAACGCAAACAAGGTAAGAGTTAAGCCCCTTCGTGTTATCCTTAACGGTCTCGGCAAGGACGCTGCTATGATTATTTCAAGAATCAACGGCTTCACATACTGCAAGACTGAGTTCGATCCCTATGCAGAAACAGTTAAGGTTGTTGAAGAAACAGCTTACTCAAACGGCGACAGAGCTAAGGTTCGTTGCTACGGTTCAGACAATGTACCCGAAGGCGTTGCTATTATGAGACTTGAGAACGTTGGTGTTTCCATCACAGGTAACTCAACTAACCCCACACGTTTCCAGCACCCCGTTGCAGGCACATACAAGAAGTGGTGTAACGAGAACGGCGTTAAGTACTTCTCAGTTGCATCAGGCGGCGGTACAGGCCGTACACTTCATCCTGATAATATGGCTGCAGGCCCCGCTTCCTACGGTATGACAGATACAATGGGCCGTATGCACTCAGATGCTCAGTTTGCAGGTTCTTCTTCAGTTCCCGCTCACGTAGAGATGATGGGACTTATCGGTATGGGTAACAACCCCATGGTTGGTGCTACAGTTGCTTGCGCAGTTGCAGTTGAAGAAAGCGCAAAGTAATTTAAGAAACAATTAAAAATGGCTATATATATAGCCATTTTCCCTGCTTCGCAAAAGGCAGGGAATTTTTATTATTATCTATATTAAAAAGAGCAAACCGTCAGGTCTGCTCTTTCTTCTTATATTACACAAGAGTAACTTTTTTCATTTTCTGCTCTTCGAGGGGTCTGTCCATACCGTCTGTTGCGGTGGTTGCGATTGCGTCGACAACATCCATACCGCTTATAACTTTACCGAATGCGGCGTAGCTGCCGTCAAGGTGGGGTGCATCCTCGTGCATAATGAAGAACTGTGATGATGCGGAGTTGGGCATCATTGAACGTGCCATTGAAATAACGCCTCTTGTGTGTGCAAGGTCGTTCTTAATACCGTTTGCGGCAAATTCGCCTGTAATGTTTTCATCCGCTCCGCCGCAGCCTGTACCTGTAGGGTCACCGCCCTGAATCATAAAGCCCTCAATAACTCTGTGGAAAATAAGTCCGTCGTAAAAGCCCTGAGAAACAAGCTTTTCAAAATTCTTTACTGTAATGGGTGCGTGTTCGGGGTAAAGCTCGATTTCGATGATACCGCCGTTTTCCATTTCAATTTTAACCATTTTAAAAATCTCCCTGTAATTTTTTATATATTGTACCACATTCTGCATATAAATTAAAAGACATTTGTTGAAAAAAGCATACAATTTTATGGTGATTTTTTATATTTTTTTTAGTCAAAAAGATAAAATAGTTATTGATATTCTTATTTCAATATGTTATAATGTCTATGTTATTAAAAAATTCTTGCTGTTTATTGTTGATTTTTCACAAAGACGGCATTTGGGAGGCAAATACATTGAAAACTTACAGTGCAGACAAAATCAAAAATATTGTTATCGCAGGTCGTGGCGGCAGAGGTAAAACAACTCTTGCAGAAGCAATGCTTTATCTTGCAGGCGCAACCGACAGACTCGGCAGAGTTCTTGACGGTAACACAGTAATGGACTTTGATGCAGAAGAAAAAAGAAGAAAGTCATCCGTTCAGGCGGCAGTTGCTCCTCTTGAATGGCTCGACGCTAAAATCAATCTTATTGACACTCCCGGTTCTTTTGACTTTGAGGGCGGCGTTGCCGAAGGTATGCGTGCGGCAGGTACTGCTCTTATCGTTCTCCAGTCCGGCGGCGGCGTTGACGTAGGCGCACAGAAGGCTTACAAAACAGCTATCAAGCACGGCAAGTCAATTATGTTCGCAGTTACAAAGTGCGACGATGAAAACGGCCACTTTTTCCAGACATTTGATTCACTTAAAGAAGTTTACGGCACACCCTGCTGTCCCGTAGTTATTCCTTACATAGTTGACGGCAAGGTTGACTGCTATATGGACTTTGCCGTAGGTAAGGCATACAAGTATGTTGACGGCAAGAAAACTGAAGTTCCCGTTCCCGCAGGCGAAAAGGTTGAGAGAATGAGAACTGAGCTTCTTGAGGCCGTTGCAACAACAGACGACGACCTTATGGATAAGTTTTTCAACGGTGAAGAATTCACACAGGAAGAGATTTACAACGGACTTCGTGCAGGTATTACAGACGGTACTGTTTACCCAATTTTTGCTTGCTCAGGCTACACAACAGAAGCTGTTGACATTATCCTTGATTCAATAGCAAACTTTGCTCCTTCCGCCGCATCAAAAACAGGCGAAGGCGACTTCAAGTGCGATCCCGACGGTCACCTTGCAGCTATCTGCTTTAAATCAGTTGCTGACCCGTTCGTTGGTAAGATGTCTTACTTCAAGGTTGTTTCAGGTAAGATTACACCCGACCGTTCAGCTATGAATGCAAGAACAGGCGAAACAGTCAAAATCGGTAAACTGCTCACAGTCAAGGGCGGCAAGCAGGAAGAAACAGACTGCATCACAGCAGGTGATATCGGCGTTGTTACAAAGCTTTCCGGCTTCCGCACAGGTGATACACTCTGCAGTGAAAAGGCTGTAGTTGAGCTCAAGGGCGTAAGCTTCCCCAAGCCCTGCCTTTCAATGGCTGTTAAGGTACGCAAAAAGGGTGAGGAAGAAAAGGTTGCATCCG
This sequence comes from Clostridia bacterium, assembly GCA_017465825.1. GTDB lineage: Bacteria > Bacillota > Clostridia > Oscillospirales > Acutalibacteraceae > UBA1081. The sequence continues at coordinate 67,709 of JAFTVI010000029.1, forward strand.
GTCTTCGTAAGCTTATGACAGAGGATCCCACAATCACATTCGGAACAAACGAAGAAACAAAGGAAATGGTGCTTTCAGGTATCGGCGAACAGCATCTTGACATTATCGTATCAAAACTCAAGTCCAAATTCGGCGTTGAGGTTGACCTTGCTCCCGCAAAGGTTGCTTACAGAGAGACAATCAAGAAAAAGGTTGAGGTTCAGGGCAGACACAAGAAGCAGTCCGGCGGTCACGGTCAGTTCGGTGATGTTTGGATCCGTTTCGAGCCCTGTGAGGGTGATGACCTTATCTTTGCTGAGGAAGTATTCGGCGGCTCAGTTCCCAAGAACTTCTTCCCTGCTGTTGAAAAGGGACTTCGTGAAAGCGTAACAAGAGGTCTTGTTGCAGGCTACCCCGTAGTAGGTGTCAAGGCTACTCTGTACGATGGATCATATCATCCCGTTGACTCTTCCGAAATGGCATTCAAGACAGCGGCTTCACTTGCATTCAAAAAGCTCAATCCCGATGCTAATCCCGTAATCCTTGAGCCTATCGGCACACTTCAGGCATATATGCCCGATGAATGTCTTGGTGACATCATGGGCGATATCACAAAGCGTCGCGGCAGAGTTTTAGGTATGGGCCCCGCAGAGGACGAACCCAAGATGCAGAAGCTTGAGGCTGAAGTTCCTATGGCTGAAATGAGCGACTTCTCCACAGTTCTCCGTTCAGTAACAGTCGGCAGAGGCTACTTTGATTTTGATTTCTGCCGCTATGAAGAGGCTCCCGCCAACGTAGCACAGAAGGTTATCGAAGAGGCTAAAAAGGACGCAGAAGAAGAATAAATTAAATTTTTGCTCCCGAGGGTTCACTTCGGGAGCATTTTTGGCTGTGAATTTGATGACATAAACAATAATTTAATGTACAATGTACAATGTACATTGTTAATTAGGTAAATTATTGTTTATCTCTTTAAATTAAAATTTTTAAATTTTTGTAACCGTTTTTATTGTTCAGATTGTTTTATATTATGAAGGAGGGAAAAAGCAATGCTGATGCTTTATTTGTCCGCGTTAAACAATGAAACTGAAAAACGCACTTTTGAATATTACTACATAACCTATCGCAGTCATATGTTTTATGCGGCGAATTCCGTTCTTCACAACGAAACCGATGCGGAGGATGCCGTACACGATGCATTTATGGGCATTGCAAAGCACATTGAAATTCTGCTCAACGCCGATGAGGACAAGGGTAAATACTACTGCATAAAGGCGGCAAGGAATGCGGCACTGAATATTGCACGCAAAAACAGCCGCACGGAAACCGCAGACATTGAAAGCTTTTACTCCCTTGCCGACGAGAGTGCGTTTGAGGACATCATAAACGGTTGCGAATACGAGGAAATACTCTCCGTTTTAAAAAGTATGGATTCAATCTACCGCGATGTGCTGTATATGCATTATGTTATGGATATGCCCGTAAAGAAAATTGCTGACGTTCTGGGCAGAACCGTGTCGGCAGTAAAGCAACAGCTTGTAAGAGGCAAAAAAATCCTTATTTCCGCATTACCAGAGGAGGTGACCGCATCATATGGCAACTGAAACACTGAAAAAAGCTCTTATTGCATTTGCCGAAGAGGAGTTTATGCAGGCAGATGCTGAGTGCAGAACACAAATCTGGACACCGTCTGAGGAGTTCAGCAAAAAGACAGAGAGAATTGTAAAAGGCAGACACCGCACAATCAATGCAAAACGGATTCTGCTTATTGCCGCAGTTGTATTTCTGCTGTCTGCAACCGCTGTATTCTCTTTTGCTCAGCTGAGAGAAAATATTATCAACACTTTCAGGGAGTTTTATTACACTCATTTTGATGTGGAATACGGCAACAATGCGGCTGGCGACATAACGGGCGACGGAATAAAAACCGTCTACACGCTCACTTCTCTGCCCGACGGCTTTGAAATGACGGATTACAGCAAAAACGACCATTCCGTAACTACTGTCTGGGAGAATTCCGAGGGCGAAACGCTTATTCTCTCGCAGGGTGACGGCATTACAAAACGGAGTGTTGACAACGAAAGGCTTGCACACTCAACATCAACTGTTGACAATGTTGAATATGACATTTACTCGGAAAACGGCTATATACTCATTATGTGGAATACCGCAGAGTATACTTTCTCGCTCGATTATTACGGCGATTGCACCATTGATGTGCTCATAAATTCCATTCAGCTTACGGAGGCAGTTCAATGAAAAAAATTATATCCTTTATACTTTGCATCACATTGATTTTTGCCGCATCTATGTGTGTATCAGCAAAATACGAAGAATTTTCATCCGATGACAAGGATGTCGCAATTCCTCAATGGCAGGTAATAAACACAATAAATATAACATTCTATATCACCGACGGCAAAGCATATATTTCTTATCTTGTAACGGCAGACACTGATAATATAGAGGTATCGGTACAACTGCAGAGGCAGACGTTATTCTGGTTTGATGTGGGTGATGAAAAAACCGAAAAATCGGGCGACAAAAAATACATTTCAGGCTCATACACCGTACCCGTTGATTCTTCGGGTGAATACCGTGTCAGGCTGACCGTCAAAGCTCAGGACGAAACAAAAACAAAAACCGCAGAATTCTCATATGACGAAAATTTACTTATGGGTGATGCAAATTCCGACGGTTTTATAAAGGCGAACGATGCAAGGCTCATACTCCGCTATGCCGCACAGCTGGAAATTTTCACGCAATCACAAAAAAACAAATGCGATATGAATATTGACGGTAGCATTACCGCCGCAGATGCAAGAACCGTGCTGAGAATGTCAGCACAGCTTATATAAGGAGCAAAAAAATGAAAAAGCTTTTTTCACTATGTCTGACAGCGATTTTTGTTTTCACTTTTTCGCTTGTTTGCTATGCTGAGATAATCGTTGACGATGAGTGGTTTTATGATGAAATGAAAGATATTTTTTCGGACAATACTACAAGCGGCACAACAAACAGTTCACCCAATTTTTCAAACACGACAAATGCATCGATGACGTTTTATATTTCCGACACGGGAAAAGCCATTATATCATATTCGGTTGCGCTCAAAGCAGATGCAAACGAATCTGCAACAGTTGAAATTTATCTCGACAGACACATTTTCGGACCTTTCTGGGAGAGAATCGACCCTGAATGGTCAATAAAATCCACAGAAAAATACCTGACCGATACAGTTACAACAACTGTTGATAAAAGCGCAAAATACAGAGTGACTATGAAGGTTTCCGTAGGAAAGGATAAATTCACAATCAAGTCAGAGTATAACTACCCGAAAGATACGCTTACGGGAGATGTGAATGATGACGGAAAAATCACCGCCTCAGATGCAAGACTTGCTTTGCGCTTTTCCGCAGGTCTTGACACATATACATCCGCTCAGCAGGCAAAATGTGATATGAATTCTGACGGCGTTATCACTGCCGCGGACGCAAGACTGATTCTGAAATTGTCCGCATCACTTGAATAGGAGGTTTTTTATGAAAAGGAACATAGCTTTATTATTATCAATTGTACTGATTCTTAGCGTTTTTTCAGTTTGTGCGTATGCACAGGAAGAAGATAAATATGCACCCGAAAAATTCTCGGATGAAGAATATGAAGCAGGTTTTTCATTCAAGTATGTTAATGTACTGCTTAAAAATGAGTATTCATTTCAGGAATTTGCACCCGAAATGCTGAATGGTGAGCTTATAGGTGAAATCGAAGAGCCGTATACCTTCAATCCCGAGAACACTAATTACAGCAAAGACACTTATCAGCATTTTTTGATTCTGCATCTTGCCGAACCTACAAAGGAAAATGTACTTGAATTGTACAAGCAAATGAAAAATTGTGAATATGTTGATGTGGCAGAAATCGGTCTGATTGATACATATATGCCTGTTTATCCTGATTCACCTGATGAAATAGGCTGTTATGAGGGTAATTACAGTCCTTGGATAGAGCCTGATAATGAGAATTACAGCGGAAATATGCTGTTTAATCCTTATTACAAGCTGTATTACAATGAACTTCTGGAGCAGAGCGTTGCAACATACAACCGCTTTGCAGAGTATATAACAGATGTTGATTACATTTCATATTTTGCCGAAAACTATATGAACAGTGATAAAAACTATGTAACGCTTATTTTCAATGAGGCTGAAACTGATTCTATAAACACTCACAACAGAGCAATACTCAATAAATATTTTTCAGAGGAAGAGATTTTATATATAGGTGACACTGTTTTTGCGGCTGTTGTATGCATCAATAAGGAGTATGCAAATAAAATTACACAGATAGACGAGCTTGCATTTATAGGTGATGCGTTTTTCGCGGATTCATCTTACCGTATGAGTTTGTGTGTAACAGGTCAATATGCCTTGGGTGATGTTATCGGTGAGAAAAGTGCTATGGATGCTGATACGGAGAATACCGTTACGGCGGCAGATGCAAGGTATATTCTCAGATATTCCGCAGGACTTGAAACCGTGGAAAGTGAACTGAAAAGATTTTATTACTGTGCGGATATGAATTTTGACGGCGAAATCGACGCATCTGATGCAAGACTTGCGCTTCGTACATCTGCACAGCTTGAACAGGAATATACAATAATATTCGGATATTCATATATGTGGAGCGACGGAATAGTATGGGAGGAATCAAAATGAAAAAGCTTGCAACTGTAAGTCTTGCTATAATTTTACTGATAGTTTTTCAGTCATTTGCGTACGCTGAAAACGCGGATAAAACATATCGGACAGGACTGATATGGGACACATGGGATGATATTATTGAATACGCAACTGAACCTGATTCAGGACTTGACATTTACGAGATGTCAATACGCCGAAAATGCGATATAAACGGTGACGGACAAATCACATCCGCAGATGCGAGAATGTGCCTGCGTACCTCAGCTGAGCTTGAAGAGTTAAGCTATCAGCAAACTGAGGCGGCAGATGTTAACGCTGATGAAAAAATCACAAGTGCAGATGCAAGAAAAATTCTCAGAATATCAGCAGGACTTGATGAGCAGATTGCAAACACAATTGAAATGACTACCGATTGGGGATTTATTTTCGGTTCGCTCAGACCTGCGGGCAGCGGAAGGTATATATGGACCTGTACTGCGGATGACGGTCTCACAGTAACAGAGAACTGGAGAAATGACAGAGTTGTTAACCCCGGTGACACAGCAGATCAGTTTTTCATATTCTCAGCAGAAGAAACAGGTACATATAATGTGCATTTTGAATTAAAAGCATCGTGGGAAAATATGCCGATTGATGAATTTGATATAACGGTAGTGGTGAAACAATAATTTATCGGAGAATTTGTTTGGTAATCGTAGGGAGCGACGCCCTCGTCGCTCCGAATAATCCAAATCTGCGATTTGGATTATTATATCGGGGTAAATCTAATATTGATAAAAATGGCACATTTTTATCAATCGGCGCGACGGGGGCGACGCGCCCTACGAAACAGCGATAAATTATTGTTTTATTAATTCTATCAATCTAAAAAAAGTCGGGACAGCATTGCCGTCCCGATTTTTCATATTCAGTTAAGTTATATCCGCTGTTTCTTTTGCTGATTCTGTTTTTTCAACAGGCTTACCGTCTTTGTCCGTGTCGAAATTGAGTCTTTCCTCTTCAACAACAAGGGGACGTTTCATAACACGCTTATTAATGCTGAGAATGTACTCACCGATAAGACCGATGAAGAAAATCTGTACTGCACCCATAAACAGCATACCCAAAAGAATCGGTGCCGTGCCTGCGGGGAATCTGTCCCAATACATAAACTTAAGAACAAGATAAACTATTGCGAGAATGAACGCAACGATACCGATTGCCGCGCCTGCAAAGGTTGCAAGCCGAAGTCCGATTTTTGTATATGATGTTATACTGAGCATTGCCGCATCGTAAAGAGAGTAAAAGTTATTATGTGTCTTTCCTGCTCTTCTTTTGGGCTGATCATATGGAATTTCCTTACGCTTGAAGCCAAGCTCTGCCACAAGTCCGCGCATAAAGGGAGTCGGGTCATCAAGATCTCTGAGAACCTCGATAAACGCTCTGTCGTAAAGACCTGAGCCTGTAAAATGCTCGATCTGCTCAACATCGCTCATCTTTTTGATAAGCTTGTAATAGCAGGTACGCACAAAGCGCATTACAGGGTTTTCCTTACTGCTTGTCTTGATACCGATAACGATTTTGTAGCCGTTTTCCCATTCCTTTACGTACTGAGGGATAAGCTCAACAGGGTCCTGAAAATCACAGCACATCTGAATAACGCAGTCGCCTGTAACCTGCAGAACTCCGTAATAGGGAGAGTTGAACTGACCGAAGTTTTTGGCGTTAAAAATAGCCTTTATCTTAGGATTTGCGGCACAGATTGTGCGCAGAGCATCTCTTGTGCCGTCAGTTGAATCGTTATCTATAAAAACAAGCTCATAGTCGTACTGCGGAAGATTTTTTGTCATCATTTCCACAATTGCCTGACTCATAGGTCCGACGTTTTCAAGCTCGTTATAGCACGGAATAAGAATACTGATTTTTTTCATATCTTATCACCTTTCATCCATTGGGCAGTACGCATAATGCCCTCTTCAAATGTAAGCTGAGGTACAAAACCTGTGTCCTCGGTAAGCTGTGATATATCTGCACAAAGGTACATAACCTGTCCCTCGTTATAGGGAAGGTCACCTATGCCGATTGGAAGGCTCGGGTCAATGCAGTCGCGCATAGCCTTTATATAGTCGGCAAGCATACGTGTTTCACCGCTACCGAGAGGATAAACAGCACCGTCCTTGCCCTTTTCACCGATAAGATAAAATGCAAGACCTGCATCATCGCAATGGATAAAATCCCACTGCTGTTCACCCTTCGTGAATGAAGTATACTCCCCTTTGAGCATTTTGTCAAGAGAGGACATAATAATAGAATTCGGATTGCCCTTCTGCCCGAAAACGCTTAAAATACGCACCCAACAATGTCGGATTCCCAACTGCTGAGCATACATACGGCTTAATTTACCTGCGGTATATTTTGCTATGCCGTAGCCGTTTTCGGGGTTTGCATAAGTTTCGGCTGTAAGCATTTCATTTGTTCTGCCGTACTCCGCCTGTGAGCCTGCGCTTACAAAGCATTCACAGCCTGTATCTGCAGCAAGCTTAACCGCATCGAGAGTGTATTTTATGTTGTCATTCTGCACATAGGTGTCATTTCTCGAATCGCCGAAGGTGCCGAGCCACGCAAAATGGTAAAGAACATCGCACTTTTTGTCGATTTTCGAAGCAAGTGAAACATATTCAGTAATATCAGCATCAACAGCAGTGACAAGAGGATTTGAGAAAAATTCGTCATCCTTGCTGTCCTCAGGACGGCAAAGAGCGTAAACCTCAACACCTTTTTCAACCAATGTTCTGATAAGTGCAGATGCAATCATTCCTGTTGCGCCTGTAACAATAGCTCTTTTCATAAAAAACTCCGATTATTTTTCCAGAAGCGGAATAAACATTATTTTTTCAAGCTCTTCCTTAGGTAAGAAAGGAGCAAGATCCTCAAGAGGTGCAGAAACAAGTGAGCCGTCGGGCAATTTTTTTGTTGCAGACTTAGGCTCAAACTTCTGCTCGGCATCAACTATAACTTCACAGAACGCATACCCCTTGATTGCAAGTGTTTCTTCGATTTTCGCACCTAAATCCTCGTTGCGCTCGCATCTTACATAAGGTATACCGTATGCAGGAATAAGCTTTGACATATCGGGAAAGCTCAGATCGTTGCTCTGCTCACCGATACCCACAAGGGGTTCACCGAAGAAGTTCATCTGCGACTGTCTTATTGAATGATAGCCGCCGTTATTTATCATAAAAATTTTGATTGGCAATTTATTCTGCACAATCGTCTGCAATTCCTGCAGATTCATCTGTATACTGCCGTCACCTGTCACATTGATTATATCCTGACTTGAGTCACAAACGCAAGCTCCAATTGCTGCCGGTAAATCGTAACCCATTGATGCAATGGCGGAATTTATAATAAAACGCTGACCTTTTTTTATAACATAGCCGTGACTGCCCACAACGCAGGCTGAACCGTTGCCTACAACGGTAATCTGACCTTCGTTCAGCCTTGAGCTGAGCTCCTTGATAAATGCATAAACATTGGCAGGCTCGCTCTGCTCATAATGCTTGGGGAGAACTACGGGATAATCTTTTTTCCAGTTCTGACAGCAATTTATCCAGCTGTCGTGTCCGCTTAATTTTTCATCACCTAACAGCTCGTCCATACGCTTTAAGAATGCTTTAGCATCCGCGCAAACGGGCATATCGGGATTTACGGTAGGCTTTTTAAGTTCCTCGGGGTCAACATCAACAACGATTTTCTTAGCCGCCCTTGCCCAGGACTTGTAGTTATAGCCAACCTGACGGATACTCAGTCTGCTGCCCACGGAGAAGAACACATCGCTGTTCTGCACCGCAAAGTTGCCGGGTCTGTCACCCATTATGCCGGCTCTGCCTGTATAGAGGGGATGCTCGTCCTCGATAAGGTCTATGCTGTCCCAGCCTGTGACAACAGGTATGTTCAGTTTTTCTGCAACACTTCTGAATTCGTCAAAAGCGTTTGCTATTCTGATGCCGTTACCCGCATTGAAAACGGGTCTTTCGGCATTTTTAATCATATCAATAATTTCAAAAAATACTTCATCAGCGGGCAATTCGGGCAAGACCTCGTCGCCCTCACCGTCATAAGGATAAAGGTCGTCAGTATCAACATAGCTTCCCTGTATATCAAGAGGAATATCAAGCCAGCAAGGACCGGGTCTGCCCTGCTGAGAAAGCTTGAGAGCCTTCTCAAGGCAGTAGCGTATCTTATTTTTATCAATAACCATTTCACTGTACTTTGTCATACAGTCAACGGCTTTTGTAATGTCAAACTCCTGATCGCCCATAGCACGGATGCCCAGACCAGACCAGCGCGCAGTTGTATCGTAACGCACCTGACCGGAGATAATGAGCATAGGTATGGAATCAAGCCAACCGCCAACAACACCTGTAATGGCGTTTGTGCCGCCGGGGCCTGTGGTAACGACACAAGCCGCAATTTTGTTATGGATTCGGGCATAGCTCTCCGCCGCAATTGCGCAAGCCTGCTCGTGGTGATTATACACGCAGTGCATACCTTCCTGATGACCGAACGCATCGTTAAGATGCATAGCACCGCCACCCGTTACGGTGAAAGCGGTGTCAATGCCGTGGTCAACGAGAAACTGTGAAATATAATTTGAAACTTTTACTCTCATTCAGATTCAACTGCCTCAATTATTGTTTTTGCCATATAGTCAATCATTTCGTCGGTCATACCGGGGTAAACGCCTACCCAGAAGGTATCGTTCATAATTCTGTCTGTATTTGTAAGCTCACCGACGATTCTGTAGCCCTTGCCGCTTGCTCTCATTTCGTCAAAGCAGGGATGCTTTGTAAGGTTGCCGGCAAAGAGCATTCTTGTCTGCACGCCGTGCTCCTCAACATACTTTACAACCTTGAATCTGTTGACACCCTCTTTGCAGGTGATAAGGAAACCGAACCAGGAGGGGTCTGCATTCTCTGCCGCAACGGGAAGAATAACCTTATCTGCAACGGGAGCAAGAGCCGCTTTAAGACGAGCGAAGTTTTCTTTTCTTCTCTCAACGAATGTGGGGAATTTTTCGAGCTGAGCGCAACCTATAGCCGCCTGCAGATCGGTTGCCTTGAGGTTGTAGCCGAAGTGTGAATATACGTATTTATGGTCGTAGCCGAAAGGAAGTTCACCGTACTGACCGTCGAAACGGTGATTGCAAAGGTTGTCCTGACCTGATGCACAGGAGCAATCTCTGCCCCAGTCACGGATTGAACGGCTGATTTTGCTTAAAAGCGGATTATCTGTATAAACTGCGCCGCCCTCGCCCATTGTCATATGATGGGGAGGATAGAATGAGGATGTGCCGATATCACCCACGGTACCGGTGAATTTTGTTTCGCCGTCGATTGTATAACGTGAGCCCAATGCATCGCAGTTGTCCTCAATAAGCCAGAGATCGTGCTTAACGCAGAAATCCTTGACAGCCTTCAGATCAAAGGGATTGCCGAGAGTATGGGCAATCATAACAGCCTTTGTCTTATCTGAATAAGCTTCTTCAAGCTTTGTAACGTCGATATTGTACTGAGGAATTGTAACGTCAACAAAAACAGGCACTGCCCCGTACTGAATAATAGGAGTTACTGTTGTGGGAAAGCCTGCCGCAACGGTGATAACCTCGTCACCGGGGAAAACACGTCTGTCCTTGAGTAAGGGAGAAGTAAGTGTCATAAATGCAAGCAGGTTTGCGCTTGAGCCTGAGTTTACAAGTGCACAGTATCTTACACCCAAATATTTTGCGAGTTCGTGCTCGAACTTATCGGTGTATCTGCCCGATGTAAGCCAGAATTCAAGTGCGCTGTCAACAAGATTAACAGCCTCATTGCTGTCATAAACGCGAGATGCGTAAGGAATACGCTGTCCCTCGGTGAAATCTTTTTTTACGTTGTGATATTTATCGAAGTAGTCGGCGACAGCTGAAAGTATCGCCTGCTTATCCTGTTCCTGATTACTCAATTTGTTACATTCCTTTCAACTTATATATTGAAAAATTCTTTTATCTGTTTTTCTGTTATTTCGGGTACATTACCCTCTGATGCGTAGACCTTTGTCCACTCTACTGTTTTTTCAACTGCTTTTACCGCCGACCAGGTGGGTTTCCAGCCGAAGGTCTTTTTGAGAAGTGAGCAGTCGAGCTTTAAGAAGTTAGCCTCGTGAGGGCCGTCCTTTTTAAGGCACTGATAGGTCTGTCCCTCACCCCAGGAGTTGCAGAAAATCGTTGCAAGCTCTCCTGTTGTAAGGCAGTCCGCCTCGTCGGGACCAACATTGTAGTAACCCTGCAAATTCTTATCCTCATACTGTGCCGCCGCAATCATAAGGTACGCGTTAAGAGGCTCTAAAACGTGCTGATAAGGTCTTGTGGAATTAGGATTTCTTACTGTGATAGGTTCGTTTTTCATTGAAGCTCTTACACAGTCGGGAATAATGCGGTTATCTGCAAAATCACCGCCGCCGATAACATTGCCTGCCCTTGCGGTTGAAACTGCAATATCCGAATTATCAAAGAAAGATGCCTTGTAGCTGTGAGTTACAAGCTCCGAGCAGGATTTTGAATTTGAATAGGGGTCGTAGCCGTCAAGGGGTTCATTCTCACGGTATCCCCAGCACCATTCGTTATTTTTGTAAACCTTGTCCGTTGTAACGTTGAGGACTGATTTTACAGACGGCGTAAGACGCACACATTCGAGCAGATTTACAGTACCCATAACGTTTGTTTCGTAGGTGTACTTAGGCTGTTCATAGGATGTGATAACTATAGGCTGGGCCGCAAGGTGGAATACGATTTCAGGCTGAAATTCATCAAAAAGCGCCTTGAGTGAGTCGTAATCCCTGATATCAGCAATAACAGACTTCATTTTGCCTTCAAGACCTGCAATACTGAAAAGATTCGGCTCTGTGGGCGGCTCAAGTGAATAGCCTGCAACGTCCGCCCCCGCCATTACAAGGATTTTTGACATCCAGGAGCCTTTAAAGCCTGTATGACCTGTTATAAGAACTTTTTTACCTTTGTAAAAATCAAGATTCATAGTTTAGTCCTTTCAATGAACAATGTACAATGTACAATGTACAATTTACAATGTACAATTTACAATTAATATGCGCTGTGTGTGAGATTCGCAAATCGAATAATTTTGTGTAGATTGCGTACAGAGTGCATTTTCTTTGAACCGCCGCATACAAAGGTATGCAAGGTGAGAAAAAATGTGCTCGGTGCGTAAGATACACAAAATTACCAAACTTTCCAGGGTGCGGTGCCGTCTGCCCAAAGCTTTTCAAGATAGTTTTTATCTCTCAGAGTATCCATACACTGCCAGAAGCCGTCGTGAGGATATGCCATAAGCTCCCCTCTTCTTGCCGCCTCTTCAAGAGGATATTTCTCAAATACTGTGGAATCGCCCTCAATAAGGTCGATAATTTCGGGATTCAATACCATAAAGCCGCCGTTGATAACGCCGCCGTCCTGCTGAGTTTTCTCTCTGAACTGCTGAATGCATCCCTGCTCATTTATATCAAGCACACCGAAACGTGCTGTGATCTTGATTGCTGTAAGGGTTGCCATTTTGCCGTGTGCCTTATGGAATTCGAGAAGCTTATTAATATCAACATCCGAAACGCCGTCGCCGTATGTAAGGAAGAAAGGCTCGTCACCGATGTAATCCCTGACTCTCCTGACTCTGCCGCCGGTCATAGTGTTAAGACCCGTATCAACGATAGTAACTTTCCATGGCTCGGAGAAATTTGTATGAACGGTCATTTCGCCGTTGTTTGAGAAATCAAAGGTAATATCACTTCTGTGAAGATAGTAGTCTGCGAAAAATTCCTTGATAACGTGCTGTTTATAGCCGCCGCAGATGATAAATTCGTTAAAGCCGTAGTGTGAATACTGCTTCATAATGTGCCAGAGAATGGGCATATCACCAATCTGAATCATAGGTTTGGGAATAAGGTGGCTCTCCTCACTTATTCTTGTACCGAAACCGCCTGCAAGAATTACAACTTTCATAGTGTACAGTCCTTTCTGTATCTGTTTGGTTATTTTATAATATTACTTACGATTGTTATACAAACGGGAATAGCATAAGCTATTGCGCTTGCCGCCAGCATACCTGCAAAATAAATTTTTTCAAACACTTTTAAGAATGTATTTGAAGCATCGTTTGCAAAAGGCTTTTTCTTTTCAATTATGTACATCGCTATAATGAACAGTGCCGCAATTATTGTGATTATTGCGCCTGCCTTCATACCGTATGGCAGATATCTGAATTCAACCACATTTTCGCCTTCGCTGAGTTTTACAGCCATAAACGAACTCATAGCAATCTCAATATCGGCTTCCTCACCGTTGACTTCACAGGTCCAGCCTCTGTCATACGTAACGGGAATGAATACATATGTATCATCTTTATCAACCTTTACCGTTGCGGTGAGGCTCTTCGGTCCTGTGGTAACATCGGCGTTATTGTTTTTGTTGATTTCACAAAGGTCGTTGAGCTTGGTGTAATCAAAGTATCCTACCGTAACCTTTATATCACTGCCCACATTTTTAAGAGCGTATATTGCAATTTCAATATCCTCGTCGGTCCTTACACCAAGGTCTATAAGCTCGTTGTGGAAATTATTGGGATAGTTATAATTCGTATCGTCACCAAGGTAAGTAAGGTCAACCTTTTTGCCGTTGATAAGCACCATCGCGGCGCCTCTGTTGGCAACGGAGTTTTCAATGTCGATATGCAGATAAACGTGCTTTGTGCCCTCAACGCTGACTGTTGTTTCAAAATCCTTTGAACAGTCAAAGGAAAATTCCTCTGTTGTACAAAGCTTATCGTTTTTGCCCGTAAGCGCCTTGTAAAGCTGATTATTGGTTGCAAAAACATTGTTATTCTCTACAATGTCAATATCCATAAACTCCTGATTTACAAGCAGACCCACAGGAAGAGTCATATTATTGCTGTAAAGATGACTGTCACCGATATCATAAAGGTATGTATATTCGTATCCGTCAAGCTCACGCTCACTGAAAGTATACTTGATATTGAGAAGTGCGTCAGAAAGAAGCGTACCTACGCTGTCGAGAACTCTTGTGTAAATCTGCGAATATCCCAACGACTCCATAGTTGCGGTCATATCCGAAGACACAAGATGCGTAAAGTTTGAAAGTGCGGGGTATTCAAAGAACAAAGGATAGTTGCTGTTAAGGCGTATATCCGCATCCTTTATACGTGAAAGATTGTCGTTTTCGAGCTGCAGATCCACTGCCATTTCCAACGAATCGGAAACAAAATTGAGGTTGTACATACTTGACCTTTCGGAGGTGTCCGAATTTGTGCCGAATGAAACGTTTGCAAGCAGACCAATCTCAGCAAGCAGTACGCCTGCAATCATAACGTACGAGAGCTTCTTTGAGCCGATAAACATACACAGCACATAGAACACCGCAAGCAACACGAAGGCTATAAACATCCATTTGTCGCAGTCGTCAATAACAAGCTTGCTGTATTTAAGACCCGATACGCTTGAAACCTGCTCGTACACTTTTGTAACGAGAAGATATATACCTCCTGCCGCACAGGCAACAGCGGGTATGATAAGAGCAACAATATTTTTGCCCTTGATTGAGAAAAGGAAATCCTGCATATTCTGCAAAACGAAAGCCGCAACGCAGACGAGCATAAATATGAGCATATACAGGTATCTCAGGGGGAACTGCACATATGAGCCCAGATGCCATATGAGATTTATGTTTTCAAAAAACACCGGAAGCACAAGCATCAGCACGGAAAGGCTGAAGAATGCACAGGCTTTTTTATGCTTTTTGCCGTTCACCCACAGAATCACAAGGAACGCAAGGAAAATTGACGTTACAAGCAGAACAACCGTAAGCTTCTGTGTGGAATAGGTAGTGTCCGTAAGAAAAATCTTTAAAATTGAATCGAGAGTTGTTTCCTCACTTTTAATCTCGTACCTTGTGGACTGGAACATATAAAACACGGTAGGTACGTTTATTACGGCAGACGCCACCAATGCCGATACCGATGTAACACCGAAACGAACTATTGCCATTTTTCTTGTATCCTTCGGCTGAATGAACGCAAGGTACAGAAAGCCCACAAACAGCAGGAACATAAACACCATATAGGATATGTAAATGGACAAAAGCAGAGTGTATGTAAGCACAAGGGTGTATGGCATCCACTTGCCCGTTCTGAACATATGCAACAGCGTCGCAATAAGGAACGGGAACATAAATGCGGCATCTATCCAACCCATATTGGTGTAGTAAACGAGTATGAATGCGCTGAATGCGTATGCGACACTTAAAACGATCTGCCAGTATGACGGAATTTTAAACTCTTTTCTTAGAAAGAATACCATTGAGAGAGCCGCCATTGTGATTTTGAAAATAATAAGGAACGGAATACCGTTTACAATGCCGTCACGGGGGCAAAGGAAGGTAAATATTATTTCCCAGGGCTTTAAGATATAAAATCCGGTGGTAAGCACCTGTGCGCCTGCGGCAGTTTCCCAGTTGAGCAGAAGTGACTTTTCAAAGCCTGAGTGGAGATAATCCCAGAAGTATGTATAGTTGGAAATTGTCTGCTGAACCATATCATCACAGACCACACTGCCTGTGCCGAAAGGATAAATTCCGTTTACGGCATATATTACAAGAATAACGGCAACGCTTATAAGTCCCGTTATTGCATAGGGCAAAATCTTGAACAGAGTTTCTCTTTTTTTCACTGCCAACTGCATTCATCTCCGAGTTCACAATTCAGAAACATTTTTCTGAATAAATCTATACAGATAAAGAATACCACAACATATTGTTTTAGTCAAGAATAAAAGCTTTATTATTACATTATATATTTCAGATTTAATTCCTTTCGCCTATTGATTTTAATGTCTGTTTATGTTAAATTAAAGGTTGAAAATACGAACATCCCGAGGAGTACCCTTATGAAAAAGAAGCTTTTATCTCTTACGGCAGTAATAATCGGTCTGTCCTTGTGCAGTGTGACCGCTTTTGCCGCTGATATAACCGCAACACCTGCAAAATCCTGGAGCAATTTTTTTGATTATCTTGCTCAGTGCCCCGTTGCAATAGCCGTTGCTGCTGCAAGTGCGGTTGTGGTACTTGCATTAATTATCTTCCGCAAGCCGTTGGCAAAAAAGCTTGACAATTCTTCATCCGCACAGATGATTAATGCTTTTATTGCGTTATTTGCAGTATGCGGCATAGGAACTTTTGCAATGGCTCTTGTGTCCGACGGCGTAACATTCGGTCATTTGCTTCATTCCGAAAACACAAGCACAGGCGCAACTTTTCATTTTTACGATTATCTTAACACTCTGCGTGATGCAGGCAGTAAAAATTTTGAGCAGGGCGGATACGACTACTCCCCTATGTCATTACTGATTTTCTATGTAATTGCACAGTTTATGCCCACCAAGTACATATTCTCAGCCGGATTCCCTGCACTTATCCAGATGTCAAGAAACCAGACGTTTATTTACTGCTATCTTATCATTCTTATGCTTCTGATAGTGTTCACATACAAATTGAACAGAAATATGCTCCGCCATAACGGTTGCAGATTCAGAAACGAGCTGTTTGCATTTCTTCTCGTTATTTCCTACCCTGCCCTTTACTGTATAAAGCTGGGAAATATCGTAGGATTGAGCTATGCGTTCCTTATGTTTTTCATCGCGTTCCGTGACAGCGAAAAACGCAGTGTAAAGGAATTTGCACTTCTTTCTCTTGCGATGTCTGCGGCAATCACACCTTATACTATTATTTTCATTCTTTTATTTTTTACAAAGGACAAAAACTCCTTATACAACTGTTCAAAAGCACTGCTCTATTCGGTAGCACTGTTCATTGCTCCCGCTTTCTTCACAGGCTTCGGCAATATGGCACAGTACATTAAGAATCTCTTTATTATCCCCGAAAGTCTGTCCATAGAAAACATTGCAATTTCAAACATTTTCAGATTTATCGGCATTGATAACAACGCCGTTATATATGTTCTCTCAGCTGTGTTTGAAATTATTGCTCTCGGTTGCATCTTCATTCTTCCCACCGCATGGCAGAAATCAGCGGCGGCAGTCTATTTTATAATAAATCTTGTACCCTCAGAGCCAAATGCAATTCTTCTGCTTGTATTTATACCGCTTGTACTTATGCTTGCAGAAAAAGCTCACAAAGCAATTGACTGGCTGTATCTTGCGGCATTCGCATTACTGATACTGCCTGTTCCGGAATGGTTCTGGGCAGACAGGGCAGATTTCAGCGCAATGTTTGAAAGCTTGGAATTTTTTGTAGTTCACAATGCAAACGAGCTTGTAGCTCCCTTTGCGGTTCAGTTGATTTTTGTGCTTATTGTCTGTCAGTCGATATCTGCGCTTATAAAAAACAAAAAGAAAAAATCTTTGCCGACAGAATAACAGCTTTGCCGACGGAATTTACCGCCGGCTTTTTTTAATGCTTGTATTTTCCGCCCGATTCCTTACCGTTCTGCTCTCTCCAGCGTTTACGCTCGTCATCAACGGATTCAGCAACCTTTTTGGAAAGTCCCTGCGCGATTTCGGGATAGGAATTATCCGTATTTGCTGTTGCCTGCACGTTGCATCTGCCGAAACGGTTAACTGTCTGATAGCAGTTTTCGGGAGTGGTCTCATCTGTTTCAAGGCTGGGATTCAATACGTATCCCATATTATTCTTTTTCATTTTATTTTTATTCATTTCTTTCACCCGATTATATTTTTCCGCAAGAATCAAAGGATATACAATGGGAATAATTCAACATTAGGTGAGAAAACAAAACTTCATACTAAAAATGCAAAAAATTTACTAAACCTTAACAATTGAGTATTATGATTACTTTAACCAAAAACGGAGGAATATTATGGAGCATACAAATTCTGCAATAGGCAGACCTTATCCGGAAACCACAATGTACGGAGCTATCCTCGCCGCGGCGAAGCTTAAGCCCAAGTCTGTTGCATACGATTTTCAGGGAAAAGAAACAAATTACACGCAGTTTATAGAAAAAATAAATGAAGCGGCGGCGGCATTCATCAGTGCAGGTATACGCAAAAACGATGTTGTTACCATCTGTATGCCGAACACTCCTCAGGCGGTGGTATGCCTTTATGCACTCAACAGAATCGGTGCAATCGCAAGTATGATTCATCCGCTTTCATCACAGAAGAATATCACCTACTACCTTAATTATTCGGACAGCAAAATGATTCTCACCCTTGACCTTTTTTACGAAAAGGTTCTTGCCGCTGTCAACGAGGCAGACAAACCTGTAAAAATCATAACCGCAAGAATTCAGGAAGAAATAGGTCTTGTCAAAAAGATTGCATATATCGCATTAAAAGGCAAGGACTACACAAAATTCCCCACAAGAGCGGGCGACCTTGTATGGTCAAAATTCGTTAAGACGGGCGACAAGTCAAAGCTTCCACCCATTGAATACGAAAAGGACAAAACGGCAGTTATCCTTTACAGCGGCGGAACAAGCGGCACTCCTAAGGGAATAAGGCTTTCGGATTTCAGCTTCAATGCGCTCGGATTTCAGGTTGCAGACATCACGGGCTGTACTCTTGACGATAAGGTTTCATTCCTTTCCGTAATGCCCATTTTCCACGGCTTCGGTCTGGGTATCGGCATTCACGCGGTGCTTGAAAACAGCGCAAAATGTATACTCATTCCTCAATTTACAAAGGAAAGCTATGCAAAGGATGTTGTAAAGAAAAAGCCTAACTTTATTGCAGGCGTTCCCACCCTTTACGAAGGACTTTTAGAGGTGGACGTATTCAAAAATGCAGATCTGTCCTTCCTTTACGGCGTTTTTGCAGGCGGAGATTCATTGAGTCCCGAGCTCAAAAAGCGTTTTGATAAATTCCTCAAAGAGCACAATGCAAACATTCAGATACGTGAGGGCTACGGGCTTACCGAATGTGTAACGGCAAGCTGTGTTACTCCCATAGATTGGGCAAAGGAAGGAAGTATCGGCATACCTCTGCGTGATATGGTTTACAGAATCGTTGAGCCCGGCACCTTCAACGAGAAGCCTCTCGGTGAAGAGGGTGAAATCATCCTTACAGGCCCTACCCTTATGCTCGGCTATCTCGGTCACGAGGAAGAAAACGCATCGACTCTGCGCAAAGATGAAAACGGCACGACCTGGCTTTTTACAGCGGATATCGGCAGTATGGACGCCGACGGCTTTGTATACTTCAAACAGCGTATGAAGCGTATGATTATATCAAGTGGCTACAACGTATATCCCTCACAGGTCGAAAAGGTGCTTGACAAGCATCCCGATATTGCATACTCCTGCGCAATCGGCGTGCACGACCCTTACAAAATGCAGAAGGTCCGCGCATATATTGTGCTCAATGAGAATGCAGAGGAATCCGAAGAAGAAAAAACAAAAATTATAAAATACTGCAAGGAATACCTTGATTTCTATTCAGTACCCAAAGAAATCATATTCAAAAAAGAGCTTCCCCGTACACTGGTGGGAAAAGTTGCATACCACCAGCTCGAGGAAGAAGCCGCTCTTGAAGAACAATAAGAAAACATCTTACGATTTATCAACCGCCGCCTCAATCCCGCGGTATCAGGAAACCAAGAAAATTAAATATCGGCAAAAAGACTACAAGTCTATCAAAAAGGTAGGCTTGTAGTCTTTTTTTATGGTAAAATTCAGTTGATGAAAAAAATTAACGCACAGGTATATTTTACTTTATTACAGATTAATACATTACAATGTTACACCGTCTTTGAAAATTGCGATTTCACGGTACGAAGAAATTTCATTTTTTGTGAGTTTTCCGTTTGCCGTCTGAACAACAAGTTCAAAAAGCCCGTTTTCGGTGCCGGTCTGTGCATCGAAATCAATCCAATGATTTTTCCTGTTTTTCAACGCAGTATTTGTTGAAATTTTTACTGTAGGCACGGGTGCGCCCAAGGGTGTTCCTCTGCCTGTTGTGAACAGAATCAGGTGACAGCCTGCCGCCGTGAGATTGGTTACAGCCACAATATCGTTGCCCGGTCCGTCAAGCAGATTAAGACCGTTTTCCTTAACTGTGTCCCCGTATGTAAGAACGGCAGTTACAGGCGCTGTACCGCCCTTTTGTACACAGCCCAAAGACTTTTCTTCAAGGGTAGTTATACCGCCCTCTTTGTTTCCGGGAGAAGGATTTTCCGATACAGGCTGACCGTAGGAAATAAAATATTCCTTATAATCATTGATAAGCTTCACTGTATCTTCAAAAACATTTTTGTTTACACAGCGGTTCATAAGTATCTGCTCGGCTCCGAACATTTCGGGAACTTCTGTTAAAACGGCAGAACCGCCCATAGCGCAGATTCTGTCGGTAATTTTGCCGCAGAGTGGGTTTGCCGTAATTCCCGAAAGTCCGTCACTTCCTCCGCATTTCATACCGATTACGAGTCTGTTTACGGAAACCTCAGTCCGTACATCCTTTTCAGCAAGCTCTTTCAGCTCATTTATAATCGCCGTACCCTCAGCAAATTCATCCTCACATTCCTGAACGGCAAGAAAACGTATTCTTTCTTCGTCATAATCACCTAAAACTTTTTTGAGCTCAGGAATATTGTTATTTTCACAGCCGAGACCGAGAACAAGCACGCCCCCTGCATTAGGGTGCTTTATAAGTCCGCAAAGTATTTTCTGTGTCCTTTCATAATCGCCGCCAAGCTGACTGCAACCGTAAGGATGAGTAAATGCAAAGGCACCTGTCAGAAACGCCAACCTTTCGGCAGTTTTGTTTACGCAGCCGACTGTCGGGATTATCCATATATCGTTTCTTATGCCGATACTGCCGTTTTTTCTTTCATACGCGTTTATCATTATCGGCTTTTCCCGTGGCAAATCCTTTATTTCGGGAGCATAGGTGTATTCCTTTGCGCCTGTAAGGGCGGTTTTAAGGTTGTGAGAATGTATATGCTCGCCTGCTCTGATATCTGTTACGGCAACACCGATGGGAAAGCCGTATTTAATTACATCCTCGCCCTTAAGTATATCTTTAAGAGCATACTTATGCCCATTTTCAAGATTAACTTTTACATTGTCATCAGAATGAATTACGACATAGCCCATTTAAGTGCCTCCCTGATTCCGAGTGTGCGTATTTTTTCAAGACATTCAGAAACAAGCTCCGTCATACAGCTCAGGTCTTTGCTCCAGAGCGAAGTGTTTGCAAGAATGGCTTCTGCAGTATTTCCCTTAATAAAATCGGTCACATATTTACTGTCGCTGACATCATTGTTTTTGTAATACTCAATAAGGCAGGCGAGAGAGAAAACCAAGGGCTTGGGAAGCTTTCCGTTTGCATTTATATAATCGAGGACAGTAGGCAATACTCTTGCGGTATATTTGCTTACGGAATTAAGAGAAATGGATTGCCACCTGTGCTTTATATACGGATTGCGAAAGCGTTCAAGCACGGCAGCAGCAAAAGCCTTGTTTTCCGCTGTTTCGCCGAGCACAGGCAAAATGTATCCGTAAATACAGATGTTAAGAAATTCCTTTAAAAGTTCATCATCAAGGCTTTCTTTTACAGTTTCAATTCCGCAAAGAAGTGACGGAAACACAAGTGAAGTATGCGCACCGTTCAGAATACGCACTTTCATTTTTTTATAAGGCTTTACATCATTCGTCCATATAACATTTACCCCTGCCTTAGTCAAGGGGAATTCATTTTCAAAGTCGCCTTCAATTACCCAGAGATGAAAGACCTCAGCGGTATCGAGAAGCTTATCTTCATATCCGATTTGTTTGAAAAGTTCATCCGCCTCTGCTGTCGGATAGCCTGTGACGATCCTGTCAACAAGGGTGTTGCAGAAGCTGTTTTCTGTTTCAATCCAATTGATAAACTCATCACCCAGCTCCCATAACCTTGCATATTTGAGAACACATTTTTTCAGTTCATCCGCGTTGTTATCAATAAGCTCACAGGGAAGAATTACAAAGCCGTTCAGATTCATTTCAAACCTGTGATAGAGAAGCTGTGTCAGCTTGCCCGGAAAAGAAAGGGCTGGGGTATCTGCAAACAGACAGCTTTCATCAAAGACAATACCTGCTTCGGTGGTATTGGAAATGATAAAGCGCATATCGGGATTTTCCGCAAGACGGAGATATTCTTCATAATTTGAATACGGGTCAACGCCTCTGCTGACAGATTCTATAAGAATATGCTCGCATACTTCTTTGTCGTTCTCGATGCCGCGCAGAAAAAGATTATACCTGCCGTTCTGAGAATTGAGAAGCTCTGTTTTTCCGCCTCTCGTAGGCTGTACGATAACAATTTTACCGTCATACAGGTCCTGCTCATTCATTCTGTGAATAAAATCATCTGCAAAGCCTCTGAGAAAATTGCCCGTTCCAAACTGGATTACTGTTTCTTTCATTTTTATATACCTCGGAATATTTTGTTTATTGTACCATATCGGGCAATAAAAGTAAACAGTTCAGATTACATTGTTTACAATATCGCAAAAATCAGCCTCCTGTTCGGGTTGAACAAAAGGCTGAAAATTTTTATTGATTATGAAAGCATCATTCTGTCGTTTGCGAATTCTTTTCCGCTGGCTTTTGCAAAAAGGCTGATGAGATCCTCAACTGTAAGTTTTTTCTTCTCTTCGCCTTCAACATCAACGATAATTCTTCCCTCGTGCATCATAACAAGGCGGTTGCCGTGTGTGAGTGCATCCTTCATATTATGAGTAATCATAACTGTGGTAAGATTGTTTTCGTTGACGATTCTGTCAGTCAGTTCAAGAACCTTCGCGGCAGTTTTCGGGTCAAGAGCCGCAGTATGCTCGTCAAGCAACAGAAGCTTAGGTCTGTTGAGCGTAGCCATAAGCAGAGTAACCGCCTGACGCTGACCGCCCGAAAGCAGGCCCACTTTTGAAGTCAGTCTTGTTTCGAGTCCCAATTCAAGCGTTGCAAGCAACTCTTTAAACTGCTCACGCTCTGCCTTCTTTACGCCCCATACAAGCTTACGCTTTTTGCCGCGTCTTGCCGCAATAGCAAGGTTTTCGGCAATTTCCATATCGGGAGCGGTACCCTTCATCGGGTCCTGAAAAACTCTGCCGAGGAACTGTGCTCTTTTATGCTCGGGCATATTGGTAACGTTAACGCCGTCAATTTCAATTGTGCCGCTGTCAGGCTTCCACACGCCTGCTATAGCATTGAGCATAGTGGACTTGCCTGCGCCGTTGCCGCCGATAACAGTTACAAAATCACCGTCATTAAGAGTGAGATTAAGTCCGTTAAGCGCCGTTTTAGCGTTTACGGTACCGGGGTTGAAAGTTTTATAAAGATTAGTGATTTTAAGCATTTACCGCACCTCCTGCATTCGCATCAGAAGCAGCTGCAACAGGCTTATGCTTTTTGAAGTATTCATTCTTCAGATAAGGCACTGCAAGGAAAATTGCAACTATAATTGCCGAGAGCATTTTAAGGTAATCGGTTTTAAGTCCCATAAGAATAACCAGATTGTAAATGACGTAATATACGATACCGCCGCCGATAACGCCGATAAGGCTTACTACAAAATTAGGTTTGATCTTTGTAGAAACTGAAAGTCCGATAAATATAGCCGCAAGACCTATAACGATAGCGCCGCGTCCGTCATTGATGTTGGCGGAACCCTTATACTGTGCAAGGAGAGAACCTGCAAGTGCAACGATACCGTTTGATATTGCAAGGCCGAGAACCTTGTTGAACTTGACGTTAACCCCCTGAGCACGGCTCATATCAGGATTATCACCCGTTGATTTGAGCGTAAGACCTACTTCTGTGTAGAAGAACAGCCAGAGAACGACGATAACTGCAACGATAATAATACCTGCCGCAATAATTGCCTTGGGGTTATCACTCATATTGAGCACAAGATTATTCGTGCGTGCATCAACGGTAGTAAGTGATTTGCCGCCGAGAATGGAAAGGTTAACAGAATAAAGAATAAGCTGTGTAAGAATACCTGCAAGAATAGAGGGTATGCCTAAAGCGGTGTTGAAAAGACCTGTGACAATACCTGTAAGCGCACCTGCTAAAAATGCAATGATCATACTCAGCCAGGCAGGAACACCGTTTGTTATAAGCACGGCGCAAACGCACGCTCCGGTGCATATAGAGCCGTCAACCGTCAGGTCGGCAATATCAAGAATTTTATATGATATGTATACACCTATTGCCATTAATCCCCAGATAAGACCTTGGGCAACAGCACCGGGTAATGCGTTCAGAAAAGCCATTATTCACCTCAAGCAGCAGTATCCTCTTCGGGAACTGTGATACCAAGCTTTGAGCAAAGCTCTGCGTTATACTCAACTGAAGGAGTAAGAGTTTTGATTTCGATGTCAGCAGGTGTCTTTTTGCCGAGAAGGATTTCTGCAGCCATTTTACCTGTTTCAACGCCGAGCTCATAGTAGTCGATTGCAAGGCTTGCGTAGCAAGCGTCACCACCGTAGCTTGTGTATACGGGAACCTTCTTGTCTGTGCAGATTGATGCAACGATTGAGTCGTTCTGTGCAACTGTGTTGTCAGAAGGAACATAGATAGCCTTGCACTCGCTTGCAGCAGTTGTAACAAGAGACTGAAGCTCTGTTGTTTCGGAGAATGTGTAAGGTGTTACAACAACACCCTTATCCTCGAAAAGCTCCTTAACTGCTTCGTACTGAACAAGAGAGTTGGATTCGTTTGAGCAGTAGATAACACCAACCTTGTCGCCTGCAACAAGACCGAGTGTATCAATCATCATTTCAGCCTGTTCTGCAAAGGGAACTCCGTCTGATGTACCGCTTACGTTAGCGGGAATGTTGTTCTTGAATGTGTCGTTGTAATCTGTTACGGATGTACCGAGAACGGGAATTGTGCTTGTGCCGTTGGCAGCAGCAACAAGAGCGTCTGTTGCATTAGCCATAATAAGGTCAACTTCTTTTGCAACAAGAGTGTTTATAACTGTGGGACAAAGGTCTGCACTGCCTGCAACCTGCTTGTCATACTCAACAGTTTTGCCTTCTTTAGCAAGTTCTTCAGTAAGAGCATCAATAAAGCCCTGTGTTGCCTTATCAAGTGAGTCGTGAACCATAAGCTGGCAGATACCTACTGTGAAATCCGCAGCAGTTGCTGCAGTGTCTGAAGTATCAGTGCCGTCTTCATTGCCTGTGTTTGTGTCACAGGATGTAAAAGCTACACACATACCTGCGCAAAGAATAAGAGATAAAACGATTGCCAAGATTTTTTTCATAGTAAAAATCTCCTTTTAATAATTTTGCCTGTGCGATTCAGTGGCGCACAAACATTTATTTTATTATATAAAATACCTATTATTTTGTCAAGGATAATGTATAAATATGTGCTTTTTTGTTTTCAATTTGCGGATGCGGAATTATCAAAAAAACATTGTTATTGAAAAATGAAATGAAGATGTGCTACAATATACAAAAAACAGTCGGAGGCATTATGACCGATAAACTGAAAAAAGCAAAAACTATTCTGCAAAACGGCGGACATACCTGTGTTTTGTATAACGGCAGTGAAATATTACATTCCGACACAAGAGGCGTTGCACCCTTGCTCGGCTGGCTCGAATCGGACAGAGATTTCAGCAGTTTTTCAGCCGCAGACAAGGTTATAGGCAAGGCGGCGGCTATGCTGTATGTACTCATTGGCATAAAAGAGGTCTACGCAGATGTAATCAGCAAATACGCAACGGATGTTTTTGAAAAACACGGTATTGAATATTATTACACACAGCGTGTTGATGCAATACGGAACCGAACCGATACGGGATTTTGCCCTATGGAAGAAGCAACGCTTGATATCGACGAGCCGACAGATGCGCTGACTGCGATAAAATCAAAACTCGAACAACTGAAAAAGAGGGATTAATATGATTTACAATTCATTCAAGGATATAAAGCTTTCCGCTCTGGGTATGGGAAATATGCGTCTGCCCGTAAAAAAGGATGTTGACGGCAATCCCATTGACAGAGCCGAGGCGCAGAAAATCATTGATGATGCTATGTCAGGCGGAATAAATTATTACGACACCGCTTACGTCTATCACAGCGGAGAATCTGAGGATTTTGTGGGAGAGGCAATATCCAAATATCCCCGTGAAAGCTATCATCTTGCAACGAAATTCAGCATTTTTGCAAAAGAAGATTACAAAGGAATGTTTGAGGAACAGCTCAGAAATCTCAGAACAGATTACATTGACTTTTATCTTATACATTGCCTTACAGATGAAAATATCGACAAATATCTTGATTGCGGATGCATTGAGTATTTTCTTGAGCAGAAACGGTTGGGAAGAATAAAATATCTCGGTTTTTCATCCCACGCAAGTGTTGAATCACTTGAAAGATTCGCATCGCATCACGATTGGGACTTCGCACAGCTGCAGATTAACTGGTTCGACTGGAATTACGGCACATCAAAGGCTGAATATGAGGTGCTTGAAAAGAAAAACATCCCCGTCATCGTTATGGAGCCTGTACGCGGCGGAAAGCTGGCATCACTTTCCGAGGATGCGGAAAAAATCCTTAAAACAGCACATCCCGATTGGAGTATTCCTGCCTGGGCGTTCAGGTTTGTAAAGAGCCTGCCTATGGTCAAAGTAGTTCTGAGCGGAATGTCAAACCTTGAACAGCTGAATGATAACCTTTCCACATTTTCCGATGAAAACGGACTTAATGACAAGGATATGCAGACGCTGATGACCGCTTGCGAGGTATTCAAAAAGAATCTTTGCGTGCCCTGCACAGCCTGCCGTTACTGCTGTGACGACTGCCCTGCTCAGATAGATATTCCCGCAGTCCTTTCCGTGTACAACGACTACAAGGTTGACGGCGGACGAGGTGTTCTTCGCAGAATCAATGACCTTGAATCAACAGGTAAGCCTGCCGATTGCGTTGAATGCGGTCTTTGCAAAAACCATTGTCCGCAGAATATTGATATAACGACAATTATGCAGGAAATAAAAGAAAAAATTTAATAGATAAGAATCATTTAGCAGTGAATTTGTTTTGCAATCGTAGGGGGCGACGCGCCCTACGGTACGCAAAATTATTATTTATGTATCAACACATCATTGACATTACTCATTAAAAATGGCTACCCATTACGGATAGCCATTAAATTTTTATTTTGTTTTATGGCAGGATTCGCCCATCGGGCAAGCTCCGCAGGAACCGCCGCAGGAACAGGAGCTTTTACCCTTTTTCTTATTTCTGATATTCACAACAACTATTGCAATCAGAATCGCTGCAACAATTGCCGCAACAATGATTGTAGGTAAATTCAGTTCCATAATATCACCTTAAATCTTTTTTGTGAGTTTGTTATCGCTGTAAGGATTCTTGCGAACGAGCATATAAACGATGAATGCAAGAAGTGCAACAGCAACAACAGTGCCAATGATATTTCCGCCGCCCACAAACCAGGAGCCGAGCTGGAATACGATAAGTGACATCGCATATGCAAATACGCACATATAGCCGATTGCGAAAGCTGTCCACTTCCAGTTGTTCATTTCTCTCTTGATTGCGCCCATTGCCGCGAAACAGGGAGCACAGAGGAGATTGAACATCATAAATGAGAAACCTGCAAGTGCACTGCCGCCGAAGAATTCCTGACCGAAGAGTGCAAGCTTTGCGGAATCCATAGAGTCAACAAGCTCGAATGCAAGGTCTGCATCTGCCATTGAGGAAAGTGTACCGAATACGCCGACAACCTCTTCCTTTGCAACAAGACCGAGGATTGTAGCAACTGCCGCCTGCCAGGAGCCGAAGCCGAGAGGCTTGAAGATAACTGCAATTGCACTGCCGATAACTTCAAGGATTGATGCACCGCCGAGTTCGTCTGTGATGTAGTGGAAGCCGCCTTCAAAAGAAAGTGACTGAAGAACCCATACGAGAACGCTTGCGGCAAGAATAACCGTACCTGCACGCTTGATGAATGACCAGCCGCGCTCCCAGGTAGCTCTTAAGATATTGCCGGGCACAGGTGCGTGGTATGCAGGAAGCTCCATAACGAAGGGAGCAGGGTCACCTGCGAAAGGCTTTGTTTTCTTAAGCATAATACCTGAAATAATAACTGCACCGATACCGATAAAATAAGCTGAGGTTGCAACCCAGGCATTTCCGCCGAAGAGTGCACCTGCAATCATTGAAATAATGGGAAGCTTTGCGCCGCAGGGCATAAAGCAGGTTGTCATAATAGTCATTTTGCGGTCACGGTCCTGCTCAATAGTTCTTGATGCCATAACACCGGGAACGCCGCAACCTGTTGCAACAAGCATAGGAATGAAGCTCTTTCCCGAAAGACCGAACTTACGGAAGATTCTGTCCATTATGAATGCAACACGGGACATATATCCGCAATCCTCAAGGATAGCAAGAAGAAGGAAAAGAATAAGCATCTGGGGAACAAAGCCGAGAACTGCGCCCACACCGCCTACGATACCGTCTGCAACAAGGCTTACAAGCCAGGCGGCACAGCCTGCATTCTCAAGCAGTGTTGTAACACCGGGAACGATCCATTCGCCGAAGAGTGTGTCGTTCATAAAGCCGACTGTCCAGTCACCGATTGAACCGATTGATATGTAATATACAAGCCACATTATTACTGCAAAAATGGGAAGTGCAAGTATACGGTTTGTAACGATTCTGTCAATTTTATCGGAAACAGTCATTTTGTGAGAACTTTTTTTCTTGTAGCAGTTCTGCATAAGCTGAGCAATGTAGACATAACGCTCGTTTGTGATAATGCTTTCAGCATCGTCATCCATTTCGTTTTCAACTGCCGCAATATCAGCCTCAATATGGTCAAGCACAGCTTTATCGAGATTGAGCTGTTCGAGCACCTTGTCATCACGCTCAAAAATCTTGACTGCATACCATCTCTGCTGTTCTTCGGGCATACCGTGAACCGCTGCTTCCTCAATGTGAGCAATAGCGTGCTCAACTGAGCCTGAGAATGTGTGCTGAGGTACGGCTTTGCCTGCTTTTGCCGCCGCAATTGCTGCATCTGCGGCTTCCTGAGTGCCCGTACCCTTAAGAGCTGAGATCTCTACTATCTTACAGCCAAGCTGTTTGCTCAGTAACTCTGTGTTTATTTTATCGCCGTTCTTTCTGACAATATCCATCATATTGATGGCAATAACTACGGGAATACCCAACTCTGTAAGCTGTGTTGTAAGATAAAGGTTTCTCTCAAGGTTTGTGCCGTCTACGATATTGAGAATCGCATCGGGACGTTCGTTGATAAGATAATTTCTTGCAACAACTTCCTCAAGAGTGTAAGGAGAAAGTGAATAAATACCGGGGAGGTCAGTAACAACCACGTCACTGTTCTTCTTTAATTTACCCTCTTTTTTCTCTACCGTAACACCGGGCCAGTTGCCCACATACTGGTTTGAACCGGTCAGTGCATTAAACAGAGTTGTTTTACCGCTGTTGGGGTTACCCGCGAGCGCAATTTTAATACTCATAATACAGTTCCTCTCTTTCTTATTCGGTTAGCAAACACTAACCCAAAAGCAAAAAAATATTTGATTACTCAATTTCTACCATTTCAGCGTCTGCCTTACGAAGTGAAAGCTCATATCCGCGGACCGTAACTTCGATAGGATCGCCCAAAGGAGCAACCTTGCGGATATAGATCTCTACGCTTTTTGTAATGCCCATATCCATAATTCTGCGCTTGACTGCGCCCTCGCCGTGAAGCTTAACAACCTTTACGGTCTGACCTACCTTTGCCTCTTTAAGAGTTTTCATACCTTTTCCTCCTTACACAAAAATTAAAAACAAGCAGAATCAAATCATTATCTTCTGCGCCATTTCCTTACTGATTGCAATACGTGCACCCTTGACATTAACTATAAGGTTACCGCCCATTTCATTTATGATTGTGACGGTGCCTCCTGCCACAAACCCGAGATTTTCAAGGTGAGCCTTAACCTCAGGCTTGCCGCCGACTTTTTTAATTATGTGTTCATCGCCCATATTTGCGAATGACAGCGGCATCATATGTACACCCTCTTTATATATACGAACAAGTTATAGAATTTAGTACAAATCGGTTAGTCTTTGCTAACCATATAACATTATACCATTATTTTATGTTTTGTCAACACTTTTTTCACGATTTTTAAATATTCTTCCGGTTTTGTCATATTCTGCAAAAATGCAATGTTGAAACTTGATTTTTTTATTGAATTATGTTATCCTGTTAAAAATGAGATCAAGGAGGTATCCGGTGTGAATATTCACGAATCAGGTGAAATGTATCTGGAAACCATATATATATTATCAAAAAAAAGCAACGCTGTGCGCTCCATTGATGTGTGCGAGTATATGGGCTATTCGAAGCCCAGCGTCAGCAGAGCTATGAGCATACTCAAGCAGGGCGGCTATGTTTCCGTTGACAACGACGGTCATTTATCCCTTACGGATATAGGTCTTGAAATTGCCGAAAAAATTTATGAACGCCATAACATCCTTACAAAAATACTGACTGCATTGGGTGTTGACGAAGCAACTGCCGCTGATGACGCCTGCCGTATTGAACACGTTATCAGCGAGGAATCCTTCAATGCTATGAAAAAACATCTTCTGGATAAGACATCTCAATAACAGAGGTGTCTTTTTATTCATAAACACATTAATATAAAAAAGGAGCAGTTATATGTCCTTTCTACCCATATCAAAAGACGAAATGCTTGAACGCGGCTGGTACTACGCGGATTTTGTGCTTGTTACCGGTGATGCATATGTGGACCATCCGTCTTTCGGCACGGCGATTATCTCCCGTGTGCTTGAAAACGCAGGTTACAGGGTATGTATTCTACCTCAGCCGAAAACCGATGCGGATTACACCCGATTCGGCAAGCCGAGGTACGGTTTTCTTGTGAACGGCGGCAACATTGACTCTATGGTTGCCCATTACACAGCCGCCAAGAAACCGCGAAGTGACGATGCATATACTGCAGGCGGCAAATCGGGTGCAAGACCTGACAGAGCAGTTATTGTATATTGCAAAAATATAAGAAAGCACTACGGTGACGTACCCATAGCAATAGGCGGACTTGAGGCATCATTACGACGTTTTGCTCATTACGATTATTGGGATGATAAGGTTCGTCCTTCAATTCTCATTGACTCCACAGCCGATCTGCTTATGTACGGAATGGGCGAAAAGCATATCGTTGAAATTGCAGACAGACTCAAAAGCGGTGAAGATATACATTCGCTTACAGATATAAAAGGCACCTGCTACTGCGTAAAAACAAAGGATTACAAGCCGATGCCCGTCAAGGAATGTCCGAGCTTTGAGGCTGTTTCAGCCAACACGGAGGAGGGCAAAAAGCAGTATGCAAAATCCTGCCGGATTCAGCAGGACGAGCACGACGCCGTAAGAGGAAAAACTGTCATTCAGCGTCACGGTGACACTATAGTCGTTCAGAATCCGCCTATGCCTCCCCTTTCAACCGAAGAAATGGATGAGGTCTATTCCCTCCCCTTTATGCGCACCTATCACCCCTCATACGAAGCTCTCGGCGGTGTACCCGGAATTGAAGAAGTCAAGTTTTCAATCATTCACAACAGAGGATGTTACGGTGCCTGTAATTTCTGCTCCCTTGCATATCATCAGGGCAGACAGATAAGCTGCAGAAGTCACGATTCCGTTATTGAAGAAGCTAAAAAAATCACCGAAATGGAGGATTTCAAAGGCTATATTCACGATGTTGGCGGTCCTACGGCAAATTTCAGAGCACCCTCCTGCGATGCACAGCTGAAAAGAGGACTTTGCCCCGATAAAAAATGTCTTGCGCCGTCAGTATGTCCTGCCGTTAAGGTTGACCACAGCGATTATTTAAGTCTGCTGCGAAAACTGCGTGCATTACCCAAAATCAAAAAGGTATTTATACGTTCAGGCATCCGTTTTGACTACCTTATTGCAGATAAAGACGAAACATTCTTCAAAGAGCTTGTGGAGCATCACATCAGCGGTCAGTTAAAGGTTGCACCTGAGCATTGCTCAGCAAATGTTCTCAGAAGAATGGGCAAGCCGCCTATTGAGGTCTACAACCGATTCAAAAAGCGTTATTACGAGCTGAACAAAATAGCTAACAAAAATCAGTATCTTGTGCCCTATCTTATGTCATCCCATCCGGGAAGCACCGTTGAGGATGCAATAGAGCTTGCACGATTCCTTAAAAAAGAGGGTCTTCATCCTGAACAGGTACAGGATTTCTACCCCACTCCCGGTACGGTTTCAACCTGTATGTTCTACACGGGACTTGACCCTTACACAATGGAAAAGGTCTATGTACCGAGAACTCCGCAGGAAAAGGCAGAGCAGAGGGCATTGCTACAGTATTTCAGACCCGAGAACAAAAAGCTTGTTATCTCTGCACTTAAAAAAGCAGGCAGATACGATCTTATAGGCACAGGTCCGAACTGTCTTGTAGCGCCCGAAAAGCCGGCAAAACAAAACAATTTCAAAAAAGATTTTATTAAAAAGAATCCAAAAAGAAGAAGAAAGTGACAGAGAACAATCTCTGCCACTTTTGTTTTTATTCAGTTTGTTCTTCAAGCTGTTCAGGTGTGATTTTTATATTACCGACAACATACTGCAAGCGATCACCGTCGGGCGTTGCTACATACAGCATTACATAATAATTGCCCGCGGAGGTAAACTGATAATTTATTGCAGAATTATTTGGGGTACTTTGCCATTTGACACGCTGTCCGTCCTTGTAAAAATACCAATCAATAGAATAATCCCAGAAATAATCAACTGTTGCAGAAATCTGAGCACAGTCGTCTGACGTAAATTTAATTGCCACATTGGAAATTTTTACTTCCTGACAATTGTCCGTACCGTCAACGATCTCAAACAGCTTTGATTCCTGATTGAACCGGAATGAACAGATAACGCCTTTTATTCTGTAGCCGTCGGGAGTTTTAACCTGCATAACTACTACGGAATCACTGTAAAAAGGAATATAAACCTGCATCGGCGCCGGTGTTACAATTTCCTGCTCCAGAAGAACATTACGCCACTTTTTATCCAGACAGGATATTTTGATTTCAGTTGAGTCAGGTAAAGAAGCTTTTGATTCAACGATAAGATTTTTTCCCTTAAAATTCACACTGAAATCAGACATTGAAATTCTTGCTCTGTGGGTGAGCTTTATTTCGCTGTCACCAATCATTAAGGTATCGTTATCCGTTTGCTTTGCGTCAACGTAATCAAGCTGATTTTTCTCAAGAGTGATAACAGTGACAAAATCTGTGCTTTTTGCCTTTTTTGAATACAGCAAAGAACTGCAGGGAACGGTTTCGGATACTACTCTTGAACGATAACCGAATTCTGAAGAACCGTCCTGAGAGCCGATTATACGGCAGTTACAGGCGGAGAGCTGCCTTATACGCACAATGTAGGGTGAATCATCTATTTTTGCAAGCAGTTCGTTCTCAGCCTGCGCAATAATGGCGAGCTTTTCCGAAATATGGAACTGCTGTGTATAGAGATGCTCTTTATCGGATTCAATATTGTCGTGAACAATAAATATATTATCCTTAAAGAAAATCTCTCTGTCGATTTTTACCCCCTCATAGCTGTCGTTATAACCTGCCGCGCAGTTGAATTCACCCTGAGCTTCCCTCTTTAAAAGACCCGTTTTGTAGCCTCTTTCAGCGGTTATGGGGTAGGTTTCGGAATCAACAGTAACAGTGTTATGACCGAATACGGAGTGAAGCGTTTCCGTTGTAAAATCGCCGATCTGATAACCGTATTTGCCTCGGTCAATGAAGATTTCACTTCCGTGAGCATTGAGCATAAAATGCAGATCGTCGGCGTGTTTGTTTTTTGCAGAAGCATATCCGGATTTAAACATAAACCAGACGGCATCCTCCATCTGCTCCTTTTTCCATGAGCTGCGGTACGCATAATAACCGCCGTCAGGGAATACAGCTGTGTTGCCTTCGGGCTTTTTGCCTGCACGCCCCTGTGACATAGCCCAATCTATTTCGGGACAGTTAAGATAACGGTAACCTTTGTATGCGTTAGCATTATAAGCATCAGTCGCTCTGCCGTTTGTGTTACCGATTTCAGCCAACGCGCCGTCGGGCTTTATCATATAGGATAAAAACTTTGCGGCAAGTGCGAGCTTCTTTCTGTAAAAATTGAACTCCGGATCGTTTGCATATGCAAAGATTTTCTCAATTTCCCTGAACAAGCCAATAACTGACAGCTGATATTCGGGGGAATTTTCCATATGAACCATATCAGGAAGGAACGCGTGCTCAAATTGCAGCTTCAATCTCTTTTTCGCAAGTGATATCCATTTTTTCGACTGCTCATTCTGAAGAAAATATGAAATATACAAAAGTGCGCAATCCTGATAGATACCGTATGTGTGGTTCCGGATATATCTCTCCTCATTGCAGAGATGTTCAGCTGTTTTCTGGAAAATCTCATCAATAAGAGCTGTTTTTCTGCAGTCGAGAAGACCGTGCATCTCACAGATGATGGCAAGATAAATCAAATGGTTTATCCTTGCAGACATTGTATGGCTGTGCCAACACATCGTATTTTGCTTTGATTTGTCGCTCTTTTCATACTCATTCCAGCTGTAAACAAACCGCCACGCATAATCAATATATTTACGGTTTTGCGTAAGCTCAAATGCATAAGTCAGATACATAACCGACCTTAAATTCTGCAATTGCATCTGATATGCCTCTGCAGCTTCAGCCGCCGTAATATTCCAATCAATATTCCATATGCAGTAAGGCTCAGCCTTGAGCGTATTGCGCACAATCAGTTGCCCGTGAAGAAGCTGTTCTGCGATTTCAACAGCAGAATTTTTATCGGGTTTCTGCAGAGATGCAGGGAATTTTTTAATCCCGAAGCCGTATTTCTTCTCTTCGGCAACAGGATACTGTATCTCATCACATACCCAGGTCTGTCTGTCACCGTCAGCAGTCTGAATTGAATACACAAGAGTATATTTGCCTTCCGAATCAGGTTCAAGAATATACTCATTTATGTTTTTTGTATATTTGTAGCTGTACACACCGCCGTTGCGATAAAACAGCCAATGAACGGTATATTCTTCTTCGGAAAAGCAATTTAAACTGAATTTGATTTTGTTGCCGTCAACAATTTCCCATTGAGGTGCATCACGGCGAATCTTTACGGGAATAAGCTCTCTGTCAAGCTTTTTCAGCTTTGCTTTGATTCTGCCGGATATTCTGCCTGTATTGGGATTAAAACCGAGAGGCTTCAGCGGCTTATCTTCTTTTTCTATGGTTATTTCCGTTACAAAACGGCAGTTCTGCGTATTGTCTCTTGTAAAAATAAGAGTATTTATGCCGTGAATCTCGCCCATTTTACAGGATGCAATACCTGTATGCACTCCAACCTCATTACCGTTCTGAATATCGCAAAAAGTACCGCCCTCAAGCTGAGTTATGCGTACAACGTATCCGCTGTCGGCAATTCTTCCTATAAATTCGGTATCGGTTGCACTTATGATTTCAATGTGTTCACTTAAATGGAAATGCTGAGAATAATTATGCTCTGCGTCGGAGATTATATCGTCGTGAAGCAGTAAAGTGTCGCCCTTGCGGTAAACGGCTCTGTCAATACTGACACCGTCATAGCCGTCATTTCTGCCTCGGATATACGTGCAGTCACCTGAAAAATCCTTTTCGATGATTTTGCTTCTGTTTACACGCTGAGCGCAGATGCTGTAAGTTTTTCCGTCAACAACAACTGTATTGTGTGCCGGAGCACCCGTTACGTAAGAACGGATTTTGTCGCCGTAAACATAGTTATAGCGTCCACAGTCAATAAAAACGGGATAGCCTTTACTGCTGAGAAGAATTGATAAATCATCTGCGTGCTTGTGAACATTCGTCACTGCACCTGCTTTGAACATAAACCAAGTGTCTTTTATTGTTTCATCAATAAAATTACGGGCAAAGAAATACCCTGCATTCTCATAGAATGCATAATTTTGCTCCGGCTTTATGCCTTCCGTACCGCAGGAGAGGAAATATTTGCACAAATTGCCGTGTTCATCAATATTGTAAGCACTTGCATCAAGATTATCGTTGTCGCTGTCGCCGACCAGAGCAAACTGACCGTTGGGTTGAATAAACCATGCAAGAAAATCATCACTTTTTTCACAGCATTGATGAAGAAATTCCATTCCGTCAAGAGAATCTGTCTGTGAAAGAAAAACATACAGTGCCTGCAATGCAGTCCAGACATAATACTGATAGGACGGTGAATTTTCGGAATGTGCACCGTCGGGCAGATATGCGAATTCACACTGTTTTTTCAAACGGGTTATTGCAATTTCCTTTTCTTCACCGTGCTCACCGAGCAATATGCAGGCGCACAGCACGGCGCGGTCCATAAAAATTCCCTGATTTGCATTGGGGATATAATTTTTTTCATCTGCAAGAAATGAAATATGTCTGTTTAAAATTTCCCTTGCACCGTCAGATATTTCATCCTTTCCGCAGAAGAAATAGTATAACAGAGAAATAAGGCGCATAGCAGTAGTATGAGAATTCCATACAAGAGTATTTCCGTTTACCTTGTCACTGCTGATGTATGCCATCCACGATTCAAAATATCCGTCAGCAAGATTGATATACTCTGTATTACCCGTAATATTGTATGCACAAACAAGCATAGACAGGTGAACCTGAGCATGCAAAGACATCTGAAAGGTGTTGCCTGTGTTGCCTGTATTGATATTCCAATCAAAGTTTTCAATTCCCTCGCAGTCAAGAATGGGAACGGTAGGTGAAACATACAGATGATTATTTGCAATTCCGTCTGCCAACGATATAACATCATCATTTTTTTCAGGTATGTTTTCAAGGAGAGGGCGCAGCAAAACTTCGATTTTTTTTCGATTCATTATGCTTCCCACCCTAAGCTTCTGATTTTTTCCTCACATCTGTCAAGATGTTCTTTATACCACTCCTGAACCCAATCTTTAATATCTGCATCAGCCATAGGCACGATATTTTTTGTTGTGTTCATAAGTCTGTTTATTAAAACTCTGCATTCGACTGCAGATACGATTTTTTCCTGCTGTTTTTTGGAAAGATACTCACAGAAAATATCAAATATCTGATCACGGTCAACATATTTTTTCTTTCCGTAAGACTGCGTAGTTGAAGGATTGGATTCGTCGTCGCGCTCTGTTCTGAAATAAACGTAAGCGTCAAGTACAGAAATGTTTTCCGCCTCAATCCATGATTTAAGCGTGAATACCATATCCTCCCAGAAACATCCTTCCGCAAAATCAATATCACAGTTCAGCATCCATTTTG
The DNA here is from genome assembly GCA_017465825.1 of Clostridia bacterium. Lineage (GTDB taxonomy): Bacteria > Bacillota > Clostridia > Oscillospirales > Acutalibacteraceae > UBA1081. The sequence continues at coordinate 104,837 of JAFTVI010000029.1, forward strand.
CATCATAAATTTTTGCACAGGGTCCGCCAAGCATATACTTATGAGGCTCGATATATCTTAATTTGCCCGTTTCTGTAAGATAACCGTTCACCAAGGCATCAATATATTCAACGGCAAAACACTTGTGCTCCTTATTCCAGAGCATTCTGCCTATTGATATTTCTGACTTTGTTTCTAAGATTCTGCCCAACAGCAATTCTACTGCATCAAGAGGCAGTGTGTCATCTGCGTCAAGAAATACGATGTAGTCACCGGTTGTAATCTCCAGCGCTCTGTTGCGTCCTGCACCCTGTCCCATATTCTGAGGCTGATAAATAATTTTTATTCTGCTGTCTTTTTCTGCATGCTCCTCAACAATTTTTATTGAATTATCTTTACCGCAGTCATCAATAACAATTATTTCAAGATTCTTATGAGTCTGATTTTCTGCAGATGAAAGACAGGCATCAATATACTTTTCAACATTGTAAACAGGAATAATAATTGTTACAAGATAGTCTTTTTGCATTTTATTCACTCTCATTTTATTCATCCTCACTGTTGTTATCGGGAATTTGTATGAGCTCATCGGGAAATGCATTAAGTATAAGCTCCTTGATTACAAAAGCAGAACGGTTTGTTATAACTGCAAACAATGAGAACTTCTTTATGTTGTCCGCCATTGGGCAGCGAAGATACTGACCGGGAAGAATAACCGTTGAACGGACAACTTTATTATCATCATCTTTGAACTGGATTATAAATTTTGTGTTATAGCTGTAGCCGCCCAGATGAATTCGTATCCAACCGTCTATATTGTAATCCTCAACAGCGTAATCGTCTGTTAATTTAACATATATATTTTTGTATTCGGTAAGCAGAGAGTATAAACCTACGGCACCGTTATTGAGCTCCATCGTGTTGTAAACTGCAGGATTTTTGGAAAATTCAGCTGAAAGCTCAACACCTGACTTTCTGTGGGGCATTTTATAATTAATATCAGCAGGCAGATTGAGCGCGTAATCCCACAAATAATCCATATCTACACCGCAGTCAATGTCAATATCCTCAACATCTTCGCAGAAATCACCCTTGAAGCCTTCACAGAAATGGAACATATCCGTAGACATTGTTACAAAGCCTTCAATCAGCTTGTTCTCCGTAAACGTATTCATTGGCAGAACAGTAGCCGCACTGCGGGTAAAAATACATCTGTCAGCAAGCACACGGTCTGTAACAATATATGCTTTTGATTTATCAACAGCCGTGAAATTACCGTCTGTCCATTTGTAATATGCACCCTTGCCGAAAACGGCGGCGGAGGAATATCTGCGTGTGAGAAGGAAGTCGGAAATATACTGCGTGCCGTAATAGTTTTCAGGACTTAAATAGCAATAATAGTCTGCATCAGCAAGCTCGCTGACGCTGTTTACCTTTATATTTCTTACAAATGTGATGTTGTCATCACTTGCACATATATGAGGTGAATCAATAACGAGAGTCTTGTTTTTATATGCGAATCTTCTGAATGATGCAATTACTCGCTCTGTATCCTCCAACGTTTTCGCTGTTGAGAAACAGCACACTCTCATTTCGGGCTCAGAATAATCTTTGCCCATAGCATCTCTGCAGATTGATACCATTCTGTGATAATAAGTATGCTGACTGAGCACCTTTCTCAGGCCGAGAAGGCGGACTCTGTCGCTGTACATAACGTCTGTTGCGCGACGGTTGAACTCCTCAACATCATCAAGGTCCTGAAGAACGATATCGCCAAGAAGTGTTTTTATGCCCGAACAGGGGTTTGAAACGGAAAGAGTGTTACAGGCAAGCAATTCAAAAATTCGTCTTGCTTCCATTGTTGATGAACGCTTTACAATGTTCATTGTAAGGCTCCAATCGTAGCCCTTATATGCAACATCAATCTTATTCATAGGAAGAGATCCGACGATCATATGCTGATACTGTTCGGGGAAAGTATAGTCGGGGTTGCCCGGATATACGTTTCTGTCGTAGATAGCAAAGGGCATTTTGCTCTTGAACAAATCTACAATCTGAATAAAGTCCTGACAGCGTTCAGCCTGCTTTGCATAGTAGCTTCCTGCAAAACAGCAACCGGGCTTACGCTCATATTTTTCAATGGGCGTAAACATTTTTGTTTCAACAGCAAAAGGAAGAACACCTACGTTGTTGTGATGAAGCATTCTTTTGTAAAGAGGGACACAGTCCATATCGGTGGTATATACCCAGTCAAAGTATGCCGCCGCACCTAAAAACGTGTCAAAGTGAACAGGGTCTTCCTTGTTCCAGAAAACGGTGGGAATACCGTTTGCTCTGCACCAGTTCATCATACCTATAAATGCGGGATCAAGGTTATAAACACGCCTGTACCATTTGTTGTTTACACCGTGCCAGGCAGATTCGACAAAAAGCAATTGCGGACGGAAATCTTCAAGTTCCTTTTCCCAATTTTCATAAGTGAGATTTAAGTATTTACAGTCAAAAGGAAAACAAAAACAGCTGAGCTCATCAAGTATTCCCGCAACCCGTAATTCTTGTAAGGAATTTTTTTCGCTCATTTGCTTTCACCAGCTTTTTTTCTGTTTTTTATTTTTGCAATAATACCCTTGTTAAGTTCATTCTCAAGCGTTGCAACCTTTACTTTGTAAGTGTCAATATGAGATGTTGCCATACGGTATTTTGCGTTTGCAGCTGTAAGATTTTGTTTTATATTATCACATTCAGCAACCTTGTTCTCATATTCTTTTTCAAGAGCATCGTATTCTTTCTGTAAGGCAACAAATTCTTCATTTAATTCAGCAAGCTTTGCTCTGTCTGCATTCAGAGATTGTGTTACATTACGGTATTTCAGCTGTGCTTCTTTAAATCGGGGCTGCATATCCTGATACTGAGCTTGTACATTCTCATATTTTGTTTTCAATTCCTGATACTGTGTCTGTATATTCTGATATTTTGTCTGAACATCACGGTATTTCAACTGTGCATCCTGAAGTTGATTTTTAATATTTGCATTATCTGCTGCTTCCTTTAAAAGAATTTCATTCTCAGCTGTAAGTGCAAGCAATCTTAATGTCAATAATTCGATTTCTCTTTTCTGTTCAATGTTCGACATAATGTCCACCTCAAAAAGATTTGATTTTCTTGAGAATAAATTACATATACTCATTTTGTAATTATATCATTGTATATAATTTTTGTCAATAATCGAGATATGTATATAAATTATTTAATTGCAAAAAAGCAAAATATATGTTAGAATTTCATTACAAACCGATTACGGAGTGATAATAATGTTTGACTTTACACGATTTTACATAGTTTCAGATAACGCAAAAGCGGAAGAGATACTTGCTGACGAGCTTAAAAAAAGAGGATTTTCTGCCTGTGCCGATGGCAAAAAGCTTGAATTAATAACCGATAGCGGTATTGACAGAGATTCATACAAAATTGAGCTTAATGCTGACGGCTTATGCTTTTTTGCAAGCGGAATAAGAGGTTTCGTTTACGCAATAGGCAGATTTTTAAGAAAAACCGAGTACAGAAACGGCAGTATTACACTTACTGATGATATCAGCGGTGAATATTCCCCCTATATGCAGATAAGAGGTCATCAGCTCGGTTACCGTGACAACGCAAACACTTACGAAGCCTGGGATATTGTTAAGTATTACGATTACATAAAAGAGCTTATGTACTTCGGATGCAATGTTTTTGAGCACACGGTTTTTCACGAAAAAGACCTTAAAAAGCCGCATATGAAATACTCACAGCTTGATTTTGTTACACTTTGCAACGAAAAGGCAAAGACCCTTGATATTGATATCTCCTATTGGTGTCCGAACGATAAGGAAAAATCCTATGACAGTCTGCGCGAAAGAGCTGATTTCTTTGCAAATCAGAAATATGCGGATATATATTTTCCGCCCAGCAGTGACCCCGGAGATTTTACGGTAGACGAAGCATTTGATATGATAATTCCGATGGCGAGAGAGCTCAAAAAGAGCCATCCGGAAATTAAGATTTACCCCTCAGCTCAGTCCCCCGACGGTTTCGGCAAATGGGGTGATGATTTCATTGAAAAAATGAGCGATTTGCCCGAAGAAATCGACGGTATAATCACAGGTCCGAACTGCGCTATGCCCTTGCACGAGCTGAGAAAACGCCTGCCGAAAAAATATCCGATCCGCCTTTATCCCGATATCACTCATAACGTGCGGTGTGAATATCCCGTGCATTTTGACAGGGATGATTGGCATTATGCGTTGGCGTCAACATTAAGCCGTGAAGCAATCAATCCCAGACCCTGCGAATACAGAACGATTCACCGCCTTACAAGGCAGTATATCATCGGCAGTGTTTCATACTCCGAAGGCATCAACGACGATATCAACAAATTTGTATGGAGCGATATGGATTTCGACCCGAATGTTTCCCTCGAGGAATCTCTTGCCGACTACGCAAGACTGTTCTTCTTCGGCGCAGATACGCAGAAGCTCGTAAACGGTATTTTCGGTCTTGAAAAGAATTGGGAGGGTGACCCTGCGGAAAATCCTCATATTGAAACAACGTTGAAATTTTTTGAGGATGCACTTACAGAGAATCCCGGGCTGTACGGCAACGTGCGTTTTCTTATGTGCCTTTTCAGAGCGAAATGCGATATGCTTGTAAAGATGCGCAGATGCACGGAGCTTGAGCTTATAAAAAAGGCAAAATATCATCTTGCAAAAAATGAAATTGATATTGCCGAAAAAATACTCAACACGCCCTTTACCGACGAGTATAATTCCCTGCGTGACGGCATTTCTGAAATCGGTAAGCTCCTGTTTGAAAAGGCGGGAATGCAGCTTGATGTGGAGCATTATTTTGCATCGGGCGTGGAGAGAGGTGCAACCCTGGACACCATTGATATGCCCGTAACGGACAGAAAATGGCTTCTTGACAGAATTGAATATTCCAAAACTCTCGTCGGAAATGAGAAAGCGGAGTTTATAAATGCCGTACTTGACAGAAACAAAATCCGCAAGGGTGAATATTATTTTTCATTTGCGGAAAACAGCTTTACAGAGCTGGGAATACCTCAGGAGCCTTATTTCTATATGAATTTTCAGGGCGACAGAGTTGAAGTCAACAATGGCACAATACCTATGTCAATGCTCAAGGTGTTTGACCATTATTCATTCCGTATGAAAACAGGCGGTCTTGATGAGGGCGATTACAACCTCATTCTCAATATCAAGCCACGGTACGACGATTCCGTTAACGAATTTACAATAAAAATCAACGGCAAGGTGCTTTATTCAGGTGCACAGTACGGCGGTGAAAGAGATGAAAAGGCTGAAAAGTGGCTCTCTGCACCGGGATTTGAAGTGAGAAAATATAAGATTCCTGCTTCATACATCGAAAACGGCTGTATCGAGCTTGAAATCACCGAGCCGAAAATCGGTATAATGCTCAGTGAAATTTTTATCAGAAAATAAATCAGAGGGGCTGTCTCACCAAAGTGAGGCAACCCCTGAATTTTTTAATTATTTTTACAGTTTTGAATAACCGTAGCTGTTGATAAGCGCATCCAGCTTCTGTTTCTGCTTACACAGAGGACACTCGTGTGCAGGTACGGAGAAATAGTCGGACAGGTCGTTGGGATTGAAAACCGAATCAATGGAATAACCGCCGATCTCCTCCTGAGTTGCGAAGATTGATGCAATACCTACGACCTCGCCGCCGTAATACTTGACAGCCTCAATAGCCGCATTTGCGGTATTGCCCGATGCTACGGATACAGCAAGAACAAGCACGTGCTTGCCGTGAATCATAGGCACAATATTATCCCTGAACAACAGCTGTGAGCTGCCTGTAACCTCAGGAGTTACGACATAGATCGTCTGATGAGCGTTTATATTCATAAAATTGTTTTTTGTAAGCTCATCTGCAAGGCAAGTGCCCAGCACCTCTGTACCGTCAAGGCAAAGAATGGTATCAACAATTCGTGTATTATAATTATAATTGCTGCAAAGCTCCTGTGCTACTGCCTTAGCCTCTGAAAGACGGGACTTCTGCGCCGCAACGTCAATATAATAGTTGCTGTGTGAATGGCTTGATGCAAAATGACCCTTTTCGGCTCTGAGGAACAAATCCCTGCGCTTTGTTGCAATTTTAATAACATTGTTTAACGGCATATAAAATACCTCCCTGATATATTGTGTGTACTTATTGTACAATAAACCATTAAAAATTGCAAGCGTTTTTGAGCAATTTTATTATTTTTATTAAAAATTACAATATTCTGCACAATGTTTCAAATATTGCACACGAAACGAAGCCACCGGTCAGACCGATGGCTTGTTTATTATGCGATTGACTGTCTTTCAGCAGAGTAAACTATATCAACACTCTTTTTAAACAGCAGATAGTCATACTTGGGGCGCCAGTCATCACCTGTTTCAACATCGCTGAAAGCATCCTCGCTTGCGGCAACATTTATCTGAGTTACGCCGCAGAGATTGCCGTCGCTTTTGTAAACGGTATCCCAGAATGCGTGATGCCCGATATGTGTTACGCTCTCGGGGATGTAAACATAAGTCATTGCCTGATTATAGCTGAATGCGTCCGAGCCGATATATTCAAGACCTTCGGGAAGTGAAAGATATACTTCGCCGAGAGCTTCGGCAGACGTAAAATGCGTGTCCGTCACGTTATCTGCTTTGTACGAATAGATTTCTGCAAGCTTGGGAATTTCAAAGAATCCCAGTGTTTCAATTGATTTAAGACCTTCGGGAAGATAAACTGTGGTCATATTTGCATAATTGAAGCACAGCTCGCCTACCGTTTCAACAGTAGAGGGGATAACATATGTAAGAACATCATTTTTGTACTGCTCGTAGTTCTCACTTGACGCATCGGGCTCAATTCTGTTGCCGCTTTCATCGTACTCTGCCCAGCCGTATTTCTCAGCCAGATATGTATCGTGATCGCAGGGATAGCAGATAACCTCTGTTTTATCCTTGTTATAAAGAACACCGTCAACATCGCAATAGTTGGGATTGTTTTCGTCAACCTCTATGCGCTGTAACGCCCAACAGGAGTAAAATGCCTTGGAATCAACGTATATAACATCCGCACCGATATAGACAACCTGCAGTTTTTCATCACAGTTGAATGCATATTCACGGATTTCTTTTACTGTTTTTGTTTTATCCTTTACAATAGTGAAATTGGATGTAACATCGGGATTTTCGCTGTCGTACTCAACGGATGAAACGAAATCAATTTCAAGCTCTTTTATATAACCCGTGTTGCTGAATTTTGAAAGCTGATAGGTTTCACTGCCTGTATTTTCATATTCAAAGGTATCCTTCTGAACCGTACGAACACTGAAATAACAGGAAAGAGAAACGGCAATAATTATAACAACGGCAAAGATAAACTTTTTAAGGTTGTAATGCTTATAAGGCTTATTGATATGGGGTGCGGCAAGACCTTCAATCTGATACGTCCATATTTCATCCTCGGGGATGTCAAGCTTTATCTCTTCTTGAAGTGCAACATTATCAATTTTCTTTTTTTCTTTTTTACTCATAATTCACACCTCATCCCTTATAAACGCCTTCTACGGAAACGCCTTCTTCCATTGCCTTTTTCTCCGTAACCTCGGCACGGCGTTTGAGAACCTCCATAACCATATTCTGCTTTTTACTGTCGTAATCCCAGAACAGGTACGGAATAGTCATAAGGAAGAAACCTACAACGTCAACAATAAGGGGAATTGCAATAATGCTTCTTCGTGATGCATCAACAAAAAGCACGTCCCAGTTGCTGTTAAAGCCGTATTTAAGGAGAAGAATAGGAATAATAAGACCTACGAATGATGTAATAGGTCCTGTAAACCAACCAAATACGCCTGCAAAGCTTTCAAGACGTTCACCTGAGAGGTACATCTGATAGTCACCTATACGCACATTCATATCGTGACCTGCCGTTGTGGGAACAGTTTTTGTCATTTCCATAAAGAACATTACAACAATACATATTATGCCGCAAAGAGTAAGATTCTCACCGCAGAACCAGATCGCCGCCGCAATAATACCGTAGCCTATGGCTCGGCTGAGCTGATAGAAAATCATTATCTGCTTGTATGAAAATCTCTTTAAGAAATAGGGTGAAAGCAGATCGGGCGGAGTTCCCGCAAAGGAAATCAGCGCAACGATAAGGCTGTAAGGCAGACCGCTCAGACGGAACGTATAGAAATACAGAATCGTAACGAAGGGCAGCATACCGTTACCCAGCGAATCTATAAGTCCGACTATGGTATTTATGAGCAGGTATTTGTTTTTAAGCACACCGAACATACCGTCCCAGAATTTAATCTGTACTTTCTTTTCGATGGGCGGCTGAGGTATACGCTCTTTTATTCTGCCTGCAAATACCATTGTAAGGGCGGCAAAGGTAATGAATGTAATGGGGATAACGAATCTGTAAACATTGATGTCTGCCCACTCATAACGGAGCATACCGATGATGACGGGAAGAATAATTGCCATAATTGAATTGAAAATATGGGAAATCTTGATAGGATAGCTTCTTACAAGGATTCTTTCCTGAAGATTGGGACTGATATTTTTTGCGCAGGTTTCAAGGTTATTGGCAAAGCCGAACACATTGTATGTAGCAAACAGCAGATTAGCAACCCATACACGTGTTGCAACATCGGGAATCTCGTAAACGGGAAGCCAACCGATAAGGATAACCATTACGCACTTGGGTACGACGTCACAGTAAAGTGAATACTTGTATCTGCCGTATTTGGGAAGAAGCTTTTTACGCCAGAAAATATTTCGCGCGCCGACCCAGCCGGTATACAGGAAATGCGTACCGAAGGTTTTAAAGCACGCCGTTGCACTCATACCCTCAAGTCCGTTCAGATAGGTTATAAACGCACTTGATTGGTTGAACAGAAGCGAATAATCGAAAATAATCGTAGATATGCCGAAAAGCATCATTCCTATGTAAACACCGTAGAACTTCTTTTCGGTCTTTTTAGGCAGAAAGCCTAAGTTATCGCACACAAACCACCACATCAGCGCAGAAATATAGCCAAGCGGCATATTTAAGATACCGATAACGGAAAACGTGAGATAGGGCAGCTTGTAATGATGCATTATAAGGTAACACGAGGACCAGAAACCTATGTATTCAAGGATTTTTGAGCCTGCGTAGTTACTGCCGACTGCAACAACCACATCTTTATACTCTTTATAGGGAACATACTTACCCTGAGCAGGAGTATTCCAATGAGTTTTGATTTCAGTAGCGAATGATCTGACAGTATCAAGGACTTTGCCTTTTTTGTCACTCATTATTACCGACCTCCTTTTAATATTAAATATTATTGTATCATAACAATAAAAAAATAGCAATCGGAAATTAAAATTTATTTAATTTTATACAAAAAAATCAGCAGTCACCGCCAAAGAAGCAAGTGACTGCTTTAATTATGCATTATGCATTATGCATTATGAATTAAATATTTCGTGAAACGGTTCAAGGCTACGCTTTAAAATGCCGTTCATATGAGCTATTGCGGTGCCGTAATTTGTAATGGGAATACCGTTATCGAGTGTCTGCTTTACGCGGTATTTCATTTCACGCTCGTTAAGCATACATCCGCCGCAATGAATTACAAGTGCATAGCCCTCAAGCTCCTCGGGGAAATGCGTACCCGACGTGAACTCAAACTCTATGTTTTTGCCTGTATGCTTTCTGATGAGAGCGGGCAATTTCTGCGTGCCTATATCTCCGCACTGTCTGTGGTGAGTGCATCCCTCGGAAATCAGCACCTTATCGCCGTCCTTCAGTTTATCGAGCATTGCCGCACCCTTTACGGCGGAAACAAGGTCACCCTTATATCTTGCAAAAAGAATGGAGAATGAAGTGAGCATTATATCCTCGGGAGTGTCCTTTGCAACACGGGCAAAGGCTTGGGAATCGGTAATAACCATTTTAGGCTTTTTACCCAAAGCTGCAAGAGTGTTCTTTAATTCTGAATCTCTCGTAACAACCGAAACCGCGCCCGAATCGAGAATATCACGGATAGTCTGTTGCTGCGGCAGAATAAGTCTGCCTTTCGGTGCGGCTTTGTCAATGGGGACAACAAGCACAACAACATCATTAGGTTCAATAAGGTCACCCACTACCCTTTTGCCGTTTTCCTCCTGCTTTACAAGCCTTGCAATCATTTCCTTAAGCTCGTGAATACCTTTGTGTTCCTTTGCGCTGACGAAAATTGTGTTTTCCGTTTTTTCGGGAATATCTTTACGCAAATCGGACTTGTTGTACGCAATAATATAGGGAATATTCTTATCCTTAAAGAGTGAAATCAGCTCATTTTCAGCAGGAGTGAGTTCATTTGCCGCCTCGGTTACAAGAACGGCAATATCCGTTAAATTAAGCACCTGACGAGCCTTTTTCACACGCATTTCGCCAAGCTCGCCCACATCGTCAATACCCGGTGTGTCGATAATGACAACAGGGCCGAGAGGGTGAAGCTCCATAGCCTTTTTAACAGGGTCGGTGGTAGTGCCCTTAACATCGGAAACAAGTGACAGCTCCTGACCTGTTACTGCATTTACAACGCTTGATTTGCCTGCGTTGCGCAAGCCGAAAAAGCCTATATGCACACGCTCGGCTGAAACCGTATCGTTAAATCCCATAAATCCACCCCTTAAAAACGGAAATCTCTCCTGTTGGAATTTTTGATGTTTTCAATATTTTCTTTTGCAATCTTTTTAACCTTTTCGGTAGGAATCTTTTCAAGCTCTTTTTCAATAAGCTCAAAGCCTATCTTCTGTGTTTCTTCACTTGCGTAGTCCACAAGATACTCGGTAAGCGTCATAAGCGCATTGGGATGACAGCAGTTGAGAATCTGTCCGTTTTTGCAAAGCGCCATAAATCTGTCACCCGTTCTGCCCTCGCGGTAGCAGGCTGTGCAGAATGAGGGAATATGACCGTTTTCCATAAGCCATTTTACAACCTCGTCAAGTGTACGCTGGTCGGAAACGTCAAACTGCTCGGAGTCGTGAGGTCTTTCCTCCTCGGTGTAACCGCCGACGGATGTTCTTGATGCACCGCTTATCTGGGAAATGCCCATATTGAGAACCTTACCTCTTACCTCCTCGGATTCTCTTGTGGAGATGATCATACCCGTATAAGGTACTGCAAGACGGATGCAGGCGATAATCTTTTCAAACATTTCGTCGGAAATGGAATTATCGAACACATCGGGATCGATATCGTCAGCGTGCTTTACTCTGGGAACGCTGATTGTATGAGGACCGACACCGTGTACCGCCTCAAGATGCTCTGCGTGCATAAGCAGACCTGCAAATTCATATCTGTAAAGCTCCAGACCGAAGAGAACGCCTAAGCCTACGTCATCAATTCCGCCTTCCATAGCTCTGTCCATAGCCTCGGTGTGATAATCGTAATCGTGCTTGGGGCCTGTGGGATGAAGCTGTAAATAGCTCTCCTTGTGGTAGGTTTCCTGAAAGAGAATGTACGTGCCGATGCCTGCGTCCTTGAGCTTGCGGTAATTTTCAATGGTTGTGGCGGCGATGTTTACGTTAACTCGTCTGATTGCGCCGTTTTTGTGGTTGATTGAGTAAATCGTTTTGATACATTCGAGGATATACTCAATGGGGTTGTTTACAGGGTCTTCACCTGCCTCAATGGCAAGACGCTTGTGTCCCATATCCTGCAATGCGATAACCTCTGCACGGACTTCCTCCTGTGTGAGCTTTTTACGTGCGATATGCTTATTTTTAAGGTGATAGGGGCAGTAAAGACAGCCGTTGACACAGTAGTTTGAAAGATAGAGCGGTGCAAACATAACGATACGGTTGCCGTAGAACGCAAGCTTTATCTCCTCTGCAATTTTGTAGATTTCTTCTATCTTTTCGGGGATATCACAGGCAAGAAGAACGGATGCCTCTCTGTGAGTAAGTCCGTTGCAGACACAGCCTGTTGCAGTCTTCTGAGGGCGGGCTTTTTCGAGAATAGCATCAATCAGTTCAACATTGTTTTTGTTTGCATCTGCATATTCAAGAGTTGCTCTTATTTCTTCGTCGTTGATAAATTCTTCTGCTTTGAGTGATTTGGGATTGTAAACAGCCATAATCAATTTCCTTCTTTCTTTATATCACCTCGGTCTGTCACAATGAAGTAACCTACCGATTCTATTTTTTTTGCAAGGGCTTTTACCGCTTCGGCGGCTTCTGCCCCCGTGTTAAGCTTATTATTATACAGCTCGTACTTCTTGCGTTGCTCTACCGGTGAAAGGTTGGGCATTACAACGTTTGCACCTGACAGAAGTCCTTTTTCTCTGCCGTCCTGAAGTGCTGTTCCCAACGCAGTTGTTGCGGGCAGAAGTATACGAGGCTGAATGAGCCTGATTATTGACAGGATATAGCAGGTAAGCTCTGCACTTCCTGCAGGATAATCCTTAAAAGGTGTTGCCTTATGGGGAATAAAGGGTCCCACGCCGCACATCTGCGGCTTGAATTCTTCAACAAATTTAAGATCCTTTGAAAGATTTGCGTAGGTCTGATAAGGTGAGCCGACCATAAAGCCGCAACCTGTCTGATAGCCTATCTCCTTAAGATTTTTTAAACATTCCATCCTGTTTTCATAAGACATTGATTCGGGATGCAATTTTTCGTAATGCTCCTTATCCGCTGTTTCGTGGCGGAGAAGATATCTGTCTGCGCCTGCATCAAACAGCCGTTTGTAGCTCTCATAGCTTTTTTCACCGAGAGAAAGTGTCACCGCGCAGTCGGGATATTTCGATTTGATTTTACTGATAACGCCACACATAAAATCATCGTTGAAATAAGCATCCTCACCGCCCTGCATTACAAAGGTGCGGAAGCCTAATTTATAGCCGTTATCACAGCAAGATAAAATGTCATTTTCAGTGAGCCTGTACCTTTCGCAGTCCTTATTACTGCCCCTTATTCCGCAGTAAAGGCAATCATTTTTACAGATATTGCCAACCTCGATAAGTCCTCGGATGTATACCGCTTTACCGTAAACCGCCTCTCTCGCCTGTCGGGCTTTTTGCGCGAGAATACCGGCGATTTCATCAGTTCTGTTTTCAAGCAGATATTCATACTCCGCAAGGGTAAGACTTCTCTGCTTTTCGAGCTTTTCTACGAGCTCAAACATAACCTTATCCATTGGTTATCACGTTTGAATAAGCGGTTTTAACGCTTACTCCCTTTAATTTTCCGATTTTGCCCGACATAGAGGAAATAGTGTCCTGCGGAGCATCAAGAGCGATGCTTACTACATTTATATTCTTTTCGCGGTACGGAACACCCATTCTGCCAATGATAAAGCTTCCGTAGTCGTGAAGAATTGCGTTCAGTTCTTCGGTTGAATCAATATCTTCCACGATAATGCCCATTACGGCAACTCTTGTTTCTTTTTCAGCCATAAAATCACCTCTGTCATCAAAGAAAAAACCGCACATTTCCGCAAAAAGACGCAGAAAGGCACGGCAATATAATAAACATAATATTATCTGTCGCCTTTCAGTCAGAAAATCTTTCTGTCAGGAGTACAGGTATATTCTAATACTTTGTTAAAAAAAAGTCAATATACAAAATCAGTTAATAATGAGCAGTGAGTGGTGAGCAATTGCGGAAAAGGCTTCGCCTTTTGAACCTTTTTTAAAAATTATTCTCATCTGCATCAAAGCTTGTGCAATTTTTGACACTTTCCTTTTCAATTGCAACCGTATAGAGAAATCCTGACATAACGGTAACGCCGCCGACTCCCTCAAGTGTAGTTTTAGCAACGTGTATACACAGATTTTCTCCGTCGTTGTAAACACTGTGAACATCCACATCCGTAGCACCGCTACCTGTAATCACATACATCACAAACACGGTATACTCATCAAAATATTCGTCACCCATTGCTTTGATTTTATCCTTAAAATCATCAATATCACCGTGCGCACCGTCGGACAGATATTCATCCTCAAAAAAAGCTATAAAATCTTCCGCGTCCTGCATAGTTTCAAACTTAAACACGGGAATGTTAAAAATACTGTCTGTATCCATTTTATCAAAATTGAGAGATTTTTCATACAAGGCGGTCTGATCGTTGATAAAAGTTACTTTCGAACCTGTAACCTCAAACGCTCCGCCTGCATAGAGATTATTGTCCAATTTGTAAACTTCCGCTGACAGCCATCCCATTTCGGTAAGCTGACTCAACACAGATTTTGAAATATCGCTGACGGCGCCGTCATCAAGCTTGAATACTGCATACGCGCCTGTTTTACCGGGATAAGTATCATTTATCCCGTCGTGCAGTACAAGAATTTTATCCCCGTTACCGATATTATCAAACAGTCCTTCCTTATCATTCACATTTGACATACAAACCGGTGAATCATCAAGCACCATAATGTACTCTCCGTTATTTGCAACAAGACTTTGCCCTACGGAAAAACTCAATGAATTTGCCCTCATATATCCCATTGCGCCGACAACAACAAGAATAACAACAGCAACAATACCAACGGGAATAAGCCACATTTTCTTTTTCATTTTACATACCTCCTAATTTTAATCCAAGGCTTTTTCTGCTGCTTCTCTCAGGCAAAAGCCCGTAAGAATTACAGCATCGGAATTGTATGCATCCATAAGCTCCCTGAGCGTTTGTTTGTTATATAGTGAAGGCTCTTCCCACACAGCACATATTGCATCAAGCACATCACAGCACATTGCAAACTTTTTTGTCCATTTGCCTATTTCCGCAAAAAGCGGCACGGATGTGTCCTGTATCATTGCAAGACATTCACGCATTTTTGCATTGTATTCTTTAAATCCGACAACTGCCTGCTCCTTTTGTCCCGTAGCCATAAGGAAACTCAGGTGAGAAAGCTTATCACTCATAAGCTGTGAGCCGTAGCGTGATACACAGGAAACACAAAGGTGGTCCGCGATATATTTAAAAAGCTCTGACTTTTCACCGAGAATCGCAGTCTGTGCATTCTCAAGAGATTTTTCGCTGTCGTACGCCTCGGGATTCCACAGGTAATCGGCAATCGTTATAAGTGGGATTTTTGAACACTCTGCATACTCCATAACATTGGCAATAAGACCTTCGCTGTGGCGGTACAAGTCAGCATCCCTGTTTCTGAGTGCGCCGAGATGCATTTCCTGAAACATCTCCGCATCGTTTACGGGATAGTTGTCCCAATAGAGCGGTCTGTGGGATGTGGCAAGTGCAAAATCATCCGCCTCACGGGTTGTAAGAAAGCCTGAGCAGATTTCTCTGCCTGTCCAGAAAATATTGACAGCCGAAGGGATGCCCTGTCCGAACCGAGTTATGTAATGCTCATTGCCTTTGCCGAAATACTGAGTCGGGCAAACTGTAAGCTCAATTGATGAATCAAAGGCTTTGAGTGTATTGTAAGTGTTGTTTATAAGTGCGATATGGGCAGACACAATATCATCGTATTCCGCTGCATCCTCCTCATACTGAAAATTGTTGGGAATATCATCAAGAAGCAAGCCGAAATTGCGCACACCCAATGAATACACGCTTTTGATTTTATTAATCAAGGTATCAAAATCGGCTGAGCTTGTGTATTTATACGTAAGTCCGGGGCCGATACACCAACAGAAATCAAGCTCGTTTTCCGTTGCCGCATCAAAGAGCATTTTAAGCTCGTTCATCTCTTTTTCGGGGTAAAGCTCACGCCATTTTGCTCTGTGAAATTCGTCATCCTTGGGAGCATAGTAAAAGCTGTTCATACCGTACCGCGCCATAAGCTTCATTACGGACAGGCGGTTTTCGGTTTTCCAGGTATGACCGTAAAAGCCTTCGATATAACCTCTGCGTGCAAACAGCGGATAATCTTCAAGAGTGCCCGTTTTCAGTTCACCCCTTGTAATCAGCTTTGCAAGAGTGTTTACTGCCCTGAAAACTCCTCTGCGGCAGAAAGCCTCGACAGTTGCACCCTGTTCCGTTACGGTAATAAAATATTTTTCGTCATCAGACTGAGCATCTGCAAGCTTTATTTCAACGTTAAAGCCACCGTGGATGTTGATTCCGCAGTCGGACAGTATTTTTTCAGCTAAATCTTTATATTCACCATTAACGGTTACCGCATTTACAGCTACAGCCGAGCCGTTAAGGTTGTTTTTCCGGGGTACAGGATAAATCAAAGGTGCTTTATCTCCTTTTTATATTTTTCAACAAGCAGGTTGTTTATTTCGTCACCGCCGTCGATATTGGAAGATGCAAAATGGTCAGGCTTAAAGCCCTGTTTTGCACAGATATCAACAGCTTGGGCAACAACGGCATTAAGAATCAGCGCGCCGCAGACGGTGGACGTGGGACATATTTTACCCTCAATTCCGTCAACATCAATACAGGCATCACCCACACAGCCGCCGTTATCAAGCACGATATGAGCAATTTCACAAAGGCGTTTTCCGCTTTTGTGCCGTGATGCGCCCGACAGTGAATGTGAGAGATTTGTAAGAGCGATAACATTAAGGCCCTTTTCACGGCAGAGCATAGCCATATCAACAATAACGCCGTTTCTGCCCGAATTTGAAATGATTATAACAGTATCATCCGCACTCATTGAGTAGTCGTTGAAAATTTTTTCAGCCATACCCTCTTTACGCTCGGCAAGAGTGCTTGCGGATGCAGAAATATGGAGCATAAGCTCATCAATAAGTATAGGCTGAATGTTTACAAGACCGCCTGCACGGTAAAAAAGCTCCTCGGCAAGCATATGTGAATGTCCCGTGCCGAAAAGATATATTCTTTTGCCTTTTATCAGCGTCTGCGCCGTAATTTCAGCCGCTTTTTCTATGTTTTTGCCGTCAATTTTTTCAATAATCGATTTAACGTTTTCTATGTATTCTATGTATTTTTTCATTACAGTTTCCTCGCAAGAATCAATGCGCCCTCTTCGGCAGGTGTATCAAGAAGCTTTATGCAAACGGTGGGATATTTTTCTTTGATTTCAGCCGAAAAAACACTCGTAAACAATTCATTATGACGGAACACTCCGCCGTAAAGACCGAGCACATCACAGCCGTCGAGCAAATCAAGCACAGTACGGGAAAATGCCTTCGCCTCAGTACGGATAATTTCTAAAGCATCAGCGTCACCATCTTCAGCAAGCTCGCCTACATTTTTTGCAAAACCCGCTAAAATATCCTTTGTGGTCTGAGAGGAATAAATAATATCTGTCGCATCCCTGAAATTCTCCACACCGAAAAATCTGTTTGCACTGCTGAGCAGGGGTGTTTCCTCTCCTCTGTCGCACATACGGCAACAGCACTTCAATGCATTAACGGCGATTGAATAGGCTGAGCCTTCATCGCCAACAATGTGACCCCAACCGCCTGAAATACGGATATTGCCCTGTTTATCCTCAGCAACAGCCATTGAGCCTGTGCCGCAGACCGCCACACAGGGACATTCTGCCTCACCCACAGATTTAAGAGCGATATAAACGTCGCTGTTCATTCTGATTTTTTTTGCTTTTACAATGCCGCCGCACAGCTTTCCGACAAGTTCTTCGTCGGCTTCACCGTCCAATGCGGAACAGCCGATAAAAGCGCTCTCAAACTCCTTAATACCTGATACTGCATCTATTTCAACCAGTACATTTTCAAGGTTGAACCTCGCAGCATCCATACCTACGGAATAAAAATTGATGCTTTTGCCTGCCTGCTTCAGCAGGATATTTCCGTTTTCATCCGACACGGCTGCGACTGTTGTTGTGCCGCCGCCGTCTATACCAAGATAATATTTCATTTCAGCTATCCCCTTTTGCCGACGAAATCAATCTGTCCGTTGCATCAAGAATCGTCCGAGCCGTTTCCGGACCTGTGGAATTTGTTTCCTCATAATGATTCCTGTCAAATCTGTCATTACCCGAATTTATGTAAGGCATTCGGGGATTGAGATAAAAATCATTTTCGGGAATAATATAACCAAGCTCGTCATTGCAAAGTCCTACAACAAAAGTATGCTTTGCATTACTCTGCTCTCTGAGTATTTTGTATTGCGCTTTCATTCCCGTTGCAGATGCTTCCTCCGATAAAAATTCACCGTTATAAAGCTCGGGGAACAGTTCTCCGGGGATAAGGAACATACCGATTTCTTCATTTCCCAGCTCAAGATAGCCTGCTTCTGTGAATATGTAGGCCTGTGTTCTGTTGCTGCTACGGAATATGTCGTTATTCAGCACCTTCAGAAATCTTGCAAGAATAAGAACAAAGTTTGCTGCGACTATTTTTACGGGGACGGATTTCACGTTGATTAACGGCGCAAGCTCCTTTTCATCTGTCAGTGAATTCACAATTTCACCCAGCATTTTACCGAACTGTTTTGTATACGCTTCGCAGTCTATCGCATTTCTGTAAACCTGTCTTATTTCCTTGGCAGAAATCATACCTCCTATGGCACCGTTAAAAAATACGGCGTTACAGTCAGGATTATTTTCTTCAATTTCTTTAATCATATAAGCAGGAAAATCAGCACTGATGCTCTTTGTTTTACTGCCCATAAGCTCCGCATGGGATGCAAAATTTACGATACATATATTTTCTGAACCGTCAAAAGCTTCAAAACGGATTTTCGTAAGATTAGGGTCAAAAGTGTCAGGCGTGCGGCAGTCATACTGCATATCCTCCGTCTTTTTGACTGAATAAAAAAGTCTGCCGTCTGCCCTGTTCTCATAAGCGGCTATAACAGCCTGAGCCGTTTTCTGACGCAGAAATTCCATAAATTCTTCATTCCTGCCGCATTTATAAATTTTTTCGCCCCACAACCCTTGTGTATCAATTGAGGAATGTGAATGTGTGGCACATATATTTATTGATTTAAGACCGGGAATTCTGCCGCTTTCAATCACAGCTTTTCTGATAAGATTTATGTCTTTACGGCTGATACCTACTGCATCGACGGCACACATTACAACACCGCCCCTGCCCGTATTATCATCAACATACACAGCTCTTGCGTAAATATCATCAAGCACACCGCAAGCAGGATTGGCAGAATCATAGCCTGCAATAAAATATTTTCCGCTTGACGCATCAGCAGGTGTGAGCACCGCTTTACCGAAGCCGCAGGTGAAATATTTTCCTTTTTCTGATGAAAATCTTTTATCACCGCTAAGCATATATTTATCTGCTTTTTCAGCAGTTGTAAAATTCTTTTCCGGTATGGAAAAAATGATGGTTTTTGCAAGCAATCCTATTGCACTGCGTAATATTTTATCGGTATTCATAATTAAACCTCCTGCTGAAGTGTTGATTTTTCGTATCAATCTCTGTATAATGATTTACGGGTGATGATAATGCTGCACATAAGAAAATATGAAGAAAAAGATTTTGACAACGTAAGATATGTCTGCCTTAACAGTGACGGCGGAGGAATGGAAGAAAAGCTGTGCAAATGTATCCTGCACACCTTCTGCGATTATTACATTGAGAAAGAGCCTGAAAACTGCTTTGTTCTCGATGACGACGGCAAAGCGGTAGGCTACATAATATGCACGCAGAATTATGACAGCTACAAAGAAGTTTTTGACCGTGAATACCTGCCTCTCAACAAACACCTCGGTGATGTGCTTTACAATTGGGCAAAGGACTCCACAATTCTGCAGAATAAATACAAGGCTGATTATCCAGCACATCTGCACATAGACTTACTTCCTGCCTATCAACGTCAGGGGTGGGGCGGTAAATTGATCAGCGCACTGTCCGAGCATCTGCGTTCCAAGGGCATAAAGGGTGTTATGCTCACAGCCGGAACGGAAAACGTGAACGCAGGCAATTTCTATAAAAAATACGGCTTTGAACAGCTTGAAATCCTCAATACCGACGTTGCTTTCGGTATGAAGCTTATAAAATAATTATAAAGGGTTGTATCGGAAAATACAACCCATTTTTTAGCAGTAATTTATCGGCAAGCCGATAAATTGAATTCATAATGTATAATGTATAATGCATAATTCATAATTGAGGAAGGGCAAAGCCCCATACCCCATTTATAATAATACTATCGTTCTCGAACGCTTAGCGTGAGAGGTTCTTATATGGTTTAAAAGGCGGAGCCTTTTCCGCAATTATGCATTATGAATTGTGAATTATGAATTATTTAAGATAAATTATTGTTCAGCTGATTCAATAAGCATTTCCATCGTCTCAAGCAGAGTTCTTGCTGTTTCAGGTCCTGTGGAGTTTGTTTCCTCGTAATGCTTTCTGTCCGCATCATCGTAACCGATATTGAAATAAGGCAGCCACTCGTGAAGCATAAAGTCGTTGTCTGGTATAATATAACCCAATTCGTCGTTGCAAAGACCGAGAACAAAATTATGCCCGCAATCCGACATCTCGGAAAGTACGGTATAATCGGCATCTGTGCCGTTTGCCGCATCCTGAGCCGAAAGGAAATTACCGCTTTCAAGCTCGGGATAAAGCTCGCCGGGAATCATATAAACGCCTATCTGCTTATCACCCAGCTGCATATAGGAAACTTCGCTGATAATGTACACCTTGCCGTTATCGTCAAGAAGCACGTCATTGTTGAGCACGCCGATAAAACGGGCAAGAATAAGTGCAGTATTATCGCAGGCTACGCTGACAGTCTGCGATTTTACATTGATAACGGGAGCAAGCTCTGTTTCGTTTGTTATGCCAAGTACAATATCTGCAAGCTTTTCGCCGTATTCAATGGTGTAAGCAAGGCAATCGAAATCAATGGTCTTGTCAAGAATCTCATTGATTTTATCACCAGTGATAAGACCGCCCACTGCACCCTGAACGAAAACAACATTTGCTCCGCCTGTCTGCTCGTTGATTTTCTTTGACATATAAGCAGGAAAATCCGCGCTGATAACGGTGGTTTTTGCACCGAGCATCTCTGCGTGTGAGGCAAAATTTACGATGTATGTATCGTTGCCGCCGTCCGAAGGCTCAAATCTGATGCTTGTAACGGTGGAATCATAATCAATGGGAGTTCTTGTGTCAGCCTGCATACCCTCCGCCTCGGCAGTACCGAAGTAAAGCTTACCGTTTTCTCTCGCTTCGTAAGCATTGATAATTGCCTCGGCTGTTTTCTCCTTAAGACTTTTCATAAATCCGTCATTTTTGCCGTCGGAATAGAATGCCGAGCCCCAGAGACCCTGTGTATCAACAGCCGAATGAGTATGAGTAGCACAGATATTGATTGACTTGAGATTTGGTATTTTTCCGCTTTCAATAACAGCCTGTCTTATGTCGTTTATATCCGCACGGCTGATGCCCACGCAGTCAAGAGCGCAGACGACAACGCCGCCTCTGCCCGTGTTATCGTCAATATAAACAGCCTTTGCGTACATATCGTCAAGCACATCCAAGGCGGGATTGTTTGTGTTGTAGCCTGCAATGTAGTAAGTGTCCGCAGTAACATCCTCGGGAGTGAGCACTTCCTGAGCAAAGCCAACAGTCCAGCCGTCACCTGCATCATAGGCAAAAACCTCATCACCTGTGAGCATATACTCTGAGGCATCCTCTTGAGTTGTAAAGGTTGATGCTGGCATAATGCCTATAATAAATGAAAGCAATGCTGCAATAATCTTCTGTACAAATTGGGGAAGTCCAAGTAGTCTTAAAAATTCCATACTTTATTACCTCGCAACATCAATTATTGTATTCAGCCAGAAGCCCGTGGAATGCCTTTGAGAGAGCAGTAGCACTCTTTGAGCCTGTGGAAACGGTTTCTTCGTAATGACCTTCACCTGATGAGCTGTAATCGTTATCGGGTACTAAATAACCCACAGCATCATTACAAAGACCGAACACGAGAACCTCATCATCTTCGCTGAAGTTGGTTATAAGCGCATCATAGGGATATTCCGTGCCGTTGTATGATTCCTCGGCAGAATAGAAGCCGCCGTAAACGATTTCAGGCATAACCTCACCGGGAACCTGTAAAACCTTAATGTTTTTACCGATTTCAAGATAACCGATTTCACTTGACATATACACGGTTCCGTCCTCAACGAAGGCGGTGGCGTTGCAAAGGCCTGCACGCTCAACAAGCTTGAAAATAAAGTTATTTATTTCAAAATCAATGTGTCTGTGAACGATATTGAGAATGGGCTCAACTCTTTCGCCGTTTTCAGCAAGATTATAAAGCACATCCGCAACAATAAGGCTGTATTCCTTCATTTTTTCGTAGCTTGTAAGCTCTGCGGAAATGCCGTTATCCTCGCCCATATCGGCATAAATACCGCCGCCGATTGCACCCTGAATGAATACGAAATCTGCATTTTTGTCCTTATTTACAGCCTGTTCAACATAGTAAGGGAAATCGCCTGAAAGACGGGTATCGTCATAATCAATATTTACGGGGTGAGCACCGAAATTAGTGATATAAATTTCATTTTTATCGGTGTCATCGGGAACGAAACGGAACAGATGAATATTTTCATCTATTGAATAAGGCTCACGTGTGTCAGCAAATAATTCGGGACAAGCCTGTGATACATAATAGAGCTGACCCTCTGTGCGGTTGTTGTATGCGGTTCTTATGGCATCTGCCGTTTTTTCAATAACCACGTCCATATACTTGTCATCCCTGCCGCTGTTTGGAATATTACCCCAGAGTCCCTGTGTATCAATACCGCTGTGGGTATGGGTCGCTCCCACATTTATGCTTATAAGCATCGAGTCGCCCGTTATGTCGCTGAGCTTTTCTCTTACGGCTTTGATATCGGCATTCATCACACCGACGCCGTCGATCCAGGCAAATGCAACTGCGCCTCTGCCCGAATTATCGTCAAGCACAACAGCTCTTACGCAAAGGTCGTCAATAACACCCGTTGCTTCCTGTGCGGGGAATTTGAGATAACCGCCAAGGAAATATCTGTATTCATCAACATCATCGGGAGTAAGTACGTTTCTTGCATAGCCTGCAGACCATCTGTCTGACTGTGCTTCGTCAATAAAGCTCTCCGAGCCCTCAAGAAAGTTTGCACTGATTGCCTCTGTCGTAGCCTGTTGTCGTAAGGCTCTGGAATACAGCTGTAAGGAGCAGTGGTAAGCCCGTAAGCACCGCTGTAACTGCTGCTAAGAATCTGGTGATGGTTGCCATAGTAAAAACCTCCGTTTTATATTTTTATACCAAGCTCACTTCTGAGCTCTGCTTTAATATTTATGTCATTTGAAAGCCTTGCAGGCATAGCGTTATATTTATCAACAAGAGCAAGGATATCAGCAACTGAGGATTCATCCCTGCTTTGTAAAAATTCAAATATTTTTTCCGTTATATCGCAGGCTACGCAGAATTTTTCAGCCCATTTTGAAAGCTCCTTGCAAATGGGTAAATCACGCTGTAAAAACTCTCTGCAGGCGTTCATTTTTGTTATGTAACTCTGAGCGAGTGCAAATGCTTTTTGGGTATCACCCGATTTAAAGGCTTCTTCAATTTCATCAAAAGCCTTGTACATCCGCCGTGAATTAACATCCTTAAGACAGGATGTGTAAATGTGGTCTGCAAAAACTATAAAATTCTCTGCATTTTCTACGCCCACAACCTGTTTTACAGCATTCTCCCAGGAGCGCTGGGAATCATAATTCACGCTGTCCCACAGATAATCCGCAATTGTTATAAGGGGAATCTTTGAACACTCGGCATACTCCATACAGTTTGAAATGATACCCTCGGAATACTTATATAAGTCCGCATCTCTGCCTATGATAGGTGAAATATGCATCTCATTGTACATAGAGCAGTCATTTACAGGGTAATTATCCCAATAAAGGGGCTTGTGACGTGTGTTTTCAATAAATTTAAGTGCTTCAAAAACTGTGATTTCACGGGAACAGATGTCCCTGCCGGTCCAGAAAAGGGAAACAAGCGGAGAAATATTCTGCCCGAGCTTGGTTATGTAATATTCGTTACCCTTGCCGTAATAAAGCGTGGGGCAAACGGTAAGCCTGATTGAAGAATCAATCTCCAAAAGTGCACAGTGATATTTTTCAATAAGCTCAATATGAGCGTTGACTGCTTGGCCGTAAAGAGCTTTGTCCTCGGGGAAGGTCAATTCCTCGTCAATATCGTCAAGCAATAAGCCGAAACGGCGTATGCCGATTGAATAAAGCTGCTTTGTCTTTCTGATAAGTGCATCGAATTCGGCTTCATCGGAGTATTTCATTGTAAGTCCGGGAGCGACGCACCAATAAAATGACATATAATATTCTGCCGCCGTGTCAACAAGCTCTTTAAGCTGTAACAGCTCTACATCGGGATAAAGCTCACGCCACAGCTCTCTGTGATAGCGGTCATCCTTAGGTGCATAGTAAACTGTGTTCATCCTGTTTTTTGCCATAAGAGCCATAACGGATTTTCTGCTTGCGTGGCTCCAGGGAGTGCCGTAAAAGCCTTCAATATATCCTCTCACCGCAAAGGACGGAGCACATATGTATTCGCCGTCGCAAAGCTTGTTTTCCTTAAGACGCTTCCATATATCGCAAAGAGCATAGAATGCACTCTTTGCGCCCGAACACTCAACATCAATTCTCTTACCCGATACGGAAAGTATGTACTTTTCATCGGTAAGTCTGTGAGAATTTTCACAATAGGTCGTGCGCCTTGTGTCGGCATAATTCACCCTGATATCAATATCTGCCGATTCAATTTCTTTTAAAATATCGGGCAAATCAGCACCTTTTATCATACGGGACGCCTCCTTACTTGATTTTTATTGAATTTAGTGATAATATTTCAGCAGAAAAGGAGATGTGCATATGAACATAAGACCTTACTGCAATGATGACTGTGAAAATGTACGCTATGTCTGCCTCAACGCTGACGGACCGTGCAGAATGAGCAAAAGAGGTAAAAATTTTATCCTCAACGTATATTGCAATTACTTTATAGAAAAAGAAGCCGGAAACTGTTTTGTAGCCGCCGATGAAAACGGCAAAGCAATAGGCTATATCCTGTGTGCAGAAAATTTTGACAGATTCTATGAAAGCTATGTAAATGAATATGTCACACGGCTTAAAAAATATGAATTTTCACACCGCAGATCAGCATTCAGGTCTATTGAATCACAGCAAAAGTACAAAGAGGATTATCCTGCACATCTTCACATTGACATTCTGCCCGAGTATCAGCATATGGGACTTGGCAGAAAGCTGATGGACGCTCTTTGCAATCATCTGAGGGATAAAGGTGTAAAAGGTATCGTACTCACAGTATGGAAAGGCAATGACAACGCGCGCAGATTCTACGAAAAATACGGATTTACATTAATTGAAACGAAAAAGTCAAGCGTGGTTTACGCATTGAAGCTTACCTGAATATAAGGTAGGCTTTTTTATTGCATTATGTAATAAAGCCTGTAATTTATGGGAAACTCCTTTGCGTACATACAGCATTTCATACATTCATATGATACCTTAAGAGAAGTCCTCTCCATAATCTCCGTAATGCCTAAGGATTTCACATCCTTGAAAAACCGGTCTATCTGCTCCGTCCTGTGGGGCACATCCATAGCCATACGGGTAAGCTGTAAAAAGCGGACGGCAAGATGTTCACGATCTATGCGTTTGCGGATTTCATCCGTTGTTGCCGAAGCCATAGCCTTTTTAAAGAGAGTATCAGCCTTTTCAACAAGCTCATCGGTGATAAACTCGGCATCGGGATGCATATAAATGGTAAGCTTTGACGAAGAACAGGCGTTCTGCATCAATTCAACATAATCTTCCATATATTTTCCCGATTCTCCGCCGTAAACAGCTGTGCAGAAACGGCGGATTTCCCGATGTATATCCGTATCGGGATTCCAGAGAAGTCTTGCGATGATATATGCCTTTAAATCATCACAGGATGCGCCGCCGCCGTATGCGAAATTACCCTGTTCAAGCACACCTTTTATGCCGATACGCCTGAAAAAGCGGATATTTTCCGCAAGAGTATCAAAATGAATAAAGGGCTGTAAATAGTTTTCAAAATTAGTAGCATAATCCCACACATACAGCTGTTTTGCGTGGCTTTTCCAATCGTTGAGAGCATTTACGAACTGAGCATCTCTGCCGTCGGGTTCAAGCTCTGCCGAAAGCTCAAAAGGTCTGTCATAACGGCAGTCAATTGAGCAGATTCTTACAATAACATTATCCCCTGCAACCGCTTTTTTCGGCGCGGGAACGGAATACATATATGCAAAAGTGTGCAACAGCACGTCGGGATAGTCTTCTTTGATTGAATCGGCAAGCTTATTTACAAAACGGATTATCGGTCCTGCAGGACTTCCCTCTTCATTTTCAATTGCCATACAGTCGGCACAGGTGCAACGGTGCGGATTATCATTCTGCGCAACGGAAAACACCGTGCATTCGGGATTATTTTTTATCCAGCTGCGGAGAGTTTCCTCAGCAATTTTCAGCACGTCGGGATTTGTAAGGCACAGCTGACTGTCCCTTGTGCGCACGCCGTTCACTTCGGAAAAATATTCGGGATGACTGTCAAAATACTTACCTTCGGGCACAAGGTCGCAGAACGAATGATGAAAATTAAACCATTTCATTCTTCCGCCCTTAGCCTTCGACAAATCACATAACCCCGAATTCAGGCGGTTCTTCGAGCTGAAACCTCCGTCAAATGCATTACGGAAATATGCATCGCGGAAGTCAAAAGCAGGCTCTTCTTTTATTTCGTCAAGCTCAATTTCAAGCACGTCAAAGGTGTCGATTGTTTCAACATCTTTTGTAAAACAGCGGTAGCCGCAGAAAATCTCTAAAAAGCGGTACACGCCGTAAAGCACACCTCTTGAGGTTCTGCCCGTGATTGTGATGTGCTCACCTGCACCTCTGATATAAAATCCCTCGTCGTGCAGGTCGGTTTCAGTTTTGGTTTCACCCCGTACATCTGCACCTATGCGTATCTCAGCACTGCGCATAGGACAGCGGTCTGAAAAATACGGAATTGCCGCTCCCGTTGCTCTGAGAAGATATTCCTGCAGCTGAGATGCGGCGTAACGCACCGTTTCGTCGGCGTATTGGTGTGCGACTATAATAAAATCACTCTCTCCGCCCGATGCAATTTTGTATACAGCCATTTTCAGTTCCCCTTTTCAACTGCCTTGCGGATGCTCCAATCGCTGTTTTCAAGCAGGATTTGAGCATCTTCCACGGTACAGTGCAGAATCTCCGTAACTATACCAATCATTCTTCTGCGGAGTTTTTTATTTGTAGGCTTAAGGTTTATCATCATATTTTCATAAACACAGCCGCATTTTATCATTGAGGATGTTGAAATCATATTAAGAATGATTTTCTGCGCCGTGCCGGCTTTCATACGCGTTGAGCCTGTAATAACCTCCGGCCCCGTATCGGCGCAAATGTCGATATCAGCGGCTTTACCGAGCTCGGTATCAGGATTGTTTGTTATTGCAACAGCTTTTGCGCCGAGCTTTTTTGCATATTCAACCGCCGCAATCACATATGCGGCAGAGCCTGAGGCAGATATACCGATCAATATATCTTTATTGCTGAAATTGCGCTTTTTCAGCTCCTCAACAGACAAAACAGGATTATCCTCAGCATTTTCAGCAGCTTTGAACATACATTGCTCACCGCCTGCAATTATGCCGTTGAACAAATCATAGGGCACGCCGAAGGTAGGCGGACATTCAGCCGCATCGCACACGGCAAGTCTGCCCGATGTACCGCTGCCGATATAATAAACCTTACCCCCGCCCGAAATAACATCCGCAACCCAATCGCAGGCTGTTTCAATCTGCGGCAACGCCTTGTCTATGGCTGATATAACGTTACTGTTTTCATCGTTTATGATTTTTAAAATGTCGTATGTTGACATCTTATCTATATTGTATGTACGGGGATTGCGCATTTCAGTTTTAAGCATAATTATTCTCCGTCTTTTTTGATATTTGCTTTTGCAAGCGATACGGCACCGTTGACCACAGGCTCGGTTAAAAAGTCAATATTGTACCCCTCGCCCAGATGCTTTGATATAAACGGCTTTAAAATATCCTGCTTACGGCACATACCGCCGCAAAGGACAACCTTTCTGCTGTTGCAGCTTAAATGACTGCAACAGGTGCGGATGATTTTTGCAACCTCGGCACAGTTTCTGTCAGTGATTTTTTCTGCTTCCTTATCACCCTGTTCAAAAGCCTCGAAAACAATGGGTGCAAAGGATGCCGTGTATGTTGCGCCGCCCGAACAGATATCCGGAATACACTCGGGCAAGGGCTTATTCAGTTTATTTTCAATAAGCTGTAAAAGCAGCTTACTGCCGCCTCTGCCGTCATAATATTCAAGAGCGCTGTTCAGAGCATCCGAACCGAAGGTAAAACCGCTGCCGCCTTTGTCGATAAGATATCCCCAGCCGCCTGTGCGGTGACGGATGCCCTCATTCTGACTGAAAGCCACGATGCCTGTACCCATTATGACAACAACGCCGTTTCCGCCTTTGAGAGCAACCTCCAACGCGTTGTCGGTGTCACTTCCGTTTGCAGATGCGCCGAAGCCAAGACCCGATAAGAATTTATTTATAAGAAGCTTATTGTTGCCGCTGATTCCGCCTGCAAGACCTGCGTACACGGAAATCTCTCTGCGGTTGATATTCCCACAGACCTGTGATATACCCTGTTCTAGGATTTTTTCAGCATTATCAATCCCCACGTTGATGGGATTCGCCGCACCGAGTATAACTCTCTCAAGCTCTTTTCCGTTAAGGTCGGTAAGCAGAAATTCCGTTTTTGTGCCGCCTGCATCAATGCCCAGCAAATAGTTGATTTTTACATTCTGCTCTGTTACGGTCATATTGATCCCAACCTTTTATATCATAAAATGATTATATAATACTCAATATATGAAATTCAACATATTTTTAATGTTTTAATTGAATTTTTTATTTTATTGTGTTAAAATAAAGCAGTTATTTAACTCTGAAAGGAGAAGTTCATATGAGTGATAAAATTATAAAGGTTGGCGTTGTAGGTCTCGGCAGAGGTACGGCTATTGCAAGATGTCTTAAGGGCGTTAAAAATGCAAAGCTCATAGCCTGTTGCGACCACAATCCTGCGATATTAAAAAAAGGTTACGATGAGCTTTCCGAAGTTCTTGAAGATAAAGACATTGTTCAGTTCAGCGATTATGACGAAATGCTCAAAACGGATATTGATGCTGTTATCGTTGCCACAGAGGCTGTTTATCACGTGCCTATCGTTACAAAAGCAATGAATGCAGGCAAGCACGTTCTCAGCGAAATTCCTGCTGTCAACTCCGTGGAAGAGGCAAAACAGCTCAAAGAGCTTGTAAATGCACATCCCGAGCTTACATATATGGCGGCTGAAAACTGCTGTTACTGGGCATTTGTACAGACCTGGAAAAAGATGCACGAGGACGGTCTTTTCGGCGAAATCGCGTATGCAGAGGCTGAATATCTTCACGCACTTGATCCCAACGATTTTGCACCCGACTACTATCCCGAAAGCCATTGGAGAACATATCAGCCTGCAATTCATTATCTTACACACGAGCTCGGTCCCCTTCTTTATGTTATGGATGATAAATGCGTAAGCGTAACATGTATGGAAGCAGACGTGCATTACGACCCCTACACGCCCGAACGCAAGGAAACAGGCGTTGCTCTTTTCAAAACGGCAAAGGGTGCAGTTATCAGACTGCTTGTAAGCTTCGGCGCATACACAAGCTACGACCACAATTACAGAATCTGCGGCACAAGAGGCACTATTGAAACAGACCGCAGATGTGTTGTTGATAACGCACACTCTCTTGCAAGCCTTTACAGCGTGCCCGGCACATTCTCCGCAAACTCTAAAATTGATATTCCCGTAACAACTGCTTATGAGGGCGAAGATAACAGCGGACACGGCGGCGCAGACGGAAAAATGGTAAAGGACTTCATAGATTGCCTTGTGGAAAATAAAAAACCTGCACTTGACGTTGACTTCGCAATACAGATGTCAATCCCCGGCATCCTTGCCCACGAATCAGCAGTTCAAGGCGGCGTACCTGTGGAAATCCCGCAGTTTTAATAAAGAACAGAATTAAAGAGCCGACTCACATAAAAATGAGTCAGCTCTTTTTTTAGTTTACAGAATGTAGGTTGTTATGCAGTCATACCAATGGACATAGGTTTCGCCGTTTACGGTCAGTCGCTCGTTATCGGGCAGCATTTGCGTCCATTTCTGCTGATAACGGTCAAATGCCCAATCGTTACGGTTGAATCTGCGCCACAGAACAGTTCTTCCGTTTTTGTCAATATACTGCTCGGACACAACAGGGTCGTTATAGCAATTCAGATCCATTACACATACCGTGTCATAGGTTTTGCCGTTGATTGTAATGTCATATCTGCCAACGATATCAACAACTTCAGGTTTCACAGTTCCGTTTACTACGTTTCCGCAGCGTTCTATAAGATTTTTCTGCGTGATGTGTATGGGATTGCCGCAATTGTCCTCGCCGTAGCCCCAATTCTCGGTAAATTCATCGTCATCTATGAATGTATGCACCATACGCACACCGTCCTCAATATGAGTTTCGGCAAGAAAACGGCTGTGAGTGTCCGTAAGCTGAGCAATAAAACTGCGGCGGTTTTCCTTTATTATTTCAGTTCTGTAGTAATTCTCCATATCGTGCTCAACTGCTGATATTTCAACACCTCTGATACCGTATATTTCAGCCTCGCCGACAACCTCGGCATCAATATATCCCTGCATTTTCCGTGAGGGAATATAATAGATACCAAAAGAGCATTTTTCACCAAGCTTCGGTACAATGCACCAGCCTACAAGCTCCTCACATCTTACATCAAATGGTGCTTTTTGTGATTTTTCGATTTTATATTGAGGTAAAAATTCGGGTAATTTTTTCATACGAATATCTCCTTTTTCTTTTGGCGGATAGGGATAGATCTCTCTGAATTTCTGCTTTGCATAATGCAATCTGCTTTTGACCGTGCCTAACGGAAGATTTAAAATACCGGCAATTTCCTTTTGAGATATATCCTGAAAATAATACAGATACAGAATCTGTTTTTCAGTTTCGCCGAGCAAATCTATTGTTTCAGCAACCGCATTGTGTAAGGATTCCGAATTATCGGGAACAGCATCAATTTCCGGCAATGTTTCAAGTGAAACATTGGTTATTTTTGATTTTTTCCTGTAATAATCAATGCATTTATTGTTGGCAATACGCATCAGCCAGGCTTTGAACAGCGTTTTATCTTTAAGCAATTCAAACTTCAAAGATGCTGTAAGACAGGTTTCCTGAACGATATCCTGTGCATCCTGCCTGTTGCTGATTTTGTAGTTTACAAAACGATTAAGGGAATTGTAATTTTCAATCAGCAAAGCGTCAAATTCATTCATCACATCACCTCCGTATGTTATTATGAAACCGATTTCATACATAAAGACGAAAAAACAGATAAAAAGGTTCATACAAATTTTGATTTTATCAATAAAGACAAAGGCTGAACAAAATCCGCCGCAGGCGGTATGTACTCAATGCGAAGCATTGTATGTAATTGCAACTTTAGTTGCGTATGTAATCAAGCCGAAGAAATACACCTTGCGGTGATGACATACAGCTACGCTGATTACATTCCGCTATCGCGGATTACATACCAAGCCATCGGCTTGAATAAAAAACGACAAGCTCCGAAAGGAACTGTCGTTTTTTGTGTTTACAACTCAAAATGGCAACAAATTATTTCTGATTTGATTTAGCAGTGTTGATTGATGAAATTAAAATACGTTTTATCTCCAAACAATCTTCAAGTAATGAGTTATATATTTTTTCATCAATATATTCAGACATTTTGAGCAATTTAATCCAATATTCTGTTTCTGCGGTTTCCTTCAAAGCAATATGCATTTTAGCGATGAAATCTGCAGGACTATGACCGTAATTAGCTTCATTGATATTTGCACCTATGCTTGTTCCACTACGAATTATTTGCCTTGCAATAGTTAAACCTTTTTTGTTCTTAATCAAATAATCGTGCAATTTAACAATTCTTGAGGTAAAAATGATAGATTTATCAATCAGAACATTTTCTTTCATTGCTTTCACATCCTTTATGATTATTATAGCACACACTAAAAGTCATATCAAAAAAATTATTCATTATTAATTATTCATCAGCGAAGCAACTTCATTATTCATTTGAAAATCCGTTCTGTACCAATGAATAATGAATATTGAATAATGAATAATACAAACAAAAATCCGCCCACTTGCGTGAACGGATTTCGTTTGTCTATGGGCTACAAAAAAGATATTTTGATGGAATCAAAGTATAGATTTGAACCTACGCACTATATAACTTGTTTCGTAGTTTTGATTATATTATCCTTCCAATCAACTACATCTTTTATTGCGAGCTTTTTCTGAACCTGTACAAAATTCTCCATAAAAGCAAAATCAATATTACCATCTTTCGTTACAGGAAGTTTAACAATCATATCTGCGGCAATTTTGCGATTAAACTTTGTTGCATAATCAAAACGCCCAGATGCTTGTTTTTTGAATAGCGCCAAGAAGTATAGCAATGTATTTTCGGACCACTCAACATTATGAAGTGGATACAACCCCTGAATATGCGAATAACCAATAAAATCATTGGGTTGATAAAAAATACCTTCCGAGGTGGTTGTATCGGTATAAGTTATCATATTTCCTTTTTCGGTAGGTTCTAAATCAACATATCCACCTATACCGTTACCTATGCTGGAATTAACCACAACCGGAGTTTTTCCATTCGTTTTGAATAGCGTTCTATTTGTAACACCATAGGACTTGGTAGGATGAATATCAAACAGATCACCTATTCTAAAGTCAGCATATATAACTTTGTTGGTGTGATATTGTTTCAAAGCGTTCGATTCACTTTTTGTAAGATTATAATTTTCAAGGTGACTAACTTTCAAATACGAATCGAGTTCGCTTATACGCTCCTCTTCGAGTTCGCTTATACAGCGTTCCATATACCCATAATCTATTTCTTCTCTATCGTCAATAGGAAGTTGAATATATGTGTTTTTTAGAGCAATTTTAGTGGCTTTTTCATTGTAGGAAAACTTTTTAGTAATAACCTTTTTTATACTTGTCATTAAGTATAATGCAACTTTCTCATTTAAACACTCCGATTGAAGTACACTTGTCGCACCATGTCCATCCTTTAAATAAAAAGGCGTTTCAAGATAAACCACATTTTGATTGTTTGAGTGAATAAGTATTGTGGGTTTTCCTTCTGGGTTATTTAGTACACGATCTGTAAGTGAAAGGTATGAAATAATTCCGTTATTTAGTGTTGCTTGTCCATAAAAGGGATATACCACATCACTCTGCACAGTTAAATCGGGAATTTTGAGGGGATCGATTTCTTTTTGAGGTTGCCATGTTAATACATCCTCAATTTTATATTCCTTAAATTTAACCATCAATTTCACCTCTTAAAACCGCAGAGACTTTCCAACCAAGATATTCTTTAATCGTAGCTCTAAAATCATCTTCTGTAGGAATAGTATTGAGTTTGATATGTTGAGAAAAAGTCCAATCATTTCCCTCAAGACTAATAGTATCTTCGATGTACTGTTCTTCGGTAAAGTAATGTAAATACGCCTTCCCATAAAGAACCAAATTTACAATTTCTTCATAACGCTCAAGGGCATTATCGGTATTTTTCAGATTTGCATCTTGGCTTGACTTTTTCCTATTTTGTCTTGTATATCCGTCATTAGAAAAATCAATGAATTTAACTATCTGCTTCTCATTATGAGGCGTGCCCACATCAAAAACATAGATTGCGGTCTGAACACCTGCTTTACCTTTAAAAATATCGGCCATATGGATACTGGCAAGAAGAGTGTGGTTATTCAATATATCCTTTGTATACGGCAATCCATTTCCGCTTCCTGCATTTTCTTGAATGAGTATGGCAGCTTTACCTTTGCTCATTTTTGAAAGTGCTTTTTTCACGAAAACGAAACCCTTGCCGGGAGCAGAATAAGGCGGATTAAGCAAGAACACGTTTGCCGGGAAATCTTTACCGTTCATTTCGCCCTGTTCATATTTGCCATCATATTCCGTTAAACTGTCCTTATGGATGATATTGGATGAGCCGTCACCCATAAGAATCATATTAAGCACAGCCAACAGATAAATATCCGAACGTTTTTCAATACCCAATAATTGTTTGGTTTTGATTTCAATGATTTTGTCCGCCAATTCTTTAGGGCTATGTATACGTTCCTCGGCATCCTTAATCATTAACTTCATAGAAGAAATGAGAAATCCTGCCGAACCCACAGCATAGTCCCAAACATAACTGTCTTTATTAACTAGCGCCAATTTCGCCATCAATTCCGTAACATAGCGAGGAGTTAATACCACATCATTTTTATCACTGTCAGGAATGTCAACCCAGGCATTAAGTACATTGAAAAGTTTGCCAGTAAAATCAAGGTGCTTGGCCGATGTGAATATTGGCATTATGTCGTTTTTTACACTTGTATAAACGCTCTTTAATTTGCTTTCACCATTAACAGGCTTCCATAAATCAGAGTAGACAAACACACGAGAAAGGTCATTAACGATCATTTCCTTCTTCTCTTGTGGCAAACTGCGTTTTTCTAAAAAAGAATCAATCTTATTGATTAAAACTCTGCCGTCGTTTGTTTTTGCGCCTGTTTCACCTTTTAGCTCCGCTATTTCCAGCGGAGAAACCCCGTCAGTTCCAAGACCAGCCATAATCATACCGGTAACCAATTCAACACGAGAACCCACAGAAATTTTAAGAGTATCCTGCATGGTTTGATTCAATTTCTTGAGCTTCACTTCAATTTGGTTTTCGTATTCTTTAGCTTTAGTTTCAATTTCCTCTTCGGTCAATCCGGCCTTGTCAATTTCATCAATGAACGTAGATTGGTTTTTCTTCAAAAGGAAAGACAGATCACTGTAATTACCAATTGGCTTAGGAATGCAGAAATTATCCAATGAGATATAATACACTCCGATTTCGGTTATAAGCGCCCCGCCTTCATCATAGTATCCGTTTATACCGATGGCAATGACCTCTTTGTAACTTGCGGTATGTTCTACAATAGCATTTGCATAATGTACCGCACCATTCACAGCGTATTTATTGATATTAGTAAAGTTCTCAGTTCCATCTTTTTTCTTATTATCTATTTCGCCATCTACAGTCAATCTGACGAAATCTCCCTTTTTACCTTTAACTTCAATCATTACAGGGATTCTTCTCATAGTTTTAGTCTCTAATAAAAGCTTGATATCGGGATAATTAGAACCCGAACCGCCGCTTTTGGAAGGAGCAGCTTTCAATGCGGCTTCTATTTCAGAGTTAATAGTCTCTGTTTTGGTATAGTATTTTACACCAACCAACTGCTTTTTCGCCAAATCTTCAACTTGTTCTTCTATGCTTCGAACTGCTTTAGCCATTATCTCTCTCCTCCAAATCTTTTGTCAGTATATCAGTCAAATACTGATTGACGCTATATCCGCGTTCGTCCTTCTTCTTTTTTTGCACCTCGTCCATCATTCGGCTGTAAATCTCCGGTGGCAAACGCAGAGGGATCATTATTTTTTCATATGTTGGGGTCTTCGTTTTGTTCACAATCCCACCTCCATTTTGATATCATAATATCTTGATATTATGATATCAAAATTGTTTGAGAAAGTCAATCCTTTTTTGAAAAGAAAAAAGAGCATAGATGGTTCTATGCTCCGTAAATATGGTGACTTTGTGAGAGTTCAAGTCCTGTTTGAGAAAAATATCTTTTTTATACGTTCAAACCGACAACTCAAAATTTGCCCATAAAAACAGAAAAAAACCTGATAAAATCAGAGTTTTTCTGTGGCTATATCTTTTTTGTAGCCCTTTGATGGCTGTTACGAACCATTTAGATGCCACTTTATTGGTGGTTATTGAGAATCTTATAAAGAATCTTATATAACTGTACTCCTTCTTCTGCGGTAAGGTTTGTACATCCAGCAATCTGCATCGGAATCTCAATTGCCCTTTCCTTTAACTTTTCTCCCTCGTCTGTAATCGTAACAACAAGGTTGCGTTCGTCCTTTTCGGATCGCACACGGGTGAGC